>JAUXWZ010000166.1 GCA_030684835.1 Beijerinckiaceae bacterium
CACCTCGATGCGCCGGACCCGGCGCTCAGGCTCAAGCGTAGGTTCAAGTCTAGACACAAGCCGATCCCAATCTCACAGCAGGATCAGCACCATCACAGATCAACAACCCGACAGATAGGCGGCCTCAGAACACCGCTTACGTCCGTCGAGCAATACAGCATAGTCAAAAGAGCCTGGGGCGTTGGGCCAAACGCTACGGGATCAACCAGAAGACCGTCGCCAAATGGAAGAAGCGTAGCTCAGTCGCCAATCTGCCGACTGGTTCGAAAGCGCCGAGATCCACGGTGTTGTCGATCGAAGACGAGGCAATCGTCGTCGCCTTTCGCCGGCACACACTCTTGCCGCTTGATGACTGCTTTTGTGCGCTGCAGGCTACGCTGTCGCAGTCGTCGCTGCATCGCTGCCTGCAGCGCCACTGCATCTCCCGTCTGCCGGAAGTCGAGGGCGACAGACCGGACAAGCGCAAGTTCAAGACCTATCCAATCGGCCACTTCCATATCGACATTTCCGACGTTCGCACCCATGAGGCAGGCTCTACCTGTTCGTGGCAATCTACCGGACTTCGAAGTTCGCCTTCTGTCAACGCCGGAGTAAAAATGCATCGGCTGGACGGCGTAGAGAACCTTCTTGCCGTGCCCAGTCGGCCCCGCCTACGCTGAATGCCAGCGCGCCATATAGGGCGAACCACACCGGCCAACTATTTCATAATCCGCGGACCACCAATCGGGGGCAGACCAAAGCGATGCGCGATTTCATCGGCTATGCTGGCCACCCGCCTCAGGCCCAATGGCCTGGAGGCGCGCGGATTGCCGTCAACATCGTCCTCAATTACGAGGAGGGATCTGAATACTCAATCCTCGACGGAGACAACCGGGTCGAGGTCGGTCTGGCGGAAGCCCCCGGGGGGCGCCTGCCCATGGGCGAGCGCGATCTCGCCTTCGAGACGATGTACGAATTCGGTAGTCGGGTCGGCTTCTGGCGCATCCATCGCATCATGAAAGAGCGCAGCCTGCCAATGACGGTGTTCGGCTGCGCTGTGGCGCTGGAACGCAATCCGCCAGCCGCGCAGGCCATCGTCGAAGCGGGATACGACATTTGTTGCCATGGCTGGCGCTGGGAGGAGCATTTCAGGCTGTCGGAAAGCGAGGAACGCGATCACATTCAGCGCGCCATCGCGAGCATCCGTAAGCTGACTGGAGAACGCCCCGAGGGCTGGTACTGCCGCTATGGCCCCAGTCCGAACACGCGGCGGCTACTGGTTGAACAGGGCGGTTTTCTCTATGATTCTGATGCCTACAACGACGAACTGCCCTACTGGCTTACAGTGGAGAACAGGCCGCACCTTGTTGTGCCCTACACCATGGATTCCAATGACGGAAAATTCTGCCTTCCGGCAGGGTTCGCCACCGGCAACGATTTTTTCGAGTATCTCCGCGCCACGTTTGACATGCTTTACGCGGAAGGCATGACAATTCCGAAGATGATGTCGATCGGGCTGCACTGCCGCATTACCGGGCGGCCCGCCCGTGCAGAAGGTCTCGCAAGATTCCTGGACTATGCGATGAAGCGCGAAGGAGTCTGGATTTGTCGACGCCTCGACGTAGCCAAGCACTGGATCAAGATGAACCCGTATTCCGGCTGAACGTGCCACAACCCATCCCGTATTCCCTGAAGGAGGCGATGCGGCGCGCCATCATCACCGGCCGCTACAAGCCCGGCCAGCCGCTCCGCGAAGAGACGCTGGAGGCCGAGTACTGCGTGAGCCGCGGGCCGATCCGAGAGGCGCTGCGGCTCCTCGAACTCCGCGGCCTCGTCAGCCATGCGCCGCGCCGAGGCTTCCGGGTGCGGACCTATTCGGTCAAGGACATCGAGGATCTCTACCGTATTCGTGCCTTGCTTGAGCGCCATTCGGTCGAATGCCTTGCTCGAGCGAATCTTGACGCGCTCCTGATTCAACTCGATGCAAGCAACGCCCGTATGGCGGCGCATTTTGACCAGCGCAACATCGAGGGTTATCTGGCAGAGAATGTCACCTTCCATACGCTCATCATTGACACGAGTGGCAACGAATCACTTAAGCGCACGCTCGACGTCCTTAATGAGATGGCTGAGCCGCTGCGCTATGCACTGCTGTCTCGCAACCTGAAGAAGAGCCGCTCGCTGGGTGACCACCGCCGGATTGCCGACCTCTTGCGCGGCGGTCGTATCGACGCAGCCGCGGCCGCAACCGAAGTCCATATTCTCGACAATCTGCCGGCGATGCTGGCCTTGGCTGAGAAATTGTAGACAATATTTGGAACGCTGATTAGGATCGCATCTAGGCACAGAAACCGGGTGACAGGCCTTGAAGCGATTGAGGCGGAGCAAGTTATTCGTGCCGGGAAATCGCCCGGATTTGATGGAAAAGGCAGTTGCCAGCCAGGCTGACAGTCTTTCGTTCGACCTTGAGGACGCTGTTCCGGAGGCTGAGAAGGTCCGTGCCCGCGAGAGAATTGCCACCTTCCTGATGGCCCATGCGTCGAGGTCCGGCAAGGACATGGTCGTCCGTGTCAACGCCCTCGATACGGGATTGATGATCGCCGACATCCTCGCCGTGGCGTCTCGCGAACTCCATACTGTTAACGTCCCCAAGTGCGAGAGCCCACGCGACCTGCATGTGGCTGATGCGGTTCTTGCCCATCTGGAGCGGGAGCAAGGCCTTGCTGCAGGAACGATCCGCCTCATGGCGACCATCGAGACGCCGGCAGGACTCCGCAACGCCTACTCGATCGCAAGTGCCTGTCCTCGGTTGAATGCCATCCAGCTCGGAGGCGGCGATCTCAAGGCTGCAACTGGCATCCGACACGATACGCACCGCATCGGTCCCGTCCGCACAATGATGATCCTGGCAGCCGCCGAAGCCGGCGTCGATGCGCTCGACAGCGCCTTCGCCAATGTCTCGGACCGTGCTGCCTTCGAGGCCGACACCACCGAGGCCCGCAATCTTGGTTTCGCCGGCAGAAGCTGTATCCACCCCAGCCAGGTCCCGCCCTGCAACCGTATCTTTACCCCGACGGAAGCGGAATTCGAGGAAGCTCGTGCATTGATCATGGCGTATGAAGACGTCAAGCGCAGGGGGATCGGCGCCGTCCTGTTTCGCGGACAGCTCGTCGACTCGGTTCACGCAGCCGAGGCGCGCAGATTCCTGGAAGCAGTCTCGTGAGTGGGCCCCTGGACGGCCTGCGGGTCATCGATGCGGCAACCCTCTTCGCCGGCCCTGTAATCGCCAGCCTGCTTGGTGACTTCGGCGCCGACGTCATAAAGGTCGAGCATCCGAGCGGCGACGCGCTCCGCAAAACCGGCTACCAAAAGGACGGCGTGCCACTTTGGTGGAAGGTCGTGGGTCGCAATAAGCGTTGCGTCACCCTCGACCTCAAGGTGGGCGGCGAGATCTTCAAGAAGCTCGTCGCAGGCGCCGACGTGATGATCGAGAATTTTCGCCCGGGTACCCTTGAGAAGTGGGGACTTGGCTGGGACGTATTGTCGGCCATCAATCCGCGCCTTGTTATGGTGCGTGTCACCGGCTTTGGTCAGACGGGACCCTATCGCAATAAGCCGGGCTTCGGGACGTTGGCTGAGGCTATGAGCGGCTTCGCCCACATCACGGGCATGCCGAACGGCCCTCCGACCCTGCCCCCGTTCGGTCTCGCTGACGGCATTGCGGCTCACTATGGCACATTCGCGACCATGTTCGCGCTCTACGAGCGCGACGCCAAAGGCAGCGGCAAAGGCCAATTCATTGACCTTTCACTCTATGAGCCGATCTTCGCACTGCTAGGCTACCAGCCAACCCTCTTTGATCAGCTCGGCGTGATCCAGGGCCGCACCGGCAACCGCTCGATCAACAATGCGCCACGCAATGCATACCAGACCAAGGAGGGGCGCTGGGTGGCGCTGTCTGCCTCCGCGCCCTCAATCGTCGAGAGGGTATTGACACTGACCGGAGGCCCCCAGGTCGCCACCGATCCACGCTTCAAGACGGCCCGCGGCCGCGTCAAGCATGTCGAAGAAATCGATGGGATCGTGGGCGGCTGGATCGGCCGTCATACCCTTGCCGAGGTACTGGAGGCCTTCGAGAAGTACGAGGGCGCGATTGCCCCTGTCTATGACATTGCCCAGATTCTCGAAGACCCTCATTATCTTGCTCGCCGAGACGTGATCGATGTGCCGGACGAGGAACTCGGGTCTGTTAAGATGCAAAACTCCTTCCCGTTCATGTCGCGCACGCCTGGGCAAGTCCGCCATGCCGGTCCAAAGCTGGGCGCCCACAATGCCGATATCCTTGGCCGGGAACTTGGGTTCACGGAGGGTGAACTCTGCGACCTAAAGGCCAAAGGCGTCATATGAACAAGCCTCTCTGGGAAGCCTATATTGGAGAAGCAGATCGCCAGGTGATGGCTCGGGCTCGGTTCGGACGGCGCATGGGATTCGGCGAATGCCCGGCGCTCGTGGCAATAGACTGCCAGCGCTATATGGTTGGGGAGCGCGGCGGGACTGAAGGCGAATATCCCTCTTCCTGCGGTGCCGTGGGATGGGCGGCGGTCGACCAAATCCTCCGCCTCGTCGAGGCTGCACGCAAGGGCGGCGTCCCGGTGTTTTTTAGTCGCTTCACGCTGGACCGAACCGGCTCCGACATCGGCGTCTACGGACGCAAGCGCGACCTTCTGCAGTCCGAAAACTGGTGCCTCGACGGCACAGCAGGCGCTGAACTGATCCCGGAACTTGGTCCTGAACCGGGTGAAATCGTGTTTGTAAAAAAGAAGCCGTCCGGCTTCTTTGGCACGCCACTGCTGGCCTACCTGGTCGGCCGGCGCGTCGACACGGTAGTTGTGTGCGGCGGCGCGACCTCGAATTGCGTCAGGGCGACCGTGTTCGACTCGTCCTCCTACAACTTCCGGACCATCGTGCCGCAGGATGCGGTATTCGATCGGATACCGGTCTCGCACGCCATCAGCCTGTTCGACATGGATCGGCAGTTCGCCGACGTCGTACAAACTGACGCCGTGGTCGACATCTTTTCTCGCTGCCGCAACGGGAGAGTCATATCATGAATATGAGCAGCAGATGGGGTATTGGGGCTCGCCAGTTGGGCGGGCTGGCAGATTGGGTGGCTGCGCTTCAGGTCCATGATTGAACGAGGTCCGCCGGAGCGGCCTGTCCATACCAAATACTCCATCCACTGGTCTGAGGGACAAGATCCGGTAGGCTGATCCTCTATGAAGGCGTTTCTGGGCCTCTTCCTGCATGTCCTGGTCTCGCCATTCAAGACGCACGCAGGCAAGGCTGGAAGCTGAAATCGTGATGCTGCGGCATCAGTTGAACGCGACGCGCCGACGTGCTTCCTCGAAGCCGAAATTGTCCGTCGTCGACCGACTGCTCTTCGTCTGGCTCTATCGATTATTCCCGTCTGTGTTGAACGCCGTAGCCAATTGTCCAGCCCGAGACGATCATCCGGTGGTAT
>JAUXWZ010000175.1 GCA_030684835.1 Beijerinckiaceae bacterium
CGAGCATCGTTTACGAGCACAAGTGGGCGCTGGGCGATATGGTGATCTGGGACAATTGGTGCTCGATCCACGCCCGCAACGACTTCCCCCGCGAAGAGCCCCGCCTGATGCGCCGGCTCACCATCGAAGGGCAGGCGATGCAGTTCTGAACAGACTTTTTGCGATGGAATCTTAGACAGGGGCTTGGCGAGCCCCTGTCTCTCTTCTAACTTCCATCCACTGAATGTCTGAAGCCCGGGGAGGGGCGAGGGTCTGGCGAAAACGTCGGGCTTGGCTTTCGGGAGGGGAAAATCATGGAAAGCACACGCAGGGGCTTCTTGAGTGGGGCGGTTGCCGCGGGCGCCGCGTCCGGGCTTGGCTTCCAGATCATGCCGGCCATGGCGGCCGAAGAACTGAAGCTCGCCACCTTCGTTCCAAACACGCACATCATCATGGCCAAGGTGCTCACGCCCTGGGCGGATAAGATCGCCAAGGACAGCGGTGGTGAACTTACCGTCCGCATGTTCCCGTCCATGCAGCTTGGCGGCAAGCCGCCGGAGCTTTACCGCCAGATGGCGCGCGGCATTTCCGACATCTGCTTCACATTGCCGGGCTATACCTCGGGCGATTTTCCGATGATGGCCTTGACCGAGTTGCCGGGAATGGCCGACAGCGGCGCCGACGGCACGAAGAAACTCTGGGCGAACTTCGACAAATTCCTTGCTCCGCAATTCAAGGACGCCAAGGTTCTCATGCTGTGGAATTCGGATTCCGCGGCGCTGATGAGCAAGACAAAGCCGATCCGCAGACTTGAAGATTTGCGCGGCATGAAAGTACGCACGCCGTCGGCCGCCCAGTCGGCGCAGCTGACCGCGCTCGGCGCGACGCCTATCGATATGCCCGCCAACCAGATCTACAACAATCTGGATCGCGGGGTGGTCGACGCCGCGATGATCCCGATGTCGGCGGCGATTGACTTCAAGCTCATCGAGGTGGCTCGCCACTTCACCATCAATGCGCCGCTCGGGCGTTCAAACTTCATCGTGGCGATGAACCGCGCCCGGTATGATCGCTTGTCGGCGAATCTGCGCAAAATCGTGGACGATACGACGGGCTTGTCGCTCAGCCTCCAGGGCGCCGCTACCTACGACGAGCAGAACGACGCTGGTGTCGCGGCTGCGCGCAAGGATCGCGAAGTCATCACCCTCGACGCCGCCGAGCGCAAACGCTGGCTCGACGCCTTCCGGCCCCACATCGACGCCGAAGTTGCGACGGGCGAGAAGGCGGGCCTTCCGGCGCGCGGCCTCGTTTCCGCCTATGGCCTGCTCGGCTGACAAACAGACGCACGGCACAAAATGCGCGGAGGAGCTTGAGGCTCCTCCGCTTGTTTTGTCATGAGGGCGGGTAGGCGCGAGCTAGGGGCGGGGTGAAGGAATGATAGCCTTTGATGGTTTCCTGCGCGTTATGGCGCTGCTGGCGGGCGTGATCTTACTGCTTCTCATGGTGTTCACGACGATGGACGTCGTGATGCGGTACTTTTTCAATTCGCCATTTCGCGGATCGCTTGAGGCCACTGAATTTTCGATGGCGCTTATCGTCTTCCTCGGCATCGCCTATTGCGGCTGGGTCGGCGGACACATCGGGGTCGAACTCTTCGAGAAATTCCTCGAAAGGCCCTCCCTGCGTTTCGTGCCGGTGCTGGTCAACCTGGCCGGCGCTGCGCTGTTTGCGGTCATCGCCTGGCAGATGGTTGAAGAGACGCGTCATGCGTGGACGCAGATTAGCAACATGTTGCGCATGCCCCATTGGCCTTTCCGCATGGTTGTCGCCTTCGGCTCCGCTCTCTACGCCATTGTCCTTCTGATACATGCAATCCGGGCCGCGCGCGGCGTCCATCTCAAGACGTCTGAGGTCTGACCGATGTCACCTGAATGGATTGGCGCTCTGGGCATTCTCGCGATGCTCTTCTTGCTCACCCTGCGGATGCCAATCGGCATCGCCATGTTGCTGGTCGGTAGCGTGGGATTTGCCATCCTCAACGGACCGCAACAGGCGCTGATGGCGCTGGGCACGTATCCGTATTCATATGCGGCGTATTACGATCTGGCGGTCATCCCGCTGTTCGTCCTGATGGGTAACCTCGCCGCGGCTTCGGGCATGGGCCGTTCGCTGTTCGCCGCCGCTTACGCGTGGGTCGGGCACTGGCGCGGCGGTCTTGCGTCCGCAACCATCGTCTCCTGCGCAGGGTTTGCGGCAGTGTCGGGCTCCAGCGTTGCGTCGGCGGTGACGATGGGCAAGGTCTGTCTGCCCGAAATGAAGCGTTACAAGTACGATGACGGACTTGCGACGGGCGCGGTCGCCGCCGGCGGCACGCTCGGAATTCTCATTCCCCCCAGCACGGCCTTCATTGTCTACGCGATCCTGACCGAGCAATCGATTGGACGTCTGCTTCTCGCCGGCTTCTTCCCCGGCCTTCTTCTGACGGTCTTGTTCGTTGCGACCATCGCCATTGTGACTCATTTCCGCCCGGAGCAGGGGCCTGCGGGCCCCCGCGCGACCATGGGTGAGCGCTGGGCGACGCTGGGGCGCGCCGGGCCGATGATGTTTGTGGTCATCTTCACCATCGGCGGCATTTATCTGGGCGTCTTCACACCGGCTGAGGCGGCCGCCGTGGGCGCGTTTCTGGCGCTCATCTACGCCTGGTGGAATGGCACCCTGACGCTGCGCACGCTTGAGACCGTCCTCCTCGACACGATCAAGACGACCGCGATGGTCTTCCTGATTCTGATCGGGGCGCTCGTGTTCGGCCCCTTTCTCGCCCTGAGCCAATTACCCATGCGCGTGGCCGAAATTCTTTCCGGCCTCGATCTCAACGCCTTCGTGATCCTCGCGATCATCATGCTGATCTACGTCGCGCTGGGCATGTTCCTCGAAGGCTTTTCGATGCTGGTGCTCACGCTTCCGATCGTCATTCCGATCGTGAATGCGCTGGGCTTTGACCTGATCTGGTTTGGCGTGCTGATGGTGATCGTGCTGGAGATGGGCCTTATAAGTCCGCCCGTTGGCATCAACGTCTTCGTGGTGAAGGGGCTGGTGCCGGATGTGCCGCTTTCGACGGTGTTTCGAGGTATCATTCCCTTTGTCATCGCGATGGTGGTTTGCGTCGTGCTGCTGACCATCTTCCCGCAGATTGCGCTTTACCTGCCAAACTCGATGATAAAATAGACCAGGGGCGTCGTGCGGCGGGGCCATTTTTCCCTCGCATCCCGCGCCGCCCGTGTTATAGAGCCGCACCCGGCGGCGAAGCAGTCGGGGCGCAGCGCGCGATGGCGGGTTCTCCGCCTTGGGCGCGGGCGTGGCGGAACTGGTAGACGCACTGGATTTAGGTTCCAGCGCCGAAAGGCATGGGGGTTCGAGTCCCTCCGCCCGCACCATGCTCCGAGGCTCGCCGCATCCCGAACGTCAAGCCAGTGAGCGGGCCCGGCCCGCTTTGGGCGCAGGATTTGAAGAAGGCAGAGCAAGATGCAGGTCACCGAAACCCTCTCCGAAGGCCTCAAGCGCGCCTATAAAGTCGTGCTTCCCATGGAGGATCTCGCCAAACGCCTCGAGGGCGAACTCGAGAGCATGAAGGACAAGGTCAAGATCAACGGCTTCCGTCCGGGCAAGGTGCCGATGGAGCACATGCGCAAGATGTACGGCAAGCAGGTGATGGGCGACGTTCTGCAGAACGCCGTTAACGAGGCGAATCGCAAGATCGTCGAGGACAACGGCCTGCGTCTCGCCAACGAGCCCAAGATCGACATCGACGGCGGCGACGAAGGCGTGAAGAAGGCGATCGAAGTCGCTGGCGATCTCGCCTTCACCGTGAATATTGAAATCCTGCCGAAGTTCGACATCGGAACCTTCGACGACATCGCTCTCGAGCGT
Source organism: Beijerinckiaceae bacterium (assembly GCA_030684835.1). GTDB lineage: Bacteria > Pseudomonadota > Alphaproteobacteria > Rhizobiales > Beijerinckiaceae > Terripilifer. The sequence goes on from JAUXWZ010000175.1 coordinate 3,907, forward strand.
CCCGTCGTGGCCGTTCCTGACGAAGACGTGGCGCAGGCGCTGGATCGCATGGCGTCCCAGTCGCGTCCCTTCAACGCGAAGGAAGGCGCCTCCGTTTCCGGCGACAAGCTGACCATCGATTTCATCGGCAAGATCGACGGCGTTGAATTCGAAGGCGGCAAGGGCGAGGGCATCGACCTCGTTCTGGGCTCGGGCCAGTTCATCCCCGGCTTCGAGGATCAGCTGATGGGCGCTTCCGCCGGCGACGCGCGGGTCGTGAGCGTGAGTTTCCCCGAAAATTATCAGGCCGCCAATCTCGCCGGCAAGGCAGCGTCGTTCGACGTGACCGTGCAGGGCGTCGCCGCTCCTGGAGACCTCGTTATTGATGACGAGTTCGCCAAAGGCTATGGCATGGAGAGCCTAGACAAGCTCAAGGACGCCGTTCGCTCCACCATGCAGCGTGAGCTTGATTCAGTGTCGCGCGCCAAGTTGAAGCGGTCGCTGCTTGACGAGCTTGACAAGCGCTATTCGTTCGAGCTTCCGCAGACGCTTGTGGAGCAAGAGTTCACCTCCATCTGGGGGCGTGTCCAGCAGGAGCAGCAGCAGTCCGGCAAGACCTTCGCCGACGAGAACACGACGGAAGAGGCTGCCCGCACGGAATACCGTCGCATTGCCGAGCGCCGCGTGCGCCTTGGCCTCCTGATGGCCGAGGTGGGCGAGCAGGAAAAGGTGTCGGTCTCCGACGACGAATTGTCGGCCGCCATCGTCGAACAGGCTCGCCAGTATCCCGGTCAGGAAAAGGCAGTGTGGGACTTCTATCAGAAGAACCAGCAGGCTGTGGCCCAGATCCGCGCGCCGCTTTACGAGGAAAAGGTCGTGGACGTGATCGTCGCGAAGGCGAAGGTCACCGACAAGACGGTCTCCAAGGAAGAGCTGATGAAGGACGATGAAGACGAGACCGCAAAGGTCTGATTCGTTCAGGTTCGGCTAAGTATCTGAGAAGTCTCCAGACGCGGCGCCCATTGCGCGCCGCGTTTTGCTGACTATGTTGTGGATGCCGCCGCCCGGCGCGGCCCAGAGACAGAGCCCGATGCGCGATCCCGTTGATATTTATAACTCGTTTATCATCCCAAGCGTCGAGGAAGTCACCTCGCGTGGCTCCTACCGCTACGACATCTTCTCCAGATTGTTGAAAGAGCGCATCATTTTCCTGGCCGGCCCGGTCGAGGACCAGATGGCGACACTCGTTGTCGCGCAGCTCCTCTTTCTTGAGGCCGATAATCCCAAGAAGGAAATCTACCTCTACATCAACTCCCCCGGCGGCGTTGTGACGTCTGGTCTGTCGATCTACGACACCATGCAGTTCATCCGCCCGAAGGTTTCGACACTCTGCATCGGTCAGGCGGCCTCCATGGGTTCGCTTCTTCTGTGCGGCGGCGAAAAGGACATGCGCTTCTGCCTGACGAATTCCCGGGTCATGGTTCACCAGCCATCCGGCGGTTTTCAGGGCCAGGCGTCCGACATCGCGCGCCATGCCGAGGACATCCTCAAGATCAAGCGCCGGCTGAACGAGATCTACGTGAAGCACACGGGCCGCGACTACGACACCATTGAGCGCACGCTCGATCGCGATCATTTTATGACCGCCGATGAAGCTAAAGCGTTCGGAATCGTCGACCAGGTGATCGAAAAGCGTCCCGAAGAGTTGACCGAGGCCCGCTAGGACGGGTCGCTCGGAATGAACGGACCAAATGACGCAAGCGGCTGTCGTCGCTTGCGGTTAATGCCTAACGCACTGGAAGATCAGGAACATTCGCGTTACCGTTGATGGTGGCGGGATGATTTGGCGTAGCCTGCCGGAGCCATTTCGAGGTGGCGCTTGATCCCCATCGAAACCCGTGGTTGCATCGCATCACGTTGAGTGAATTAGGCGTTAGGTTTGGCGTCGAGGCTACTGTTTCTTAAAGCCGCCGCCTATATTCTAGAAAATGGCCGTCTTCCCGGGGTCTCCGGTTGGCGGTCTGCACGGAGAACAAAATGAGCAAGGTCAGCGGAAGCGACTCGAAGAACACGCTCTACTGCTCGTTCTGCGGGAAGAGCCAGCACGAGGTTCGCAAGCTGATTGCGGGTCCGACGGTGTTCATCTGCGACGAGTGCGTCGAGCTTTGCATGGACATCATCCGCGAGGAGAACAAGTCCTCGCTGGTCAAGAGCCGGGACGGCATCCCCACGCCGCGCGAGATATGCAAGGTGCTGGACGATTATGTGATCGGGCAGATGCAGGCCAAGCGCGTGCTGTCTGTGGCGGTGCATAACCACTACAAACGCCTCGGCCATCAGGCCAAGCACAACGACGTCGAACTGGCGAAGTCAAACATCCTTCTGATCGGCCCCACGGGCTCGGGCAAGACGCTGCTTGCGCAGACGCTTGCACGCATCCTCGACGTGCCGTTCACGATGGCCGACGCGACGACGCTGACCGAAGCCGGCTATGTCGGCGAGGACGTCGAGAACATCATCCTGAAGCTGCTGCAAGCGTCCGACTACAATGTTGAACGTGCGCAGCGCGGCATCGTGTACATCGACGAAATCGACAAGATTTCGCGCAAGTCCGACAATCCGTCTATCACGCGCGACGTGTCGGGCGAGGGTGTACAGCAGGCGCTTCTGAAGATCATGGAAGGCACTGTTGCGTCCGTGCCGCCTCAGGGTGGCCGCAAGCATCCGCAGCAGGAATTCTTGCAGGTCGACACGACGAACATCTTGTTCATCTGTGGCGGAGCCTTCTCCGGGCTCGAGAAGATCATCTCGGGTCGCGGCAAGGGCGCATCCATCGGCTTTGGCGCGAAAGTACAGGGGCCAGATGACCGCCGCACGGGCGAAATCTTCCGTCAGGTCGAGCCCGAGGATTTGTTGAAGTTCGGCCTCATTCCCGAATTCGTCGGACGTCTTCCTGTCATTGCAACCTTGGAAGATCTCGACGAGGCGGCGCTCAAGACAATCCTCACCGAGCCGAAGAACGCTCTCGTGAAGCAGTATCAGCGCCTGTTCGAGATGGAGAACACCGAGCTCACGTTCCAGGACGAGGCGCTCAGCGTCATCGCCCGCAAGGCGATCGATCGCAAGACCGGCGCGCGCGGGCTGCGCTCTATCATGGAGAGCATCCTTCTCGACACGATGTTTGACTTGCCGGGCCTTGAGGGCGTCGAGCAGGTCGTGATCGGACCCGAGGTCGTCGACGGCAAGGCGAGGCCGCTCTACATTTATTCGGAGAGGGCCGAAAAGTCAGGCGCGTCTGCCTGATTTCTTCAGCTTAAGACCTTCCTTCCGAGCAGCGCCGTAGCATCTTGGCGGCGCCTTGAAAGAGGAAGCGGCGAGGGCCATTTCTTCAGTGACGGGGGCGGCTTCGGCTTAACGTCGACGCCGCCTTTTTCATTCACCGCCGGGGGCGCCTCATTTGGGCCTTCGGCAGATGTCTGGCCACTGGACAGTTTCCCGCCGCAGCGCGAATCTGATCTTCTGTGTGCAAGGCGTCCCGCCGTCTGTCGGCCGTAAGGAGTCGGGCGGCGCCGCAACAGGACAAGAACAATGACAGCAGAGAAGCGAGCATTGGCGAAGCCGGGCGTTGTGGAGACCTATCCGGTCCTTCCTCTCCGTGACATCGTCGTTTTCCCCCACATGATCGTTCCCCTCTTCGTGGGCCGCGAGAAGTCGATCCGCGCGCTTGAAGAGGTGATGAAGGGCGATCGCCACATCCTCCTCGCCACGCAGAAGAACGCGTCCGAGGATGATCCGGCTGCGGACGCAATCTTTTCCACAGGCACGCTCGCGACCGTTCTGCAATTGCTAAAGCTGCCAGACGGCACCGTGAAAGTGCTCGTGGAGGGCGCTGCCCGCGCGTCGGTCAAGGCCTACACCCGCACCGACGAGTATTACGAGGCGGAAGCCTCCGTGATCGCCGAAGAGGTTGGCGACAGCATTGAAGTTGAGGCTCTTGGTCGCTCGGTTGTGTCCGAGTTTGAGAGCTATGTGAAACTCAACAAGAAGGTCTCTGCGGAAGTCGTCTCGGCTGTTGGCCAGATCGAGGACTTCTCCAAGCTGGCCGATACGGTCGCGTCGCATCTCGCGATCAAGATCGTCGACAAGCAGGACATCCTCGAGACGACCTCTGTCGCAAAGCGGCTTGAGAAATGCCTTGGCCTGATGGAGAGCGAAATCTCTGTCCTGCAGGTCGAGAAGCGCATCCGCACGCGCGTCAAGCGCCAGATGGAGAAGACGCAGCGCGAATATTATCTCAACGAGCAGATGAAGGCCATCCAGAAGGAACTCGGCGACGAGGACGGTAAGGATGAGCTGGGCGAACTCGAAGAGCGCATCAAGAAGACCAAGCTGTCGAAGGAAGCCAGCGACAAGGCGATGGCGGAAGTCAAAAAGCTCCGCCAGATGAGCCCGATGTCGGCTGAAGCGACGGTCGTGCGCAATTATCTCGATTGGCTGTTGTCGATACCGTGGGGCAAGCGCTCCAAGGTGAAGAAGGACCTCAAGGCCGCGCAGGCTGTTCTCGATAACGATCACTTTGGCCTGGAGAAGGTCAAGGAGCGTATCGTCGAATATCTTGCCGTGCAGCAGCGCGCCAACAAGCTCACGGGTCCGATCCTGTGTCTCGTCGGGCCTCCGGGCGTAGGCAAAACCTCGCTTGGCAAGTCGATCGCGAAGGCGACCGGCCGCGACTTCGTGCGCATGTCGCTTGGCGGCGTGCGTGACGAGGCGGAAATCCGAGGTCACCGCCGCACCTACATCGGCTCGATGCCCGGCAAGATCATCCAGTCGATGCGCAAGGCGAAGTCCTCCAATCCGCTCTTCCTGCTCGACGAGATCGACAAGATGGGCATGGACTTCCGCGGCGACCCGTCGTCGGCTTTGCTTGAGGTTCTTGACCCCGAGCAGAACCAGTCTTTCAACGACCATTACCTCGAGGTCGACTACGACCTGTCGAACGTGATGTTCGTGACGACGGCAAACACGCTGAACATTCCTGCGCCCCTGATGGATCGCATGGAGATCATCCGCATCGCCGGCTACACCGAGGACGAGAAGCTCGAGATCGCGCGCAAGCATCTGATCCCGGCGACCACGCACAAGCATGGTCTTTCGCCCACCGAGTGGAGCGTCGACGACGCCGCCCTTCTGGAGCTCATCCGCCGCTACACGCGTGAGGCGGGTGTGCGTAATCTTGAACGTGAAATCTCCAACCTCGCCCGCAAGGCGGTGAAGGAATTGCTCATGTCCAAGAAGAAGAAGGTGCCGGTCACCCTCGAAAACCTCTCTACGTATCTTGGCGTGCCGAAGTATCGGTACGGCGAGGCGGAGACGGAAGATCAGGTTGGGGTGGTCACGGGCCTCGCATGGACGGAAGTTGGCGGCGAATTGCTGACGATCGAAGGCGTCATGATGCCCGGCAAGGGCCGCATGACGGTGACTGGCAACCTCAAGGACGTGATGAAGGAGTCGATTTCGGCTGCCGCGTCCTATGTCCGGTCGCGGTCGATCGCCTTTGGCATCGAGCCTCCGACGTTCGAGCGTCGCGACATTCACGTGCACGTGCCTGAAGGCGCGACGCCCAAGGACGGTCCGTCTGCGGGCATCGCGATGGCGACCGCCATCACGTCGATCCTCACGGGCATCCCCGTGCGCCGCGACATTGCCATGACCGGCGAAGTCACGTTGCGGGGCAGGGTGTTGCCGATTGGCGGCCTGAAGGAAAAGCTGCTCGCAGCGTTACGCGGCGGCATCAAGAAGGTGCTGATCCCGGAAGAAAACGCCAAGGATCTGGCGGATATTCCGGCCTCGGTGAAGAACGCGATGGAAATCGTGCCCGTGGCGCGGATGGACGAAGTGCTCAAGCACGCGCTTGTGCGCCTCCCCGTCGCGATTGAATGGGACGAGGAAAAGGAAGCCGCCGCCGCTCGCAAGGCGCGCCGCGACGATGACGCCGCCGCCGCCCTCGTGGCTCACTAGGCGACGCTTCTACTGAAACACGAAACCGCCTGGCGAGAGTCCGGCGGTTTTGTTTTGGCAAGTGAGGCTTGCCGCCGCGGCGCTATGCCAGCCTTCGCTGGCATAGCGGGGCGATCATTCGCGCTCACCCCATCCGGGCTTTCTCATGCGCCTGCCTTCTGGCGCGCTCAAGTCTCATGCTCTAAACAAGCGGCGACAAATCAGGACGACACCGCATGTACGACATCCGCTGGATCCGCGAGAACGAAGCGCAATTTGAAGAGGGGCGCGCGCGCCGCAATCTGCCGCCGCTGGCGCAATCGCTCTTTGCGCTTGATGACGCGCGCCGCGCGGCAATAGCCAAACTGCAAGTCGCGCAGGAGCGCCGCAACGCCGCCTCGAAAGAAATCGGCCAGGCGATGAAGGAAAAGAATACCGCCCGCGCCGACGAGTTGAAGGCCGAGGTCGCGCGCATCAAGGAAGATTTTCCGAAGTGGGAAGAGGAAGAACGCGCCGCCATAAAGGCGCTTGAAGAGGCGCTGTCGAAAGAGCCCAACACGCCGCTCGCTGAAGTGCC
>JAUXWZ010000188.1 GCA_030684835.1 Beijerinckiaceae bacterium
TCTACCTGACGGCCGCTTACGCGGACGGCATGACCGAGTACACGACGAACTGGACCTCGGTGAAAACGTCGGCTTACCGTCGTGACGTCGGCGGGTTCACGATGAACCATCCGTCGGTCGTCTTCGAAGGCAGCGGCGTCAACGCTCGCGTCGAGACGGTGAAGTCGTGGAACCTCGCCGCCCTTCTCGAGCATTACTGGACCCCCCAGTACCGTTCGGTCTTGTTCGCCACCTACGGCCAGCTTGACGCCCCGATCACCGCTTCCAACCGCGCCTGGAACGGCACGACTGGCTTCGGCGACGCAACGGTGTGGAACATCGGCACCAACTTCGCATGGCTCCCGACCCGCGATTTCGAAATCGGCGTGGAAGTCATCTACGCTCGCGTCGAGCAGGACGTCCGTCGCCAGGGCACCCTCGTTCAGACTCGCCAGTCTGACGGCAACGTGTCCGGCCGCCTGCGCGTCGAGCGCAGCTTCTAATACCGCGCCCGCCCGGCTCAAAGGGCGGATGCAAATATCTAAGGGGCGGTCTTCGGGCCGCCCCTTTTTTAATTGCGGCATTTGGCTTGGAAATAGCCGAAGCAGGCAAAGAAAAAGGCCGGAGCGTAACCCCGGCCTTCTCAATCCGATCGGGATTAAAGCTGATCAGACGGCTTTCACCTTCAATTCGCCCGACGCATAACGCTTTGCCATGGTCGAGACGGGCACAACCTTGATCTTGTGCGCCTGACCCGCGGTGTTGAACTGCTCCAGGCGGTCGCTGCAGATCTTGGCCATCGCGTCCATGGCGGGCTTGAGATATTTGCGCGGATCGAACTCGCCCGGATGCTCGGCGAGAACCTTGCGGATCTGGCCCGTGATCGCCATGCGGTTGTCGGTGTCGATGTTGATCTTGCGCACGCCGTTCTTGATGCCGCGCTGAATCTCTTCCACCGGCACGCCCCACGTCTGCGGCATCTTTCCGCCGTACGTGTTGATGATGTCCTGCAAATCCTGCGGCACCGAGGACGAGCCATGCATCACAAGATGCATGTTCGGCATGCGGCGATGGATTTCCTCGATCACGTTCATCGCCAGCACCGCGCCGTCGGGCTTGCGCGAAAACTTGTAGGCGCCGTGCGACGTGCCCATGGCGATGGCGAGCGCATCCACCTGTGTCTCGTTGACGAATTTCACGGCTTCGTCGGGATTGGTCAGCAATTGATCATGTGACAGCTTGCCCTCGGCGCCGTGGCCGTCTTCCTTCTCGCCCATGCCGGTTTCAAGCGACCCAAGCACGCCAAGTTCGCCTTCCACCGATATTCCGCCCAGATGCGCCATGTTGACGACCTTCTTCGTCACGTCGACGTTGTAGGTCCAGTCGGCCGGCGTCTTGCCGTCTTCCTTGAGCGACCCGTCCATCATCACCGAGGTGAAGCCGGCCTGAATCGCCGTCATGCAAGTCGCTGGCTCATTGCCGTGGTCAAGATGCACGCAGACGGGAATGTGCGGGTAAATTTCAATCACCGCATCCATCATGTGCTTGAGCATGATGTCGTTGGCGTATTGGCGAGCGCCGCGCGACGCCTGAATGATGACAGGCGCGTCGAGCTTGTCAGCGGCGACCATGATGGCGAGCGCCTGCTCCATGTTGTTGATGTTAAATGCAGGCACGCCGTAATCATGTTCGGCGGCGTGGTCGAGAAGCTGTCTCAGCGTGATGCGGGGCATCGTTCTCTCTCCGTGAGCGATGGGCGGATGTTGTGCCATCCGCCGCTTTCGTTTTCGTTTATATTCTAAAGCTTCAGGCGCGAATGGCTTCGACACCCGGCAGCGACTTGCCTTCCATCCACTCGAGGAACGCGCCGCCCGCTGTAGATATATAGGTGAATTGATCAGAAACGCCCGCCTGATTTAAGGCGGAAACCGTGTCGCCTCCCCCAGCGACCGACAAGAGCTTGCCTGCGTCTGTAAGGGACGCGGCCATTTTGGCGACGGCGTTTGTGCCGGCGTCAAAAGGCTGCAGCTCGAACGCCCCAAACGGGCCGTTCCAGACAAGCGTCCGGGCCGACTTGAGCGCCCGCTCGACGTCCGCGATAGAGCGCGGGCCGATATCGAGAATCATTTCATCGTCAGCAACGTGGTCAACATCGCCGATACGCATCGGCGCATGCGCCTTGAACTCTTTCGCCAGCGCGCCGTCGCCCGGCAGCACGATTTCACAACCCGCCGTCTTCGCGGCCTCCAGAATGCGGCGCGCGGTGTCGAGCAGATCCTTCTCGCACAGCGACTTGCCGACATGCTTCCCCTGCGCGGCAAGGAACGTGTTGGCCATCCCGCCGCCGATGATGAGAAAGTCGACCTTCTTCACGAGATTTTCGAGCAGATCGAGCTTGCTGGACACTTTGGCGCCGCCGACAATGGCTGCCACCGGACGCTGCGGATTTTCCAGCGCCTTGGAAATTGCTTCAACTTCGGCCTGCATCGTGCGTCCGGCATAGGCCGGCATCAGGTGCGCGAGGCCCTCGGTGGAAGCGTGCGCGCGGTGCGCGGCGGAAAAGGCGTCGTTGACGTAGATATCGCCCAGCTTTGCGAGTTCCGCGACAAACGTCGGATCGTTCTTTTCCTCGCCCTTGTGGAACCGCGTGTTCTCCAGAAGCACAATATCGCCGGGCTTCAGCGCATCGACTGCGTCGGAAGCCACGGAGCCGATGCAGTCGGGCGCGAAGGCGACGGGGCGTTTCAGGTGTTGGGACAGAACGGCCGCGACGGATTTTAGCGAGTTCTCGGCGTCGGGCCCGTCCTTGGGACGCCCAAAATGCGCGAGAAGCACAACCTTGCCGCCTTTGTCCGCGATCTCGCAAATGGTGGGGAGAACACGGTCAATGCGGGTGGCGTCGCTGACGCGCCCATTTTCCATAGGGACATTGAGATCGACGCGCACAAGCACGCGCTTGTCTTTCACATCGGCCTGATCAAGCGTGCGGAAAGCGGACATCGGGTAATGGAACTCCGTGCTTATGCAAAAAGGGCGCGGCCAAAGCCGCGCCCGTCGAAATCAGATTTGCTTCGCCATCGCGACGGCGGTGTCCGCCATGCGGTTCGAGAAACCCCATTCGTTGTCGTACCAGGACAGGACGCGCACAAAATTGCCGTCTATCACCTTGGTCTGGTCGAGGTGGAAGATCGACGAGCGGCTATCGTGATTGAAGTCGATCGACACGTTCGACACGTCGGTGAAGCCCAGCACGCCCTTTAGCTCCTGGGCCGCAGCGCGCTTGATCGCCTCGTTGATCTCTTCCTTCGACGTCTTCTTTTTCGACGTAAATTTCAGATCGACGACAGAGACGTTCGGGGTGGGCACGCGGATGGCGGCGCCATCAAGCTTGCCGTTCAGTTCCGGCAGCACGAGGCCAACGGCCTTCGCAGCGCCCGTCGACGTGGGGATCATCGACAGCGCCGCAGCGCGGCCGCGATAGAGATCCTTGTGCATCGTGTCGAGCGTCGGCTGGTCGCCGGTGTAGGAATGGATCGTCGTCATAAAGCCGTGCTCGATGCCGACGGTGTCGTTAAGCACCTTGGCGACGGGCGACAGGCAGTTCGTCGTGCATGAGGCGTTCGAGACCACCAGATGGTCTTTCGTCAGCTTGTCATGGTTCACGCCAAAAACGACCGTCAGATCAGCTTCATCGCAGGGCGCGGAAACAAGCACACGCTTGGCGCCCGCGTCCAGATGCGCCTTGGCCTTGTCTCGCGTCACGAAAATGCCGGTGCATTCCATCGCGATGTCGACGTTCATCTCGCGATGCGGCAATTCAGCCGGATTGCGAATTGCGGTGACCTTGATGGGGCCGCGGCCGACGTCAATCGTATCGCCGTCAACCTTCACTTCGCCCGGAAAACGGCCATGCACTGAATCAAAGCGCAGAAGATGGGCGTTCGTCTCGACCGGGCCCAGATCATTGATGGCCACGACCTCGATGTCCGTGCGTCCCGATTCCACAATGGCCCGCAGGACGTTACGTCCGATACGACCGAACCCGTTGATAGCGACACGCACTGCCATTCTTCTCTCCTCCTGTTATCCGCTCCGGGGGCGGCGTCCGGTCAGCGTCTCAGCCGATCGGCAACAGCGCCTGCCACGGCCTTGGCTGTAATCCCAAAATGTTCAAAAAGTTGCTTATAAGGGGCGCTGGCCCCGAAACTTTCCATTCCAATGAAGATTCCGTCATCGCCGATGATGGAATCCCAACCCATTCTCACAGCCGCCTCGACAGCGACCTTGATTGTCGCATCGCCAACGACGACTCGGCGCTCACTCTCGGGACGGGTGAAGAACAGGTCCATACATGGAACGGACACGACCCGCGTCGCGATCCCCTGATCTTCAAGAATTTTCTGAGCGTCCAGCGCGATATGGACTTCCGAGCCCGATGCAAAGATCGACGCTTTCGCGGGCCCCTTCGCGGGCGAGAGTTCGTAGGCGCCGCCGGCGCTAAGGTTTTCTTCCACCATCGTCGTGCGAACAGCCGGCAAATTCTGGCGCGTCAGCGCAAGAACCGAGGGGTTGCGCCGCGCTTCGAGCGCCGCCAGCCAGCATTCGAGCGTCTCGGTTGCGTCCGCGGGACGGAACACGTTCACGTTTGGAATGCACCGCAGGCTGGCCAGATGCTCCACCGGCTGGTGCGTCGGCCCGTCTTCGCCGAGCCCAATCGAGTCATGGGTGAGCACTTCGATGTGGCGCACGCCCATGAGCGCGGCAAGCCGCAACGCCGGACGCATATAGTCTGCAAACACCAGGAACGTCGCGCCCGACGGAATGAACCCGCCGTGCAGGCCCATGCCGTTTAACGCCGCCGCCATGGCGTGCTCGCGGATACCCCAATGCACGAACCGGCCCGCATAATTGCCAGGCGAAATCGCCGGCGTCGCCGCGACCTTGGTGTTGTTGGAGCCCGTGAGATCGGCGGAGCCGGTGATAAGTTCGGGCACATAAGGCGCGATCTCGGCCAGCACCATTTCGGACGCCTTGCGTGTGGCGACTTCCACCGGCTTGCTCGCCAGTTCTTCCTTGTAATGCTGCGCAACCGATTTCAGATGCAGCGGCAGCAATCCGTCGAGCCGGCGCTCGAATTCCATCCGCTTGCCGGCTTCCATCGCCGCCAGCTTTTTCTGCCACGCGGCCTTGGCGTCGGCGCCACGGCTGCCAGCGGCCCGCCAGGCGTCCAGAATATCCTGCGGCACGAAGAAGGGCTCATGCGGCCAATTTAGCGCCTTGCGCGCGCCTTCAATTTCTTCCGCCCCGAGAGGTTCGCCGTGGCTTTTGGACGTGCCTGCACGCTTGGGAGCGCCGTATCCGATGGTCGTCTTGCATGCGATGAGCGTCGGCTTGCCCGACTTTTGCGCAGTCTCTACAGCAGCGAGAATCGCGGCCTGATCGTGCCCGTCCACGCGCACGGCGTCCCAGCCGGTGGCTTCAAACCGCTTCAGCTGATCGACCGAATCGGAAACCGACAGCGGCCCATCAATGGAAATGCCGTTGTCGTCCCACAAAACGATCAGACGGTTGAGCTTGAGGTGCCCGGCGATAGCGATGGCTTCGTGGCTGATGCCTTCCATCAAATCGCCATCGGAGGCGAGCACATAGGTGTGATGATCGACGACGTCGCCAAATTCAGCGTTCAACATCCGCTCGGCAAGCGCCATGCCCACGGCGGTGGCGAGGCCCTGGCCCAGCGGCCCGGTCGTCGTCTCGATACCGCAAGTGACAAAATTTTCAGGATGACCGGGCGTCAGCGAATGAAGCTGCCGGAAATTGCGAATCTGGTCCATCGTCATGGACGGTTCGCCCGTCAGATGCAGCAGCGCGTACAGCAGCATGGAGCCATGACCCGCCGACAGAACGAAGCGGTCACGATCCGGCCAGCGCATGTCGCTGGCGTCGTATTTCAGAACTTTCGTGAAGAGAACCGTCGCGATGTCCGCGGCGCCCATGGGAAGGCCCGGATGGCCGGACTTGGCTTTTTCAACGGCGTCCATGGCAAGCGCGCGAATCGCGTTGGCCATGGATTCATGCGAGACGGTCATGAGCATATTCCGATGGGGGCCCGCCCGCGGAAGACGCCTGAAGAGGCCGGACGTAGCTTGAATGGGCACCTGATAACACTTCAGCCCCTCCGGCGAAAGGCGCGGACCCTTGATTCTGGTCCGCATTGGAAGCTTGACGCGAAACTTCTGTGGGCAAGACGGCATATCGTCGTTGACCATCCCCATCTCCCGAAGGCTAATGCGAAATAGTGAGATTTCGATGACGTCGCCAAACCCACTCGACGCAGCGCTAAAGCGACTCGCTCACGCGCTGGAGAGCCTGGAAGCCGCGGACGAGCGCCGGGCGGCCGCCAATCGCGTTCGCGCGGACCTCGAAGAGGAACTGGGCGTCATGCAGGATGACCGGGCGCGGCTCGCTGCGGAACTTGACGGCGCACTGGCGCGAAACAGAACGCTTGCGCTGGCGAACGCCGATGTCGCCCACCGGCTGGAGCGTGCGGAATCCATGCTCGGCGAATTGGTCGATTCGATTGATCCGAACCAATTGGAAAACCCGCCGGCAAAAAGCGTGGCGGAGGCGCCCTGATGGCTCATGTGAATGTCACCATCGCCGGACGCGCTTTCCGCATGGCCTGCGGCGCGGGAGAAGAAGATCGGTTGGAAGCGCTTGCCGAACAGGTCGACGCCAAGATCACGGAAATGCGCTCCGCCTTCGGCGAAATCGGCGACCAGCGCCTCACCGTCATGGCGGCGATCACTTTTGCCGATGATCTGACCGAAATGCGCAAGCAGGTCGAAACCCTCAAGTCCGACATGGCGATCATTCGCGGAGAGCAGGAAAAAATCGGCGCGCAGGTTGACGCCCAAACCTTTGACCTGGCGCGCGCTGTGGAAGCCGCCGCCGAGCGCCTCGAAGACATTACGCAAAAGATGAACGCCGACGAACGGCGCGCGCGCACCAGCGACGCCAGCGACGAAAAACCCTGAACGAAAAAAACGCGGGCCGGAGCCCGCGCAAATTCTCGCTTCAAAACGGCTATCTGCTAGACCGCAGGTCCGATTGAACGCGGCGTCTGGATGACTCCCGTCAGCTTTTCCTTCGGGATCGCAAGGATCGCGGGCTCGTCGAACGAATCGCCCATGTCGGACGTCACGCCTGTGCGCGCGATCTCTTCGAGCCAGCGGCGATGGACTCGCGGATCCTGATCTTCCAGTTCGATCTGGCGACCGCCATTCTGGATCGAGGTGGAGCCGCCGCCTTCCGCGCTCTTCTTGCGCAGCGAGATGAAGGGATAGCGGCGGCTGCCGAGACTGCACGCCAGATAACGCGCCGGGCGGCTGCACGTATTGAAGTGCTGGTGGAACATCCAGAACGGCGGCACGTACATGATGCCGTGACGCCACGGGATTTCCTTGAACTCGGAATCGCCCTCGTGCCACAGCAACGAATAGCCCTCGCCGTCCACCGCATGAACGTGCGTGCCGGCCGCATGGCGATGCGCCTTCTTGTAACGGCCCGTCGGGATCTGCGAGCAATGCGCGTGCATCGTCGAATCGGCGAGCACGAACGATACGTTGAGCGAGCCCTTGCCGCGCTCGTTGAGCTCGTAGAGCTTGAAGCTCGTCACGTCGGGGACGAAATTCGTCTCCCAGATGTTGAGCTGCGCGACGCCGGTGCCGCGCGACAGCGTCAGCAATTCGCCTTCGCCGCGGAACAGGTTCTCAGAACCGAAGCGCTCGGGGAATTTGCCCGGATTGTTGAAGACAAAGTGTTCGCTGTGGAAGAGGTTCATCACGATTGGCGCGTCGTTTGTCACCGACAGCCGCACGGAATCGCGGCCCGAGCCGTTGAAAATCTGATACTCGGCGTTGAGCGGAATGGCGAACAGCGAGTGCATGCCAAACTCGAAGAGTTGCTCTTCGCCGTTGGGCAACCAGATCTTCGCCGTGCCAACGCCCGTCAGCACGTAAATGAAAGCTTCGTAGAGATGCTTGACGGGCCGCGTACGCTTGCCGGGCTCCACTTCAAGAACGTAATTGGCCATGAAGTCGCCGCGCCCGTGGCAATGAGCAAAACAGCCCTTCGCGTCGTAACGATCCCAACGCGCCGTCTCGATGCCGAGCAGGTCGAGGCCGAAATCCTGATGGATCGGGATGCTCTCGCCGTTTGCCCAATCGAGGTAAGGATCGACCACAAACCGGCCTTTGGCGTCATCAGCGGCAATTGGGCTCGTCGACATCTCGTCTCTCGCTTTCGTCCTAGTGGGAATAAATAAAGGGGCAAAGGCGCCGCCCCTTGTGATGTTGCAGTCGCCTCACAAATCCGCGGGCGGCGTATAGGCGAGCTGTTTTGCGGTGCCGTCCTTGGGCGGGAATTCAGCCACTTTCTGGAACAGCATGTGCATGAACAGGAAGAGGGGCTTCGCCTTCATCACCAGCGTGATGCACTCGTCGTCCTCGTCGTCGCTG
>JAUXWZ010000197.1 GCA_030684835.1 Beijerinckiaceae bacterium
CGACAACTGCCTTGACCATGAGCGAGCCTTTCCGAGACGCGCCCATACCTGGCATGTCGCGCGTGCGAATGTTTTAAACGTGACGCCGGGGCCCGCGCAATGCCAGCATACCCGTAGAAACACTGAGTCGAACTGGCCCCACATCATGACGCACGCCGCAAACCGCGGACGCGAGCCCGCTCCCCGGCCCGCCGATTTCGCTGACATGTTTACTCCAAAGCTCGTCACCGTGCTTCGCGAGGGCTACTCGTTCGCCAACTTTCGCGCCGACGCCATCGCGGGATTGACGGTCGCCATCGTCGCATTGCCGTTGTCCATGGCCATCGCAATCGGGTCGGGCGCAAAGCCGGAACATGGGCTGATCGCCTCCGTGGTGGCCGGTTTCATCATCTCGGCCCTTGGCGGCAGCCGCTTCCAGATCGGCGGGCCCGCCGGCGCATTCATCGTGCTAGTGGCGGCTATCATCGCGCAGCACGGCTATCAGGGCTTCCTTGTCGCGACGATCATGGGCGGCGTCATAATGCTGGCTCTGGGTTACCTGCGGCTTGGCACCTACATCAAATACATTCCGCACCCGGTGACTGTTGGCTTTACGGCGGGAATTGCGGTCATCATTTTCGCCGGCGAGATCAAGGATTTCTTCGGCCTGCGGCTGGAGAGTGAGCCCTCGGCTCTTCTGGCGAAGTTCCCCGCGCTGTATGCCGCCGCGCACACGATAAATTGGCATGCGACCGCAATCGCGCTGGCGTGTCTGGCGATCATTCTCGTGCTGCGGCGCATTGCGCCACGATTTCCCGGCCTTTTGGCCGCGGTCGCGGTCGGCGCGATCGTCACATGGGCGTTCGGCCTGCCGGTCGAAACGATCGGCACCAAATTTGGCGGTATTCCGCGCACCCTGCCCGCCCCTGGACTGCCTGACATCAGCGTCTCGCAAATCTTCCAACTGATTCCAGCCGCGATCGCCATCGCGGTGCTGGGCAGCATCGAATCGCTTTTGTCGGCAGTTGTTGCGGACGGCATGACCGGGCGGCGGCATCGCTCGAACTGCGAACTTGTCGCGCAGGGCTGGGCGAATATCGCCAGCGCGTTGTTTGGCGGCATGTGCGCGACGGGGACTATCGCGCGCACCGCGACGAATGTGCGCGCGCGTGCGCATGGGCCGATCGCGGGCATCCTGCACGCCGTGTTCCTGCTGGCGTTTATGTTTCTCGCGGCGCCGCTCGCAGCGTGGATACCGCTGGCCGCGCTCGCCGCTGTTCTTGCGGTTGTCGCGTACGACATGATCGAGAAGGAGCATTTCGTCGCGATCTTGCGCACAAGTCGCGGCGAGGCGACGGTGCTGCTGGCCACCTTCCTCGTAACAATCTTTCGCGATCTGACGGAAGGCATCGCGGTGGGTGTTGTCCTGGGCTCAATATTGTTCATGCACCGCATGGCGGAGCTTGTTGAAGTCACCACGGGCGAGAGCATTCTTGATGAAGATCGCGCTGACGAGGCGACGGCCGACCGCACGGCTTATGAGCCGCAAATTGGCGGCGACATCGTCGTCTATCGCATCGCGGGGCCGTTCTTCTTTGGCGCGGCAAGTCAGGTTTCGTTGGTGCTTGAACAAATCGGGGCGCCTCCAAAGGCCTATGTTCTCGATCTGTCGGGCGTCCCGCTCGCTGACCAGACGGCGGCGCAGACAATCCTGATCTTCGCGAAGAAAGCGAAGCGGCATGGCGCGCGCGTCATGATCGCCGGAGCGCGGCGCGATGTGATTCGCATTCTTATGAGGGCGGGTCTTGATCGGTCGATCGTCGATTACGCGAGCAATGTGACTGAAGCGCGCAACAAGTTCGCGCGCAGGCAAGCTATTGAGATGACGCCCGTCACCGCCTGAGCCGTTGGGGTCAACGACGACCCTTATTGCGAATTCGATGACTTCCGTGGCGGACGTTGAGAGGCATTGCTTAAAAGATCGGCAGTTGCGCAGCGTTGGATAATTGTTGGGCGCCATATGCCCAAGCTTGTCGCTTCGCAGCACGGGCTGCTGCAAAATAAAGCCAATTGCCCTTGGCGCCGCAGGCTCTGCCGCCTCTGAAGGCGCTGGCATGCCTGTTGCTTAGTCCTTTGCAACATCAAGCAGAGGAGAACAGGGAATGGGTCTTTTCGGAAATCCTTTCGACGCGAAGAACAAGCTCACCAAGGGCTGCGCCTGCGGCGCGCACGCCTCGCAGGCCGAGCATGATCGCGCGTTCCGGGCAGAGGGCGTCGAGGCGCCGGGTTCCGATGAAACCAATTACGAGCGCGTCGTCCAATCTGCAGTTTTACGCGCCATGTTCCCGGTTGACGCGCATCGCCGCGCCTTCCTCGGCGCAGTTGGCTGGTCCACCGCCGCGGCGGCTATTTCGTCGATCTTCCCCATCGCGACAGCAACGGACGCGTTTGCGCAATCCGGCGCCATCGAGAAGAAGGCGCTGAAGGTCGGCTTCATCCCGATCACATGCGCCACGCCAATCATCATGGCCGAGCCGCTTGGTTTCTATAAGAAGCACGGCCTCGATGTTGAAGTGATCAAGACCGCCGGTTGGGCGGTCATCCGGGACAAGACGATCAACAAGGAATACGACGCCGCGCACATGCTGGCCCCGATGCCGATCGCCATCACCATGGGCGTTGGCTCGAACCCGATCCCCTACACGATGCCGGCTGTTGAGAACATCAACGGGCAGGCAATCACCTTGTCCGTGAAGCACAAGGACAAGCGCAATCCGAAGGATTGGAAGGGCTTCAAGTTCGGCGTGCCTTTCGACTTCTCGATGCACAATTATCTGCTGCGTTATTACCTCGCGGAGCATGGCCTCGACCCCGACCGCGACGTGCAGATCCGCTCGGTGCCGCCGCCAGAAATGGTTGCGAACCTGCGCGCCGATAACATCGACGGCTTCCTCGGCCCCGATCCATTCAACCAGCGCGCTGTCTATGACGGCGTGGGCTTCATCCACATTCTCTCGAAGGAGCTTTGGGATGGACATCCGTGCTGCGCATTTGCGGCGAGCCGCGAATTCATGACGACAATGCCCAACACGTATGCCGCGCTGCTGAAGTCGATCATCGACGCAACGGCCTACGCTTCCAAGCAGGAGAACCGAAAGCAGATCGCGGCAGCCATTGCGCCAGCGAACTATCTGAACCAGCCCCAGATCGTGCTCGAACAGATCCTCACCGGCGTCTACGCCGACGGATTGGGCCAGGTGAAGAAAGATCCGAACCGCATTCAGTTCGATCCCTTCCCCTGGGAGTCTTTCGCAGTCTGGATTATGACGCAGATGAAGCGCTGGGGTCAGGTCAAGGGCGACATCGACTACAACGGCATCGCGCGGCAGGTTTTCCTCGCCACCGACACCACCAAGTTGATGAAGGAAGTTGGGCTCGTTCCTCCTGCGGCGACCACGAAGACCTTCGTCGTGATGGGCAAGACCTTCGATCCGGCGAAGCCGGAAGAGTACATCAACAGCTTCGCGATCAAGAGGACCTGAGACAAGATGCTCGCAAGCCTCAATGCACGCGCGGCGCTCCTTTCGCTCGTCATCTTCTTTGGTTTCCTGCTCGCCTGGCATATTGGCGTGCAGGGAACCAAGGCGGTGGCGGACATGGACCCCGAATATGCCCGCCTGATGGGCGTAACCGCAACGCAGGGTAAGTCGGCCATGCCCGGCCCCCTCGATGTGGGCGCGCAAATCTGGAAGCATCTCAACGAGCCGTTCTATGATCGCGGCCCCAACGACAAGGGCATCGGCATCCAGCTCGCGTACTCGCTGGGCCGCGTTCTTCTCGGCTATTTTCTGGCCGTGATGCTCGCGCTGCCCCTTGGCTTTCTGATTGGCATGTCGCCTCTCATGAGCCGGGCGTTTGATCCCTTCATTCAAGTGATGAAGCCGATCTCGCCGCTCGCGTGGATGCCGCTCGCGCTTTACACGATCAAGGATTCGAACATCTCGGCGATCTTCGTGATTTTCATTTGCTCGGTCTGGCCCATGCTCATCAACACGGCGTTCGGCGTCTCGGCGGTCCGCAAGGAATGGCTGAACGTGGCGCGCACGCTGGAAGTGCCTCCCCTTCGCAAGGCGTTCACGATCATCCTGCCGGCTGCGGCGCCGACGATCGTGACCGGCATGCGCATTTCCATCGGCATCGCGTGGCTGGTTATCGTCGCCGCAGAGATGCTCGTGGGCGGCACAGGCATTGGTTATTTCGTGTGGAACGAGTGGAACAACTTGTCGATCACCAACGTGATCGTCGCCATCCTCGTCATTGGCCTAATGGGCATGATCCTCGATCAGACGCTTGCCGCCGTCGGGCGCAAGCTCACATATCCGGAATGATCCTGTGACAAACAAATTCATCTCAGTTGAAGGCATTGCCCGGCGCTATCCCAAGCCCGGCGGCGGCAAGACGACGATCTTCGAGGATCTCTGGTTCTCGATGAACAAGGGCGAGTTCTCCTGCATCATCGGTCATTCAGGCTGCGGCAAGACGACCGTGCTCAACAATCTGGCCGGTCTGGAATTGCCTGAAGATGGAGTCGCCGTTGTAGACGGCCAAGCCATCGAAGGCCCCTCGCTGGATCGCGCGGTGATCTTCCAGAGCCATGCTCTGCTGCCCTGGCGCAGCGTACTGGGCAACGTCGCCTATGCGGTGTCGTCCCGGTGGCGCGACTGGAGCAGGGAGCAGGTGAATGCGCACGCGATGAAGTTCATCGAGAAGGTGGGCCTTAAAGGCAGCGAGCACAAGAAGCCGGCGGAACTGTCTGGCGGCATGAAACAGCGTGTCGGTATTGCCCGCGCGCTGTCCATCGAACCGAAGATTCTGCTGATGGACGAGCCTTTTTCGGCGCTCGACGCGCTGACGCGCGGCGCGTTGCAAGAGGAGGTTCGCCGCATCCTGCTGGAGACCGGACAAACCGCGTTCATGATTACCCATGACGTGGATGAAGCAATCTTTCTGGCCGACCGCATCGTGCTGATGACGAACGGCCCGGAAGCTATGATTGCGGAAATCGTCGAGAACCCGCTGCCGCGCGATCGTCGCCGCATCGATATCCATAAGTCTGCGGACTATTACCCCGTCCGCAACCACCTGATGGATTTTCTCGTTTCGCGGTCGAAGACCTTTAAGGACGAGATTCCGGCTGGATATGACAAGCGTCATCCCCCCGTGGTGCGTCCCTGCGCCGAACCGCCGTCCACACCGGGCGAAACGCGTCGCAAGGTCGCCTGAGAAATCACTGCAACACAGTCGCAAACCAACACATCGCAAACCAACAGAGTCGCAAACAAGGAGAGTGGACGATGATACGCGAGGAACTCACGGAAAAGATTCTCGACATCAAGCGCGAGAACAATTGGACATGGAAATACATCACCGACGAAATTGGCGGCATGTCCGACGTGCTGATCGTTGGCGCCCTGCTCGGCCAGATGAAACTGGTGAAGCCGCTGGCCAAGAAGGCTGCGACGCTGTTCGGCTTGTCCGAAGTTGAGGAGCGGATGCTGAACGAAGTGCCCTATCGCGGCTCGATGATGCCACCGACCGATCCGCTGATCTATCGCTTCTATGAAATGGTGATGGTCAACGGCCCGGCGTGGAAGGTTTTGATTGAGGAAGAATTCGGCGACGGCATCATGTCGGCCATCGACTTCGACTTCCAGATGGAGCGCCTGGCCAACCCCAAGGGTGACCGCGTGAAGTTCACGATGTCCGGCAAATTCCTTCCCTACAAGTATTATGGCGCTGAGCAGGGCGTGCCGGAATACGGCTTCAAGGAAGAGTAAGAGAAGGGCTTGCCCGCGGCCCCGGCTCGCTTCTGGCGACCGGGTTGCTGCGGCGCCCCGCGACGCCGCGCCCCCTCGCCCGCAGCGCGCTTTCGCCCTACAAATAGCGGATGGAAACAAGCACCAACATTCTGGTGGCCGGCGCCGGCGCAGCGGGTCTTTCAGTCGCCCTGGCTTTGGCGGACGCCGGTC
>JAUXWZ010000202.1 GCA_030684835.1 Beijerinckiaceae bacterium
GTGGGGGCGGCTGCTCAAATGCAAATGCTGTGGTGGTTCCGGGGAACGCAAGGGACGATATGGTGTAGCCAGCAAACATCAGCGGCGAGGACTGATCAGCGTTTGCAGAATGCAGAAGTTGTTGGTCAAGCACGGCTAGCGCCGTCGAGGTTACATGGCAGCAGGCGTCATCGTTATGGTCAGTATAATTAGGAGGTAGGAGTTCAGAGCCAGCGCTGGCGTTTGACGCGATCTGTGTCGAGCCGGAGTCATTATTGATTGCTTCCGTTGGCGGCACGGAGCAAGGCGGCAGGATTGCGGTAATCCAGAATAACAACCAGGCAAACAGCAGTACCATTGCCACGACCGGGCGATGAGTAAAGATATTTGGCCTCGATTGTCGGGATAAATCCGACAAGTTTTCCGGATTTTTCATGTGGCCCATACTAACTCCTGCGCTGCTTTGATACTTGATTCAGATCAAGTAGGTGAGCTCTATCAGGTTTCTCGAATATTGCTAATGGGTGAAATCTGGAAATCTTGCGACCGATGGCGTGATGTCGTCGATTCGTTGTCAGTCGAAACCGGTCTGGTCGGTGACCAGTCCCAGTTTCCAGCCTGATTTCTTTGCCATGCCCCTGGATCATTAAGCTGCATTGCCCCCAAGGGATCGTTCACCAGTCGAGTTTAGGTCCCGCCACATGACGTCGGCGATCGCCTTACTTTTATCGTTGATTGATGTGCTCCCATGGCCCCGACGGATCCTTGCGTGTTCCTCTGGGCACTCATTGAAATTCTTCATGTTCATGGCGTTAGTTAATTGGAGGTTTACCGAAGCAATTCCAGGCAGAGCGCAATCGCCTGACCACCGCCTATACACAATGTAACGACACCGCGCGTCAATCCGTCGCGCTCCATGGAGTGCAATAGTCGAGTGGTTAATACGGCCCCGGTCGCACCAATGGGATGGCCGTGAGCAATCGCACCACCCTCGGCATTGACGATGTCCTCCGGAAGCCCCAGTTCCCGCAGGCAGGCGAGACTTACTGCTGCGAACGCCTCGTTGATTTCTATGCGTTCAATATCCTTGAGTTGCCAATCAGCCCGCGATAACGCATGTCGCACAGCCGTTACCGGCGCAATTCCGAACATGCCGGGCTCGACTGCCGCCACGGCATATGCAACTAAACACGCGCTCGGTTTTAAATTGTTTTTTTCAGCCCAGTCCATATCCGTAACAATCATGGTGCTGGCGCCGCTGTTCAGCCCCGGTGAATTGCCGGCGGTGATGCTGCCATCTTTACGAAACGCTGGTCTGAGCTTTTTTAAAGCATCAATCGTTGTGTTAGGGCGATTGTGCTCATCGACGTCAAAAGAAACGGTGCCTTTCCGTCCTGGAATTTCCACAGGAACAATCTCGGAATTGAACTTCCCGGCAGACTGAGCAGCGGAAAATCGTTGCTGTGAGCGCAATGCCCACTGATCCTGGTCATCACGGCTGATAGCATAAGCTTTGACCAGGTCTTCGGTAACCCAACCTGAATGCTCGCCGCTGAATGCGTCATTCAGCCCGTCATGCAGCATGCTGTCGTAAATCTGGGAATTTCCCATGCGATAACCCCATCGACCATCCGTCATCAGATAGGGAGCCATGTCCATGTTTTCCATTCCACCCGCCACTGCACAATGTATATTTCCGGAAAGCACTTCCAGGGCGGCTGTAACGATGGCTTGCGCTCCTGACCCGCATACGCGATTGACAGTCATTGCCGGCACGTTCACCGGAACTCCTGCTACGATTGCTGCCTGTCGCGCCGGATTCATCTTGGCGCCTGCTTGGACAACCTGTCCAATTACCACGGTTTCCACAGTATTTGGCGCAATGCCGGAGCGTTTCAATGTCTCGCGAATTGCAGTGCTAGCGAGCTGAGGCGCACTGACTGATTTTAGTGAACCCCCGTAGGTACCGATTGCAGTGCGTACCGGGCTGCAAATTACGATTCTCTTATCTGACATTGCGTTCTCCGTTTGTTGCGATGGTAATCACCATGGGCTGCAAGCATCGGTCGAGTTGTAAAACAGATGATTTCCATGAAAAGTAATAGCAGGATTTCATGTGAATATCGCCAGACCGGTGCCGGCGCCAACGACAACGGCCACCATGGCGGGAAGGCAACGTCGGAAAAGGCCGATGCCTCCGACCGCGAGTGATATTCCCAGCTTAAAAGTAACGTTGGCAGCGATGGCCAACACGATGATCGTGGCGACTTGGCCAATTGATACCGTACCAAGTCCGTACAGGCGTAGCCC
>JAUXWZ010000203.1 GCA_030684835.1 Beijerinckiaceae bacterium
TAGCGGCGGTGGAAGAAGTCTTGCGGCAAAAGCACGGAAAGAAAGTCCGCGCCGCCTACACACGCCGCAAGCTCGCCTCCGTGGGCGAGATCGCTTGCCTGATTGATTGGGCGCTCAAGAAAGAAGAAACTGAAAGCTTCAAAATGCTTGTTGAAGCTGGCCTTGGCGATCAAACCGGCGAATACGTCGTTGTTCGCAACGCTGATCGTTTTCCCCCGGAGGCCGTTGAGGCTGCACGCAAACGCCTTGCGGATTACGGCGTAGATATTGCGGGCGCAGCATAGCGTTCGGTCAAGGCGCTCAACCCAGCGCGCGCAATCCTGAAGCGTGGCGTGCAACGGGCTTCATTTCCAACGCGGTGAACTTGGAGAAAGGGCTCGCGTTTCCACCCGCGTCTTAGCCGGGCTTGACCCGGCTATCCAACAGTGCGGGAATTGGCGAGCGCGATTTTGGCGGCGCTGGATTGCGGGGCGCAGGAGCATGGGACAACCCGCGCGCAGGATTGCCGGCCAGCATCGCGTCGGAGGGGATGTTTCATTATTGAGAAATCGCGGTAATGTCGCGACTTGCTCAGCGCGCCCATCGCTTCCGCAAACGTCACCCCGCCACAAACGTCAGCGCCTCGATTTTATTCCCATCGGGATCGCGCACAAACGCCGCATAATAATTCCTGTCATATTCCGGCCGAAGACCCGGTTCGCCATCCGCGCTTCCCCCATTCGCCAGCGCTGCGCGGAAGAACGCGTCCACGGCGGCGCGCTTTTCGACTTCGAATGCGATGTGCACACCGTTACCCGGCGATGCGGGCGCGCCATCGGCTGGCAGGTTCAGGCTGAACACCGTGATCCCCGCGCCATAGCCGACAGCCTCATCGGACTCGAAGGTTCGCTTCAAACCGAGTTCGAACATCACGGCGTCGTAAAAGACGCGAGCGCGCTTCAGATCGGCCGTTCCGAGGGAGACATGGTGCAACATGCACGCTTGAAGCGAGCTGCCCGGCGCCAAGTTCCAAGACGCCGCAGTTAATAGCCCAGCCACACCATACCGAAGACGACGATTGCAAACCCCACGATGAACACGATTCCAAAAATCTTGAAGGCGCGGTCGTCGGCATAGGACGCTTGCTTGTCATATTCGGCGTCGCCCATTTCCTTGCGGGCGAGCCGCTCTTCCAGTTGGCGTTTCGCCTCCCCGCGCCGGTTTTGCATTTGCTTGAAATAGCCGGACATGAGCGCTCCTGTTTCGTTTCACGGAACTTCGCGCGAGTACGCCTGCGCCTTGGAAATTTGCTGCATAGTCTCACCGTCGTCACAGCCGGGCTTGACCCGGCTATCCAGACCGGCGGCATCCGCTTGGATGCGCGGATCAAGCCCGCGCATGACGACTTGGGAGATGGCGCCGGTCCAATGATGCTTCTGCATGTGGGGCGCGATTCCTCCGTGTCGCGGCGCACCTCGCCTCACTCCCCCAGCTTCTCCTCTTTCACCCCTAGCGCATCGGCCAGCCGCATTTTTGCAGAGCCCGGCGCCAGCGGCTTTTGCTGGCTTTCATGGGGCGCCCAGCCGAGCAGCCAGACGATTTCGAACGTGGCGCGGATGCGGCCGTCCTTGTCGCCGAATCGCTCCAGATAGATTTGCGCGGCGCGCATGAGCAGGCCGCGCGTGGCGGGGCGGCGCAGGCGTTCGGTGAGGGGGTTTGTTGCGCCCATCGCGCGCAGGTCCGCCATCAGCGCGAACATGTTGGGATAGCGCACCATCACGCTGTCCACGTCTGTGACGGGGAGCGCGAACCCCGCGCGTTGCATCAGCGCGCCTAAATCGCGCACGTCGGCAAAGGGCGCGACGCGGGGGCTGACGCCGCCCGTGCGCTCCTCTTCGGCTGCCGCGAAGACGGTGCGCAGTTCATTTAGCGTTTGGCCGCCAAAGAGACAGGCCATCAGCAGGCCATCGGGCGCCAGCGCGCGGCGCGCCTGAATGAGCGTGCCCGGCAAATCGTTGACCGATTGGAGCGCCAGCGCGGAGACGACAAGATCGAAGCTGGCCGGCGCAAACGGCAGGTTTTCAACGTCTCCGGTTACGCTGGTCCAGCCGGGGGCGGGGACGTCGCGCGCGGTCTCCTCATGCAGCGGCGAAAGGCGGGTGACGCGTCTGTCCCCGTGCGCCAGTGCGGCCGTCAGTTGCGGGGTCGGCGTGCCAAGGTCGAGCACGCGGGGAAACGGCCGCAGCACGGCGCCGAGGCGCTCCGTCAGGTCTTCCACCGCGCGATCGAGCAGGAAGGTGACTGGCGCCTTGCCGCGCGCTCTCTCAAGCCGCCAGCGCACAAGATCGCGGTCGAAGATTTTTGGAGGCGCGGGAGGCTGCATCGAAAGGTTATGGGGCTCTGCGCGGAGGCGGTCAAACGCGGCGCGGACAAGCCGTCCAAGCGGAAATTGCTCAAGGAAGGCTGGCGGAAAATTTCGGGCCATCTTAAGCTAAGGCATGGAGCCTGTGGTTGATAATTATGAAAAATCGCCGGGAAATAGTTTCTTCGGAATTTCCACGTTTTTTCCGACGCGCCTTTTTTCGCGTGATTTACTGCGGCAAACGCTTGATGTGATGTACCCTTCCTCCTGCCCGGTGTGTTTTTCCGCCGTTCAGGAAGATGGGTTTCTGTGCTCCGAGTGCTGGATTAAAACGCCATTTATCGAGCGGCCGTATTGCGAACGCTCGGGCGTGCCTTTCGAGCATGATCTGGGCGAGGGGCTGATTTCGCCGCACGTCATGGCCAATCCGCCAGTGTGGACCAAGGCCCGCGCCGTGGCGCGATATGAGGATGGCCCGGCGCGTCAATTGGTTCATCGCCTCAAATATGGCGACCGGCTCGAGCTTGCCCGCAATATGGGCGCGTGGATGGCGCGGGCCGGAGCGGAGATTCTGTCCGGCGCCCATGCGCTGGCGCCCATTCCGCTGCATCGGCGTCGTTTGTTTTCCCGGCGTTTCAATCAGGCCGCTGCGTTGGCCGCCGCCGTCTCGAAAGTTGCGGGCGTGCCGTCTGATCCGCTGGCGCTGGTGCGCGTCAAGCCGACGGTTCCTCAGGTGGGCCTCACCCGGGCGCAGCGCGCGGACAATGTGCAAGGCGCGTTTCGCGCGCCCGACGAGGCGCGGCCACGGATCGTAGGGCGCAGGATTGTGCTGATCGACGACGTGATGACATCTGGCGCGACCGCCAACGCCTGCGCCCGCGCCCTGCTGCGCGCCGGGGCCGAGCAGGTTGACCTGCTTGTCTTCGCGCGGGTTGTGACGACCGCGTGAACGCCCATATAAGACAAAAGGAAAATACGAGGATCCGATGTCGGCGCCAGAGATCACCATCTACACGAAATCTACTTGCGGTTATTGCCACGCAGCGAAGACGCTTCTGACGAAGAAGAAGGCCGCGTTCGAGGAGATCTCCGTCGACGGAGACTCGGCGCTGCAACGGACAATGTCCGAGCGGTCTGGCGGACGCTGGACCGTGCCGCAAATCTTTATTGGCGAGCGCCATGTTGGCGGTTGCGACGATCTCTATGCGCTAGAGCGGGCCGGCGAACTGGACCCGCTGCTCGGCGCCTGACGCGAGACGGGAACAAGGACATGATCAGATACGCGCTCGTCTGCGAGAACGGGCACGATTTCGAAAGCTGGTTCTCCGATTCTGGCGCCTATGAAAAGCAGGCGAAGCGCGGCTTTGTCGAATGTCCGCATTGCCATTCGACAAAGGTGCAGAAGGCGCTGATGGCGCCGGCGGTATCCACTTCAAAGCGCCGCGCGCGCAACGATGCGATTGCGTCTCCTGCGGACGTCGCTGCGCCTGCGTCCGATGCGCCCCAGCCCGTTGCTATTTTTGACGAGAAGCAACGCGCACTGCGTGAGGCCATCCGCGAGTTGCACGCCAAGATCACCGAAAACACGGACGACGTCGGCGCACAGTTTTTAGACGAGGCGCGACGCATGCATCAGGGAGAAACTCCAACGCGCGCCATCCGCGGTCAGGCGTCCCTCGCCGAAGCCAAGGAATTGTGGGACGAGGGGATACCTGTGTTGCCGCTTCCGACGTTGCCGGATGAGCGGAACTGAGGCCAGCTAATTAGACTCCTGCGCGCTTCAGCGCCTGTTTGAAGGCGCCTTCGTGCCACCGTCATCCTCGCGAAGGCCCGCCAACCCGTTACGCCAGCCCCCTCACGCCATCTGCATCAGCCTGCGCGCCACCACCATGTAGTTCACATTGAGGTCACGCGATGTGTCCCAGCTGTCGCGCAGCGGGTTGTAGCTGACGCCTGACAGGGCGTAGAGGTCGAGCCCTGCCGCCTTGATCGCGTCTTCCAGTTCGTCGGGCGTGATGAACTTTTCCCATTGATGGGTGCCGGGCGCGACCCAGCGTAAGATGTATTCGGCGCCGACGATGGCCAGCGCGAAACTTTTGGCCGTGCGGTTCAGCGTCGAGCAGAAGAACAGGCCGCCGGGTTTCACCATGGAGCAGGCGGTGGCGATGAACGCCGCCGGATTGACGACGTGCTCGACAACCTCCATCGCGCAAACCACGTCAAAGCGCTGGCCCTCGGCGGCAAGGTCTTCGGCGGTTATGGCGCGGTAAGTCGCGGGTGCGCCGGTTTCTTCAGCATGGGCGCGGGCTATGTCGATATTGCCCTGCGCCGGATCGACGCCCAGCACGTTTGCGCCAAGGCGAGAGAGCGGTTCGCACAGGATGCCGCCGCCGCAGCCGATGTCGAGAATTGAAAGGCCTTCCAGCGAGCGCAGCGAATCGGGGTCGCGCTCGCGTCCGTCCAGCGCGGCGAAATGGTCGATCATGGCGTCGCGCATCCAGCGCACACGCACCGGGTTCATGCGGTGCAGGGGTCGCATAGGGCCTTTTTCGCTCCACCAGCCCTGTCCCAGGCGCTCGAACTGGTCCAGTTCGCGCGGATCGACGGAGGCGCTCCCGGGGGTCTGCATCGGCTTGCTCCACATGTGCGAGGCGCGAGCGTTGACAGGCCCGGCGCCCAAGGTATCTATACGCGCCCTTCAAAAGGGGTGCGAGCGACGAGTGCGGCGCGCGCCTTTGTTTCACAAAGCCCACGGGCTTCGTCCGGTCCCAGGTAGCGATTTGGGACCGAGGCGGCATTCGAGCGGAAAATGGCCCGACTGGTGATGAAATTCGGCGGCACGTCCGTCGCAAATATAGAGCGTATTCGCAACGTGGCCGCCCATGTGCGGCGCGAAGTCGAGGCCGGCTATCAGGTTGCCGTGGTCGTGTCCGCCATGTCTGGCAAGACCAATGAACTCGTCGGCTGGGTCAACGAATGCTCGAAGTTCTACGATTCGCGCGAATATGACGCGGTGGTCGCCTCGGGCGAGCAGGTCACGTCCGGCTTGCTGGCGCTGACCCTGCAGGAGATGGGCCTCAAGGCGCGGTCGTGGCAGGGTTGGCAAATCCCCATCTGCACCAGCGACGCCCACGGCTCCGCCCGCATCGAATCGATCGACGCCGCGCGGCTGGACGCGGGGTTTGCGCGCGGCGAGATCGCCGTGGTCGCGGGTTTTCAGGGTGTTCACGAGCCGACAGGCCGGCTGACGACGCTGGGACGCGGCGGATCGGACACCAGCGCGGTCGCGGTGGCGGCCGCCATCGGCGCGGAACGCTGCGACATCTACACGGACGTGGACGGCGTCTACACGACCGATCCGCGTATCGTCCCCAAGGCGCGCAAGCTCGACAAGGTCTCGTTCGAGGAAATGCTCGAAATGGCCTCGCTGGGCTCCAAGGTGCTCCAGGTGCGCTCGGTCGAGATCGCCATGGTGCATAAGGTCAGGACATTCGTTCGGTCCTCATTCGACGATCCGGCCAATCCGCGGCCCGGAACGCTCATCTGCGAGGAGGAAGAGATCGTGGAACAGCAGGTTGTCACCGGCATCGCCTTCTCGAAGGACGAGGCGCAAATCACACTGCGGCGAATCGCCGACAAGCCGGGCGTCGCCGCCAATATTTTTGGCCCCTTGGCCGACGCCAACATCAACGTGGACATGATCATTCAGGTCGTGTCCGGCAAGGCGGAGAACCGCGACGCTACGACCGACCTCACCTTCACGGTGCAGGCGGCCGATTATGAGCGGGCGATGGACCACCTGCGCAAGCACAAGGCCGATATCGCCTATGAGGCGCTGGAAGGCGCCACCGACGTGGTCAAGATTTCGGCCATTGGCGTGGGGATGCGCAGCCATGCGGGCGTCGCCGCGCGCGCCTTCAAGGCCTTGGCGGACAAGGGAATTAACATCCGGGCGATCACGACCAGCGAGATCAAGTTCTCGGTGCTGATCGACAAGGATTACACCGAACTGGCGGTGCGCACGCTGCACTCGCTCTTCGGGCTCGACCAGGCCGCCTGAAGCTTGGCGCATCGCGCGAAGCTGGTCACAATCTTGGCGGGACTTCGGGGCGTTGAGCAAGCGCCTTGCCGGCGTCACGCGTGGTGGCTATAGCGTCCATGAGGGTGGCTGAGGCGACCTTCCTGTCGCGGCTCAAACACGGACGCACCCATGCTCACGCGAAGCGCGCTTGGCGGACCTCGCCTGCTGCTTCGCCGGCTCCGCGAAGCCATGGCGGAGCCGGTGAACGCGCAGGCGCGTCTGGACCGTATCGTCGTGCTGATCGCATCGAACATGGTCGCGGAAGTCTGCTCGGTTTACGTCCTGCGCGCCGATCAGAGGCTTGAGCTTTTCGCCACCGAGGGTCTGAAGCGCGAAGCGGTCCACTTGACGACCATGCGGGCGGACGAAGGTCTTGTCGGCCTCATTTCCACGACGGCGGAGCCGCTGGCGCTCACCGACGCGCAGGCCCATCCCGCGTTCTCCTATCGCCCGGAAACGGGGGAAGAAATCTACCACTCGTTCCTGGGCGTCCCGGTTCTGCGGGGCGGCAACACGCTTGGCGTGCTCGTCGTCCAGAACAAGGTGAAGCGCGCCTATTCCGAGGAAGAGATCGAAGTCCTCGAGACAATCGCCATGCTTCTGGCTGAGATGATCGCCTCGGGTGAACTGCAGGCTATCGTCCGACCGGGCGCGGAAATTGCGGCGCGCCAACACCTGGCGCTCACGGGCACGCCAGTCGCCGATGGGGTGGGCCTCGGCCACGCGGTGATGCACGAGCCGCGCGTGATCGTGACGCAAATTGTCGCCGAGGACACCAATCACGAACTGGAGCGGCTGGAAGCGGCGCTCACCGCCATGCGCGCCAATATCGACCAGATTCTGGACGCGGACGGGTCTGCGGGTGAAAGCCGTGAAGTGCTCGAAGCCTTCCGCGTCTTCGCCAATGATCGCGGCTGGCTGCGCCGTTTACGCGAAGCCGTCTCCACCGGCATCACGGCGGAAGCTGCGGTGGAGCGCGTGCAGAACGACGCGCGCGCGCGATTGCAGCGCCAGACTGATCCTTATCTGCGCGAACGCCTGCACGATCTGGACGATCTCGCCAACCGCCTGTTGCACCAGCTCACGGGGCAGGCGCTTGTCGCGCCGCCAGAAAGCCTGCCGGACAACGCCATTCTGGTGGCGCGCAGCATGGGCCCGGCGGCGCTGCTCGAATATGACCGGAAGAAGCTGCGCGGGCTTGTCCTGGAAGATGCGGGCGGCTCCAGCCACGTCGCCATCGTCGCGCGCGCGCTGGGCATCCCCACCGTTGGCGATGTTGCAAACGTCACCAACCTTCTGGAGCAAGGGGACGCCATCATTGTCGATGGCACGGCCGGCGAAGTGCAGATTCGTCCGCAGCCAAACGTGGAATCCGCCTACCGCGAAAAGGCGCGCCTGCGCGCGCGGCGGCAGGAGCAATATCACCGTTTGCGCGACGTTCGCGCCGTCACGCGCGACGGCGTCGATATCAATTTGATGATGAACGCAGGCCTGCTCGTCGACTTGCAAAATCTGCCCGAGGCGGGCGTGCAGTCAATCGGCCTGTTTCGCACCGAACTGCAGTTCATGCTCGCGTCCCGGTTCCCCAAGGTCGAGCAGCAGTTCAATCTTTACAAGCAAGTGCTCGAGGCTGTTCCCGGCGAGGTGACGTTCCGCACGCTCGACATCGGCGGCGACAAGATCCTGCCGTATATGCGCACTTACGACGAAGAGAATCCCGCTCTGGGCTGGCGCGCGCTGCGCATCGGGCTCGACCGTCCGGGCTTGCTGCGCATGCAATTGCGCTCGCTGCTGCGCGCGGGGGCGGGCCGCGATCTGCGGATCATGTTCCCCATGGTGACCATGGTGAGCGAGTTCGATGAGGCCAAGGCGATTGTCGCGCGTGAAGTCGCGCATCTGAAACGGCACAATCACGAACCGCCGAAGTCACTTCGGCTGGGCGTGATGATCGAAGTGCCTGCGCTGCTATGGCAACTTGATGAATTGCTGGAGCGCGTCGATTTTCTTTCGGTCGGCTCCAACGATCTCGTCCAGTATCTGACCGCTGCGGACCGCGACAATCGTCGCGTCTCAAACCGCTTTGACACGCTGTCAGCGCCCGTGCTGCGCGCGCTCGCGAGCGTTCCTAAAAAAGCGCGCGCCTATGGCAAGCCGGTGACGTTGTGCGGGGAAATGGGCGGACGGCCGCTGGAGGCGTTGACGCTAATCGCCCTGGGCTATCGGGGCTTGTCCATGTCGGCCGCCAGCGTAGGGCCAGTTAAGGCCGCCATTCTTGCGGCGGACGCGGGCGATTTCACCCGATACGTTGAGAAGCTGCTCGAAGAGCGAGCGGGAGCGGCTTCGTTGCGCGTAAAGCTCCGCGCGTTTGCGGACGCCAAGGGCGTACCGTTGTAGCGAAGCGGCATCATCCAAGTCGCCTGTAACGCCGCCCAAAACGCCGCCCGAAACGCCATTGCAGAATGTTGAAATGCTCACGCACGAAAAGCTAGATCTCATCCTCCGCCGCCGCGACGAAGTCTCGGCGAAACTTGCCGCAGGCGCGAGCGGTCCTGAATTTGGCGCGCTGTCGCGTGAGTTATCCGAGATTGAGCCGGTGGCTGAATCGATCGAGTCCTGGCGGCAGGCGCAGTCAGATCTTGCTGGTGCGCAGGCGCTTCTGAATGATTCTGCAAACGACCGCGACATGAAGGAACTCGCCGAGATAGAAATCGGCGAGACGCAGGAGCGCATCGAAGCGCTTGAACAAAAAATCCGCCTCTCTCTTCTGCCAAAGGACGCGGCGGATGAAGGCGACGCGATCCTTGAAGTGCGCGCGGGCACCGGCGGCGATGAAGCGTCGCTCTTTGCGGGCGATCTGTTTCGCATGTACGCACGCTATGCGGAGAGCAAGGGCTGGAAGGTCGAGATTGTTTCGGAGAGCGAAGGGACGTCGGGCGGCTACAAGGAAATTATCGCTTCAATCAAAGGGCGCGGCGTGTTCGCGCGCTTGAAATTCGAGTCGGGCGTTCATCGCGTGCAGCGTGTTCCGGCAACCGAAACACAGGGGCGTATCCATACCTCGGCTGCGACGGTGGCGGTGTTGCCCGAAGCGCAGGACGTCGACATCGACGTGAACGAGGCTGATTTGAAGATCGACACGATGCGCGCGCAGGGCGCTGGCGGGCAACACGTCAACAAGACAGAGTCCGCCATCCGCATCACGCATTTGCCAAGCGGCATCGTCGTGTTCGTTCAGGAGGAGCGTTCGCAGCATAAAAATCGCGCGCGCGCCATGACGCTGCTGCGTTCGCGGCTCTACGACGAACAGCGGCGCAAGCTCGATCACGAGCGCGCCGCCGACCGTAAATCTCAGGTAGGGTCAGGCGACCGGTCGGAACGCATCCGCACGTATAATTTTCCGCAAGGGCGCGTCACAGATCACCGGATCAACCTGACGCTCTACAAGCTCGACCAGATCATCACCGGCGAGGCGCTGGATGATGTGATCGAGCCCTTGATTACGCAGCATCAGGCGGATTTGCTCGCCGCCAGCGGCGTTTGATTTCAGCCGCGCGCGAGTCTTACCGCAACACCCGTTGCGTTGACGCGGTGAAGCGCCAGAGGCGACAGGTCCGTGGTGGCGACGTCGTCGATCTGGAAGTTCAGGCCAATAATTGCGTCCGCTTCGAATTCACGGGCGAGTTCCTTAAGCTTGGCGAGAGCAGCCTGCTGCTGCGCTTCAAGGGACGTTTGCCCGCGCCATTCGGAGGCGGCTTCGATACGGCCAATTTCGCGGATAATCTTGGTTTCTTCGAACTGACGGTTAGCTGTGACACGCACGACTGATTTACTCCGGATCGCCGCGGCCCGCGGCGCACTCGAAACCTGACGCTCAAGCATGGCGCAAGCGCGTCAGGTCGAGGGCGAAAGTGGCCTCGCTCAAGGCAAAATCGCGGCAAATTGCTAACGCTGGCTTAACACGGCGCTAACTTAGTGCCTGAAGTGGCGATGCCCGGTCATCACCATGGCGAGGCCGGCCTCGTCAGCAGCTTTGATGACTTCGTCGTCGCGCATCGAGCCGCCAGGCTGAATGATGGCGGTCGCGCCCGCTTCAGCCGCCGCAAGCAGTCCGTCCGCGAAGGGGAAGAAGGCGTCGGAGGCGACGACAGAGCCCCTGGCGAGGCTTTCTGGCAGGCCGGCGGCCTTGGCGGCCTCCGCGGCTTTCCAGGCCGCGATGCGCGAGGAATCAACGCGGCTCATCTGGCCGGCGCCGACGCCCACAGTCGCGCCCGCTTTTACATAAACAATGGCGTTTGACTTGACGTGCTTGCAGACACGGAAAGCGAACTTTAGGTCGGCCAATTCCTGCGCTGTTGGCGCGCGCTTTGTGACGACCTTCAGCTCCATGTCATCGACCACCGCGTTGTCGCGGCCCTGCACGAGGAGCCCGCCTGCAACGGTGCGCAATGTGAGGCCGCTGGCGCGCGGATTGGGCAGACCGCCGGTGAGCAGGAGCCGCAGATTCTTCTTTGCAGCGACGATTGCGATGGCTTCGTCGTCGGCGTCTGGCGCGATGATAACTTCGGTGAAGATTTTCACGATTTCGCGCGCCGCGTCCGCATCGAGCTTGCGATTGAGCGCGACGATGCCGCCGAACGCCGAGACAGGATCGCAGCGTAGCGCGCGGGCGTAGGCTTCCACCAGCGACGGCCCTTCAGCGACGCCGCACGGATTGGCGTGCTTGATGATGGCGACGGCCGCCGTGCGCGCGGGATCAAACTCGGACACGCACTCGAAGGCGGCGTCGGTGTCGTTGACGTTGTTGTAGGAGAGGGACTTGCCCTGCACCTGACGCGCTGTGGAAACGCCAAAGCGGTGTTCGGGCGTGCGATAAAAACCTGCCGATTGATGCGGGTTTTCGCCATAGCGCATGGTTTCGGCCAGCACGCCGCCGATGGCGCGATAGGTGGGCGCGCTCTCGCCGATTTCGCTGGCGAACCAGTTGGAAATCGCCGCGTCATAAGCTGCGGTGCGCGCATACGCCTTTTGCGCGAGGCGCTTGCGGGTCGCCAGGTCGAGCGCGCCTCCATTGCTGGCAAGGCCGTCAAGGATGAGCGAATAGTCAGCGACATCCACCACCACGGCGACGTCGCCGTGGTTTTTGGCGGCGGCGCGAATCATCGCGGGCCCGCCAATGTCGATATTCTCGATGCAATCGTCGTAGTCCGCGCCTTTCGCGACCGTCGCCTCGAAGGGGTAAAGGTTCACGACCAGCAGATCTATGGGAGCGATGTTATGCGCCAGCATCGCGGCTTCATGCTCGGGGTTTTCGCGAATTGCGAGCAGGCCGCCGTGCACCGCCGGGTGCAGCGTTTTCACGCGCCCGTCCATCATCTCCGGGAAGCCGGTGACGTCTGTAACGTCGCGCACCGCGATCCCTGCGTCCCCGATCGCCTTGCAGGTGCCGCCCGTCGAGATCAGCTCCACGCCGGCGGCGCTCAACGCACGGGCGAAGTCGATGAGGCCCGTCTTGTCGGAGACGGAGAGAAGCGCGCGGGAAATGCGGCGAAGGTCGCGGGGCATGGTTCTTCTCTAAAATGATGTGACGAGCGCGCGCTTAGCACGGTTTTGCGCGGCGGGGAAAGCGCGCGGCTTTTATCCGCGCATGAAAACCCACGTTACCTCGGGCTGATTCAGCGCGGAGCCTCGAATAACAAGTTGATGGGTCGTGCGCGCCCGGTCGGGCACCGCGAAGAACGCGCTTTCCTCGATGTCGATGAGCGCGCCGCCTGCATGGAACGTCCATTGCTCGCCGCCTGGCGTCACCAGAAGCACGCCCAGCCCGTTCTCAATCCGCCCGGCGCGCACGCCCGGATGCAGGTGAAAGCGGATTGTGTAGTCCACGTCCGCGCGTCGGCCGCGCCCTGAGGGCGCAAGTGCGTCCATGCCCTCGACGCGTGAGCCCTCTGAATACACAAGGACACGGCGCGTGTGCAGAAAGCCAAATGGCGACGCGTAACCGTCGTGCGTCGCCTCCACCGAACAGGCTTCTTCATCGTCGAGGCGCCTGACCCTGAAAGGAGAGGGGCCGACGATGATGTGGTTGTCCATCCGGTCGCTGCGGCCTGTCTCGTGCGGCACAAGGGCGGATGATGTTTCGCCCAGCGTCAGGGTGGAATGGGCCGCCGTCATGCGGGCTGCTTCGCGCACGGCGCCGTGCTGGCTGGGCGCGCCGCAATTGACCACCAGCCTGTGTCCAGCCGCTGACAGTTCAAACGACAGGGCGCCCGCATGCGCATCGCCAGAGAAATCGGCGGGCGGGGGGGCGCCTGCGTCCATGATGAGGACAAGGTCGTTGCCTTCCAGCCGTTGATAGCCGGAGTGGGGCGCGTTGAAGATCGCCTGCGCGCGGGCGTCGTCGTAGGCGAGCACAGTCGCCAGCACATCCGGCTTGGTCACACCCATACCGTTGAACAGCGCAAGGGATGCGTCGGGATGGCGGAACAGGCGCACCATCGGCATCATCCGGTCGATGGCGCCGGTTATTTCCGCGGGGGGCGTGATGTTGCGCGCCGCGTAAGCCTGGCGCAGCGGAAGCAGGTCCAGCAACAATTCGACGAGGGTGCGTGGATTGCGTCCGATATGGCCGCCATCGGCCAGAATTTGACGCTTCAGTTCTTCGTCGAGCCAACGGGCGGCGCGCTTGCGAAGGCTTGTGTAACCGTCCGTGCACAGGGTCGCCTGCGCCAGCGCGATCGCTGCGAACAGACGTGCGTCGCCTCGCGAGCCCGAGCGCAGTTCCGCTTTCAGGAATGCGATATGCCGGCCCAGACTGCGGATGAAGAGACGATAGAAATCAGCATCAGCCGCCTCCAGAAGCAAGGGCGACTGGCTGATCCACGACATGGTGCGCCGCGCCGCAATCTCGGGCCGCCACGCGTTTGTCCTGCGGGGTTTGGCGTGCAGCGCAAGAAATTCGCGAAGCAGGGCGCGCGCGTTTTCGCGTGCGAGGTCCGTTTGGCTTGCGCGCAGGTGGCGCAACCATCCAAACCCCAGGAGGCCCGCCTCCCAGTCTGCATTCGGCGGCACGATTGCGAAGGGCGACGAGCCGCGCGCATCCACAATGCGTGAGCCAAACGCGAAATAGCCGGCGTAAATGTCGTCGGCGACGGTGGGGTCGCTGGTGCGGATGTCCTGTGGCGCAATCACAAGACGCTGGGGTCCGCGGGCGCGAAAAAAACTGAATCGCCGCATCGGTTCGCCCAGCATCCGGCGGGCGCGGCGCGCCTTGAAGCGGGCGGCCTGCCGGGCAATGCGCCATCGTTCAGCGACGGTGCGCCCTGTCAATGCTCAGGCCTCCTTGAATGCGTCGCCGCCCGACGCTGGCGGATAAATCTTAAGTGATTCAGGGTCTTTCACAAAATGACGTCGTGCGAAGGCGCACTGGCTTGTGCGCCGTCACCGCATCTTGCGCATGAGTCGGCTTGCGAAGAAACCATCGAGACCCGCCAATCGCGGATCGTCGTTGGGCATGTTGCACGGCAAGATTCGCACGTCGCCGGTCTCGCAGACGCAATCGGTCAACCCGCCAATTTCGTCCGCTGTTACGGGCACGCGCGCCATGTCGGGGTTTCGCCTAAGGAGCGCGGCAATCTGCGCCTCGCCTTCCTCGGGCTCAATCGAGCAGGTGGAATAAACGAGTCGCCCGCCCGGTTTCAGCATGGCGCAGGCGCGGTCGAGCATTTTGGCCTGCATGGCCCCGAGCGATGTGATGTCGCTGACGCGCTTCACCCACGCCACATCCGGATGACGCCGGATCGTGCCGGTCGCTGTGCAGGGGGCGTCGAGCAGCACTGCGTCGAAGGGCGGCGCTTCAAAGGTCAGCGCATCGCCGACCGAAATATCCACCGGCAGACGAAGCCGCTCGAAATTGGCGGCCAGTCGCTTCAGGCGCTCTGCCGATCTGTCCAGCGCGATGACAACCGCGCCGGCGGCCGCCATTTGCGCCGCCTTGCCGCCGGGCGCCGCGCACAAGTCCACGACTCGTTCGCCGGAACGCACCGCCAGCAGCCGCGCGGGGAATGTTGCGGCTGCGTCCTGCACCCACCATTGACCATCGGCATAGCCGGGAAGTTCTGGAATTGGATCGCGGTTGATCAGTCGCACGGACCCGGTTGGAAGCGCGATCCCGCCCAGTTTCTCCGCCCATCCGGCGGCGTCGCTGCGGACGGTGACGTCGAGCGTCGGCTCGCGGCGGTTCATCAACGCGATGGCCTGGGCTTTGTCAGATCCCCAGTTCTTTTTCCAGCGCGCGGCGAGCCACGGTGGCGTGTCGATGAAGGCGTCTGCGGGCTCGCGTAATTCGTCGCGCGCGCGGGCCACATTGCGCAGCACGGCGTTGGCGAGAGCTGCAAAAGGCGCTGCTTTGGGATCGGCGCGCACGGCGCGCACTGCAAGGTCGACGGCAGCGTGATCGGGCACATCGAGAAAAAGAAGCTGGGCCGCGCCGACGATTAACGAATGTTCGAGCGAGCCCGCCTTCTTCGGCAAGCCCGCCTCGAGAAACCGGGCGAGGGCGGCGCGAATCGTGCCGAGCCGGCGCAGCGACGTTGTGACGATGGAGCGAACCAGCGCCCGGTCGCGCGGGTCGAACGCCTGCTGGCGCCCGGCGGCCAGATCGGCCGCGAATCGCTCATCAAGTGTGTGGCCGTTGGCGAGAATATCTGCGAGGGCGGCGGCCGCTGCGGCGCGCGCAGCGAGCCCCGGCGGGGGCGGAGGCGGCGGCGGCTCTGCCCGGTCGCGGCGGCCGCGCGGGTGAAACGCCT
>JAUXWZ010000012.1 GCA_030684835.1 Beijerinckiaceae bacterium
CCGGATTTGAAGTCCGGCCGTTCCACCGGGAACGTTTCTCCTCCCTCACGCGGCGGCGTCTCCAAGGGGAGCGTCGAGCGCGAGAATAGTTCCCGCTTATGCGGATTGATACGGCGAATGTCACTGCGGCGCATGGTCAGACCCTGCCCGTCGAAGTATTCGAGAATCTGAATGGCGACCTTGCGGCCATTGTCGAGGCGATCCCTGAAGCCGACCACCGTAAATTGTCCGTCGTTGCCGTTTGCTGCGAGCTCGCAGGCGATGTCCGCCATCTCGACAACCGTATCGCTCATGAAGAAATGATCCTTGGAGATCTCGTCAACATCGCCCCGGCACGCGGCCATCCTGAACAGTCGCCGCACGAAGCGCTCGTTGAGTCCCTGAGCGTTGGCGACATCGCGCACGCGGGGCGGCCGAAAACGCTCGGTTCCTTGCAGCAGGGGGACGATCTGCGCCCAGATCCGCTCCTCCTCGTCCGAGAAGCGCACGACGTGCCCCGGACGACGAACCCACGAGCGATCGAGAGCGACATGGCCTTCCGCCGACAGCCGGCGAAGTACGACCGAGAAGAGGACGGCCGGCAAACGCGGCGACATGGTCAGTCTTAGGCGCTCCTGTCCGAGGCCCGGCAGGTCAGGATGCTCTGCGTGGAAGGCTTCGAGAGTCTCCACCACCGCAGTGGTGTACCGGGCCCAAGCGCCGGGCAACATGGCAACGCCCTGCCTGCCCATTTCGAACGTGACGAGGTCGAGCGCTTGAGATGCGGCGTCGGCCATCGCGGGGAGAGAAGCGCGATCGCGGAAGAACGCGCCGATATCCATGTAACCGCGAACCTGCAGGAGGTTCTGCAACACTTCAACGTCGTCCTCGCCTCCAAGATAGCCGAGCTCGGTCCGCCGCTGCGGTGACGCGCGATGTCGCTCGGGTGGCCCAAGATCGAGGATGATACCGCCACCCACCGTGCGCGTTGCGGAGGTGTCGCGGATGACGAAGCGATCTCCAACGCACAGCGCGAGAGGTTCGTGCAGCACAATGCGCGCGAAGTCTTCTTCGCCGGGCGCAAGCGCATGATTGCGGAGAACCTGGATCTTGGCGTCGCTCTCCGCCGAGCCATGATGGAACTTGACGGGCTGCCACTGCGACAGCGCCTTGCGCTCGGAAGGAAGCAGCTTCACGCGTACGTCGATCTTGCCGACCGGTTGATGCAGCGATGGGTCGAGCACGACGTCCCCACGCGCCACGCTCGCCGCGTCGATGCCGGAACCCACCAGCGCCAGGGCACACCGCTGCCCGGCCGAGCCTTGCTGCGCGTTTCTGTTCTGCGCGTGGATGCTTCTGACGCGGGCTTCAAGCCCCGATGGCGAGACCACAACGGCATCGCCGACGGCGACACGACCGGACAGAACGGCGCCGGTCGCAACCGTGCCAGCGCCCGCCAACGAGAACACGCGGTCGACGGCAAGACGGAAACGCTTGTCCGCCGGTCGGTTCTGGCCTTGCGCGACGGCCTCGTCGAGAATGTGGATTAGGTCTTCGACTCCGGCGCCCGTCACCGCGGAGACTGGCATGATTGCCGCGTCCGCGAGGCCGGTTCCAGTGAGAGCTCCACGCACCTGACCAGAGACTTCGGTAATCCTCTCTGGCGCTCCGAGATCGCATTTCGTGAGCGCCACGACGCCCTGCTGCAAGCCGAGCAAATCGATAATGGCGACGTGCTCGCGCGTCTGGGGCATTACGCCGTCGTCGCAGGCGACGACAAGTAGAACAAAGTCGATGCCGGTGGCGCCAGCGAGCATGGTGTGCACCAGCCGTCCGTGACCAGGCACGTCCACGAAACCGATCGTCTGCCCGCCGGGACGCGGCAGATAGGCGAAACCCAGCTCGATAGTTATCCCGCGCGCCTTCTCTTCCTTGAGACGATCCGTGTCGATGCCCGTGAGTGCGCGCACGAGGCTCGTCTTGCCGTGATCGATGTGGCCCGCCGTTCCAACGATCATCGGGCGCAACCGGCGTCTGCGAGCATGGGCGTTTCACGGAGAGTCATGTTGGGCTCCCAGTTCCGCCGAGCGCAGCGTCAGTGTTGTAAGTTGGGCAACGAACTCCGTCTCTTCGTCGAGGCATCGCAGATCGAGTATTAACGCGCCTTTCTCGATCCGTCCTATCACGGGCACAGGAAGCCGCCGCAATGCGGATGACAAGGCCTCTAGGCGCCGGCCACTCTGCTTCTTGTCACGCGGAGCAATGGCGACGCCAGCGCTGGCGATCGTCTCGAGCGGCAATGCGCCCGAGCCGATCTGGCTCGCGCAATCGTACGGTGAGACGCTCCAATTCTCGCCAAGCGCCTTTCTCAAAACCGGCGCCACACGTTCAGCGGATGCATGGATGTCGCCTGCTGGCCGCGAGAGGTGCCGGAGCGTCGGTAAGCTTTCATGCAATGTATCAGGATCCCGATAGAGCTTCAGTGTCGCCTCAAGCGCCGCCAGCCGCATCTTGTCAAGGCGGACCGCGCGCTTGATCGGATTCTTTGCACACGCTTCGACGAGAGATTTCCTGCCGACGACGAAGCCGGCTTGCGGGCCGCCGAGCAGCTTGTCGCCGGAGAACGTGACAAGGTCGGCGCCGTCCTTGATGGCGTCCTGCACTGTCCTCTCTCGGCGCAGGCCATATCGCGCGAGATCGATCAGCGTGCCGGAGCCCAGATCGTCGACAATCGCAACACCCTTTTCGCGACCGAGCTTGGCGAGTTCGTCCGTACGGACTTCCTTGGTGAAACCCTGGATCATGTAGTTTGACGTATGAACCTTGAGGATCAGGCCCGTGTCGGAGCTGATCGCGCCTTCATAGTCCTTCATGTGCGTGCGGTTCGTGGCGCCGACTTCGCGCAGTTTCGTGCCCGCGCGCGCCATGATGTCGGGCATGCGAAATGCGCCGCCGATCTCGATCAGTTCGCCGCGCGATACGATCGTTTCCTTGCTGAGAGCCAGTGTGTTGAGCACCAGAAGCACAGCGGCGGCATTGTTGTTGACGACGATCACGTCTTCGGCGCCCGTCAACTCGCATACAAGGCCGCGCACGATGTCGTCACGCTCGCCTCGCCCGCCGGTCTCGAGATCGAACTCGAGCGCTGCCGGCGCCCGCATGGCCGAGCTTGCAGCAGCGATTGCCTGCTCAGCCAGGACGGCCCGGCCCAGGTTTGTGTGCAGCACGGTTCCAGTCAGGTTGAACACACGGCGCAAGCGTGGCGCGTTGGCGGCCTCCAGCGCCTCGACCGCCTTCGCTACGATGGTCTTAGCCGCATCGCCGCGGGAGATGGTCGCGACGCCAGAGTTTTCGCGGAGGCCGTAACGGTAATCACCGAGCGCTGCGCGAACCGCGGCAACAGTTGCTCCATGCCCAAACCGCGCACATGCCACAAGGCCCGCGCTGGCCCGCAGGATCTCGTCGACGGATGGGATTGAAACCGCCGGCTTCCCCATGGGTGTTCCTGCCGTTTTCATAAGCCCGTGGAGGCACGGATAGCCGGATGAAAGTAGTCCCGATTGTGCAACGTCAGTTGTTTCGATCCGTTCCACCCAAGCTCGGTTAGGCTGCGTGTTTTTTGCAAGGCTTCAGGTTAGTTGGCGTCGGTGCTGGGTTGCCAATAGCGTTGATCCGGGGAGGGCGGTTTGCCCAACGGGTCATAGCGCAGGAACAATCGGGCATTACGCGCGTTGCCGGACCATCACGAACGCAGCCATACAGGGACGGTCAGGAAGAAGCGCACGATGAAGAAGTTCACACGACGCGATTTCGGCCGGCTCGCCAGCGGTACGGCGGTTGGTGGCTTGGCGGGGGCAGGCATCAGCCTGGCGCCCGCCACCGCACGCGCGCAGCAGCTGCGCATTAACGACGCCAAGGCCACGCCCAGCATTTGCCCGTTCTGCGCGGTTGGCTGCGCTACGCTCATCCACACGGTCGAGGGCCGCGTCGTCAACATTGAAGGCGATGCGCGCAGTCCCCACAGCGAGGGCACGCTGTGCCCCAAGGGCGCGGCAATTTTCCAGCTGCACGTGAATCCAAATCGGCCCACGCAGGTGTTGCATCGCGCACCCGGCGCGGCCGACTGGGAGGTGTGGGGCCTGGAGCGGGCGATGGCTCGGGTCGCCGAGCTGACAAAGAAAACTCGCGACGAGACGTTCATGGAGCAGCTCGCCGACGGCACGCAGGTTAATTGCACGACGTCGATCTTCTCATTGGGCGGCGCCACGCTGGATAACGAGTGGAATCACATCCAGCAGAAGCTAATGCGCGGCCTAGGGATCGTGCCCATAGAAAACCAGGCGCGCATCTGACACAGCTCGAGTGTCCCAGGTCTGGGCACACGGCTTGGTCGCGGCGCAGCCACCATGTATCCCCGCTCGATGGAGGACTCCGACTGCGTGCTCGTGATGGGCTCGAACATGGCGGAGAACCACCCGGTCGCGTTCCGCTGGCCGATGAAGGCCAAGGTTGAGCACGGCGCGAAGCTGATCCATGTTGACCCACGCTTCACGCGCACCAGCGCGATGGCGGACATCTACGCACCGTTGCGCGCCGGCTCGGACATCGCCTTCCTCGGCGGCGTCGTGAACTTCGTGTTGAACAGCGAGCGCTGGAACAAGGACCCATTCTTCCGCACCTTCGCCACGACCTACACAAACGCAGCTTCGATCGTCTCCAGCGAGTTCCGCGACACAGAGGATATGGGCGGCGTCTTCTCGGGGCTGATGGCCTACACCGGCGACGCCCCTGAATGGCCGTTCAACGGTTTCATTGGCGAATACGAGTCCTCATCCTGGAGCTACGAACGGGAGGGCGGTGGCGCCGGTGGCGACAACCCAGGCGGCGGACCGCGCGAAACCGGCCGTGAGGATGGCGGCGGCCCA
Organism: Beijerinckiaceae bacterium; assembly: GCA_030684835.1. GTDB lineage: Bacteria > Pseudomonadota > Alphaproteobacteria > Rhizobiales > Beijerinckiaceae > Terripilifer. The sequence goes on from JAUXWZ010000012.1 coordinate 4,905, forward strand.
AACGAGCAGCCCGCATTGGATGCGACGAAGGCCGGCGCTGGTGGTCCACCCTACGACGACCTGGTGCGCGCCCTGCTGCAGCCGCCCGTGCAGCGCGACGACACCCTGACCGACCCGCGTTGCGTGTTGCAGATCCTGCGCCGCCACTTCGCCCGCTACACTCCCGAGATGGTTGAGCAGGTGACCGGCTGCCCGCGCGATCAGTTCCTGCTCGTGGCCCAGACCCTGTTGGACAACTCGGGCGCCGAACGCACGAGTTCGATTGCCTATGCCGTGGCCTGGACGCAGCACACCTACGGCGTGCAGATCATCGGGTGCGCGGCCCTCTTGCAGCTGCTGCTCGGTAATGTAGGACGTCCCGGCGCCGGCATCGTGGCCCTTCGTGGCCATGCGTCGATCCAGGGCTCGACAGATGTCCCCACGCTGTATCACTCGATCCACGGTTATATGTCGGCGCCATCGGCACTGGAGCCGCACAATTCGCTCAGCGAGTGGCTGGCGCAAGAGACTCAGCCCACGGGCTACTGGGCAAACACGCCGAAGTTCATGGTGTCGTACCTGAAGTCTATGTATGGCGCCGCAGCCACGCGCGACAACGATTTCGGCTACGCTTGGCACCCGAAGATCATCGGCGACCATTCGCACATGCCGATGTTCGTCGCCATGAACGAAGGTCGGGTAAAGGGAATGTTCTGCATCGGCCAGAACCCCGCCACGTCACTTAACGCCAAGCTCGAACGCTCCGGCCTGCGCAAGCTCGATTGGCTGGTCGTCAAAGACAACTGGCTCCACGAGACGGCGATGTTCTGGAAAACAGCGCCCGAGGTGCGTGCGGGCGAAGTGGCGACCGCCGACATAGACACCGAAGTGTTCTTCTTCCCGTCGTCGCAAGTGGCCGAATACGACGGCAGCTTCACCAACACGCAGCGTCTGCTGCAATGGCACTACAAGGCCGCAGACCCGCCGGGCGAATGCCGCTCGGACATGTACTTCACCTACCAGCTCGGCAAACGTCTGAAAGCGCTGTATGCCGGTTCGACACTGCCGCGCGACCAGGGTTTCCTCAACCTGGTTTGGGACTACGAGTCCACCGATCCGCGCGAGCAGCAATTGGGCGAACCTGAATCCGAGAAGATCCTCAAGGAGATCAACGGCTATTACAGCGAGGAACCCGGTCGCCATGTCGCCGGGCCCGAAGACCTCGCCGACGATGGCTCAACGAGTTGCGCTTCTTGGATCTACTGCGGCGTGTACCCGTCGCCGGACGAAAACCGCTCGGCAAACCGCCAGGCTGATCCGCCCGGCGTGCCCGGCGCACATCTGGGCTGGGGCTTTGCGTGGCCATCCAATCGCCGCATCCTCTACAATCGCGTCTCGGCGGACCCGCAGGGTAAACCCTGGAGCGAGCGCAAGAGGTACGTCTGGTGGGACGAGGCGAAGACCCAGTGGGTCGGCCTGGACGTGCCGGACTTCCCCACAACCAAGCCGCCCACCTACAGGGCCCCGCCGGGCGCCACTGGCATGGACGCGCACAACGGCACCGACGCCTTCATCCTCAAAACTGACGGCGTGGGCTGGCTCTACGTGCCCGAAGGGCTTGTCGACGGCCCGCTGCCCACGCACTACGAGCCGGTCGAATCCGTGGTGCGCAACCCCTTGTACAAGCAGCAGTCGAGCCCGGTTCTGAAGTACTGGAAAATCGACGGCAACCCGCTGGCCGAGCTGGCGGACGCCAAGTACCCGTACGTCATCACCACCTACCGGCTGACCGAGCACTACCTCTCGGGCGCAATGAGCCGCTGGCTGCCGTGGCTCACGGAGTTGCAGCCCGAGTTGTTTGTCGAGCTGTCCCCTGAGCTGGCGAACGAACAGGGCATCGCCAATCTCGACCGCGTGCGCATCTCCAGCCCGCGCGCGACGGTGCATGCCAAGGCGCTGGTGACGCGGCGCATGCGGCCGCTGCAGGTCGCAGGCCGCACCGTGCATCAGGTGGGCATGCCCTTCCACTGGGGCTGGGAAGGCCTGTCTACCGGAGACGCCGCCAACGAGCTGACGGCCCTCGTCGGTGACCCCAACACCACGATGCACGAGGGCAAAACCTTCGTCTGCAACGTCCACAAAGCATGAGCAGGAGCTGACGATGGCCGAGCCGATGGGTTTCTTCACCGACCCGACCGTCTGCATCGGCTGCAAGGCCTGCGAGGTGGCGTGCAAGCAGTGGAACCAGTTGCCCGCGCTGGACGAAGACCGTCGTACGCTGTCGGGAGACAGCTACGACAACACGCGAAAGCTCGACGGCACCCACTGGCGTCACGTGAAATTCGTCGAGCAATTCGACGAAGATCGCCGCGACGGCCGCTGGACCATGCTGAGCGACGTGTGCAAACACTGCGTGCAGGCGGGCTGCTTGGAAGTGTGCCCCACCGGCGCGATCATCCGAACCGAGTTCGACACCGTTGTCATCCAGTCCGACACCTGCAACGGCTGCAAGGCCTGTCTTGGAGCTTGCCCCTTCGGCGTGATCGACATCAACCCGGTTTCCAAAACAGCTCAGAAATGCACGCTGTGCTACGACCGCCTGCAGGCCGGGATGGAGCCCGCTTGCTCGCAGGCCTGCCCGACGGACTCGATCGTGTTCGGCCCGGTGCGCGAGCTGAAAGAGCGCGCGGGCCGCCGCGTCGATCAGCTGCACGCGGCCGGCGAGAAGCGCGCAGTGCTCTACGGCGCCGATGAAAATATGCTCGGCGGGCTTAACGCATTTTTCCTGCTGGTGGACAAGCCCGAGGTGTACGGGCTGCCGCCCGACCCGAAAATGCCCACCCGGCACCTCGCGACCGGCACGCTCGCCACGATGTTGGGGGCGTTTGTCGTCGGTCTGGTGAGCCTGTTTAATTTCCGCGACCGCCGTGCGGGCGAGGCTTCTGCGCCGGACCGAGACCAACCATGATCGATGCACCCAGCAGCACCTGGTTCACCTCTTCGCCACACTGGAATTGGCTGATCGTGGTGTACTTCATCCTCGGCGCGTTGGCCGGTGGAGTCTACTTTCTCTCGGCCATGATCGACCTCACCGGGCGCGATCGCCGTCTGGCGCGCCTGGGCTATTACATGACGCTGCCGCTATTGCTTGTCATCGGCGGGGTGCTGATCGTCGACCTCTACCGGCCCGATCGCTTCTGGCACCTCTTCGTCGAGATCCACACTCTGCGCCCCATGTTCAAGTGGTGGGTGCCCATGTCGGTCGGCGCCTGGTCCGTGCTGATTTTCGGATTCTTTTCGCTGCTTTCCTGCCTCGCCGCACTCTTTGAGCACCGCGACTGGCGATGGCGCTTCCCGCGGCGCCTGCGTCCGCCCGGCGTTCTGGGTATGCTCGTTACCGTGCCCGGCGCGATAATGGCGCTGGTCGTCACGGGCTACACGGGCGTCATGCTGTCGGTTTTGAACCGCCCCGTGTGGTCGGACACGCCGCTGTTCGGCCTGCTGTTCCTCGTGTCCGCCGTCACGATGGCGGCAGCGCTGCTGGCGCTGGTCGGCCGCTGGATACACGGCGACAGCCCGGTCGTGGCCGCGCTGAACCGCATTTGGATATGGCTTCTGCTTGTGCAGATCGTCGTGTGGATCGCGCTGTTCGTTACACTGGGCCCGGCTGTTCGCGGCTGGCTCAACGTCTGGGGTGTGGTTCTGGCCATCGGCATCGCCATCGGCACCGTGTTGCCGCTGCTGGCGGCGCGCTTCCGCACCGCCAGGGGCATCGGCGGCCTGCCTGCTGCGGCGGTGCTGGTGCTGGCGGGCGGCTTCATGGTGCGCACGGCCATAGTGTTCGTACCGGAGGCAATCGCACCATGAGGATGCTGATGTTGCTGTGCACGCTAGGGCTCGCCGCTTGCGACAGTCCTGAAGCCACCCGAACTCAAGGGGGCGGTCCCGGCGGCGACACAGGGAACCGCCCCGCCGTTGTGCGCATGCATGAAGGCTCACGCCCGTTCCACGAGACGCCGCGCTTGGTGCCCAGCGAGACGCCCGCCTTGGATACGGCAAGCCAAGCGGCTGGGTTCAGCCAGCAATGAGCACGCCCGCATCGCTCTCCAAGCCCGCGCTGAGCGCCGTTACGCGGCTCGACGCACTTGCCGGCACGCACGCGGAATGGGGCCCATGGCTGAGCGTGGTGCGCGAAGTGACGGCCGAGCTGTCGGATACCGTCTGGGACGCGCACCCACCCCACACTGTGGCGCACACGGGTCCGTCGCCGCAGCTCGCCGCTGCGGTGCTGCAGCCCGATGGCCCATCCGTGAAACGCCTGCTGGACCGTCTGAGGGCAGTGGCCCGCGCGCAAAACCTTGTAGGGCTGGCCGGCCCTGCCTCTCTCGCACCTGTTACATCGGTCGAAGAGGCGCTGGAGGTGTTTCTCGCGGCGGTCAATGATGATGACGCAGCGTTGGACCGGCAGGCTGCGCGCGTTGGCGCCACGCCCGAGGGTTGGCGCGCCCTCACTCAGCTGCTGCCAATGCCCTATCTGCACGCCTGCGCAAGACGCTGGACGGCTGGCCCCCACACCACTTGGTCGCAAGGGTTTTGCCCAGTATGCGGCGCGTGGCCCGCCTTCGCCGAAATGCGCGGCATCGAGCGCGCACGCCACCTGCGCTGCGGCCGCTGCGGAGCCGGCTGGCGCATGCCTGTGCTAGCTTGCACTTACTGCGGGACCACCGATCACGACGCGCTCGGCGCCCTTGTGGTCGACGACAAGACTGCACGCTGGTCGGTCGACGTCTGTCATGTCTGCTCAGGCTACTTGAAGTCATTCACCACGCTGCAGCCCACGCCGTCCAACGAGATCTTGGTGACAGACTTGGCCAGCGTCGAATTCGACCTGGTTGCATTGGAGCGGGGCTTTCTTCGACCACATACCCACGCTGTCGCTCTCAGCGCATCGTTGGCGGCGGCCGCCGACCCCGAGCCCCCTCCCGCGCCCAAACGGTGGTGGTCATGAAGACACCGGAGGTCACGCTGCGCCCAGCCCGCATCTGCAGCGGCCTGGTGGCCACGCTGAACGCGTCGGACAGCCGCAGCCGCGCCCGCAAGCGCGACCAGACCCCCGATTCCATAGGTTTGGCCCTGCGGCGCGAGTTGCTGGAACAGGCCGTGCGCGAAGACCCCGAGCCGCAAGCGTTTGAACAATGGCTGCTCGACCACGTCGAAGGCAGCACCGCCCCCGGCGCAGTGCGCGCCATCGCCCTCGCGGTGCTCGATGAATGGCGCCTTGCGCACCAGATGCCATCCTTCGCGGTCTGGCTGGAGCACGGCGCACCGAGCGATGATGCCGACGCGAGCGCGACGGGAAATCCACGGATAGCTCGCTAGGGCGCCGCCGCGTCGCCCGATTGATCGCCGCTGCGCTTTTCGTTTTTGGGCAAGCCCTTAGATGTCGCTGTTCATCTACAGGATGAACTTGATGATGTGTGAGATGATCGAGAAGCGCGCACCGGGGTCACAACTCGAAGCGCCTCATGGCGGCGCACCGAGCGGATCACCCGCTTGATTTGCGGGGACGTGGTCCGAGCCCGGATTCAGTGCCCCCGAACCTAAGTAGGTGAGGACCGCGGCCACGACGATCAAGGCGACAATCAGCGCCACTCCGCCATAGACAGGAGACTTTCGCGACGGGCGGTCGGTCATTAGCTGCCTCGGATTTCAGGGCTCCAGAAGAAGACGCGTCTGCCCAAAAGGCGTTCCCGTGTTCCTGCTACATCGTCCTGATGCGCGTTCGCGTAGACAATTGATGGACAACCAATCCCTTGACAGCCGCGCGATGGCGATGTGATGCCTTAATTTACCCCGAGTCCGACTGAGCGATAGGCGTTTGGGTGCTTCTGCGGATCAATCGTCACACTGAACACGCCCGCCTTTACTGCGATCTCGAACCTATAGCCGCTGACATCCAGCTTAGCGCCCTTGGGCGTTTCGGTCAGCCGGTCTGAGAGACTGCTCATGATTGCGCGCGCAACGTCTGGATCTTGTAACAGAGTCTCGATTGCAACGAAGAGTCGCGTGGCGTCAGTATCGGTCGATCCAGCGGGCCAGCGGGCCAGCAACGACCGGTCAAAACTCACTGTCAGCTCGAACTCGTGTTTCCCGACCTCATACCTGCAGCTCAATCTTGAGCAGCTGGTCGCCTCCATATTGAGAGGTTTTCCGTATTTCGCGAGGCGCTCCTCAAAATCTGAACGAAGCGAACGGGGTCCAGATCGCCCCAGGAAAGGTCCGCCTTCGCCGGCGCAGCGGATAACATCGCGCAGGAAAGTAGAAGGGCGATTACAATTGACCTGGTCATCTTGAAATCCTTGAATAACTATAGATGACCCTATCCAGGGCGCGTTAACGCATCGCCCCGCGACAGTTTAAAATTTAGGTAACGAAATTAAGTCATTTGGCTGCGTCGTATTTCTACCGAACTCTTCGCAGGAATGGCGCTGGACACGGCCCGCCGCTAGCGAGGCCATTCGATCGGACACGCCGCACACACCGCGTCGCACACACCACTCGGACTGGAAAATGTCTCCGGCACATGTAGCCGGGCGAGCGCCAACGGGCTGGCGAGGCCTCAGTCACATTATCGAATCTGGATGCAAGATGCGGTGGCCTGGACTTTTCACGCTGCCACTACTGCCTCACCTCAGGCGGAATGCGGGAGCCAGCGGAGCTGATCGTCATTAAGTGCGGAAAGTTTTTGCCTTTAAAAACCGCGTGATCGGTTTTTCTACGAGCCAATACAGGACAAAGCCCGCAGCGACGCCAGCTGCGATTGAGACAGGCAGAGCGATCCATGGCTGATCCAGCCCGACCATCTTCAGAGCCCGAAATGACCCGGCAATCGCGAGCCCATGGATCAGGTAGATGGAGTACGACGCATTTCCCAGACCGTGCATCAACCGCAAGTTCGGCACGGGTCCAAACCGCTCAAGGCTCACGGCGCCAGCCACGAGCAGGAAGGCAGGGACGCCCCACCAGAGCACCTGCAGCGGCATAGGGGCGTGCAGGGGTGGAAGGGTGACGTCTGCAAAGCTGACGGCGATGAACCCGGCGAATGCAGCGACGATCATGCCGCAGGCGACGGTGCTGTTCGGCAGGCGTTTCTCCGACCAGAGCTTCCCGAGCCAAACACCAGCTCCGAACTCCAACAGGAGAGGATTGGTGTAGGTGGCCCACAACGGGTTGGCTGTATCCCCGAGTGGTCGCGCTGCGACAAGAGATATGAGCGCCACGGACACAAACCACGGGCGCGCTTGCGTACGGAACATCAACCCAATCGCGAAGAGCGCGTAGAAGAACATCTCGTAGTTCAAGGTCCAGCCCGGAATAATCAGGGGAGCTATGAAGCCGTTGGTATCCCAATGCGGGATGAAGAACAGCGACATAAACAGCCGATCTGAATCGGGTCGAATGGCAGGGAAGGCGGCCGGCACAAATACAGCAACCGCAGCGACAGCGACTGTCAAACCCCAGTAGAGTGGTACGACGCGTTCAGCCCGGCGTAAGAGAAAACGGCTTGGAGACGGTGAGCTGTGACACGTCACAATCCACATAATGAAGCCAGAAATTACAAAAAACACGTCGACGCCAGCCGCGCCGACCCCAAAACCGACCCCGGCTCTTTCTGCGGCATGATAAGCAAGCACCCCGAGCGCTGCGAGGCCCCGCAAGTATTGGATTGAACGCACTTCGGGCGTGCGCGCGGAATCATAACTCTGGGCGGCGGCCTTAATCAAAAGGAACCGCCAGGCGCAAATTCATTGCCATCAGGTCCATATGCTATCTGCAGGAGCGTTGAGGTCTTAATGACTTCGTCGCGGAACTCCGCGCCAGTAATGATAGCGGCGAAACTCTCCGCACGATTGATTTGCAGGTTATTTCTCATTCTGCTTCGCTCGACGTGAAAAAAGGCGCTTGCGTCTCACCCGATAGGATCGTGGCGCAGGGAAACTTCTCAATCGGCACATTGGATAATAAGGTATTCAGGAAGGCGACCTTCGGATATTGAGACTTCGGGTAGCGTGCGTCAAGATGGTGTAACTTTCTGAGTGGCCTGAAGTCATAATCGGGTGGCTTTGGCGATTATGCTAAGGATCGGTCGATCTCCTCCATGTCGATTGGGCCAAAGGCTTTGACCTGCATGTGCGACAATTCGGGTCTGCCCCTCGTCGTTCTGCTCGAAGAGCAGCTTGCTTTGGTTGTCGGAGCTGCGAAGTAGATAAAGCCCCGAGCCTGCAAGCTCATTCTTGCCCAGCGCGGACTGGCTAAAGGCTTTGACGTCCTCACTAAAGCTCCTTTTACCGGGCTCTTAAATCGCTAGCGGTATTATTTCCAAGCAAGCGTCACAAGCGGGTCCTTATCCGGCGATAAGTAGACAGTAATATAAGTGCTGTCCCAGCATGAACGCGCCCCAAATTGACAATGTCAAACCGGGCAAAAAGGTTCGCTGGAGATCGAACCTGCGGACGTACCCCGGAGCCTCGTCCCCGGGTCTGACGCCGTCGGAGTCCGTCCGGTTACCCTGGCTCCACCGCGAGGGGTAACTGGTCCGCCGCCTTCGCCCCTTGTGCATAACGGCTGATGGGGCGGCGCAGGCCGAGGACATCGCGCAGTGTTGGACCTTCGTACTCCCGGCGGAAGATGCCGCGCTTCTGCAGCTCCGGGATCACCATGTTGACGAAATCGTCGAGGCCGGTCGGATAAACGGAAGGCACGAAGTTGAAGCCGTCGCAAGCGCCGTTGTCGAGCCAGCGCTGCATCTCCTGAGCGACATCCTCCGGTGTGCCGATGATCGAATAATGTCCGCGCGAAGCCGCGAAGCGCTGGCACAATTCGCGCAGTGTCGGCTCGCCGCCCGAGGCGCCCGGCGCCTTCGACCAGGACTTGATCATGTCTGAGCGGGACGAAATCATAAGATTCTCTGGCAGCGGCGGCAATGGCTTGTCGAGTTCGTATTCCATCAGGTCGTGGCCAATGCGCGCAGAGAGCAGCGCAAGGCCCAGGCGCGGATGCAGCAGTTCCTGCAACTGCTGCAGTTTTGCCTGCGCCGCTTCGCGTGTTTCAGCGACTATCACAGAAAGACCTGGCATGATCTTGATGTCGTCCGGCTCTCGCCCGCAGGCCAGCGTGCGATCCTTCATGTCGGCATAAAATGCCTGCGCGCTCTCGATCGTATCATGGGCGCAGAAGACGACCTCAGCGGTGTGCGCCGCAAGTCGGCGTCCTTCTTCCGACAAGCCAGCCTCAACGATGACAGGATGGCCCTGCGGCGAGCGCGCCACGTTGAGCGGACCACGCACATCGTAAAACTCGCCGTGATGGTCGAGCTCATGCATTTTGGAGCGGTCGAAGAAGATGCCGCTCGACTTGTCGCGCAGGAAGGCGTCCTCGTCCCAGGAATCCCACAGTCCCTTCACCACCTGCACGAACTCCTCTGCCTTGCGGTAGCGCTCGACCTTTGGCAGATGCGGAACCTTGCTGAAATTCTGCGCCTCTTTTGGATTGCCTGAGGTGACGACGTTCCAGCCGGCCCGCCCGCCCGAGATCAGGTCGAGCGTCGCAAAGCGGCGAGCGATGTGGAAAGGCTGGTCGAAACTGGTGCTCGCCGTGCAGACGAGGCCGATGTTCGTCGTATGCTGCGACAGCGCGGTGAGCAGCGAATAGGGCTCCATCCAGGCGACGTAATGGACGAGCTCGAGCGCGCCTTCCGCGCCGGTGAAGGCGGTATTGGAATCGGCAGAGAACAGCATGTCGAATTTGCCGCGCTCCGCAGTCTTCGCCATTTCAACGAAATGCGGAAAGTTCACGCCTGCATCCGCCTGTGCGTGTGGATGACGCCAGGAGGCGATGTGATGGCCGCAGGGGCGGATGAAAAGGCCGAGCTTGAGCTGTTTGGACTCGGCGGCGGCAGCGGCCATGGTGGATCCTCCTGTGTTGTTTTTTAAGCCAATTCCAGTGCGAGATCATCGCCGGGCATGGACCGCATGGCAAGCACAGAGGCGCATTCGGTTCCCACCCTTGTCGTTTCAACGAGTTGTCGCAAGCGGTGCCCCTTCCGGGAGCGAGATGTGCTTCGCACGGGTCTTGTCGGTGCTCTTCGCGCAGACAACGCGCATCTGGCGGCGCAGATGCGTGCGTTCAGGAGCGAGGTGCGCACCCAATGACGTGTACCAGTGCATTCGCGCGATCGCAGTGAAGCTCACGGACGAGGAGATCGATAAATTGGCCAAGGACTACGCAGAGCGGAGATAAGCGTGGCCTTTCAACGCAGAGCCGGTTTCGCCTTCATGAAGATCAAGCGAAGCGACCTTGGCTGAGCCTCGACGGCCATCAGCGATCAAGCGACATCAAAGGGGCTTCCGGCAGCGTTTCCAAACCCTGCGGAGGATGATCCGGTCGGCGGCGCTGGGCTACCCGACGCGCTCGTAGAGTTGACGCAGAGCGACGCTGTACGTGTTGGCCAGACGAACCAGCTTTTCCCGTGCGCGATGCAGCAGCTTCGCATCCGTGAGAAAAGCCACAGCCTTGGGTTGAACAGTCGTATCGACGGTGATCTTAGCGAAGTCGGCGGGCTTGGCCGCACCGGTGCGCGTGGCCACGTTCAGACTTTCCTGAATGAGAGCGACAATCTTCTCCTTGCCCATCCTTTGGCGCCAGCGCGTCATAAGCCGCTCCAAACTTTTGCTCCAGAAAACCCCAATCCACCTGCCGCACCAGCTTCTCCAGCGCGTGCCTAGAAAGCGGTACTTGAGGCGCCCCATGTTGTGAATAACTTGAACAGTCCCTCGCCATCGGCGCCGGGTCCTCACCACCTATACTGGATGCCGGCAAGTGGCCCATGTTGCAGCACGTTGTAGATGAAGTCACCATCTCTGTAGTTGACTTTGAAAGCGCGATATCCAAGGAAAGCCGCCCAGTTTCGGTTGAAGGCGTAGCCAGCGCCACCATAAACGTCCCACTGGTACTTGGAGGCGCCCCCGCCGGCGAACGCTATCAAGTTGACGAGCCACTTTTCATCGATCTGGTACCGCATGCGCACTCCGCCGACCGCATCCAGCCAGCTTTGCCTATCGGCGAACTTCTGGCCCCGCACGAAGGGTCCGGCCGCAATGCGAACGGAAATAATATTGTCCATATAAAAGCCGCGCGCGCCAGCGAGTACGTCGAGTGTGAACTGCGGGCCATCCACGATGCGATAGCCGCCGGCGGCAAGACCGATGAGTGAATAACTGTCTATGTTTACACCCACCGAGAGTGGCGCCCTCGACCTGCCCACGTCCGGTAGCAGGCGGGTATACATGAGATCGCTGAACAGAATGAAGCGGCCATACTTCGCCTCAAAGTTCCCCATAAATGCGCCGCCAAGATTCTTTACGATGTCCACAAAAGTTGCATCAACGGAGACTGGCGGCAATGGCGGAACGGTCGCGAGTGTTCCATTGATCGAGGAGGCCCAGAGATAGCCGGTAGCGCTGAACTCCCAAGTCGCGAAGACTGGTGGTGGGGGAGGCGGCGCGGATGGGCTCTGAAGGTCTGCGGCGTGCACAGCGTCCGCACACATCATAAGCGCGGTGCATGTGGCCGCTCTCGCCATGATCGGAACTCTCATAAGCCTCTCCTTGTGGCGCAAGCGCGACCGAATATTACGCTTAATACGCTACCGTTATGTCGACAAGCCATCCTATTTTTTGCACAACATGAGTAGCGCTCGGTTATTCAATGCGATCACGCGATTGCCCATTCCCGCTATCTCAAAACGATCGACCCTCCGGACCTCATGTCCACAAGGATACACCCTTTGGCGCTCGCCCAATCAAGCGCCCGTGTAACGGCCCGACTGTGTGCGCCCCCAGCTCTAAATCGCGGTGACATACTTTCAGCACGTGAACAATGCCACTGATCACGAGCCGATCATCGATACGCGCCTTGCCGCTTTTATCGGCCGGCAGGTGTGCCGCGATCTTTGAAAACCGCTCATCTCAGCCAAAACAGATCCCGATTCATTTCCGCTTCCTTTCGGATGTTGTGAATCACAACCCACTGATAATACTAACGATTTGATGGGTCCGGACCTTAGATCATGCGAGGGAGCTCCAGTTCCAGCAACCATATCGGGTCGCTTGTTGTCCGTAATCTCCGGGTAAATTGTCCCATCGCCCCCGCGAGAAAATGATACAAATCAATGTCGTGAAACCCGGATTGAGCAAAAAATACAAAATAGCGCAGGTGCCTCCCTCTGGCAGGGGCGGCGTAAGCACCTTTAGGCCGTCAGGCTTCATCAATAAGATTGGCCGTCTTTATCAACGACAAGCCGCTTACTAGTGTGTAAGCATAAGCGGTATCGAGTTTTTTCGAAAGTTCCGGTTTGCCATCCCTCTTCGGGAGAAGAGAATGAATTCGGCAACGCATTCCGACCACCACGGCTTTCTGTTGCGGCAGTTTAGTTTGCAGCATCGTCCGAGGACTATGAATCTTGCTCGTTGGAGGCGCGTACATGGCCATTAGATCTATGCAAGCCAACGTCACGTTGGCGTTTTCGATCTTCGTTGCATTATGCGCGCCACAGATCACAGTTGCGCAAACCGAGAACCTCAATCGCACCGTGCTGCCTGTAACAGAGCCCGCGCGTGAGCCGATCACCACCCTGGATGCGCGCAACGCAAAAATCCCCCCGCGGTTCGAAGTAAAGGCGCCTCAGGGTGCGCCGAACGTCGTGATCGTACTGATAGATGATCTCGGTTTTGGCGCTCCAAGTACTTTTGGCGGTCCGATCGCGATGCCTACCTTGGACAAACTTGCTCAAGGTGGGCTGAGTTATAACAATTTTCACACGACGGCCCTTTGTTCGCCGACGCGCGCGGCGCTGAAATCCGGGCGCAATCACCACACCGTAAACATGGGCTTCATCACCGAAATGGCGACCGGCTTTCCTGGCGCCACCGGTCAGACGCCAAACTCCGCCGCGCCACTTGCCGAAACGCTGCGTTTAAATGGGTACGCGACAGGCGCCTTCGGCAAGTGGCATGAGACCGCGGCCTGGGAGACAAGTGTGGCAGGCCCGACCGACCGCTGGCCCATGCGACAGGGCTTTGATAAATTCTATGGGTTCCTCGGCGGCGAAACAAACCAATGGGCGCCGTTTATTTTCGACGGCACGGCGCAGGTCGAACTGCCGGATGATCCAAACTATCACTTCATGACCGACATGACGGACAAGGCGCGCGCCTGGATCAAGCATCAGAAGGCGATGGCCCCCGACAAACCTACATTCGTCTACTTTGCGCCCGGAGCGACGCACGCCCCGCATCATGTACCCAAAGCATGGATCGATCGCTGGAAAGGCAAGTTCGACGCGGGTTGGGACAAGGTGCGTGAAGAGACTCTGGCGCGCCAAATCAAGATGGGGATCGTACCGCCGGACACGAAGCTGGCGGCGAAACCGCCTGCGATCAAAGATTGGGACACGCTCTCGGCTGACGAAAAGCGCCTCTTTATCCGCCAGGCCGAAGTCTTCGCCGGCTTCGCCGAGCACACCGACCACGAGATTGGAAGAATGCTCCAGGCGTTCGAGGAGGTTGGACAAGGGGACAACACACTCGTTTTCTACATCGCAGGCGATAATGGAACGAGCGGCGAAGGCGGCCAGAACGGCGTGTTCAATGAATACACCTACTTCAACGGCGTGACCGAGAAGGTGGAGGACATGCTGAAGCTCATCGATAAGTGGGGCGGCCCCGAGACCTACCCGCACATGGCCGCTGGATGGGCGGTTGCGTTGAATGCCCCCTTCGGTTGGATGAAGCAGGTGACGTCCGACTTCGGCGGCACGCGCAACGGCATGGTTGTGTCGTGGCCGAGAGGCATCCAGGCGAAGAATGAAATCCGCACCCAGTTCAGCCACGTAATAGACGTCGCGCCAACTGTTCTTGAGGCGATCAAACTGCCCGAGCCGACGATGGTCAACGGCGTCAAGCAGATCCCGATGGCTGGCGCGAGCCTCGTCTATTCCTTCGATAATGCGAAGGCGCCCGAGCGTCGCACCACGCAATATTTCGAAATCGCCGGAAACCGCGCGATCTATCATGACGGCTGGTTCGCGCGCACAATTCACAGGGCCCCCTGGGAGGCGAAGCCGCGGCGCGCATTGGACGATAATTCCGCGTGGGAGCTGTTCGATGTGCGCTCAGATTTCAGTCTCGCGAACGACTTGGCCGCGAAAAATCCCGCAAAACTAGCCGAGCTTCAGGCGATCTACCTGAAGGAAGCCGAAAAGTACGGTGTTCTTCCTATGGACGACCGTGTTTTTGAGCGGCTCGACGCCGCCTCAGTAGGTCGCCCCGAACTGATGGCGGGCCGCACATCGATCACGCTTGCCGAAGGCATGACCGGAATGCTGGAAGCAGCCTTCATCAATGTGAAGAACCGCTCCAAGACGATCACCGCAGAGGTTCAAGTTCCGGCGAGTGGCGGGAACGGAACCCTGATCGCTCAAGGCGGCCGCTTCGGCGGCTGGTCCTTGTATGTTAAGGACGGCGTGCCCGGCTATGATTATAATTTTCTGGGCCTTCAGCGCACCTCAATCGCAGCATCCAAGAAGCTGTCGTCAGGCGCGGCCCAAGTTCGCCTTCAGTTCGACTACGATGGCGGCGGTCCCGCCAAGGGCGGCGCAGCCACCATTTTCGTCAATGGCGAGAAGGTTGCGGAAGGGAGGATTCCCGTAACCCAGCCGGGCATGTTCTCTGCGGACGAGACTGCGGATGTCGGCATCGATCTCGGCACCCCTGTGGTCGAAACCATCGGCGCAGAAGCGAAGTCCCGCTTTACGGGGCGTATTCCGAAGCTCACTGTTGAAGTGAAGTAAACGCACAGCCGCCTTGTTGATGTGCAATAAGGCGGCTGCAAGACCACGCTTTGATATATGCAATTACATTAGGAGCCCAGTATGAAGTACGTACTAGCGTTGATCGCCGTGCTGTCTGGCGGAACTGCGATGTTGGCGACAACAGAAGAAGCTAACGCCGTCGTGTACTGCACGTACATTGGGTTTCCAAAGGGCTGTATTGCAAGACCCGGCGTCGTGCTTCGCCCCCGCCCCGCAGTGCGGGCGGTGACTCCGGGCGTCGGCGCGCCCGGTGTTGGCGTGCGGCCCGGCGTGCCCGGAAACCGCGGCGGTCCAGTCAATCGCGTCGGCCCTCGGTAACTGCGCCGTCAGTAAGCATCAAGCGGTGATCCTGCTCTCCTGCTCATAAAGCGAATTCATCTGAACGCGCGACTGCGATGCATCGCTAATCCCGGAATCGCTTCGGGCGGAGACAATCCGAATGGTCATTATCGCCCTTCTTTATATCCTGCTGGTTTGGCTGATATTCTTTAAACTTAAGATTTTGAATTGGAACTGGACGTCGGGCACAATAGCAAGCCTCCTTGGCGTCGCAATCATCGCCATCTTTATTGCTCTGTTGAACACATTAACTCCATCGGGCCGTATCGCGGTGATTGGCCGGGTTGTGGAAGTGACGCCCAATGTATCTGGAACCGTTACCGACATTACCGTTGAGCCAAACGTGCTCGTCAAAGCAGGCGCCCCCCTTTTTCAAATCGACAAGGCTCCGTACGAGGCGAAAGTTAAGCAGTTGAAGGCGGCAGTCGCCGAGGCGCGACAGAAGGTCGAGCAACTGAAGGCGCAGGTCGAACTTGCTGTCGCAGACGTGAAGGGGCTTACTTCGCAATTTGATTACGCGGAGCGCAGACGCGACGATCTGGAAAAGCTTGCTCGAACGAGCGCAACTTCAGAGTTCAAGCTCCAAGACGCAGTCGCACAAGCAAGTCTTTTGGACGCGCAGTTGCAGGCGGCGAGAGCACGAGAAATCAACGCGCGTTTGGCCTTGGGGTCCGAAATTGATGGGGTCAACACCACTGTAGCCCAGCTTGAGGCTCAGCTGGATCAAGCAGAGTGGGAGCTGGATCAGACCAGCGTACGCGCCTCCCAGGATGGTTTTGTAAGCACCATGGCATTGGCTGTCGGGGCGCGCGTTGTCCCGGCTCGCTCAGCTCTTTCATTTATAATCCGTGACGATATCCATATCGTTGGGATATTCGATCAGAACGGTTTCATGACTATAGACCGAGGCTCACTGGTGAAGGTTGTTTTCGCCAACCGTCCCGGCAGAATCTATAGGAGCCGCATCTCGGATATTTCTCAGGGAATCGGACAGGGGCAACTAGCCGTCTCCGGAACGCTGGCGCGTGCCGAAACAATTGGCACGGTGAGCACGTTCCCGGCGAACATCGAAATCCCAAAGGACCTTGAGGCGGATGCGCTTCGCCTGGGTATCGTGGGAACCGCGACTGTTATCACTGATGGCGCTGGCCCCATTGGCTTCCTGGCTTCTTTACTCCTCTGGATCAAAGCTTACGCTGCATACTTGTAACGTCCGGGCTTCGTCAAATCTCATAGAGATTGTTTTTATGGAGGGCTTAAGCGCCAATAGACTTAAAAAACTTTCAGCTGGGGGCGGGTGCGTTGAGTGAATCGAATATAATTTTACGACCGAGGCAAGTCGGCCCAGATCACCCGCGCCGCACTTTCGTCATCCCAAACCCATTGATTGCGATTAGCAGGGCGCTTGTCCTGTGTGGCGGTCTGATGCTTTTATCCGGGTGTTCCGCGATCGAGACACCGCCCATTCGCGCGGCCGTTCAGCAATCGCCGCCGAAAGAGCACACAATCTTTGCAGCGACGACGCGGAAGAAGGACTCGGCAAGCTTTTTCAGCGGCGAGCGATCAACGGTCATGAATTTTGCGGTGGCAAAAGTCCTCGTTCCGCCAACGCATAAAGGCGGCGCAACAAATTTCGCCATCCGCGAAGCGTCATACATCGACCAGGACAAGGTATTTCTTCACGCGATAAATAAGGAGCTGCTCACGCGTCCGCGCGGCAAGCGCAAGCTTTTGCTTTTCATCCATGGCTATAATACGAATCTTTTCGACGGCCTGTTCCGACTAACCCAGCTTGTGCATGACGTTCAGTCGCCTGCTGTTCCAGTCCTTTTTTCATGGGCGTCGCGCGCCACATTCACCAATTACGTATACGATCTGAACAGTGCTACAATCGCACGCGATGATCTGGAAAGAACCATCCGTTTGATCTTCCAGAGCGAGGCCGAAGAAGTAAATGTCGTTGCCCACTCGATGGGTAACTGGGTGACTGTGGAAGCCATCCGCCAAATCAGCATTTCGGGAAATCGACCTCCGGTCGAAAAACTTGGTCACATCATTTTGGCGGCCCCTGACATTGACGTCGATGTCTTCAAGTCACAAATGCGGAGGATAGGTAAACCGAAGAAGCCATACCTGGTGATGATTTCGAAGGATGATCTTGCGCTGCGCGTTTCCTCGTTGCTGGCTGGCGGCCAAAAACGGATTGGAGCTGCCGAAGACGTCGCGGAGCTCACGGCCCTGGGAGCGGTTGTCGTCGATCTTAGCGACATTAGTTCGAGTGATCGGCTGGGTCATGGGAAATTTGCCGACCTCGCGAGCATTGGCTCCGACCTGCCCAAGGTATTGCAGCGAGGGATCAACGAAAATCGGGCCAGCGGGCCGGGAGGCGCAATTGGGGCTTCAATGACCGTGCCGCTGGCTATCCTTGGGGCCCCTATCAGGTTCATTTCCGGTCAGCGTTGATGATGCGAACGGTGATGAAGCCCTTCACAAGCGACTATTGGTTCCGCAAAGGTCTCTTTAGTTCCCAAAATTCGGAATGAACCGCGAAAATTTGTTGCCGTCGTCGATGTTGACCGTTTCCATGATCGCCGGTTTCTGCGAGAACCATTTCGTATCTCCACGAATGGTTCCGTGGCGCGCAGCTTTCAATTGGAGATCACCGCATTCGTAATGCGTCGCTTCGAACTTTGACGACATGTCCATGATCACGCGCCGCGCGTCATTTGGGGCTTTATCGTGCGTCCGATTGCTTGCCTTCATTCTATCCGGGTTAGCTTTGATTCACGCCGGGTGGAGAGGGGAAGCCTTCGCTCGCGAATTGCCGGGCCAGGCGCGCGCCGAGCGGCTTAGGGCGTGCCCTGACGCTATACCTGACGAATACGCCACGCTGCCGGACCCTCCCGAAGAAGAAGATGATGATGATGACGATGACGAGGACGAGGCGGATGTTGGCCCCGGTTTGACGACAGGGACGAAAGAATGCCTTTTTCCAACCCTTGAGATCACGACGGGCAATCAATCCGCTGTCGTTGGGGGACGCGCGGGCAGCTTACTTGGCCCCTCGGCGAAAATACCTGTTTCCAGTCAGCTCAAGGCAACCTTTGGACTGACGCATGTAAACTACGCGTGGGCGGGAGGCCTTGTCACCACCGTCTCGATTGAAGGCGCAGGAGACGCGTCTCTATCCCAAGCTTCCATCCATTCTCGGTATTTCGCTTTTGGTCTGATGGGATCGCGCTTCGATGTTTGGAGCGGGGACGAGTTCTCTTTTCGCGCAATCGCGCCTTCACAATCTCCGCTGCTCGCCTCCATCGCGCCATGGCGCAGCGACAAGTCTATTTTTGTGCTTTCTGCAGAGGATCCATCGTTCCGGCGCATTACGGTTAGTGGCTATGGACCTGACCGGACGCCTGACCTTGTTGCGAAGTGGACCGGGCGGCTTGGAAACCTGGATCTCACTTTGTCTGGAGCTGCTCATGAGACCACGTTGGCCGATGGCGGCAGATTGCACGGTTATGCGGGCCTTGCCAGCCTACGCGTTAATCTGCCCCAGATAAGCAAGGGCAGCTATGTCATCATCCAGGGCAGCGGCGCAGACAAGGCGCTTGGTTTCCTAGGCATTCATACCACGACTAACGCATTCGGATTCAACCTGCCCGCCGCTTTGAACGCGGCAACGGCAGAGGCTGGCAAAGGGATTGCCGGTGCGCTTGTTGGGTTCTGGCAATATAGCGACACCTTATCCTACGCTGCTTATTTGACCGGGACTAAGCTTTCGCTTCCAGGCGCTGACGGCGGGAAGATCGCTTCATGGCGAACGGCGGTCAATGCGACGTGGACACCAGTAGACGGTCTGGCGTTCGCTTTGGAGGCAGGTTATGCAAAGTCTCTCTCCGATGTTTTATTCGTCCCATCCGGCAACGTAAAAACAATTCTGATTACAATAACCCGCACGGCTCTTTGATTAAAGTTGATTTCTGAACAGCGACCAAGCAGCCTATCGAGGCCGTAATCTGCCGCCGTCCGCAAACTAGATCGGTTAAAAAAGCGAGGATTTTTCATAGCCTCGCCGGCCGGAGCTTGTCAAAAACCAAGGCTTCCGACATACAGCATCGCCGCAATCACAAAAGACGCTTCTTCCTTTCGCCATGTCCCACGATCGCACATTTGGATTGCTCGTGCGATGTGCGAACGACTGAACGTCATCTGGCCAATAGATGAGATAAGCGGCAGCGCAAGGAGGAGTGCGCAGCCGGCAGCGTTGCGCACCGCCGTGCTAACTGCACCGACGCCCGCCGACATGTACCGATGCGCCTCGCAAATTGACTTCGATGTCAGGCGGGCACGGCAATCTTGCGCACCCCCCGCTCACGCATGAGCCACAGGGCCGGAGCCGGCAGGAGCAGATAGCATATTGCCCCGATGGTAAGCGTAACGTCGATGCCGTAGGCAATGCTGGTTAGCACGGCGACGCTCGCAGCGAGAACCCCGGCCGCGCCGTTGATGCCCCAGAACCACGGCGTCGGCGTCCGGTCGAGAGCCGACACGATCCGCATACCTGTAGGGAAGGCGAACCCCATTAAGAAGCCGGCGGGGCCCAGCACAAGCACGCAGAGGGCGGCCCTCACGAAAAGGCTTGAGCTTTCGAGACTCGCCAGCGCTGCGGGCAGCCAGAGCGGCATCGACAGGAGATAAAGGCCCGTCAGCAAGGACCAGCCGATCACGCGTCCAAAAGTGTTCAACTGGAACCGTTCCGAAACAAGGCTGCCGGCGCCCGTCGCCAGGATCAGGCTGAACAGAACCACGCTGAGCGCATACACCGGGTGGCCCAGAAATACGCTCATGCGCTGCAATAGCGCGATCTCGGCCAGCATGAAGCCCGCCCCTATCAGGGCGAAATATAACGTCCCACCGATCGCGGGGACCGCTCCGGCGCTTCTTATCGTCGGCCCGAGGGGGACAACAATCGTAAGGGCGACAAGCAGGAACGAGATGGCGATCAGGAAGCCGAGCGTAATCGTGGCGACAAGATTGCCGCCGAAGACGCCAGGCCGCCATGCCTGAGCTAAAACCTCGGGGTCGAACAATTGCTGAATGCGGAGCTGATTAAAGAAAAATGGTCGAGAGTCTGTTGGTGGTGACAGGTCGAGATAGGAAGTTTCCGTCGCCCTCTCGAGGGCCGCACGGGAGCGTGCTGTGGAGATGCTTTGAAGCAGCGGCGAAGCAGCCTGAGTGTGCGGCGCGATCAGGATACGAAAGTCATACTCCGACGAGGCTTTGCGCAAGGATGCAAGGGCCGCTTCGGAAAGCGGCGAGCGGGAGATCACGATCGAGGCGACATTACCTGCCGCCGCCAGGAACATGTGGCTCTGTGGATCTTCGGCGCCCATTTCGAGAAGGGTCGCAACCGCCAGGCTCACCATGCGGCCCGTTTCGTTGACTTCGCCCGGCGCATACCAGCGGCTGACCGTGAACACACCGTTCGGCTCGAGACGCTCCATAAACGTTCGCCAGCCCTCCACGGTGTAGAGTCCGTTTTCCGAGAGCGTGAACGCGCCCGCGCCAGTTGCCGCCCACGTGTCGATCAGGCTCATCTGGATGACGTCGAACCGGCGGTCCGTGCCAGCGAACCAGCTGCGCGCCTCATCCACCTCGAACGATACGCCAGGCAGCCGAGCCAGGGCATTGAAGTCCGGCATGCGCTCCGACAGTAGCCGGATGAAGATGGGATTGATCTCAACGCCGACGACATCCTGCACGCCCATCAGGCGCGCGGACATTACGTCGCGACCGCCGCCCACGCCAATGACTGCGCCGGTGCGAAGCTGGGGAATCGCGTATGCAAGATTGGTTACATCGTAGCGAAGGAACGAGACTTCATCGAGCTTGCCGCCAAAGCGGTAAACGGTCGTGCCTGCGGCTCCGTCGATTGTCATCCAACGCTGGTCGATGCGCACCGGCGGAAGGCGTGGCGAGGCGCCCCACAGATGCGGCGGATCGGACGCCGTATTGAACACGACGATGCGCGAAAACGAGTTCCAGCCTTCGAAAAAGATGTTGTGCGGCTCCTCCATCTGGTTTTTCACCATCGTTGGTCGGATGGCGCCGCCTCCAACCTGATTGGCTACAGCCGCGATCACCAGTATGGCCGCCACCGCATAGCGACGGTGGAACAGAAAGGAGCCCGCAGAAGGAGAGGCGGGCAAACGTCCGATCATCGAGCGGCTGAACAGAAGTGCTGCTATGGCGACAAGCACGGCCACCCACAGCACAGCCGCTGGGCCATCTGTGACGTTGAGCAGGGCTAGGACGAGCAGGCAGCCGAGCGCGGCGCCGACCAGATCAACGCCATAAACGATGCCGATGGGATATGGGTTTCGCGTGAGGGCGAGACTCACGACCACGCCGGAGAAGAAGAACGGCAGCGACAGGGCGACAGCGAGCAGCGCCCACACGACGAATGCCATCGTGGACGCGGGAACGCCAGTCACCAGTGTCAACTGCATCCCCAGTGCGAACAACATCGACAGGGCGAACGCCAGCGAGGAGACGGTTAGATGATAAGACAGGAACTCCTGCCTGTAGACTTCGCGCCGCAGATAGACCCAGACCGCGCCGGCGGTGAGGCCGAACATGCCGATGCTGATGATGAAGAATGCAAGATGGTACCAGGACGTTACCGAGATGATCCGTGTCAGGATTATCTGAAGCATTAGCGTCGCGGCTGTTGCGAAGCCTACTCCGAGATAAAAGGAAAATTTTCGAGATCGCTCATCGGTCTCGTGCGCCATTAGTTCCCCTCGGTAAGTAGCAAGCACTATTTTTATATGGCGCAGCCGAGAGAGAACGCACGCAGAGTTGAAAAGTTTCGCCATCACCGGAATTGCCGCTAGGAGCAACTCTGCGCTCCCATTGAACGCAGTGCTCGCGCCGTTCGGACATCAGCGAAATCGCCTCTCACATTCGAAGCCAGATCGTCACTGTCCATCTTCAACGCCCCTGCCCAAGCCGAAGGAAGTACTTCGCCGGGGTTAGGAGACGTACAGGCAAGCAAGCAGCCTACGACAGCCGATGGTGAACGTGCTTGCGCAGTTTGCGTTTACTGATCAAGGCTTGGCAATCAGTCCAATGAAACGAGTTTCAAATGGCCAACGTCGTTGAATTAGACGAAGCTGCAAAAGTGGCAAGCAGGTCGCGCTTTTGATCGCGATTCTCACACTTTGCCTCGCGCTTTGTAGGGCTCGCCGGCGCAATCGAGCGATGGGGCGACGCCAAGCTGACGGACTGCTGAGCGAACTCATGATCGATTCCTCAAAAGGCAAAAGGGCTTGATGCTTACGACAGGTGCGGCGCGCGGTACCGTGGGCTGTGCGGGCTTCGCGGCCGGGCGCCCACGCGGGAAGCCGCCTTGTCTTTTTCCACACTCAGTGTGGACCAAATTATCGCCCCGCGAGTTTTGCTTCCTGTTGAAATGAAGGAGAGACACGTGAAGGTAATTCTCAAGTCACTTATGATCGCTTCTATGACTGCGACTTTCGCAACTGGCGCCTTGGCTCAAGGTGTACCGGCGGTTCAAGGGTCACCGGCCGCTCCAGCTCCTCAAACCACAGTCGATCCCATGAGCATACCGAGATCTGAACGCTGCGCCGGTCCGGATGCAAAGATGTTTGCCGATTGTGTGCCGGGCGCAGACACCCGTGCCGTTGGTGGTGGCGGCGGCGTAGGTGGCGGCATGACGGGCGGTGGCCCGGGTGGCGCAGGCCAAGGTGGGATCGCCGGTGGTGACTAGCGGAACTGGAGGCGCTGGCGGCGGCAACTAACTAACCGCCACTCCACGCCTAATACGCATCGAGGGCGGCCCATGAATTCGGGTCGCCCTTTATCTTGAAAACGCGCCTTGCGAGGTGGAAACCTTCTCTGAAGTTGTGAGTTGAAACTAAGCAACTCTCGTCGTTAACGTTCAATAGGCGGCCTTACAGTGGAGGTCGCCTTTTGTTCGTGCGATGGACCTACTCCTGCTTATGGCGGACTCCGCGATTTCCATCGCTCAAAGAGGTGAACTGGCGGACGATCCCCTTGCGCCTATTTCGGATCGAGCGGGAAAGTAAATGCCCACGCTGCGGGGTGGACGTACGGCAGCGTACGCTCTTTGGCTCGTGCCCCCGGAAAACCATTTACGCCAGCGCTCTTGGCCGGAGCACGCGGGGTATCCGCAACATTAAGGGGACATTCCGCGGCCTATAACTTCAGAAAAGGTGTTCGCTTGGGGTACCCGGATAGTGGTGGAGCTATAGATAGTTCGTAAGAGGCATTCGGAGGCTAGATAATTGGAACCGCCGAGTTAGGGGGGCTGTCATTCCGGATCAGGAAGCAATCGGCCAAGCCGCGTCAGCGCGTCGGATAGTAGCGTTGGACGGTCTTCGAGGCGTTGCCGCCGCCATTGTTGTCCTTTTTCATTACCTATGTCTGCTTTATCCGGAGGTGGTTCCGGGTATGACCCCTGAACCCATTTGGGTTTCAGATACGCCGCTAGGGCTCGTTTGGAACGGGCGATTTGCCGTCAGTATATTTTTTGTGCTTTCCGGCTTCGTCATTGCCGGCGCCGCGGAGCGGCAGCCGGGGTGGATCGGGACGAAACTGGTTCTTCGATACCTGCGCCTGGCGTTGCCCGTTTTCGTCAGCGTATTGCTCGCGTGGTGTCTTCTGTCCATTTTCCCGACAGCCGCCTCCGACCTGAGCGCGTCAATGGCGGATCCGTCACGATGGCTGGACTACACCCATCAAGGCGACATTCCGACGCTTTGGCGCGCCGCCGCGGATGGGTTTGTGGGAAATTTTCTGCGCGGCGGTTCGATGTTCAACAACGTCCTTTGGACGATGCAAATTGAATTGTTTGGATCGTTCGGACTCTTCATATTCTACTGGCTGGCGCCCCGCCGTCACCGAATAGCCTTGCTGGCGGTTGGCGGGGTTGCGATCCTCATTTTGGTGCACGACGCTTATCTTGCCTTCGTATTTGGCGCACTGTTGTACGAGGCGCATATGCGCGCAGCGCTGCGAAACCTACCCATCGTGCTTGCGGTCGTGGCGCTGATCGCGGGCGTCGTGCTGGGCGCTCCGGGGCCCGGATGGTCCGAACGGTGGGGCCTCGATTTCATCCCTGAGAAATGGATGGTGGGCTATCCCGATGGGGTCATTCCCGTCCTCGCTGCGACGTTTCTGCTGTGTGCAATTCTGAAATTGCCGATGTGTCAGCGCGCTCTGTCAGCATCTATTCCGCGGTGGCTCGGCCGCATCTCCTTCTCACTCTATCTCGTTCACGTTCCCCTCCTGTATACGCTCGTAGCCTTTGCCTACGTCCGCTTCGATATCCATCCGGGAACTCTGGCCGCCCTCTACGGAATCATAACGCTCACGCTGGCGCATTACTTTACGATCGCGGTCGACCTGCGTGTGCTCACATTGCTCAAATACGCCAGCGGTATCTCGACGCGTATAGAAGCCAATTGGAGGAGGCCTCCTCCCCACCGCATAACGTAGGCTGCTGCGGATCATAGGGGTCAGAGCTAATGTTCGACCCACAAACTCGAAAAGGAAGGCTCATCCCGGGCTAATATCCTCCAGATCGTCGTGGATAGGATCAGGGAGTTGTTGCAAGCGATGCCCCTTCCGGGAGCGAGATGTGCTTCGCACGGGTCTCGTCGGTGCTCTTCGCGCAGACACACGAGTATCACAGACCAGGTGATCGATAAGTTTGCCTGGTACTGCGCAGAGCGGAGATAACGCGCCGCGCCTGTAAATCCAAAGAATGAGCTCAGTGCGCCAACAGATGGACCAAGCTTATCAGTGGCTGAAATTTTACGGGCGAGGTCTTAGTGTTTATCCAATAATAGCAGTCGCCTAAAGACTATCTTTATCTTTTTTTGTTGCTCGACGAGCGCCTTTCGCGAATAGTTCTCATTGGTTTTGACCAAAATCCATAGGGTTATTATAAATATTTTATTGACGCGTGTTAACAATTTAATAAAGTTATGGGGTGGGGGTTGGATGCTTACTGCTTGGCCATCTATAGTATGGGAGAGTGACATGGCTGTTCCAGCATTTACTTTTGAATTTGAAGGCGGCAAAGTCGAGTTTTCCGCCACGATCGTAGCAGGCAAGTTGATATTCTCTTATGAAACTATTCTGACCGATCCGGACGTCCGCATAGATTTGAATGGCTTCTTCCTCGATTTTGGTGGTGATGGCGGCTCCGTCAAGTCTGTTGGTTCTATCGCCAACAACATGAACGGAGGCAACAATGATGGTTACGATTTCGGCAAGGTCCTTGGATCTGTGGGCGGCAACGACGAGGACAACAGGGCGGGTTCTTTTGAGATAGATCTGTCAAAGTTTTCATTCCCAGTAGGAACTGACCTGACGGATGTCGCCGCTGTTCTAGCTGGGGCTGATGCAGGTCTTAGAGCTACCAGCTTCGGCCCGGACGGCGAGCTTAGCCTCAAGCTCGTGGACGACTACACTCCGCCAGTGGACGATCATTTCCCTGAATTGGAGCAGAATATTTCCAACGTCCTCTTCTATTTTAAGGATAAAGGCGAGCCCACCGACACTGATGCAAATGGAGACGGATACATCCTGATAAAGATCGATGACGTACCGGACGCCGCATCGGACGACCTCGACGACTGGTACGGAGATGTACTTGCGTTTCTCAAGAGTGAAAAACTCATCGATGATGACGATGAGTTGCTTGGGGTCGCAATAAAGGGCGGCGGAGGGCCGGGAGGCTCTAATGATGCTGAGTTCTTTGAGTTGGACGGAG
Source organism: Beijerinckiaceae bacterium (assembly GCA_030684835.1). Lineage (GTDB taxonomy): Bacteria > Pseudomonadota > Alphaproteobacteria > Rhizobiales > Beijerinckiaceae > Terripilifer. The sequence continues at coordinate 30,977 of JAUXWZ010000012.1, forward strand.
ACACGGATGCAGATCCGTTCCCGGCGGGCTTTGGCACGATCAACCCGGGCGGTAACGCCGATGTAGCTCTGATTGATGAGTCAATCCTGTACGCTGATATTTTCTGATACGGGATTGACGGTAGGGCACGGGGCGCTTCGGCGCCTCGTTCCAACTAGCCGACCCGCATCGTTTCTCGCAGGTCTCAATGTTCGAAATGTACTAGGGCGATAAGGTTCAGCCTTGCGCCCGTGTGAAGCGGCGTCTGCACATTCGCGAATGAGTGTGCAGATGCATCGCTCGTTGTTAGTTCATCTCGACATCGGCAAAGTTGGCCCTCGTCAATTACTTATGACGAGATCGAAACTATCCCCGAACGTCGGCTCCGGGTTCCTCGACCTGTGAGTGAATGCGTAGGTGGAGGCAAGCATGAACCGCGCCGAATTGTTCAAAGGCGCCGGCCCAATTCTCATTGGCGTCGCGATCTTCAGCGGGCTGATCAACATCCTGTATCTGACCGGATCATTCTACATGCTCCAGGTTTACGATAGGGTGATTCCAGGTCGCAGCTTGAATACGCTTCTGGCGCTCTCCATCCTTGCCGCGTTCCTTTTCGTCGTCATGGGTGCGATCGAGTTTTTCCGCTCCCGCGTGCTGGTGCGCGCCAGTCGCAAGCTCGACGAGCAGCTCCGCCAGCGGGTCTTTGGCCTCGTGGCGCGGCTCCCGCTCGAGGGAAAGGCCGACCAGGCTGTCCAGCCGGTGCGCGATCTGGAGAATGTCCGCACCTTCGTTGCCGGTGGCGCGCCGGGGGCTTTCTTTGATCTGCCGTGGGCGCCGTTTTATATCGCCATCTGCTTCCTGCTTCACCCGTGGATCGGCATTTTGGCGCTGACGGGTGTCATTGTCATGGCGCTGATCACCGCAGTGGCGGATGTTGTTACGCGCGGCGCCGTTCAACAAGCGACCAATGAGTCAGTCAAACGGACCAACGCTGCCGACGCCCTGCGCCGGAACGCCGAGATCGTCTCCGCCATGGGCATGCGCGACAGGCTCAGCAACCGCTGGGACGAGACGTCAGAAAAATACCTCGACGGCCATCAGCGATCGAGCGACATCAGAGGGGCTTTCGGCAGCTTTTCCAAAACGCTGCGGATGATGATCCAGTCGGCGGCGCTGGGGCTAGGCGCCATGTTGGTGATCCGCGGCGAGGCTACGGGCGGCCTCATTATCGCCGGATCGATCCTGTCCGCCCGCGCGATCGCACCCATCGAGCAGACGATCATCCACTACAACAGCTTCGTAAACGCCCGACAAAGTTGGCAGCGGCTAAAGGGGCTGTTCGACGCGCATCCTGAGAACGAGACGCTCATCGCGCTGCCTGCTCCGCGCGCCCAGCTTTCCGTCGAGGGGCTTGATGTAGGCCCGCCGGGAGCTGCCAAACCCGTCGTCACGGACGTCAGCTTCACCCTTAATCGCGGTGAGGGGCTTGGAATCATCGGGCCGAGCGCCGCCGGGAAATCGACGCTGGCGCGCGCAATCGTCGGGGTCTGGAGGCCGCTTAACGGGATCGTGCGGTTCGACGGCGCCTCGATTGATCAATGGTCCCCAGACGCCCTCGGTCGCCACATCGGTTATCTGCCCCAGGACGTAGAACTGTTCGATGGAACGATTGCGGACAACATTTCGAGGTTCGATCCGCATTCGACGCACGAAAGCATCATTCGAGCCGCGCAGGCGGCCAATGTCCACGACATGATCGTGTCCCTGCCGCAAGGCTATCAAACGCGCATAGGCATTGGTGGCGCGGCGCTTTCGGGCGGACAGCGCCAGCGCATCGGATTGGCGCGCGCGCTATATGGCGACCCTTTCCTTCTGGTGCTGGACGAGCCGAACTCGAACCTTGACGTGCCGGGAGAGAGTGCGCTGACGGGCGCGATCCTGTCCTTTCGCGAGCGGGGCGGGGTTGCTATCGTGATCGCCCATCGGCCGAGCGCGCTGGCAGGCGTGGACAAGGTTCTCGTTCTGGCCGACGGCAAGATGAAGATATTCGGTGACAAGGACCAGGTTCTGCGCCCGAAGATGGCGCCGCAAATAGTGCCGGCGCGTACCAGTGAGGCGGGAGGCTGACTTGGAGACGATGACCTCAAAATCCATTCGTCGCAGCCTTGTCGGGGGCGGGGTCGTGGCTATCGTTATGCTGTTCGGCGTCGGCGGCTGGGCGGGCTTTGCAAGCTTCTCGGGCGCGGTGATCGCGCCCGGTGCGCTCGTCGTGGAATCGCATTTGAAGAAAGTGCAGCACCCCAACGGCGGTGTTGTCGAGAACGTCTTTGTGCGCGATGGCGATTATGTTCACACCGGGGATATGCTAGTGCGCCTCGACGAGACGATCACGCGCGCGTCGTATGCGGCCATCACCAAGACGATCAACGAGCTTTCCGCACGACAAGCCCGGCTGCTGGCGGAGCGCGACGACCTGGACGCATTGCAGGAGCCCGCCGACATCGAGCCGGCAGCCGTCGAAAAGATAATGGAGGAGGAGAGGCGGCTTTTTAGGATAAGGGCCACCGCCCGCCAAGGGCAGAAGAAACAGCTTGCCGAGCGTATTACCCAGCTCGAGGAGCAGGCGCGCGGAACGGGGGAGCAGATCGCCGCAAAGAAAAAAGAGATCGAATTGATCGCCAAGGAACTCGGCGGCGTCCGCGAACTCTGGCTCAAAAACCTCATCCCGATTCAGCGACTCACGGCCCTTGAGCGCGATGCTGCACGGCTTGTTGGGGAACATGGTTCGCTGATCTCCGCCGTCGCGCAGGTGAAGGGGCGGATCGCCGAAACGGAGCTTCAGATCATCCAGATCGATCAGGACATGCGAGCCGAGGTGGGACGTGAGCTGACCGACATCAGAACGCGGCTCGGGGAGCTTGCAGAAAAGAAAATCGCTGCCGAGGACCAGCTTAAACGCATCGATATTAGGGCGCCTTACGATGGATACGTCCACCAACTCGCTGTACACACGATCGGCGGCGTGGTGAGCGCCAGCGAACCGCTCATGATGATCGTTCCGAAGAGCGACGACCTTCGGGCGGAAGTGCGCATCAATCCGCATGACATCGACAACGTCCGCGTCGGCCAGGCGGCTTTCATCCGCTTTCCGGCGTTCAACCAACGCACGACGCCAGAGTTGAAGGCGGAGGTTGACTTCGTGTCGGCTGACGTCGCGGTTGACGCTAAGACGGGGCAAAGCTTTTACCTCGTGCGGATGTTTATCCCGGCGGATGAGATGGCGCGGCTGCAGGATCTAAAACTCACGCCAGGCATGCCGATTGAGACCTATATCCTGACTGGTGATCGCACAGTTATCAGCTTCCTGACCAAGCCGTTGACCGACCATGTCAACCGGTCGTTCCGCGAGCGTTAATGAAGGGAATGAAGCGATGATCGACGCCTTGCCGCAGTTGCGCCCGGAAGGACCAATGGAGCTGATCAACGATGACCTGCACCAGATGGCCCTGGCGCTCAGCCGGAACTTGCCCCTGGCATGGTCGGAGCAGCGCCATCATCTCGGCATGAGGCGGGTGTGACTCAGTCCTAAATTTCGGCTGCCTGATAAAATCTCCACATGTGTCCGGCCGAAAAAGGCCTGCAGAGATCCCGGCCGTGAAAGACGCGTCCTAGTGGTCTCTGATGACGCGCGCTGCGCGAGGTTGACGGAACGCGCCGAACTTGCGCGGAAAACCGGCTGCGCGCGCTGCGACGGGAGCTTGAGCCGATAAAAGGCAGACGCGGTGGCTGGGGGACCTGGATTCGAACCAAGATTGACCGAGTCAGAGTCGGTAGTTCTACCGTTGAACTATCCCCCAACAGGCGACGAAGCCGCTGGCGTGGGGCTCCATAGCAACGTACCCGCGGCAGCG
>JAUXWZ010000015.1 GCA_030684835.1 Beijerinckiaceae bacterium
ACGTTTTCGATCAGGATGTTCTGGCTGACGCCGCCACGCCCGATGCGTCGCGCCGTTATCTGGCAGCCGTCTTTCAAAAGGGCGCCAAGTCATGACGCCTCCGGTGCGCTTGACGTCGCTGACGCTTGAAAAATACGGCCCATTTGAGAATCGCATTCTGAATTTCCGCAACGATGCGGCGCTGCACATTGTTTTCGGGCGTAACGAAGCTGGCAAGTCGGTGACATTGCGTGCCGTCGCCGATCTCATTTGCGGCTTTCCCGCGCGTATCGACTCGGACGATTGCCGCGTTGTGCGCTTCAAGAGCGGCGACTTGCGTTTGGCTGCGACAATGCTGCATGCGGACGGTCGCACGTTCAGTTTTCGCCGCCGAGCCGGGCGACAGAATACGCTTCTTGGCGCTACCGATAACGACAAGTGCGATGAAGCCACGTTCCGTCATTTCACTGGCCTGCCCGAGCGCAAGGACTTTGAAAGCGAATTCGGCCTCACCGCAGAGGCGTTGCGCAACGGCGGACAAGCATTGCTTGCAGCAGGCGGGCGCCTCGCTGAAACGCTCGCTGCCGGATCAGCGCACCTGTCCGTGCTGAACAAGGTCAGAAGCCAATTGCAGGATGAGGCTGCGACGCTTTATCTTCCCAGGCACAAGAAACAAATCAACGAAGTCGTCGATCGTTATCTGAAGGCGAGCAGTCAGTTTCGCGCCGCTGTTGTGACAGGGGAAGCGCTGAAGGACGCGCGTAAATTGCTGGACGAGGCGGAGGCGCGACGGGCGCAAATCAACGAGCGTCATCGCGACATGGAACGCCGTCGCGCGCTGCTCGAACGCGCGCGCCGAACCCGCGACAAGCTGCGTCAACGCGCGCAAGCCCTCGCGCGTCTTGCCGATTTTTCAACTCTACCTGAAATTGCCAAGACGCCCTTCGACGCGGGGTCGAAAGCCTGTGAGCGTGAGGCCAGCCGTGCGCAGGAAATTGCTGGCGCGCAGGCGAAGCTCGAAGATTTTGAGAATCAGGCGAAGGGACTGAATCCGTCGCCGGGCCTTCTGGCTGCAGCGGGCGAGATCGAAAAGCTGGTCGAGGCGCTGGGCGCCGCCGACAAGTCGCGCGGGGATCTGCCCCGCCGGGAGGAAGCGCTTCGCGCAGGCCTGCAAAAGCTGCAACAAGCTGCGCGCGGACTGGGCCTTGCTGACGCCAATGCGCTCATCGAGCGCATGCCGAATGATCTTGCGCTCACCCGTGTGCGTGAATTGCTTCGCCGCCGCACCGCCCTGCAGGCGGCGCGCGAGAGCGCGAAAGGCCGCGTTGAAAAGGCTCATATACGTCGGCGCGCACTCGATCAATCTGGCGCGCAGCGTGTGGATGACCCTACGCCCTTGTTGAATTCGTTTGCATCGTTCGCAGACATATCAGCGCTCGCCAAAAGCTTGCGTGATCAGGGCGCCAGTTTGCATGAGCAGAGCGCGAGACTCGCGCTAGAGGCGCAACGGTTGACGCCGTCTGTGCAGCTTGATGAGCTGTTGCGCGCGCCGCTCCCCGACGTCGCCGTCATCGAAACGCAATTGCGCCGCGCGACTGCGCTTGATGAGCTTGAACGCGAAAGCGAGCGCGATGAAAAGGCCCTCGCGAAGCGAATAAGCGAAACGCAAAAGCTGTTGCGTGATTTGGCGCGTCAGGGCGACATCTCATCGCCGGAAGACATGCGGAACGCGCGCCATCAGCGCGATGTGATTATTGACACGATGGAAGTGCAACCCGAGCCAGATCCGCGCGAACGAACCTTGCGTTTTGCCGGTCTACGCAGCGCCATAGCGGATGCGGATCGTCAGGCGGATAATTTGTTGGGCGGCGCGGATCGCGCTGCGCGGCAGAGGCAACTTTCCGACACTCTTGCGCAAGCGCAGATCGAGAGCGCCGGTCTGACCGAAGTGCGTGCGGAGTGCGCACAGCAACGAGCGGTTTTTGATGAAGATTGGCGCGCCCTGTGGTCAGGCTGCGGTTTCGCCCCGCTGCCGCCAGCACTGATGCGCGATTGGCGCATGAAGGCCGCTGCGCTTGTTGAACGACATGACAATCTGTCCGGCGTCAGGGCAGCCTACAAAGCGGCGAGCGCGGAGTGCTCAGAGCGTGCGGCGCGCCTGCGTGTGTTTGCGCAACTCGCAGGTGTGCAAGCAGATGGTGAGGCGCCCGTCGCCGAAGTTTACAATCATGTGCGCATCGCGCTTGAAGCGGTGCAGAAGACCTGGAGTGATGGCCGTCAGCGCGAGGCCGATCTCGCCAGCGCAGCAAATGAGATTGCTGAAGCGGAAAAGGAAATCACAGAGCTGGACGACCGCGATGCGCAGGCTGCACGCGACTGGCGCGAGTCGCTCGCCACGCTCGCGCTAGGCGCAGATGGCGGCGTTGCGGAGGCGGAAGAGGCTCTGCGCATCTGGGCCGCGGCGATTGGAGACCTGCGCGACTATCGCGATGACGACCATCGCGTAACCACGATCCGTCGCGACATTGAGAGTTTTGAAATGCGCGTCGGGGACATGTGCGGGCGTTTCTGTCCGGACATGGCGGGCGAGACGCCGCGTCGGGTCGTGGAAACGCTGATCAAGCGCCGTGATGAGGCGCGCGCCGCCGCCACAAAGCTTGAGCAACTCGCCAAACAGAAGGACCAAGCCGCGCGGGACGCGGACGCGCTCCGCAAGCAGATCTCCTTAGCGCGCGATGCGATTGCCACCGCCGCGACCACGCTCGGCCTGAGCGAAGAGAGCCTCTCCGCCGCCCTCCCGCAGATTGCGGAGCGGCTGGAGTTGATGGAGGTCAACAAATCGCTCTATCGCGACATCGCCGCCGCAGGCGATGGGCTCACGCCCGAACAGCTTGAAGCCGAGCAGGGCGAAATGGATTTCGATGCGCTTCCCGCAGAGCTTGCCGAAATAAGCGCGCAGAAGAACGCCGTTCTGGACGACCTGCAGGGCGCGGCGATTGCGTCAGAAGCCGCGCGCAAGGCGCTTGGCGAGCTTGAGGCTGGCCGTGACGCCCCCTCCCGCATTCTTGAGCAGAAACAGGCGGCATCCGAGCTGCTGGACATTACGCGTGACTGGCTTTTGCGCATGGGCGCGGCGAAGCTGGCAGGCGTCGCCATGGAGCAGCACCGGCGGCGCAATCAGGACCCCGTGATCGCCGCCGCCTCAGGTTTGTTCGCCCACGCCACGGGCGGCGCATTTTCCGGGGTGGTCATCGACCTCGACGACGATGGCCAGCCCCTTCTCAAGGGCGCGCGCCGCGATGGCGCCCGGTTGGCGACCGAGGCGATGAGCGAGGGAACCCGCGACCAGCTTTTCCTCGCCCTGCGCCTAGCTTTGCTAGGCCAGCGCAGCGCCGATCCCATGCCCTTTATCGGCGATGATCTACTGGCCAGTTTTGATGACGAGAGAACCGCTCATACCATTGAAATGATGTCGGAGTTCGGCTCCCAGCGGCAAACGATCCTGTTCACCCATCACGGCCATGTGGTGGAGGCGGCCCGCGCCCGGCTCGGGGCCCGCGTTGACGTGGTTGACCTTGGCCTCTGAGGCCTCGCCTGTTTCCATTCGCCCTGCCGCGTGCTACCTGCCGGGTCGCAAGCCATCAGGGACGCCATGACCACCCGCATCGACCGCCGTTTCGCCAAGTGCGCCGCCGAAGGCCGGGCCGCGCTCGTCACTTTCGTGATGTGCGGCGATCCGGATCTGGACACATCGCTCGCGATCATCAAGGCCCTCCCGGGGGCCGGCGCCGACGTTCTTGAACTTGGCATGCCCTTCACAGATCCGATGGCGGACGGCCCCTCTATCCAGGCGGCGGGCCTGCGCGCGCTGAAAAACGGCGGCTCGATGAGGAACACGCTGCGCGTCGTCAGCGATTTCCGCAACGGCGACGCGGACACGCCCATCGTGCTGATGGGCTATTACAATCCCATTTATGTTTACGGCGTTGACCGCTTTCTGGCAGACGCGAAAGCCGCAGGCGTTGACGGCCTCATCATCGTCGATCTTCCTCCCGAGGAAGACGCGGAATTGTGCGTGCCTGCGCTCAACGCGGGCGTGAACTTCATCCGGCTTGCAACGCCTACGACCGACGATAAACGCTTGCCGGCCGTGCTGCGCAATACATCGGGCTTCGTGTATTATGTGTCGATCAACGGCATCACGGGCGCCGCGATTCCCGATTACTCGAAGGTCGCAAGCGCGGTCACGCGCATCAAAAAGCACACCAGCCTGCCGGTCGCGGTCGGCTTTGGCGTGAAGAACGCGCAGTCGGCGTCAGAAATCGCGGCGCACGCTGACGGCGTGGTCGTCGGAACGGCGTTGATCGACGCATTGAAGAGATCGCTCGACGAGAATGATCGCGCAACAAGCGGCACGGTGGAAGCCGTTGCGAGCCTGGTGCGTGAAATTGCAAGCGGCGTAAAAAGCGCGCGCCGCGCCGCGTGATCTTCCATCCTTGCGCGACTTTGCGCTGTTCGGGGACGACAGATGAACTGGATCACCGAAGCACTTCCTCCGAAAATCCGCTCCTTCTTGAAGCGCGAGACGCCGGAAAATCTCTGGGTGAAATGCCCTGACAGCGGCCAGCTCGTGTTTCACAAGGACATCGAGTCCAATCTGTTTGTCGTGCCGGGCTCGGGCTTCCATATGCGCATGCCCGCCCAAGCGCGCCTCGAAGCGCTGTTTGACGACGGCAAATGGGAAGAACTCGCGACGCCGGACGTGCCGCTTGATCCGTTGAAGTTTCGCGATGTGAAGCGCTACACGGACCGGCTGAAGGAATATCGCGCCAAAACAGAGCGACCCGATTGCGTGCGTCTGGCTTGCGGCAAGCTGGAGGCGGTTGACGTCACCGTCGCCGTTCAGGATTTCGACTTCATCGGCGGCTCGCTTGGCATGGCGGCTGGCGAGGCGATTATCGGTGGCATGGAGGCGGCCATCGCGCGTCGCACGCCGTTTATCATCTTCACCGCGTCTGGCGGCGCCCGCATGCAGGAAGGCATGTTCTCGCTGATGCAGATGCCACGCACGACGGTGGCGGTGCGCCGCCTGCGCGCCGCGCGTCTGCCCTATATCGTTGTGCTCACCAATCCCACGACAGGGGGCGTCACCGCGTCCTACGCGATGCTGGGCGACATCCACATCGCCGAGCCCGGCGCCGTCATCGGCTTTGCTGGCGCTCGCGTGATTGAGCAGACCATCCGAGAAAAATTGCCGGAAGGCTTCCAGCGCGCCGAATATCTGCGCGCCCACGGCATGGTGGATATGGTCGTGCCGCGCACGGAAATGCGCGAAACGCTGGCGCGCCTGTGCTCGCTGCTCACCAACACGCGCAAGGAGCCCGTCGTCGAGGTGAACGAGGCTTTGGAAGACGTCCTGATCGAGAACGCCTGAGGCGATACGCCCATGACGCCTTCTTCAAGCACACCTTCTTCAAGCACGCCTTCTTCAAGCACGCCTTCTGCAAGTATGTCGCCTCCAGGTAGGTCGCCACCAGGTACGTCGCCTTCGAGTACGTCCGACGTCTTCATGGCGCGCTTCCTCGCGCTGCATCCCAGGAAGATTGATCTTTCGCTGGGCCGCACGGAGCGTTTGCTTGCGGCGCTGGGTGATCCTCACAAGCGCATGCCGCCAACCGTTCATGTGGCGGGCACAAACGGCAAGGGCTCGACCGTCGCCTTCCTGCGCGCGATGCTGGAAGCTGCGGGCAAGCGCGTCCATGTTTATACGTCGCCTCATCTCGTGCGCTTTCACGAGCGCATCCGCCTTGCCGGCTCGCTCGTTAGCGAAGAGCAACTGGCGAGCGCGTTCGCGCGTTGCGAGCGCGCCAACGCGGGGGAACCGATCACGGTCTTCGAGATCACGACGGCGGCGGCGTTTCTGCTGTTCAGCGAAACGCCCGCCGACGCGCTGCTGCTTGAGGTAGGTCTTGGCGGACGCTTTGATTCCACCAACGTGATCGAGCGGCCGCTCGCCAGCGTCATTACGCCGGTGTCGATGGACCACCTGGATTTTCTGGGCGACACCCTTGGCAAGATCGCGTTTGAGAAGGCGGGCATCCTCAAGGCTGGCGTTCCGGCGATCATCGCGCCGCAGGAGGATGAGGCGCTATCCGTCATCGAGCGGCAGGCCGCACGCATGCGCGCGCCGCTTTGCATTGCGGGGCGAGATTACCACGTCGGCGAGGAGGGCGGGCGCCTCGTCTATGACGACGCGCGCGGGCTTCTCGATTTGCCCTTGCCGCGCCTTCAGGGCCGCCATCAGCACGATAATGCGGCTGCGGCGATTGCGGCCTTGCGCAAAGCGTTTCCCGATGTCGGGTCCGGCGCCATCGAGGCCGGTCTGCGCGAGGCGCAATGGCCGGCTCGCATGCAGGCCCTCACACGTGGCGCGCTTGTCGACCTAGCGCCCCCCGGCGCCGAACTCTGGCTCGACGGCGGGCACAATGCTGCAGGGGGCGCGGCGGTCGCGGCCGCCATGGCGGAACTGGAGGGACGCAATTCGCGTCCGCTGATTCTCATCAGCGCCATGCTTGCCTCCAAGGATATGGACGGCCTGCTGCGGCCGTTCGCCGGTCTGGCGCGCGAGATCGTCTGCGTGCCGATGAGCGGTGACAGCGCTACCCACGCGCCCCAGGCCATGGCGCAGGCCGCCGCCGCGCTGGGCCTCACCGCCTCGCTGGCGGCGGGTGTGCCCGAAGCGCTGCGCGCCATGGCGGCGCGCGACTGGCCCACGCCACCACGTATCCTCATCGCTGGCTCGCTCTACCTTGCGGGCGAAGTCCTGCGCGCCAACGGCACGATCCCGGATTAAGCCAGATCCGGGATAAGAGTTGAGAACGTCGCGCACGCCATTGACCCGCAAGCGCTGCTTCTGTTGATTGCAGCCGACCCTTTCACCGATGAGGCCGCCATGACCGCTCTGACGCCCGCCGAACGCGCCCGCCTTGCCGACATCATTTTCGCCCGCTCGTTCGGACGCGGAAAGGTGGTCCTCGCCTCCGGCAAGGAGAGCGATTTTTATTTCGACATGAAGCCCTCGATGCTCCACCCCGAAGGCGCGGCGCTCATCGCCCGCGCCGTGCTGGAAGAGGTCAGCAAATCGGGCGCGACCCACGTTGGCGGGCTGGAGATGGGCGCGGTGCCGATCACCGGCGCGCTCTGCCAGCATTCGTTTGAGGCGGGCGCGCCCGTGCAGGGTTTCTTCGTGCGCAAGCAGGTTAAGGACCACGGCGCCAAGAAGCGCGTCGAAGGCCTGCCGAAGGGCGAGACGCTGGCGGGCAAGGACATCGTCATCGTTGAAGATGTGACAACCACAGGCGAAAGCGCCTGGAAGGCCGCGCAAGCCTGTATCGAGGACGGCGCAAACCTCAAGCTCGTCGTCACGATTGTTGATCGCGAAGACGGCGCCGAGGAATTCTACAAGGAAAAGGGCGTGCCCTTCGCGACGATCTTCCGCGCAAGGGAATTTCTGGCGCGATAGTTGAGCGTCTGGGCGGGCCGACCTTGGCCCGCCATGGTGCGAGACTGTGCTTAGGTCTGTTGGCAAGCGCAGTGAGTCGTCATGGTCGCGACGGGAATAAGCAAGCGCCTACGAATGTCTTGACCGCACGCAAAAAGGCCGCCCTTCGGCAGCCTTTCTGATTCCACGAGTGCGAGAAGGGCTCAAATCGAGCCGCTGATCCACTTCGACAGTTCGCCCTTGGGGGCAGCGCCCACCTTCTGCGACTTTACCTGACCGCCTGTGAACAGGAACATCGAGGGGATGGAGCGAATGCCCATCTTGGCGGCGACGTTGGGGTTCTCATCGACGTTGATCTTGGCGATCTTCACCTTGCCGGCCATCTCGTCGGAGATTTCCTCCAAGGACGGACCGATCATTTTGCAGGGGCCGCACCATTCCGCCCAGAAGTCGACGACAACGGGGATCGTTGACTCGATCACTTCAGCTTGAAACGTGGCGTCTGTAACTTTCACCGTGGCCATGGCGACCTCAAAGGGAAGGCGGGATGATTCCCGCGGGTCGGGCGGAACGTATGGACGGCGCCGCGAGCCGTCAAGGCGCGCTAGGGGCGGGGGCGGCGCGCCCACAGGTCAATCGCTCGTGAATCGCCGCGCGACGGACCTCAGCGCGTCATCAAGGGCGTCCGGCGCCAGCTCCACCGCTCTGGGCCCCGCTGTCCACACAAGCACCGTGCGCACTGATTTTCCGGGCCACAATTGCGTCGCCGCCGCGCGGTAGAGCGCAAGCTGAGCGATGTACCCCGCCGGCGTCTCGTCGGCGCCACGGGGTACGCCGCTCTTGAAGTCGGCGATGGTGACGCGATCTTCGTCCACCGCCAGCCGATCGATTTGACCGATCATGGGGATTTCCGCGCCGAACGCCTTGATGCGCGCGCAGATGTTCACCTCAGCACGCGAGCCCGGACCGAAGAGCGCTGAAAGCGAGGGATCGGCGATGACCGCCAGCGCGCGATCGGCAAGCGCCATGCGCTTTGCCTCATCGTAGTCGCCCGCCCGCGCAGCAAGAAAGCGCAGCGCCGCCGAACGCCGCGCTTCGGAAGTTATATCGGGCAGATATTGCAGCAGCGTGTGCGTCAGCGAGCCAATGCGCAGGCCTTCGCCGTTTTGCGTCAGCGGATCGGCGCCCGCATGATCGAGGCCAGCCTCGGTGATCTGGTCAGCGGCCGACAGCGCGGAGGAGGGCGATATCGGCGGCTCAGGCGGTTTTTCGCGCGGGGCAGGCGTCAGAAGCCAGCCGGGCAGTGCGGACGCCGGGGCCGCGATAGAGGGCGCGGCTGGCGCGTCCAGCGTCGCCGCCTCGCCGCCCCGCAAAACCATCTCGTCTGCGTTCCAGGGCGCGGGCGCCTGCTCAAGCCCGCCCATCAGCGCGTTCGACACCATGGCGTGCCAGCATCCGTCCTTCAGCGCGTTGCGTCCCTTGAAGCCGCAAATATACAGGCGCTCTTCCGCGCGCGTCATCGCCACATAAAGCAGGCGGCGGTGCTCGTGTTCCTCCGCAATGCGGCTCTGCTCGAGTTGCGCGGTCAGCAATTGCGGATCGGAATTTTTGCCCTTTCGCCACGCGATGATTTCTTCGCCGTGGGCGTCTTTCAGCGCCACGATATTGGGATCATGCCCTCCCGACGGGGGGGAGCATGTGTCCGGCAAAAAGACGATAGGCGCTTCCAGCCCCTTGGACGCGTGAACAGTCATCACACGCACGGCTTGGCCAGCCGCCTCCATGTCGCGCTTGATCGATTTTTCGGAGTTCTTCATCGCGTGGAGAAAATTCACGAGCGAGGGCGCTTCAACGGTTTCGGAGTCGAGCGCCTGCCGCAGAAATTCATCCGCCGCGTCGGTTGCCTCCGGCCCCAGTCGCGCAAGCAGCGCGGCGCGTCCGCCCTCCGCGCCCAGAATGCGCGCGTAAAACTGAAACGGCGTATCGCCCGCGCGCCTGCGCCATTCAACGATGCGCGCGACGGCCCGCTGATGCTCGGGCTTCTGCGATTGCCGCAGCGCGCGCCACAATGAGCCTTTGCGCTGTGGCGCAAGCTCAAGCAGGTCATCGTCGGTGAGATTCAGGAACGGCGATTTCAGCACGCAGGCAAGCGTGAGATCGTCGCGCGCAAGCAGCGCAACTTCTCCAGCAGCAATCAGATCGAGCACCGCAAGATGCGACGTCAGCTGCAGCCTGTCGGCGCCAGCGACCGGAACGCCCTTTTCCTTCAAGGCGCGAATAACGGCTTCAAAGAACGGCCCGCGCTTGCGCACGAGAATGAGAATGTCGCCTGCATTAACGCGGCGCTTGTCGCCCTTCTTGTCATGAACCGCTTGAGTTGAATGAGGCTTCAACCAACCGTCAATCGTGTCGGCGATGCGCTCGGCGAGCATCTGCGGCGGCGCGCTGGCGTCCTGCCGGTCGAGCGGCAATTGCCACGTGTCAGGATTCTCCTTGCCCGTTGGCTCGATGGGCGCCCACACTTCGACGAGCCCCGGCAATGTCTCCTTCAACGCGTCATGCGGAAGCCATGGATCGCCGTGCGAGACAACGCCGACATGGTGCCCCAAGGCGTCAAACACGCCATCGACCTTGCCGAGCAAGCCCTTGGCCGAGCGGAAGGAGAGCTTGAGATTCACGAACTCGAAGCGTTCGCCAGCTTTGCCTATTTTTGTCTGAAAGGCGCGCCGCTTCTCGGAGAACAGATCGACGTTCGCGCCCTGAAACGAGAAGATGGATTGCTTTTCGTCACCCACAGCGAAGAAAGTGCGCGTGGCCTTCGAGGCGCCGGCTCCGCTGAAAAATTCTTCGGTCAGATGTTGCAGAATGGACCATTGTTCGCTGGACGTATCCTGCGCCTCATCCACGAGCACGTGATCGACGCCCGCATCAAGCTTGAAAAGCACCCATTGCGCGGCGTCGCCGCGTGAAAGCAAAGCAAGCGTGCGCTCGATCAGGTTGTCAAAATCAAGCAGCCCCCGCGCCTGTTTCAGGCGCTCGTAACGCGTCACGATACGCTCGGCGAGAATAGTCAGCGCCTCGCTGCGGTCGACGGCTTCAGCAACGCGCAGGGATTCGAGGCTTGAGATCAGCCGCTCTTGTTCGTTCGTCAGCGATTCAAGCAGAACGGCGTCGCTCTTGAATTTGCCAGTCACGATAGTCTTGCGCGGCTCGCCCTTTGACGTGAGAAAGACAAGCAGCCATGCATCCAGTTTCGTTGCATCGGGCGCCGCAATGGCGCGGCGAATTTGCTTTGCGCACTTCTTGTCGTTGGCTGAGCCGGTGTCGATAAGAGCCGCCAACCCTTCCCACGCGCTTTGCGCAATGCCGCCGCCGATCATGTCCGCCCGAATATCGACAGCGCTTCGCTTGTCAACCGAGCCAAGCGCAGCCGCGAGGGCCTTGCGGATTTCGCCTTGCTGCCGGCGCCCGGCGGCGGCAATGGCGCGGCGTTGCCCAAGCGCCTGTCGTAGAAGCTTGCCGAACGTGTCCGCGGTTGTCAGGGACGCGACGATGTTCAGTGCGCTAAAGAGCACGAGATCTTCGCCGCGCATGGCTTCGCCGAGCACATCCTCGCGCGCGCGGCCCATCAGGTCTTCCTGCTGCTCTTCCGTCAGCACTTCAAAGCGGGCGGCGACGTTGGCTTCAAACGGGAAGAGATGAAGAATCTTCTCGCAAAAGGCGTGGATGGTTTGAATTTTTAACCCGCCCGGCGTCTCCACAGCCCGCGCAAAAAGCCGCCGCGCCTGCGCAAGATCGCTTAAAGCCGCGCCCGTCTTCTCGATTTCAGCGCGCAGGTCTCCATCGCTCAGCGCGGTCCATTTCGCCAGAGTGTCGAACACGCGCAGCGCCATGTTTGCGGCCGCTGCCTTGGTGAACGTGAGGCAAAGTATTTTTGAAGGCGCAACGCCATCGAGCATCAGGCGGATGACCCGCTGCGCGAGCACATACGTTTTGCCCGAGCCTGCGTGCGCGGAAACCCACGCGGACGTCTGCGGATTGGCGGCGTTGGTTTGCGCCTGTAGCGCGTGAGCTGGAATGGTCCAGGCGCTCATTCGCCCTCTCCGCCAGAGGACCATTCGCGAAAGCGCGACAGGTGGTCGTAGGTCGTGCTCTTGCTCTCAAATTGCGGATAGGGCCGGGGAACATACGGAAATTGCGGATCGCGAAATTGCGCCAGGAGCAGCCGCAGGCCCTCCATGTGTTCGACGCCAAGATGCGCCACCGTCTTGCCAGTTTTTTTGTCGATGATGTCCTTGTCTTCCACGCCTTCGGCTCCGCCGAGCTTCACGTAAAGCGCGTCGCTAACCTTCGCGTTGCTCTCAACGCCGCCGAACGCGCCCAGTCGGATCATTTCGGCTTCGAGCGTCAACTGGGGCGCGAAGCCCACCTCCACCATTTTCTTGGACGGCGGCGTTCCTGTCTTGTAGTCGATGACGACATAAGAGCCGTCCGTCAGCTTTTCGATGCGATCGGCCGTGGCGCTCAGCGTGAATGCGCTCCCGTCCTCAAGCGTGATGTCGAGCGCGGCCCGCTCCTCGATGAGCACTCGGGCAATCTCCGGGCGGCGCTTGGCGTCCCAGCCGAGCCAGGCGTCGCAAATTGCTTCGATGCGGGGCCATTTGAACGCTTCGAATTCCGGGTCGTTTCGCAGATCGTCGAAAACATCCGCCGCGATGGCAAGCAGGTCGCTTCTGGCGTTCGCGCCGCCCCCGTTGGGGTTCTCGTTTTGAAAGCGCGCAAGCGCATCGTGCATGCGTGTGCCAAAGCCCTGCGCTGTTTCGTCCTCATCCAGTCCGTCAAGCGGCTTGAGACGCAAGATGCGCTCGGCGTAGATGGCGTAGGGATCGCGCCGCAGGGTTTCTATCCGCGTCACAGCAAGCTGTTTGGGACGAAGATCAACAAGCGGCCTTGGTTCGGGGCGCGAAACGGGCTTGAGGTCGCTCAACGCGTCCAGCGCCTGCGCCAGAGCAAGATAACGCGCTCCTGCTGTTTTGCACGCGCTTAAAGGTTCGCCCGCCACCGCGCCAAGCCTTTGTAGGAATCGCGATGGCGTTGTGGGCGCGCCAGCGCGTTTCTTGGCGCGCGTGAGAAAGACCTGTTTCGCGCCGAACGCTTGCACGAAGTCGTGCGCCGTCTGTCCGATGCGGCGCTCGGGCGCGCTCAACCCCAGCTCTGCGCGCATGGGACGGCTGAGAAATGAATCTGTCTTCGCCGCGGGCGGCCATACCGCTTCATCGAGTCCGGCAAGAACCACGACGTCGCTCGACATCAGGCGCGCCTCGAGCAGGCCAAGGCTTTTGATGCGTGGATGATGCGCGCGCTGGCGGCGCACGGTTGTTTCCCGCGCGGCGGTCTGGAAGAAGACTGCATAATCCTCCGCGCCAAGCCCGCCTTCGAAGTCTCCGGCGCGCGCCAGCTCTTCGAATAGCAGCGACAAGATGGGCAGATCTTCGATGGCGTTCGATTCTTCACCCGGCGCTTGCGCCAGAAGTGCACGCACACTTGCGCCATGCGCCTCAACCCATGTGCGCACTTGTGCGCCAGGCGCTGATTCTGCGATGCTGCGCAGAGGCTGAAGCGCGCTTTGCAGCCGCGCCAGCAAATCGCCCGCGCCCTCCCAATCGGACTCGGTGAGGCCCCTGATCGTTGGGTGCGCACGCCAGTCTTCGCGCACACGCTCACGGGTTTCGTGCGCCAGCTTCACGGGGTCGTGCAGATCGGGTTGCGATCCACGCAGCAGCCCAATCTCTGCGTCGCTTACGCGCCGCCCGATAACGGCAGCGGGAAAACCCAGGCGCACAAGGGGATGTCGCAAAAGCGCGAGGATGGGCGCGGACGCGCACGACGGTTGCGCGCAATCAAGCGCGAGGCGCGCCAGCACGCCGAGCGACGCGTTGGCGAGAGGATCGCCGCCGGAATCGTCAAGTTCAATGTTCCAGCGTTGCAACTCGCCCCGCACGCGCCGCGCAAGGTTGCGGTCCGGCGTGATGAGGGCTGCGGTCGCATGGGGTTGCTCGATCGCTTCGCGAAGCGCAATTGCGATCGCCAGCGCTTCCTCGCGCTCGTCCGCCGCCTCGATGATCGCCACGCCACGCAACGCATCCTTGATCGCAGCGTCGTTCTTACCGTGCCGCCATGCGCTCCAGCGGTCGGTTGTTTCGGCCGGGCGCATGGCCTCGCACACAAGCGCCATACGGGGCGACATGCGCAGCGCGATATCGTGCGCTGCGCCGCCCAGTTCGCGCACGTCTTCCCGGTTCAATCCAACCAGGGGCAGCAGACGGCGGAACGCGCCTTGCGGATGGCCGGATGCGGGGTCGCTGCGCTCGCCTGCAATAGCCGACCAAGAATCGTCATCGAGCGTCTTGTCGAGACCCGGCAAAACGATTGCGCCGCGCGGCGATCTCGCAATCGCCGCCATGAGATGCGCTGTGGCGACGTTGGCGCCGGTTGAGCCCGCAACTATCTCGACGCCAGGAGAGGCGCCCGCCTCGATTTGTGCAACACGCCGGCTAATTAGCGCCATCTGCCGCGCGGCCTTGTCCGTAAGGCCAAGGCCCTCAAGATAATTGGGCCATTCCTTCGTGGCGATCTTGAGAAATTCGAGCGTGATGCCCCAATATTTCGCGAGACCTTCGGGTGCAAGGGCATTCAGGCGCGACCAGTCCACGTCCTCAATGATCATCTCGTCGATCAGCGCGCTCAGGTCGCCGGCCAAATGAAACGCATGCGCTGGCGCAACGGCGACGAGCATGGGTTCATCTTCACGCGCGGTGATCTTGCCGTCGGGCCCCACTGACTGGATTGCATTGCGCACCAGCTTGCTCCACGCGTGGACGAGCTGGGTGAGAGTCAGCCTGCGCTGCATGTCAGGCACGGCGCCCGGCAGGTCGTCACCAAGCAGACGCGCGAGTTCGCTGTCGGGGGTCGATGCGTCAAACAGAAGATCGTTTTCCACGCCTTCCATTACGCCAAGCGGCACAATGCGCGGCAGGATGACCGCATCGCTATTCGCGATCTGCGCAAGTTCGAGGGCCAGCGCGCGCGCCGCGCGCCGCGTCGGCACATAAATAGTCGCTTGAGCGAGGGACGTCGGGTCACGCGCGTCGGGAAAGCCCTCGACGACGCGCCCATCCATCAAGGCGCGCGCGAAGGTTGGCAGGAAGGGCGCGCCCGGCGCGACTGAGCAGACGTTGGGCGCGCGGCGATCCGCCATCTCTAAAGGACCGAGCGAACGAACGTCCGCTCCGCCTCTTCGATAGCCTCCGGGGCGCCCACATGCAGCCATTGGCCCTCAAGCCGCAGTCCGTGCAGCTTGCCGCGTCGCGCCGCGTCGAAAAAGAACGGCGCGAGCGAAAAAGCATCGCGTGATTCATTGGCGAAAAGATCGGCCTTGATGATGCCAAAACCGGAATAGACGAAAGGCGCGACTGTGCGCTCTTCGCGCTTCACGAGGCGACCGTCGCTAAGCATCTGGAAGTCGCCCGGCCAGTCCACGCCCACGCTTGTGGCGGTGGTCGCCACGAGCAGCAGGATGTCCATCTTCTCAGGGTCCCACGCGGCGATCATGCGGCGCAGATTTGAGCGCGGCCCCTCCAGCCAGATCGCGTCGGTGTTGCAGATGATGAAGGCGTCGCGGCCAAGATGGTCCATCGCTTTCATGATGCCGCCGCCCTGATCGAGCAGCTTTTCGCGCTCGTCTGAAATGACGATCTTCGGCGCGGTGCGTGCTTGCAGATGATTGACGATGAGGTCAGGCAGCCAGTGAACATTCACGACGGCGGTCTCGACGCCCGCTTCGGCGAGACGATCGAGCGTGTGGTCGATCAATGCGCGGCCTGCGACCTTAACAAGCGGCTTTGGCAGCGTGTGCGTTATCGGCCGCATGCGGGTGCCAAGACCCGCCGCGAAGACCATGGCTGCGAAAGGCGTGCGCGCCCCCGCTGGGACAGAAAACGTCATGCGCTTGTTATCCGGGGAAACGACTCGTCACGCCGCGATGAGTCGCGGCAGATGAGTTTTATACCAGCCCTTGATCGCCGCAAGCGCCGGGTGTTCGAGGTTTTTCGTTAGATAGCGCTCAACCCGCGGTATGTGCGCCAGATAGGCGGGCTTGCCGTCGCGCCGGTCAAGACGCGTGAAGATGCCAAGAATCTTGGTTGCGCGCTGCGCGCCCAGAATGGCGTAGGCCGCGGCGAAATCGGACATCCCGAAGTCGGCGTCCGCCTTGCTTCGCGTTACGGCGTAGTGGGACAGGAGACGCAGCTCCAGTTCATCCGACACGCTCACACGCGCATCCTGCAGCAACGACGCAACATCGTAGGCGGGATGGCCAAGCACACAATCCTGAAAGTCGAGCACGCCAACGCGCGCAAGACCTTGGCGCTCGGGAAGCCAGATCAAATTGGGCGAGTGATAATCGCGCAGAACCCATGTGCTGCGCGCGTTCGCGAGATCGCTCAACGTGCTGCGCCACAGCGACAGGAAGATCGCCTTCGCCGCCGAAGATAACCTCGCGCCGCCAATGTGCGGCGCATACCACTCCGCCAGCAACTCAACTTCGATCAGTAGCGCGTCCAGATCATAGGCCGGTATGGAATACGACCGGCCATGAACGCTGGGAATGGTGCGCGGCGTGTCGGTCGCATGGAGAAAGGCCAGGATGGTTGTGGCTTCGCGATAGCGTTCGGGGTCTGGCGCTCCTTTATCATCGAGCACGCCTTCAGTTCCCAGATCCTCGATAATCGCGAGGCCTGCGTCCGTGTCATGCGCGAAGATGCGCGGGGCTGTAATGCCTTTCGCCGAGATCGCCTCCGCCATGGCGATAAAGGGTTCGATGGTTTCCGCCAGACGCGCAATCGCGCTGTAGGGCTTGCCAAACCGCACCGGCGGCCCGTCCGGGCGCGGTGGTGAAATCATCAGGATCGCGCGTTCGCCGTTCGGCTTGCGTAAGCGCTCATAGGCGCGCACGGAAGCATCGCCCAGCATGAAGGTGCGCTCGGCGTCCGCCCAGCCGGAGCTTTGCAGCAAGTGCGAGAGGGCGCGCGCGCGATCGAGACGCTCGGCGAAGTCGCCGTGCCCGGTCAGCGTGACTTCACGCCAGCTCTCCCCGCGCGTCGCATCCAGCGCCAGCGCAACATCCAGCCGGTCACTGGAAAGGGCGTCGCCCATCCGATCCGCCCATTCCACAAGCACCAGCGCGCCGTCCGCAGCTTCGTCCCAGCCAAGTTCGCCAAGCTCTTCTGGCGACTTCACGCGATAGAGGTCGGCGTGAACGATGGGAAAGTGCGCGCCCTCGTAAATCTGCATCAGCGTGAAGGTGGGGCTCGGCGCCTCAAGCGCTGGGTCGTTGCACAGGCGCCGGATCAGCGCGCGCGCCAGAGCTGTCTTGCCGGCGCCAAGATCGCCCGTCAGCGTGACCAGATCTTCCGCTTTGACGAGCCCGGCAATCTCGACGGCCAGGGATTCCAGTTCGCGTTCGTTCTCGATCTCCATTCGCCAGGTCGCGATCGGATATCCTGAATCGGACGCGTCACCGGACATTTTTGGCAGCCTCCAGCTCGGGCTTTAGAGCCCCCTGCGCCGCACCGTTCGGGAAGATGCACGTCACGACCGTGCCCTCGCCGGGCGCAGACTCGATGTGGACCTGGCCGCCGTGCAATTCAACCAGCGAGCGCACGATGGACAGGCCAAGCCCGACGCCGCGATGGCGCGTGCCGACCGTGTGCGAGCTGAAGCGTTCGAACACACGGTCGAGCACCTCGCGCGGAATGCCCCGGCCCTGATCGGTCACCTTGAAAACCACGTCGTCGCCGCGCCGGATGGCCGCGAGCGTCACGGTCTGGCCCGGTGAGGAGAAGCCAATGGCGTTTGAGAGAAGATTGAACAGGATCTGCCGCACGCGCTTTGCGTCCGCGCGGAATTGGCCGACACCATCGAGCGCGAGGATGTTCAACGTGATGTTGAGTTCCTTCAGCCGATCCTGCACGCCCTCTGCAGCGGCCTGCATCGTTTCAATCGCGTCAACGTCGACCAGATTCAGTTCAAGCGCGTCGGCGTCGATGGTCGCAAGGTCGAGGATGTCGTTGATGATGGCGAGCAGCGCGTCGGACGAGTTGAGGATGTGGTCCGCATATTCGCGCTGCTTGTCATTGAGATTGCCCACAGCCTTGTCGCCGAGCAGATGGATGTAGCCGATGATGTTGGTGAGCGGCGAACGCAGCTCGTAGGATACGTGGTGAACGAAGTCTTCGCGCAGCTTCTGCGCTGTCAGAAGCGCCTCGTTGCGTTCGGTGAGCGCGCGTTCGAAATCCGCGGCGGCGGTCACATCGGAGAACGTCACGAGCGTCGAGCCGTCCGGCAAAGGCATTGCGGCGCTATCAAGAACGCGTTGGTCAGCCCGGCGCACGCGCCGCGCAAAACCTGTGCGGGCCTCGTGCAGACCGGCGATGACGCTGCGCAGGTCGTCCCACAATTCGTCGCCCGCGCATTGCGGATCGCAGGCGCCAGCGATGTCGTCCACGTGCGGCGCACGGGTGCGGATGGTCTCGGCCTCATGCAGCTGGCGTTTGACGTCGTCGTGGTCGAGCGACCACATCTGGGAGAAGGCGACATTGGCCAGCTTCAGGCGTCCGTCCGCGCCAAACACGGCGACGCCTTCGCGCAGCGTATCGAGTGTTTCACCCTGTACGGTAACGAGCGCGCGATATTGCGTCTGCAGGCGGTAACTGTCGGTCACATCGTCGAACAGATAGGTCACGCCGCCCTGATTGTTGGGCGTGATGACGACGCGCAATGTGCGCCTGTCCGGCAAATACCAGATGTGCTCGCTGGTCTCGGTGGAATGATAGGCGTCCATCAGGCCAGCTTTCCACACGCGGAAGTCTGCCTGTTCGGGCAGGCGGCGCTCCGCCCGCAGTTTATCGAGAATTTCCGTATCGCCGGGGTTGGATTCGAGCCAGGCGGCGTCAAGCGACCAGAACTGGCGATAGGCCGTGTTGTGAAACACCAGACGCTTGGTGCGATCGAATATAGCCACCCCCGTGGACAATTGATCCAGCGTGCGTGCGTGCGCCTCCATCTGGCGGCTTAGATCCGCGCGTGCGCCTTCAAGTTCCGTCTGGTCGATCGCCATTCCGATGGCGCCGCTGGACGAGGGCGCCTCTGTGATTTCCAGTCGATGCCGTTGACCGGCCACGATGGCGCCTGCGTTTCCGCGCCAGACGGCGCCGCGACCGCGCGCTTCGGCTGCTGCGTCGCGTGTGGGTTTTTCCAGAAGCTCGATGCCTCGGGCGACGGCGTCGCGCGGGTCCGTTGCCTCAACGGCGCGGGCGTAGGCGCCGTTCACCCAGGCGAGGGCGCCGTTGGCGTTGCGCATCCATACGGGGCTTGGCAAAGCGTCGAGCAGCGCGCGCAGCCCGTCTGCTTCGAGCATTGCGCGCGTATGCCGCTCGCGCAATTGCGTGAGTTCAAGCCGATCGCCCGAAACATCGCGGATGCGCAGCACAGCGCGCCCGCCCACTGCACGGCCCTGCGCTTCCAGATGGCGCCCGCCCAGCGTCACCAGCGGCATGCGAAATCCTTCGCCCCGCGCGCGCAGCGTTTCAATGCAGCTATCAAGATCCTTTGCGAAGGACGGCGGCAACCACGTTCCGAACGCAAGCACGCGCTGCGGCGCGGGCTGCTCCATCGCCAGAGACAGATCGCCGGCGATGTCGGGCTCACCGCCCGCATGTCGCCACGAGACAAGGATTTGCGACTCGGCCGCGAGGAAAGAATTAGAACGATCAAGGTCAGCGCGCGCTTGAGTCAGGTCGTTGACGAGCTGGCGTTCGCGAGCAGACCATTTGCGCCGGCTGGCGAGGTGAACGAGCGCGCCAGCGCAAGTGATGGCGGCGAGCGCGGCGAACAGCGTTGCGCCGGCGGCTCCATGAGACGCCATCGCGCGATCCAGATTCGCCCAGGAGAGTGGATTGGCCATCGCAGCATCTGGCGCGAGCCAAAGGGCTGACGAGAGAAGGAGGGCGCGCCGTCGAAAGGCGTGAGTCATCGAGTGCGTTCCGGACGGAACGCTGCCAAAGCGACGCCGCAAATCCATGCTTCGGGTCCTGTCTCAGTCCGGGTGTCCGACGCGGAGCCTTGGGCCTCGCCCCCGCCGAATCACTTCAATGTAACTTCACCAGCGACGATTGAGAATTCCGTTAACCATAAGAAAAACGCCTCCGCGCTGGTTGGCGCGAAGGCGTTCTCGTCTTGTCCCAATCACGCGCGGCGGGCGTCGCGCGTAAGCTGCTGATATTGACTCAGTAGCGATAATGCTCGGGCTTGTAGGGACCCTTTTGAGACAGGCCGAGATAATTTGCCTGCTGGTCGGTAAGCTTGGTCAGCTTCACGCCAATTTTGTCGAGATGCAGCGCCGCGACCTTTTCGTCGAGGTGCTTGGGCAGCGTGTAGACCTTCTTTTCGTACTGGCCCTGCTTGGTCCACAATTCGATCTGCGCCAGTGTCTGGTTGGTGAACGACGCCGACATCACGAACGAGGGA
The DNA here is from genome assembly GCA_030684835.1 of Beijerinckiaceae bacterium. Taxonomy (GTDB): domain Bacteria; phylum Pseudomonadota; class Alphaproteobacteria; order Rhizobiales; family Beijerinckiaceae; genus Terripilifer. The sequence continues at coordinate 20,066 of JAUXWZ010000015.1, forward strand.
TGGCCCATCGCATTGCCGAGGTTCACGAGGCGGCCTTCCGACAGAAGGATGATGCGACGCTCGGGGCCGATCTCGATCTCATCGACCTGCGGCTTGATGTTGGTCCACTTGAAGTTCTTCAGGCCAGCGACCTGAATCTCCGAGTCGAAATGGCCGATGTTGCAGACGATGGCGCGGTCCTTCATGTCGCGCATGTGGTCGAGCGTGATGACGTCCACGTTGCCGGTGGCGGTGACGAAAATGTCGGCGCGCGGGGCGGCGTCTTCCATCGTCGTGACTTCATAGCCTTCCATCGCCGCCTGCAGGGCGCAGATCGGATCGATTTCAGAAACGAGCACGCGGCAACCGGCATTGCGCAGCGAAGCCGCCGAGCCCTTGCCGACATCGCCGAAGCCCGCAACCATGGCGACCTTGCCGGCCATCATGGCGTCGGTGCCGCGGCGGATGCCGTCGACCAGCGATTCCTTGCAGCCATAGAGGTTGTCGAACTTCGACTTCGTGACCGAGTCGTTGACGTTGATGGCCGGCCAAAGCAGCGAGCCGTCCTTTTGCATGTTGTAGAGACGGTGCACGCCCGTGGTCGTCTCTTCAGAGACGCCCTTGATGGCCATCGCGCACTTTGTATAGAAGCCGGGGTTAGACTTCAGCCGGCCTTTGATGGAGGCGTAGAGAACTTCCTCTTCCTCGTTGGTCGGCTTTTCCAGGAAGGCGACGTCGCCCTTCTCGGCGCGGTGGCCGAGGTGGATCAGCACGGTGGCGTCGCCGCCGTCGTCGAGAATCATGTTCGGAACGCCGCCGTCATGCCACTCGAAGATCTTGTGGGTGTATTCCCAGTAATCCTCGAGGCTCTCGCCCTTGATCGCGAACACCGGCGTGCCGGCGGCGGCGATCGCGGCCGCAGCATGGTCCTGCGTCGAGTAGATGTTGCACGAGGCCCAGCGGACATCGGCGCCCAGCGCCTTCAGCGTCTCGATGAGCACGCCGGTCTGAATGGTCATGTGCAGCGAGCCGGCGATCCGCGCGCCCTTCAACGGCTGCGACGCGCCATATTCGGCGCGCGTCGACATGAGGCCCGGCATTTCAGCTTCGGCGATGTCCAGTTCCTTGCGGCCGTAAGCGGCAAGCTTGATATCTGCGATGGCGTAATCGGTCATGTCGGTCCCGGTCTGTCTGAATGGGTCGGATCTCGTCGTCCGGGCGCTCTATAGCAGGCTGTCCGGGGCGAAGCAATAAGGACATAAGGATTTCTTTATGTGGATGTGCGCGCTCACCTCCCCGGGCGCTGCTGCCATGCCCGCACGCCGGGGGTCCGCTTCTGGACCATCGAGAAAAGCTTTGCGGCGTTGCCGGGCGCAAGTCGGATGCAGCCGTGAGACGCGGGGCGACCCAAAGCGCCAACGGCGCTCGTGCCATGGATCGCCCAGCCCTTGTGGAAAAAGATGGAATGAGGCATCGGCGCCATGCCGTATTTGCGCGAATAATGCATGCGCCGCAGGCTCTGCGGGCGATAGACGCCGCGTGGCGTCACAAAGCCCATGCGGCCCGACGAGATCGCCCAATTGTGCCTTTCCCCAGAGCTGGTCGCCACGGTCATACGCTGGGCGGCAAGATTGACGCTGATGTTCACCGTTGCCGAGGCTGGGGCTGCCCACAGGACTACCAGCGCGAGGATGGCGAGGCGCGCAAAAAAGCGGACGATCTGTGAAAGCATGACGCGAACTCCGGAAAACAAGTGACGCAGGCCCCCGTCCGCCGCCACTTTCGTGGTTCTCCCGTCATTGTTGCGCCTGCGGCCAAGGCGGGCAATCTTAAGCTCCCGTTAAGGTTTACGCGCGCGCTGAGGGATTATTCCATTTGATGCCGATCAACGCGGCCATGTGCGGCGTTGTCCAAACTGCCCCAATGAACGCTCCCCTCAGCGCGGCTCCCGCGCAGCCTGTTCCCGCGCAACCTGCCGCGGCGCAACTTGTCCCGGCGCAACTTGCCGCCTCGCTCGTGCTCGCCGAAAAGTCCGTGCCCCGCTACACGAGTTATCCTACAGCGCCGCACTTCCATGCTGGCGTGACGCCGCAGCTTGCGTCCGGATGGCTCGCGGCGCTGCCTGCGGATGCGCGGTTGTCGCTTTATCTGCACGTCCCGTATTGCAAGGCGATCTGCAATTATTGCGGCTGCAACACCAAGGCCGCTCTACGCGATGCGCCGCTCGACGCCTATGTCGCAACGCTCCTCAAGGAAATCGACATCGCCGCGAATGCGACGCAGGCGAGGCGTGTGTCCTTCATCCATTGGGGCGGCGGCACCCCGAGCCTTCTCGGGCCAGACCGGCTTGCGCAGCTGTGGGCGACTCTTGGCGCGCGCTTTGATCTTTCACATGTGGACGAACACGCCATCGAACTTGATCCGCGCACCGTCGACAAGCCGCTCGCGGACGGTCTCGCCGCCATCGGCGTCAACCGCGTGAGCTTCGGCGTGCAGGATTTGAACGCCCATGTGCAACAGGCCATTGGCCGCGTGCAGCCGTTCGAGATTGTTGAGCGCGCCGTGCAACTCGTGCGCGCAGCAGGAATATCCGCGGTCAATCTCGACCTCATGTATGGTCTGCCCGAACAATCCATGGACGATGTGGAGCGCACCGCGCATCTTGCCGCCAGCCTCGATCCCTCCCGGCTGGCGATCTTCGGTTACGCCCACGTGCCGTGGTTCAAATCGCATCAGAGGCTCATTGACGTCGCTGCGCTGCCTGGCGCCGCCGCGCGCATCGCGCAGGCCGCCGCCGCCCGCTCCGTGCTGGCGCGCGAAGGCTATCGCGCCATCGGCCTCGATCATTTTGCGCGCGAGACGGACGCCTTGTCGCTTGCCGCGCGCGCAGGTCTGCTGCGCCGTAATTTTCAGGGCTATGTCAACGATGACGCCGACGCGCTGATTGGCCTTGGCGCGTCATCCATTGGCCAGACGCCACATGGCTTCACGCAAAACGCCCCTGATGTTGCGGGCTGGCGGCGCATGGTGGAGACAGGCGAACTTCCAGTGGTGCGCGGCGTGGCGATCAACGATGACGATCGCCTGCGGGCCGCCGCCATCGAGCGGCTGATGTGCGATTTCGCGCTTGATTTCGGCGCGCTTTCGCAACGTATGGCGGGCAATGAAGCCGCGCTTGATGACGCGATCGCGCTGCTGGACGATCTCGATCGAGACGGCGTGCTCGTGCGCGCTGGGCGAACGGTGCGCATTACGCCGGCTGGAGAGCCCTTTGTGCGGCTGGCGGCGGCGGCGTTCGATACATACCTCCGGCGTGACGCGGCTCGCCATTCCGCAGCAGTCTAGGGGGCCCTGCACGCACTGGGCGGATATGTGCGCAATCGCACATCCTTGCATTTCGCGAGCGGTTAAACTCTACTTCACATTCTTTCGTGTGGAGGCTTCGATGGCCCGCCTGTTTCCGCTGTATCTGATCGTCTGCGCTGCGCCGACTTTCATGCTCGCGCAAGCCGCTCTTGCCCAGACCGCCATCGGCGGCGCCTCCGTTGTGGTCAACGATGTGCGCGGCGACAACGCTGGCAAGCGCGCGCGCATCACGCTGGGCGACCGTGTGTTCGCCAATCAGGGCGTGCAGACGGCGACAGAAAGCATGGCGAAGTTTGTCTTCCTCGACGACACCAACATGACGCTTGGGCCCGACAGCCGCGCCAAACTCGATGCGTTTGTTTTCGATCCCCAAGGTGCGGGCAAGAACATCGCAGTCACCGCCACTAAGGGCGCGTTTCGCTTCGTGTCCGGCAAGTCGCCGTCCGAGGCCTACAAGGTGACGACGCCCCACGCGCATATTGGCGTGCGCGGCACCACCTATGATGTGCGTGTGGAGAACGGCCGCACGCTCGTGGTGCTGCAGGAAGGCGTGGTTAATGTGTGCCTGCGTAACAGCGCGCGCTGCCGTGAGCTGACAGAGTCCGGGCAAAGCCTCGTCGTCACAAACGACGATATTGCGGGGCCAGCGTCCCCCGCCGATAAGCCTTGGGATTTTGCCAGTCTGTGCGAGGGCCGAACGGCGGACCTGTGCGGCGTAACGCAGTTCGCGCAAACGCCATCGCCCACGCGCCGCGCGCAGGCTACGCCCCCGCAACGCCAAGCTGCCCCACCGCGCAGAGCCGCGCCCCAACAAAAGGCGACGCCTCCGCGCCAGACCGCGCGTGCGCCCGAGCGTCGGCCGCGGCCCGCGCGCGTTGTGCAGGTCGAAGAGTTTTACGACGAACCGGTATATGTCGGGAGCCCCGTTCCCTTTATCGTGGGAGCAGGCGCGGTGTTGCCGTTTCTTCACGGAGGCGGACGCCCTCGCCCCGGCTGGCGCCCGCCCGGCGGACGGCCTCCCCAGGGCACAAGGCCTCCGCAGGGCACAAGACCGCCATCCGGAAAACCCCCATCAATTGGCGGGCGCAGGCCGGTTGAGACAAATCGCATGGCCAGTCCCGTTCGCCAGGGATCAGTCAGGCCTTCGCGCGCAGGTTACTCAAGACGCTGAGCGCGCAACAGGTCTGGCGGGCGCCGCTTGACAGCCGCTGCGCCCGCGCCGCATCAAGCCCGCATATTGAACGCGCGGGAGGATGCATTTTGGGCCGGTATCGCATTGGCGTGGACGTCGGCGGCACGCACACGGACGTCGCGTTGACCCACGGGGACGGCAGCGCGTACCGGATCGAGAAAGTCACGTCCACGCCGCATAATCCCGCGATTGCGGTGCTTGCAGGTGTTGATCGGCTCATCGCGTCGGGTGTCGCGCCGCACGAGATCGAATTCTTCAGCCACGGCACCACGGCGACCACCAACGCGCTGCTTGAGATGAAGGGCGCGAAGACGGCGCTGCTCATCAACGCAGGCATGAGCGGCGTCTTTGAGGTGCAATCGCAGGGGCGTGACGGCTGGAGCCCGTTCGATCATTTCTTCCAGCGACCCGAAAAACTGGTGCGCCCGCGCCTCATTCATGAAATTTCCGGCCGCATGGATTATCTTGGCCGCGAGATCGAGCCGCTCGACGAGGCCGCGGTGCGCAAAGCGGCGCGTGCGCTGGTCGCGCAGGACGTGCAATCAATCGGCGTCTGTTTTCTCTTCTCGTTCATGAACGCCGCGCACGAGGCCCGCGCCGCGCAGATCGTGCGCGAAGAAGCGCCGGGCGTGTTCGTGTCGCTGTCGAGCGCGGTTCTGCCGCGCCTGCGCGAATGGCCGCGATTTTCAACCACCATGCTCAACGCATGGCTCGCGCCTGTGCTGGCGCGTTATTGCGCGCAGATCGCCGAAGGCCTTGATGCGCGCGGCGTCGTCACCCAGCAGCGTTTTCTCATGCAATCCAACGGCGGCGTCATGCCGCTGAACGCCGATGCGGAAATTCATGCCGTGCGCACGCTTCTGTCCGGTCCGGCGGCTGGCGTGCGCGGCGCAAGCTATCTGCTGGGATCGATTCAAGGGTGGCGCAATCTCGTTACGATGGATATCGGCGGCACGTCCTGTGACATCGCTTTCATCGAAGCTGGCGAGCCTCTGGAGCAGGCTGAAAGCGTGATTGAGGGACGCATCATCGGCGTGCCGGCGCTCGATGTGACGACGGTGGCTGCTGGCGGCGGCTCCATTGCGCGCGTGGATGCGGCCGGCATGCCGCAAGTTGGTCCGCGCAGCGCGGGCGCCACGCCGGGCCCCGCCTGTTATGGACGCGGCGGCGCGGAGCCGACGACGACAGACGCCAATCTTGTGTGCGGCGCGCTCAACGCCGATTATTTCCTGGGCGGCGAAACGAAGCTTGATCTGGCGGCCGCGCGCCGCGCGATTGAAGAGCGCCTCGCGCAGCCCATGGGCGTCAGCGTTGAAGAGGCTGCGGCGGGTGTGCTGCGCATTGTCAACGCGCATATCTCTGACGCGATCCGCATTGAGGCCGCCAAGAAAGGGCTCGATCTTGCGGGCCATACGCTCGCGCCCTTTGGCGGCGCAGGGCCTGTTCATGCAGCGCTTGTCGCTGAAGACCTGGGCGTCACGCGTGTGCTCGTGCCGCGCAATCCCGGAGCGTTCTCCGCGCTTGGGCTTCTGTGTTCCGACGTGCGGCATGATTACCTGCGCTCGGAAATGGCGAGCCTTGCAACACTCGATCCGGCCCGCGCGGAAAGTTGCTTCGCAACGCTTGAAGATCAAGCGCGCGGGGAACTCGCGCGCGAGGGACTGGGCGACGGCGACGCATTATTCTCGCGCGAACTCGATCTGCGCTATGCGGGGCAGGGCTACGAATTGCGTGTGGCGCTGGAAGGCGTACGCGCGCCGCTGGACGCTGATGCGCTGGGCGCGATTGCAATGCGCTTCCATGCGCAGCACGCCGCCGTGCATGGCCATTGCGCGGAAGATTCTGATGTCGAGATTGTCAGCTATCGTCTGCGCGCCATTGTCCAGATGCGCAAATACGCGCCTCTGCCGCAGCCGCAAGGCGTCGCTCTGGCGCCTCCACCGCGCGGTGAACGGCGCGTCACGCTGGGCCCGCATCGCGCCTTCGATGCGGCCATCGTGCGGCGCGATGACATAGCGACCGGATGGAGCACGCGCGGTCCGGTCATCATTGAGCAAAAAGATTCAACCACGCTCGTTCCCGATGGATGGAGCGTGCGATGTGATGAATGGTCGAACCTCATTCTCGAAAGGGCGCCCGCATGAGGATCGATCCTGTCACCGTGCAAATTCTGCGCAATCGCGTTGGCGGTTTGATGGAGGAAATGGCGCACCGTTTCTTTCGGTCGGGCTATTCAACCATCGTGCGCGAGTCTCGCGATTTTTCCTGCGTCATCGTTGACGCCAAGGGCAGGCTCATCGTCTCGCCGCCGATGTTCTATCACGCGACGGCGTATTATTATCTCGCGCAGAAAATCATCGCGCTTTATGGCGACACGCTGCGCGACGGCGACATGTTTGTCGCCAACCATCCCTATGAAGCCTACATGCCGCACGCGCCCGATATGGCGCTGATGGCGCCGATCATCGTTGACGGCGTGCTCGTGGGCTTTTCCGCCGCCATTGCACACAAGGCCGATATCGGCGGCACGGTGCCGGGCTCCTCCTGGGGACAGGCGGTCGAAATCTTTCAGGAAGGCTTACACATTCCGCCCATGCGCCTTTACGAGGCGGGTATTCTGAGCGGCGATATGGAGCGGCTGATCGCCGCCAATAGCCGCCAGCCGCGTCTGGTGCTGGGTGATTTGCGCGCGCAGGCGGGCGCGGTGCGCGTGGGGCGCGAGCGCATGCAATCGCTCGCGCGCGAGCATGGCGCACAAACGCTTGTGGACGCGCTCGACGCGATGATCGACGCTGCAGGCCGCGAGATGGCGGCGGCGTTCGCAACCCTGCCCGAGGGCGAGAGCGAAGCCGAGGGCTTCCTCGACGTTGACAGCGGCGAACTCGTTCGTCTGCATGTGCGCGTACGAGTAAAGAGCGGCCGCGTCTCGTTCGATTTTGCAGGCACAAGTCCGCAAACGCGCGCGCCAATCAACTTGCGGCCTGCGCTGGTCGAAGCTTGCTGCTTTCACGCGCTCATCGGATTGATTGATCCCTCGCTGCGGTATTCAGATTCCGCCCGCGCGCTGGTCGACATCAACGCGCCCGCGGGCTCCGCAGTGAACGCGCTGTCGCCCGCGCCCTGTTCCAGCTATATGAAAAGCTGCCAGAGGCTGATCGATGTGCTGATCGACGCGCTCAATCCGTTTTGTCCTTCGCGCGCAGCGGCGAATGCAGGCGGTAGCGGCGGCTCTATCGTCGTGACATGGGGGCACGGTTCTGGATCCGTCGAACGGCCGACGCATCACAATCAGCACGAAATCTTCGGCTCGGCGTATGGTGGCGGCCATGGTTGCGACGGCGCGTCGGGCACAACGGTGCATCTGTCGAACATTTACGTAACGCCTATCGAAATCGTCGAGACCGAGTTTCCAACCCGCGTCACGCGCTTTGAGCTTGTTCCCGATTCCGGCGGCGCCGGGCAATGGCGCGGCGGTCTAAGTTTCCGGCGTGAATACATTGTCGATCAACCCGCGACCATTCTCTACCGGGGCGACAAGGCGCGCTTTCCCGCACGCGGCGCGGCGGGCGGCGCGGATGGGCGGCGCAGCCGTTTCATCGTCAATCCCGGCGGGCCGAATGAAACGGAAATGCCTGCTAATTGCCGCGTCGAGTTGAAGCCCGGCGAGCGTTTTCGCGTGGAAGCTGCGGGCGGCGGCGGCTTTGGCGACCCCGCAAGCCGCGATGCGCAGGCCCACGCGCGCGACATCGAGGATGGCTACGTGAGCGCGCCGGCGCCAGCAATCAAGTAGCGGCGAAACCTTCCTCGTTCGCTGTGGCGTCCGGTTGATCAGAGCGATCCGCGCATCGCGTAAAGCCATGCCCGCTGGCCACCCGGCGCTTGCTTCGATATTAAACGCCAAATTCCTCAGTCAGAACGATCCATGCCCCGTTACAAGCTCATCATCGAATACGACGGCACGCCTTTTGTGGGGTGGCAGCGGCAAACCAACGGCCAGTCGGTGCAGCAGGCGCTTGAGGCTGCCTTGAAGCGGTTTGCCAGCGAGTCCCCGCTCATCATTGGCGCCGGGCGAACGGATGCGGGCGTTCATGCCACGGGGCAGGTCGCGCACGTCGATCTGGGCTATAATTGGCGGAGCGACGAAATTCGCGACGCGATGAACTTTCATCTGCGGCCGCATCCGATTTCCGTGCTGTGTGTTGAAGCCGTCAGCGATGACTTTCAGGCGCGCTTCTCGGCCATTCGCCGTCATTACATTTATCGCATTCTCAATCGCCGCGCTCCGGGCGCGTTGCAGCGCAATTGGGTCTGGCACATCGCGCGCGCGTTGAACGCAGACGCCATGCATGAAGCGGCGCAGTGGCTTCTCGGCCATCACGACTTCTCGACCTTCCGCGCGTCTGAATGTCAGGCCAATTCACCCATGCGCACGCTTGAGCGGCTGGACGTGGTGCGCATCGGCGACATCATCGAAATTCATGCATCGGCGCGCTCGTTCCTGCATCATCAGGTGCGCTCGATGGCCGGTTCGCTGGAGCACGTGGGCTCGGGCAAGTGGCGTGTGGACGATCTCGCCGCCGCGCTGGAGGCGAAAGATCGCCGCCGATGCGGCACAGTCGCGCCCCCCACCGGCCTCTGCCTCACGCAAGTTGATTACCCCGAAGCGTGACGTGGTCAGCGTCGGCCGGGGCAGATGTACCGGAGCCCGGCCGCGCGGAACCCGGCTTCGCAATTGTCGGCGAGGTAGGTCTGGGCGGCCTTGCGGCAAGTCTCCCCCAGCGTCACACCCGGATTGGCCTGCGTCGCGCGCCGCGCTGTGTCGATTGTCTCGGCGAAGGTCGTCCATTCGGCCACGGACGCCTCGTCTCGCCGCCCTCGTATGGCTGGAGCAGGCGCGCAGTTGATGCTGCTGGCTTCGATGCGCGCGAAAAGCAGGCTCGCCAGCCCAAGAGCCGGGCCGTCATCACGCGCCGTCAGGCTGTGGTCGAGCACAAGGCGCACGTTGCGCAGATGCGCGCCCTCCGTGCGCGGGCCAGAGGGGCCAATTTTCAGCTCCACCTCGCCGTTCACCGGCCCAGCCACCCGCGCATTGCGCAGGTCGCTCTTGGCCAGTTGAGTGAGCGCGCCCGTGATGTTCTCAAAGTTGGTTTCGCGGGCGGACGTCGGCGCAAACGATGCGTCGAACCCGGTCGCCCCTTCGAAATCGGCCCCGTCGAGGTTCGCGCGGGAAAAGTCAGCGCCTGTCACGCGCGCGCCCGCAAACAGCGCGCCACGCAGGTCGAGATCACGAAACGACATGCCCGCCAGATCCTTGCCACGGAAATCGAGCGCATAGGCCCCGCCGCACAGGTCCAGCGGGATGAGTTGCGCGGAATCGGTGTTCAGGCCCTTGGCGAAGCGTGTACCGCAATCGACGCGCGCGCCCTTGAGCACAGCGCCGCCAAGATTGGCGCGCGATAAATCCGCACCGCGCAGATCGGCATTGAGAAGTTTGGCGCCGGAAAGGTTTGCGCGGCCAAAACGGCCAGCGCGCAAATCGGCGCCGGAAAAGTCTGCTCCTGTAAAATTTGCGTCTTCAAAGTCGGCGCCGACCGCACGAATGTTGAGAAACGAGGCCCGCTCGGCAGAGAGGCCTTGCGCCCGCGCCCGCACAAAGGAGGAATCGTCGAACACCGCGTCGCGCAAGCTGGCGCGGTCCAGCACAGCTCCGTCGAGGTTGACGCGCAGAAAGTGCGCGCGGGAAAAATCCGCCTCGAACAATTGCGCCCCGGCCAGATCAACGCCCTCAAGCCGCGCAAGCGACCAATCGGACCGCGGGCCGTGAACATTCGAAATCGTCAGGCCAGACAAAACGATCCGAGAAAAGTCCTGCGCCTCGAGCGGCATCCGCAAAACATCGACCGCGGGCGCCTTGGCCTGGGCGCCCGAGGCCAGCCAGTTCACTTGAGCGCTAAGCAAGATCGCGCGTGCGTTGTTGGGCTCAAGCGCCAGCGCCTTCGAAAACGCGGACAGCGCATCGTCGTACTGGCCTTCGCGCATAAAGGCTTCGCCCTGCCGGTCAAGCGAACGCGACGGCGAGTCGACAGACGATTGAGGCTGCGCCGTCGCGCTGGCGGCCGTCGCACAGAGCAGCGCCGCGACAAGCGCGCCTCTCAGCCTTTGCGGCAAAACCATGGGTGAACTATCTCGCGCGTTACAGGTCCCGCGCCCGGATGACGAAAACTTCGCCTTGGCTTTCCTCGGTGTCGAGCCACAGCAAGGGGAGATCGGGCAAGGCCTCTTCGAGCGCCGGACGGCAACGGCCAATTTCGCAGATCATCGCCCCGTCGTCTGTCAGATGTTGACCTGCCTCGCTTAAAATCCGCTTCACGATGTCGAGACCGTCTTCGCCAGCGCCCAGCGCCATCGCGGGCTCGTGCGCATATTCCGGCGGAAGGGTCGCCATGCCCTGCGCATCGACATAGGGCGGGTTGGTGATGATGAGGTCGTAGCGACGTCCCTTCACGGGGCCGAAAAGATCGCCCTGTAAAAGCTCGATGCGTTCGGCAAAGCCGCTCTCGTCAATGTTGCGGTGCGCCACCGCCGCCGCATCGCTTGACAGCTCCACCGCGTCGATCTGCGCGAAGGGAAACACCCGCGCGGCCAGAATCGCCAGCGCGCCCGAGCCCGTACAAAGATCCAGCACGGTCTCCACGGCGTTTGGGTGCGCCACCACGCTGCCTTCGCCGTCGCCGAACAGGTCTGTGAACAGAAGCTCGCCGATGAAGGAGCGCGGCACGATTACGCGCTCGTCGACGTAAAACGGCACGCCCTTGATGTAGGCCTTGTTGAGCAGATACGGCGCGGGCTTGCGGGTTGATACGCGGGCGTCGATAAGGTCCGCCAGCCGCTCGCGCTCAAATGGCAGAAGGCGCGCGTCGAGAAACGGGTCGAGCCGGTCGATAGGCAGATGCAGGCCCTCCAGAACCATGAAGGCTGCCTCGTCCAGCGCGTCGATCGCCCCGTGACCATAGACAAGGCCCGCCGCCTCGAAGCGGCTCACCCCGTAACGCAAATAGTCGCGCACGGTGACAAGTTCGCTCGTCACGACGCTGCGGGGTGGATTGGCGACGGCCTCGACCATATTGCTCGTCCTTTCGATGACGCCCCCCGTTTAGGGGCTCGGGGGCGGGGGGACAAGCTGTCCGGCTGTCCGGCGACAGGTGATTGCCGCCCGCGCGAGGCGGGGCTACAAAGCTCCATCAACAATCTGGGGAGGATAGAGCATGCGTCTTTGCCGTTACGACGACGACCGTCTTGGCGTCGTCATCGGGGATCAGGTCCACGATGTCACTCCGGCGCAGGATGAAATCCGTCGCGCCGCCCGCTACGACATGTTTGGCGACGCTGTCGTCGCCGCGCTGCCCGAATGGCGCGGCCGGATTGAAGAGATGGCGAAGAAGGCGCCTGGCAAGCCCATTTCGCAGGTGAAACTGCTCCCGCCCGTCGCCCGCCCGTCGAAAGTCATGGCTGCCCCGACCAATTATCGCGCCCATATCGCCGAAATGGCCGAGCGCAGCGGCACGGCGCCGGAAAACCATCGCGGCATTGGCGCTGCGGGCATTTTCCTCAAGGCCAATTCATCCATCGTCGGCCCGTCGGGCACGATTCCGCTGCGCTTTCCCGAGCGCCTGAATGAACACGAGCTCGAAGTCGTGATCATCATCGGCAAGAAGGGCACCAACATCAGCCGCGAGAACGCTCTCGATCACGTCGCAGGCTATTGCATGGGCCTCGACATGACGACGCGCGGCAAGGAAGACCGCAGCTTCCGAAAGTCTATTGATGGGTATTCGCCGGTTGGCCCGTGGATGGTGACAGCCGACGAAATCGCCGATCCGGACAACCTGCCGATCGTGTTGACGGTTAACGGCGTGACCAAGCAGGAGTCGAACACGTCGAACCTGGTTTACGACATTCGCAAGCTGATCGAGTTCGCCTCGTCGTTCTACACGCTGCATCCCGGCGATTACTTTTTCACCGGCACGCCGAACGGCGTTTCTCCTGTGAGGCCGGGCGACTGGGTGACCGCCTCCTGTCCGCAGATTGGCGAGCTGAAAATTCAGGCGTCAGAGCAGAAATAAGCAGGAGCGGGCGCTCCGCTTAAAGCGTCCTTGCGTCCTATCTTAAGACATCAGCCGGGACGGCGCGGATGCGCCGCTCCCGGCTTTTGCTGCGACGGAGCAGCGCGTCGCTTCAAGGCGTAACAGTCTCATGTCGCTCCCGGACTTTTCACTCTGAAGATTTCAGCATAAGCCTGTAAACTAGCTTAACGTTTAGAATGCGAAGCGGCGATGCTGACCAGAAAATTCGCGCCAACATCACACCTCTTCACACACATCGCGCATAGTTTGTTGCAGCCATTGCAAAGCGTTTTGCGAAAGTCGCGACTTAGAGATTTTGAAATTGCGCCCGGCGCAACCCTTCCTGAGGTCCGGCTTGATCCCCGGCTGGGTTGTGATTGCGCCGATCCCGGCTGTCAGCACTTGATCTCCGACGCGCTGCGATTTCATAGCCCCAATGCGCCACGCCCGGGAATCATGCGTTGGACCGTGCCCTCGGCCATGCTGCTGGACCTGCGTAATTTTCCTACAGCTGAGAGTTATGTTCAGGCCGTCTCGAAACGCTCGCGGGGCAATGTTCCGCGGGCAGCCAAGAAGGCAGTCCGCCTTGGCTGCACCTGTATGCCCATTCGGCTCGAGAGCTATGCGGCCTCCATCGCCGTAATTCACGCGTCCAAGCGTTTTCGCTCTGGCGGGCCTGTTCTGGCCGCCTGGTTTGGCGCTCAGGGAAATTTGACGGATTCGCTTGCGCCGTTTGAAGCGCCGGTGTGCTCAAAACACTGGACCCTCAGCTGGGGCGCCTTTCTCGATGAGGGAGGTGGACCGCGCCTGATCGCTTATCTCTCGTTGCGGCGCGTGGGCGATATGTGTCGAACCCATGAGTTGATGGCGCACGGGGATTACCTGAACACGGGTGTCATGAAGCTGCTTTTTCTTGAAGTCTGCCGCTGGCTGGCCGACAGAAAAGCCATCGAAGCCATGGGCCTGTCCTGGTTCATGTATGGCGCCCTGGAACATGGCGGGTCTGGGCTTCACGAATGGAAACGCTTGATGTGTTTCGAGCCCATGACCTTCACCATGACGAGCTAATCTTAGGAATAAAACCGAAATCGCGCTGCCGCTACCCTTCTATCGCCGGCATTCCATTCCATTGACCTTCGACGCAGCACCCCCCATTGTGCGGCCTGTTTCATCATAGGAGAGGTTCGGGGCGCGTCAGGCGAGCCGGCCTGAGTAGCTTTGCTAGAGCTTGCCATTGCGGCCTTTTTGATCGCCCTTAACGGGGTGTTCGCGATGTCTGAACTCGCGATCGTTTCGTCCCGAAAATCACGCCTTAAAGCAATGGCCGCTGACTCTCGCGCGGGCGCCTCCGTCGCCTTACGGCTTGCGGATGACCCTGGCCGATTTCTTTCGACGGTTCAGATCGGCATCACCATGGTGGGCGTTCTGGCTGGCGTTTTCTCCGGCGCCGCGCTCTCCGAAATGCTGTCGACGTATTTGCGCGAGATGGGCTTTAGCCCGCTGGCTTCAAATACGGTCGGTTACACCGTCGTCGTGGGGCTCATCACATATTTCTCCGTCGTCGTCGGCGAACTCGTTCCCAAGCATTTCGCGCTGCGCAATCCCGAGCGGATTGCTTGCGTGATAGCGCCGCCGATGCATTTCCTCTCGCGTGTCGCGGCGCCAATTGTCTGGTTGCTCGATTCGTCCACGCGCTTGCTGTTCCGCCTTCTGGGCGGAGACTCGAGCAAGGAGACGGCGATCACGGAAGAAGAGATCAAGTCGCTTGTCGCTGAAGCGGCGACGGCGGGCGTGATCGAAAGCGACGAAAGCCGGATGATTTCAGCTGTATTTCGGCTTGGCGACCGGCCCGTGCGCTCCATCATGACGCCGCGCACCGACGTGGTTTGGCTCGACCTTGACGAGCCTCTTGAAGACATTATCGAGTGCTTGCGACAGTCTAACCATTCACTCATTCCGGTTGCGCGCGGCGAAATCGAAAACGTGATCGGCGTTGTGAAAGTGCGGGAACTTCTCTGGCCCGCGCTCTTGGGCGAGAAGCTCGACATAGAAAGCTTTTTGCACGAAGCGCCCGTCGTTCCCGACACGCTCCACGCGCTCGATGCGCTGCAAGTGCTAAAGGATGGGGACGTTCCGATGGCGCTCGTCCACGATGAGTACGGCCATTTCGATGGCGTTATCACGCCAGCCGATATTCTCGACGCGCTCGCGGGCGCCTTTCCGACAGGTGAGGACGAAGAAGAGCCCGCCGCCGTCAGGCGCGACGATGGATCGTGGCTCATTGCAGGATGGATGTCGGCAGACCACCTTTCCGAAGAGATCGGCGTCATTCTGCCTGAGAAACGCGATTACGAAACTGTCGCCGGTCTCGTGATCAACAAGCTTCAGCACCTTCCGGTGACAGGCGAAAAGGTCGACGCCTACGGCTGGCGTTTCGAGGTCGTCGATCTCGACGGACGGCGCATCGACAAGGTGATCGCGACGCGTGTGCTGGCGGACGAGGACGACACGGGCTGATTGCTCAGTTCGGGCGCACGTTGACGTGAATATTGAGTATGGACAAGCTTGTTGCAAATTTGCAAGCAACCGTTCAGGATTACATGTCGAGATGTCGAACGGAATTGCCGAATGGAATCTGCGCCCAAGAACGAGCAAACACCGGTTGATGTAAGCAACAAACAGCTTTCATCAGGCGCTGCTCCAAGTCCTCCCCCTCACCCACTCGATCGAGAATGGTTTCTGTTCATTGATGGACAGACCTATGGCCCATATACTGGCCGAACTATCGCTGAGTATGCTTCCGAAGCCCGAGTAGATCGGGACACACAGGTAATGCGTGTAGGAACTGAAGACTGGGTGCGAGCTTCTACTGACCTACGATAACGGCACCACCTCTGCATTTCTTGGCCGGTATGGAGGAATTTGGCCCCAAGTCACCTGGCCTTGCTCTTTTGCTGTCCTTCCTATTTTGTGGCATCGGTCAGATGTATTGTGGGCAAGTCGCCAAAGGAGTCTTGATGCTGATTGGCTGTATTTTGCTTTGGCTAGTTTTTTTGGGTTGGATTATTTGGATTTGGTCGATGATCGACGCCTATAGTACCGCCAAAAAGATCAACCTTCGCTATTTGCAGGCAGTAAAGAGCGCGTCCTAAAGTGGCCGATCATCGCGTTCATCCTCCCTTTGTCTGCCATTCGTGTGGTTCACCGTTTAGCCCACGGCTGAGTACTTGTCCGCATTGCGGAGCAATTCCCGCTGTGGATGGCGCGGTTAAGCGGATGCAATCCAAAGCTTCCCTAGTAATTAGACGGCTCTGGCTAGCAGTGCCAACGACTCACCCGATCATGTGGGTCATGGCGCTAACGCCAATTGTACTTGCGCCTCCCCTAACTGTAATTTGGTTATGTCTGCGAAATAACAGCTTAGTTATTCGAGATCAACGAACCGCACTGTGGTTGATGATTGTCGCAGCAGCCAATGTGATCATCAGTTTGCTCATATTAAAGTGGATCGGAACCGCGATGTTTGAGCAAATCGATTGGTTGCGGAGTACAATTTTCAAGGCACCAAATAGTCCTGGTCTCATGATTTGAGCTGCGGTGGTTCTCAGTTCCGCCCTTTCAGCACCCCCATCTCGACGACGCTCCACGCCAGCGCGAGGCCGAGGACGATCCATGACAGGAGCGCGATCATCGACACCAGCGGGCTGCCGACCTGCGGCTCAACCCAATTGGCCGCTCCGGTCAGCAGCGCGGCCAGCGGCGCGACGCCAGCCAGGCCCGGCGGGCGGCCCCGGTCCCGCAGGCGCTTCATCGACAACATGACGAAGCATACCGCCGTCAAGATCACCACAAACGCGTAACACGCGAGATAGATATACGCCGCCAAAGTGAGCGGATCGAGAAACGCACGCTCATCGAGCCCGCGTTTTGCGAAAGGTTCGAGCACGAACCAGATCGCCGTCATGACGAAGAGAATGGAAGCGAGCGGCGCAACGCCGAGCCACCAGACGCGGCGGCCGATCACGCCCTTTTCGCTGCGGTAGAGAAACCGCAGGCCTTCGCCCGACAGGACTGAGGCCATCAGGGCATGATCCTGAAAAGTGGACGCCGGTTTTCAGACAAGATCATGCTCCATCCAAGAATCCGCGCTTTCCGGCCGGAAATCGCGCTAGTCCCTCAGCAATTCGTTGATGGCGGTCTTGGAGCGCGTCTGCGCATCGACCGTCTTCACGATCACGGCGCAATACAGCGACGGACCGGGCGAGCCATCGGGCAGCGCCTTGCCGGGCAGGGCGCCGGGCACGACGACCGAATACGGCGGCACATAGCCCACGTGCACCTTGCCCGTGGCGCGGTCGATGATCTTGGTCGAGGCGCTGATGAAGACGCCCATGGAGAGCACGGAGCCTTCGCCGACGATCACGCCTTCAACGACTTCCGAGCGCGCGCCGATAAAGCAATTGTCTTCGATGATCGTGGGGCCGGCCTGCAAAGGCTCCAGCACGCCGCCAATGCCGACGCCGCCCGACAGATGCACGTTCTTGCCAATCTGAGCGCACGAGCCGACGGTGGCCCACGTATCCACCATCGTGCCGGAATCGACGTAGGCGCCGAGATTCACAAAGGACGGCATCAGCACCACGCCAGGGGCCACAAAGGCGGAACGGCGCACGATGCAGCCCGGCACAGAGCGGAAGCCCGCGGCCGCATGATCTTTGGCCGTCCATCCGTCAAACTTGGAGGGCACCTTGTCCCACCACGACGCGCCGCCCGGCGCGCCTGAAATTGCGGACATGTCGTTGAGACGGAAAGACAATAACACCGCCTTCTTGAGCCATTGATTGACCTTCCAGCTCTGCGGGCCGCTCTCGCCGGCGATCTTTTCGGCGACGCGCGCCTTGCCGGCGTCAAGCAGCGCGAGCGCCTCGTTCACCGCGTCGCGGACGTCTCCGGTGGTGGCGGCATTGATTTCGCTGGCGCGGGCGAAGGCGTCGTTGATGGTCTGTTCGAGCGAGCTTGCAACCGACATTGGAGCGTTCCCGATGGCTGGAATGGATTGGCTATGCGAGCCGTGCGGGCTATTTGCGAGGCGGGGCCGTCAAAGTCAACGCGTCAGGCTAAAGCCACGCGCGTCAGCCTTCGCCCGCCGCTATGGCGCGCCGCTGCGCGGGACGGTCGGGCAATTCGATCACGAAGGTCGCGCCGCCCTCCGCCCCCGCGTCCATGAGACGGATGTCGCCGCCATGTCCCGCAACCAGTTCGGCGGCGATGGCGAGGCCAAGGCCCGTGCCCCCCTGTCGCGACGAACCCAGAAACGGTTGAAACAGGGTCTTGCGGGCCCGCTCTGGCACGCCGGGGCCGGTATCGCGGACTTCGATCAGGATGCGGCCGTCGAGGCGGCGCGCGGTGAACCGCACTTCCGGGTCCAGCCCCGGCTGCGCGCCGGCGGCGGCGAGTGCGTCCAGCGCGTTGCGCAGAAGGTTCATCAGCACGCGCAGCATTTGTTCGCGGTCAGCGACCACCAGCAGGTCGCCGGGCGCGTCGTTGACCAGCGACAACTGGCCTGCCCCGGCGGGCGCAACGATTTCGATGGCCTCGTCGATGGCGTCGCGCAGGCGGAATGGCGCGAGCCGGGGCGCTGGTTCTGCTGCCCGTCCATAGGTCAGCGTCGACTGGCAAAACGCGATGGCGCGGTCGAGCGTCCTGATGAGCTTGGGCGCCACCGAGCGACCAAGCGGATCGGGCGAATGGGTGAGGCGGTCGGACAACAATTGCGCGGTCGAGAGCATGTTGCGCAGGTCGTGATTGATTTTCGCAACGGCGAGGCCGAGCGAGGCAAGCCGCTTTTTCTCGCGCAATTCTCCCAGCAGCGCGCTCTGCGTTTGCGCCAGCGCATCCTCCGCGCGGCCCATTTCGTGCCGCGCGCCAGAGGGTTCGATGATGCGTGAAGGGTCTTCCGGATTATCGCGAAACGCGATCAGGCTCGACGTCAGTCTTCGCACCGGGCGCAACACAAGAAGATGCAGCGCGAGAACCGCCAGCATCGCGACAATCGCCGAGATGATGAGCGACAGAACAAGGATGTTGAAGGAATAGCGTCGCATCGCCTCGCGCAGAGGCCCGTCGCTGAGCGCGATCTCGATGAATTCCGCGCCGCGCGGCGCATCGCCAATCGCCACAAGCGTGCGGTTCTCGTCCGCCAGCAAAGTTGCGAACGCGCCGCGGATCGACTGCCACGGCGTCGCCGTGCGCAGATCGAACCGCTCGCTGGCGCTGGGGGGCATGTCGGTGACAGCCAGCAGCATGCGCGTATCTTTCGTCTTCAGCACGATGCTCTGGGCGCCGACGCTTGCGAGCAGATCGCTCTTCAATTGCTCAGGGATAGCGTCTTGCGGGGCGGCTTCGAGAACGAGCGCGGCGGTAAAGCCGGCGCTGAGGCGGTCACGCAGCCAGTTGTTACGAAAATTGGCGATGGACGGAATGTAAATCGCGACTTCCGCAATCATCACAAATGCGATGGTGAGCAAGAGAACGCGTGTTGAAAGGCCCGGCGCCGTCCCGCGGCCTGGCGTCTCTTGCTTGATGTCGTCGCGCGCATCGCTCATAGCGGAATGCGAACTCCTCAGCCGAACCAGCGCATGAACGCCAGCAGCCGCTTCAGCGCGGGCCGGCGCAAGCTCGGTTGATAATGCAACAAAGCCGCCCGCCGCGAAACCTCAGACAGTGTCGGGTAGGGCAGGACGATGTTCGCCATATCGGCGAGCTTCAGGCCCTTCGTGACCGCCAGTTGCCACGGTGCGATCAATTCGCCCGCATGCGCGCCTACAATGCCTGCGCCCAAAATCCGGCCACCCGCTGTTGCGACCACCTTAATGTGACCTTCAATGCGCCGCTCGGCCCGCGCGCGGTCGTTTTCGGCAAATGGCCAGCGCAAAATTTGAAGCCTGGAGTGTTTTTCGCGCGCCTGCGTCTCTGTCAGGCCGGCAACAGCAATTTCCGGATCGGTGAATGTAACGCGCGGAATAAGCTCCGGCTTCACTTTCACCGGCAAGCGGAACAGCGCTGAACGCAAGACGAGCCCCGCGTGATAATTGGCCGCGTGGGTAAATTGCGCGCCGCCCGCAACGTCGCCGATTGCGTAGATGCGCTTGTTTGATGTGCGCAGGCCCGCATTGACCTTCACGCCCTTGTCGTCGAATTGGACGTTGGCGGCCTCCAGTCCAAGGTTGTGCACATTCGCCTTGCGGCCTGTGGCGACAAGAACATGCGTCGCGTCGATGAATTCTTCGACCGAGCCCGCTGGCAGGACGATTCGGGCCCCGCGCGCCGTCGCCACGCAGCGTAAAATCTTCACGCCCTCGCGGATGACCACGCCTTCGCGCAAAAGTGCGTCAATCGCGGGCCGCGCCAGTTCTTCGTCTTCGCGCGCGAGCGCCCGGCCTGTTTCCAGCACGGTGACTTCGCTGCCGAGCCTGCGAAACGCCTGCGCCATCTCAAGCCCAATCGGCCCGGCGCCGATGATGACGAGCCGATGCGGCAGTTCGTCAAGATCGAAAAGGGTTTCGTTGGTCAGATAGCGCGTCAGTTCGATGCCAGGGATCGGCGGAACGGCGGGCGCCGATCCGGTTGCTATGACAAACCTGCGCGCCCGAACCTCAAAACCGCCTGCCTCCAGCCTGTCCGGGCCGGTAAATTTCGCCGCCGCGCGGATGACGCGCACGTTCATGGCCTTGAAGCGCTCCTCGCTGTCGTTGGGCGCGATGCCGTCGATGACGCCGCGCACATGCTTGCGCACGTCATCCATGGAGACGCGCGGCTCTGCGGCGTGCACGCCAAAGCGTTCCGCTTCCCGCATGGTTTGCGCCGTGCGCCCTGCAGCTATCAGTGCTTTTGACGGCACGCAGCCATAGTTAAGGCAATCGCCGCCCATCTCGCCTTTTTCGATAAGGACGACCGTCACGCCCATGGCGGCGGCGGCCGCAGCCACCGACAGACCGCCAGAGCCGGCGCCGATGACGCACAGATCCGGGCGCAACGCGTCAGCCATTCGGGTGTCCTTCTTTCGCGGGTCGCAGCCGTCGCAGGATAATCGGGATGAGCGCCATGATTCCCAATGCTGTTATGGCGATCAATGTTTCCCGCGTCACGAGATCCTGCGGCGAAATGCCAAGCGTGCAGGCGGCGGGGCCGTTGGCCGCAATGCAGGCCTCATAGGCCTTTTGCTTCTGGTCGGCGATGGACCCGAGGCCGGCTCCCGCCAGCGCAAAAGCCAGCGTTGCGGGCATGATGCCGACAAACGTCGTCCACACGAAGGTCCAAAGCTTCACGCCAGTCATGGCGAGAGCGAGATTGACCAGCCAGAACGGGAAAACGCTCACCAGACGCAAAAACAGGAGGTAGGAGACCGCATCCTTCTGGAAACCAGCGCGAAGCCGCTCGATTTTTGGGCCCGCGCGTTCGGCAAGAAAGGCGCCCAGCGAGGTCCGGGCGGCGAGAAACAGCAGAGTGGCCCCTGCTGTCGCGCCCGCGACGGCAGCCGCCCCGCCCAGCCATCCACCAAAGAGCAGCCCGCCCGACAAGGTGAAAAGGGACGCGCCAGGAATGGAGGCGGCTACAATCGCCGCATAGGCCAGCACAAAGAGACCAAGCGCCAGCGGCAGGTTGCGTTCGATGAGACTGGACATCGACTCGCGGCTGGCCAGGAGGTTTTCAAGACTGAGAACGCTCGCCGCGCCCGACGCGAGCGCCGCCCCGAGCAAAAGAACCAGCACGATCAGCGGCGCGAGGCGCAGCCATGAACTTCGCCTTTTTGGGGCCGCTGCGTCGGTTTGATGTGTCATCGCCGGCAACATAGACTGTCCGCCTCAAGCGTGCACGAACCGGCGGAGCTCGTGGCGTCACATTTGCGCGACGCGCGGAAAAGGCCGCGCCGTCAATTGACTTGTGCGCCGGCTTTCCCGTATATGGCCGCACTCGATTTCGGCGACGCCGACGTCGCTTTCTCGCTCGCTCGGGATATCCGCAGCAGCGGAAGCGGGGCGGCGTTTTTGACGTTAATAGGCCAGCTCTGCGGACGCGCGTCGCGCCCGGGCCGGTCTCCAGCAACCGGAGAAGACCCGTGAAAAGGACGTACCAGCCCTCCAAGATCGTGCGCAAGCGCCGTCATGGTTTTCGGTCCCGCATGGCGACTGTCGGCGGCCGCAGGGTCATAGCCGCCCGCCGCGCTCGCGGCCGCAAGCGCCTGTCAGCCTGAACGCCTTCAGTCTCTCTTATCGCGAGCCAGCCATGACCGGCTCCGGCGCATCAGTCACAACGACCGCGCCTCACTCCGGCCCATCCGGTTGCTCGTCTGCGCCTTGGCCTGAGGGTTTGCGCAATCGTGCGCAATTTCTCAACGTCGCCAAGGGCGCGCGCTTTCACGCAGCTTCCTTCAGCCTTCAAGCCATCGCCCGCAAGGGTGGCGAAGAAGACGGCGCGGGCCCGGCCCGTTTCGGATTCACGGTCACCCGGAAGGCTGGCGGTTCGGTGGAGCGCAACCGTATGCGCCGCCGCCTGCGCGAGGCGCTTCGTCGCGCAGCGCCTCTGGAAGCGAAGGCCGGCTTTGATTATGTCATTGTCGCTCGCCGCGAGGCGCTTGGCGCCGAGTTTGACCGGCTCGTGAAAGAACTCGGCCGGGCGATGCGGCTCATCGGCGACAGGCCGGCGCGATCAAAAGGACGGAAAACTCCGTCCGAATCTAGATAACAGAAGACTTCTTGGCCATCGGCGGCGCTGCGGTTCAGCGGCCCCAATAGAGTTTGCGACACAGGGTTTGTGAGAATGCGCGAGGACCAGAAGAACCTATTTATCGCCATGGGCCTCTCGCTTCTGGTCATCATTGGCTGGAACTTCTTTTACGGCGTTCCCGAAGCGCAGCGTCAGCGCCAGTCGCAGCAACAGACACAATTGCCCCCGCAGACGACGCCGCCACAGGCCTCCCAGCCAGCGCCCTCGACGACTGCGCCTGGCGTCGTCGCGCCGCAAGGTGCGATCCCGGGTGCGCCCGCCCCGACACTTGCGCCCACTACCCCTTCGCCAGCGCCGGTTCCTGTTTTTGGCCTCACGCGTGAGCAAGCGCTTCAAGGCGCACCCCGTGTGCGCATCGACACGCCGAGCTTGTCTGGCTCGATCAACTTGCGCGGCGGCCGCATCGACGACGTGCGGTTGACCCAGTTCCGCGAGACGCTCCAGCCTGGCAGCGCAACAATCAGCCTGCTGAACCCGGCCGGCTCACCCAGTCCCTACTTCGTGGAATCGGGCTTTGTCGCCCAGCCCGGATCAAATGTCGTCGCGCCGCGTCCCGATACGCTTTGGACCGCTGACCGCCAGACGCTGACCGCAGACCAGCCTGTGACCCTGACGTGGGACAACGGGCAGGGCCTGATTTTCCGCCGCATCGTGTCGGTTGACGCCAGTTACATGTTCACCATCCGCAACGTGGTGGAGAACACGACAGACCAGCCTGTGACCCTCTTCCCCTATGCGCTTACCTCGCGCGTCGGCAAGCCGAGGACCGAGGGATACATCGTCCTTCACGAGGGCTTTGTCGGCGTCGTCGGCGATTCGCGTGTGCAGGAATACACCTACGACAACGTCGAGAAGGAGCCGAAGCAGACGCGTCTGTTCAAGGGAACCGGCGGCTGGGTTGGCATCACCGACAAATATTGGGCGACGGCCGTCATTCCCGAGCAGAACGTTGCGTTTGAAGCCCGCTTCGCCGCGATGGGCCCGCCCACGGCGCGCACCTATCAATCAGATTTTCTTGAGGAAGGCCGCACGGTCGCCCCCGGCGCCAGCATAGAGGCCACGCACCGTATCTTCTCGGGCGCCAAGGAAACCCTGATCATCGATGGATATCAGGCCAACCTGCAAATCAAGAACTTCGACTTGATGATCGATTGGGGCTGGTTTTACTTCATCACCAAGCCGCTGTTCTGGCTCATCCATTACATCTATCAGTTCGTCGGCAATTTCGGCGTCGCGATCCTGGTCGTGACTGTTCTCATCAAGCTCGTGTTCTTTCCGCTCGCCAGCCGCAGCTACGTGTCGATGGCGAAGATGAAGGCCGTGCAACCTGAGATGAAGGCGCTGCAGGAGCGCTACGTCGATGACAAGCAGCAGCTCCAGAAGGAGCTGATGGAGCTCTACAAACGCGAGAAGATCAATCCGATCGCGGGCTGCTTGCCTATTGTCGTGCAGATTCCGGTTTTCTTCGCGCTCTACAAGGTGATCTTCATCACCATCGAGATGCGTCATGCGCCGTTCTTCGGCTGGATTCAGGATTTGTCCGGGCCCGATCCCACGAACCTGTTCAACCTGTTCGGCTTGCTGCCATTCAATCCGACGCTGATTCCGGTTATCGGCCCCTTCTTGTGGGTTGGCGTCTGGCCGATTCTGATGGGCATCTCGATGTTCGTTCAGATGAAAATGAACCCGGAGCCGACAGATCCGATCCAGAAGGCGCTGTTCGCGTGGATGCCGGTTATATTCACGTTCATGCTCGGCGCATTCCCTGCCGGTCTCGTGATCTACTGGACGTGGAACAACGTTCTGTCGCTCGCGCAGCAGTATTACATCATGCGCAAGCAAGGCGTTAAAATCGAGCTGTGGGGAAATCTCGCTGGCCTCTTCCGCAAGAAGTCCGCGACCCAAAGCTAACCAGACGCGCGACGCCCCCTGCGTGGGGGCGTCCCGACGGAGGCCTCGTGAACGACGCAGCCAATCAATCAGACGATGACGCCGGCCCATTCCTTGAAGCAGGCCGGCTTCTGTTCGCGGGTCCGTGCGATTTTATCTGGGCAGCCGCCAAGGCTGACAATTTGCCTCCGCTCGGGCCGCCCGAGATCGCGTTCGCCGGCCGCTCGAATGTCGGCAAATCCTCCCTCCTCAACGCCCTCACGGGCCGCAACTCGCTGGCCCGCACCTCGCACACGCCAGGCCGCACCCAGCAGCTCAACTTTTTTGCGCTGGGCGGCGCGCCGGGCGCTGAAACCATGCGGCTGGTCGACATGCCCGGCTATGGCTATGCATCAGCCTCCAAGGACAAGATCGCCTCCTGGACAAAGCTGATGAAGGATTATCTGCGGGGACGCTCGACCCTCGCGCGCGTTTTCGTTCTGGTTGATGGCCGGCACGGCGTGAAAGACGTCGACAAGCAGATGTTCGACCTGCTGGATAAATCAGCGGTTTCCTATCAGGTCGTGCTGACCAAGCGCGACGAGGTGAAAAAGTCGGAGGTCGAGGCGCGCATCGACGATGCGCTGGAGGCGCTGAAGCGCCGCCCCGCCGCCTATCCGCACACAATCTTCACATCATCGCGCACCGGCGAGTGCGTGCCGGACTTGCGCTCCGCCGTTGCAAG
Organism: Beijerinckiaceae bacterium; assembly: GCA_030684835.1. GTDB lineage: Bacteria > Pseudomonadota > Alphaproteobacteria > Rhizobiales > Beijerinckiaceae > Terripilifer. The sequence continues at coordinate 45,126 of JAUXWZ010000015.1, forward strand.
ACTTTTGGCCGAGAAGTCCGCGACCGCGTGAGCGATTGCGCCGCCGTCGCGGTCGCTCTACAAACGCGCACCATCGCAGCATCCGAACGCCGGAAAACGCCATGACCGAAGCGCCCAACATTTCGCCGCAGGAGCAGGCCGCCGTCCTCATGCAGGCGCTGCCGCACATGCTGCGCTACGACGAGGCCATCGTCGTGGTGAAATACGGTGGACACGCCATGGGCGACGACAAGGTGGCCCGCGACTTTGCCCGCGACATGGTGCTGCTTGAGCAGTCCGGCGTGAACCCGGTCGTCGTGCACGGCGGCGGGCCGCAGATCGGCGCCATGCTCACCAAGCTCGGCATCAAGTCGGAGTTCGCGGCTGGCCTGCGCATTACCGACAAGGCGACGGTTGAGATCGTGGAAATGGTGCTCGCCGGCTCCATCAACAAGCAGATCGTCGGCTTCATCAACAGTGAAGGCGGCCGCGCCATTGGTCTGTGCGGCAAGGACGGCAACATGGTCACCGCCGAAAAGGTGACACGGTCCATTATGGACCCCGATTCCCATATCGAACGTATTGTCGATTTGGGGTTTGTCGGCGAGCCGAAGACCGTGGACACGACAGTGCTCGACCAAGTGCTTGGTCGCGAACTGATCCCCGTTCTGGCGCCCGTTGCGCAAGGCGCGGATGGCGAGACCTATAACGTCAACGCCGACACGTTCGCAGGCGCGATTGCAGGAGCCTTGAAGGCCAAGCGCCTTCTGTTCCTCACCGATGTGCCCGGCGTGCTCGACAAGAACAAGCAGCTCATCAAGGAGCTGTCTGTCGGGCAGATTCGCGACCTCATTGCCGACGGCACGATCACCGGCGGTATGATCCCGAAAGTCGAGACGTGCATCTACGCGCTGGAGCAGGGCGTGGAAGGCGTGGTCATTCTCGACGGCAAAACACCCCACGCCGTTCTTGTGGAACTGCTCACGGATCACGGGGCGGGCACGCTCATCACGCGCTGATGAACAAGCCCCCCGAATCGTCAAAGCCACCGGCGCTCGGCGACCATGTCGCCGCCGTGCCGGGTGCAGAAAAGTTCGGCGAGATTGATCCGCGCGCGCGCTTCGCCCATGTGGACACGTGGGTCTTCGATCTCGACAACACGCTCTACCCGCCCCACAGCGACCTGTGGCCGAAGATCGATGACCGCATGACCGTATTCATGTGTCATCTCTTCGGGCTGGATGGGCTCTCCACACGCGCGCTGCAAAAATATTATTATCAGCGGCACGGCACCACGCTGCGCGGCCTCATCGACGATTACGGGCTCGATCCGCACGCGTTTCTTGAATTCGTGCATGACATCGATCGCTCGAATATCGAGCCCAATCTGACGCTGGCCGGCGCCATCGCCGCGCTGCCGGGGCGCAGGCTTATTCTCACCAACGGCTCACGCGATCACGCGCTGCGCACCTGCGAGCGGCTGGGCTTCGCCGATCTGTTTGAGGACGTGTTCGACATCGTCGCGTCGAATCTTTTCCCAAAGCCCGACCCGCAGGCCTACATGCTCTTCTTCGAGCGCCACGGGGTGGACCCGGCGCGCGCTGCCATGTTCGAGGACATTACGCGCAACCTGCTGGTGCCCCACGAGCGCGGCATGGTGACGACGCTTGTCGTGCCCCGTGAAGGCGCGCGCGACCACCGCGACCCATGGGAAACGGCGCGCCAGCGGCCCCCTCATGTCGATTTCGTCACCGACGATCTGGACGGTTTTCTGCTCACGCTCACTGCGGTGGTCGGGGACGGAGCGACCGCCTGACAGGCGTCGCTGACTCACTTTTCGCGCCATGCGCACGGCAGGCGCACGAACGCCGGGAATAATCCGCGCGGACGGTTGCAAAGCCCCTTTGGACGGGTTACACGGATGCCGCGCCGGTCACCCGGCGCAAGGCGGGGTCCGCTTCGGCGAAGACCCTCCACAGCGCGCCCGTAGCTCAGCTGGATAGAGCACCAGACTACGAATCTGGGGGTCAGAGGTTCGAATCCTTTCGGGCGCGCCATTAGATTCAATGGGTTAGCTTCAACAGCGAAATCGCATTTCCGCTTCAGTCACACTGCCGTCACAGTGGGACGACGAAATGGCGACCATTCGCAAACGCAACGGCAAGTACCAAGTCCAAGTTAGGCTTCTCGGTAGCCCGCCCTCATCGCGCGCCTTTACTCTTAGAAGAGATGCCGAGGCATGGGGCCGCGAGGCGGAGCGCACCATCGAGGTCGGCGACCTGCCGATAAGCCGATCACACCTGAAAGCGACACTTGGCGATCTGCTAGCGCGGTATCGCGACGAGGTGACCCCGGCAAAGAGAAGCGCCCATACGGAACGTCTCCGAATTGGCCTCATACTTCGGCATCCCATTTCCAACCTCGCGGTTGCGCGGCTGAGGCCGGAAGACATCGCCCGCTTCCGGGACGAGCGACTGGCGAAACGCGCCACCGAGACGGTGCGCCAGGATCTGGTGCTCCTGCGCCAGGTGCTCTTGGTCGCGCGGAAGGAATGGGGCATTCCGCTTTCGCAGAACCCGGTCGATGAGGTTCGTAAGCCGCCCCCAGCGACAGCTCGGACGCGGCGACTTATGCCAGGTGAGTTAGACGCGATCATATCCGCGACCCAGCGCACCCGTGATCCGCGGCTGCGCGCGCTCATCGAGTTCGCCATTTCCACCGCCATGCGGCGGAGTGAAATCCTGCGTATCCAATGGAAAGACATTGATTGGCGGAACAAGACCCTCATCATCCCGCAAGCGAAGAACGGCCACTCGCGCATAATACCCCTAACGTCGAAAGCACTGGTGGTCCTGGGGACCTTGCAGGAGCTCGAAAGCTGCCGACGAGTCCCCTTCGGGATGACCGCCAACGCAGTGCGCTTAGGTTGGCGACGAGTCGTCAGTCGAGCGGGGCTGATTGATTTGCGCATGCATGATCTCAGGCATGAAAGTATCAGCGCCTTTTTCGAACGCGGCCTCAACGTTCCTGAAGTTGCGCACATATCCGGCCATCGGGATGTTCGACAACTGCTGCGCTACACGCATGTCAATGCTATCGCAATCGGACGCAAGTTGGACTGAGCCAGGGGGCGTGGCAATGGCTGGTCTCTTGCTTACCAATGAGGTCCTGAACCACCCGGATACCGCAGCCTTGTCAGGACCGCAGCCGCATCGCAGCGACTCAGGGTGAAGCCTCACCCAACTAACCAGCAAAAATACTGGCACCGTAAAACGAAGGGCGGACCGGAGCCCGCCCTGATTTGGTGGAGTTGTCTCCTTGTTAACGGAGAGACCGCACCGCTCGTCTTGGTAACGGGAGTAGGCTAGCATGGCGATCGGAATGGTCAAGTGGGGGCTAAGATGGAGGGGCGACCAATCATTCGCTTTGCATTCGACCTTGGGACAAACTCGATCGGATGGGCTGTATTAGAGGGAGCCAAACCTGACGCCGCCGCACCTGGTCACCAGGGGCAAAGCACTCAGCTAAGTGGCGTTAAGGCGATGGGAACGCGCGTTTTCCCCGATGGTCGAAATCCAAAGGACGGGACGTCGCTTGCTATGATGCGCCGCGCGCCCCGAGCTGCTCGGCGTAGAAGGGACCGCTTTCTCCAAAGACAACGCAAGCTGATAGCTCTGCTTATCAGGTTTGGCCTGTTGCCCGCGCGAGAAGGAGAGCGGAAGAGGCTTGAGCGATCCGACCCTTACGCGCTGCGTACTCGCGCCCTCTCGGAGAGCCTGACGCCTTTTGAGGTCGGACGAGCGATTTTCCATCTCAATCAGAGACGCGGCTTTCAATCCAACAGGCGCACGGACCAGAAGGACGCGGAAACGGGTGTTTTGAGACAGGCCGCGAAGCGACTGGACGAAGCCCTCGCGGACGCGGGCGCGCGCAGCCTCGGCGAATTTTTGAACCTACGCATTCAGGCAGGAGAAGGTGCGAGATTTAGAATTACCGGCATCGGCGCCAAAGCCGGCCATCAGTTTTATCCATCGCGGGGCCTCATCCAGACTGAGTTTGACTCCATCTGGTCCTCCCAGGCCGGGTTTGATCCCGCGGTCTTCTCGGACGAAGCGAAAGAACAAATTCGAGAAGCGATGTTCCATCAGAGGCCGCTGAAGGCTGTTCGTCCCGGTCGTTGCACATTCAACCCAACTGAGGAACGGCTTGCCGCCGCACTGCCCTCGGTAGACGCCCGTCGAATTTATCAGTGGCTCAATGAACTCCGGTACGGGGAGGGTTTTACGCGGGGTAACTCCGCTGAGCATTTTGGAGCGCGATCTTCTCGCTAGCCGACTTTTGCAGGGTAGCTCACTCAAATGGGACCAGGTCCGAAGAGCCCTCAAACTCGGATCCATTGTCCGGTTCAACCGTGAGGACTTCGAGCCCGAAATCAAGGGGTGTCAGACCGCCAAGCGCCTGGGGTCTTCGAAGAACCTCGGCAGTGCCTGGCATTCGCTGCCTTTAGTCAAAAAGGATCAGATGGTGCTCGAGCTCCTTATGCAAGAAGATGAGGAAACCCTCATCTCCTGGCTATGTTGCGAACTCGACTTATCACACGAGCAGGCAACGGCAGTCGCCGCAACACCACTGCCAGATGGTTACGGTCGGCTTGGTTTGACCGCGAATACCGTGATCCTTGAGGAGCTGCAACGCGACGTCATTACCTATTCCCAGGCCGCAGCGAGGGCCGGTTATCACCACTCTGACTTCGCCACTGAAAAAGGTGCCCGACTTCCCTACTATGGAAGGGCTTTGGAGCGACACGTTGCCTTTGGAACAGGCGACCCAGCTGATCCCGAAGACACTAGATACGGTCGTATCGCGAACCCGACGGTACACATTGGCCTAAACCAACTACGCCGACTCACCAACAGATTGATCCAGAGCTACGGAAAGCCAGATGAGGTAATCCTCGAACTCGCGCGCGACCTGAAACTCACCAAGAAGCAGAAGGATGAAGAGCAGAAGCGAAACAGGGATAATCGCACGGTGAATGAATTGCGCGTAAAAAAGCTGCACGATATAGGCATTCCGGATAATGCGCTCAACCGGTTGCTGCTGCGACTGTGGGAAGAGCAGCGTGATGGGGCGCATTCCTTCTGCCCCTATTCAGGAGCGCAAATATCCGTTGTGCAGCTTTTCTCCGACGAAACAGAGATCGATCACATTCTGCCTTTCTCACAGACACTTGATGATAGTGCCGCCAATAAGGTGGTGTGCTTCCGTGAGGCTAACCGTGAAAAGCGTAACCGGTCGCCATTCGCGGCATTTGGGCACAGGGCAAACTGGCAAGCCATAAGCTTGAACGCCGAGAAGTTGGCAGGCAACAAGCGTTGGCGATTTGCGCCCGATGCGATGGACCGCTTCAACACTGAAGGGCGTGACTTCCTCGACCGCCAATTGAACGAAACGAAATACCTCTCCCGCATTGCCAGAGATTATCTGAGCGTCGTAGCCGATGATGTATGGGTTAGCACAGGTAACCTCACAGCCATGCTGAGAGGCAAGTGGGGCCTCAATAGCATTCTGAGCGATGATAATCGAAAGAACCGTGATGACCATCGTCACCACGCCATTGATGCTGCTGTTATTGGTTGCATGTCGCGCGGGTTGCTGAATGAAATGTCACGGCGCGCGGGACAAACAGAGCTTAATCAACGGCATCAGATCATAGCCGATGTTCCGGTGCCGTATGAGGGCTTTAGGGATCAGGTCCGTGAGTTCGCTCGCACGATGGTCGTTTCTCACAAGCCTGAACACGGCAAAACAGGCGCGCTTCACGAGGAAACCGCTTATGGCATTGTCCGTAATGATGAAGAGCGCAAAACGGGTAATCTCATTTATCGCAAAGCGCTTACTGCGCTCACCGCGAAGGACATTGATCGAGTGCGCGATCCCATTCTGAGACAACAGCTTATTTATGTTCGAGAACGACGTCCACATCCACCCACAAATTGGATGTTGCGCTTGCCGAATTTGCGGCGAGCGAGCACGATAAGGACCAATCTCTCGGAGCTCGCCGTGCTCCCCTCCGTCATGTCCGTGTGTTTAAGGCCGAAGCATCCGTCGTCGAGATTTCGAACCGTGACAGCGTGGCCTATAAGGCAGTTATTCCCGGCGAGAATTGGTGCATGGATGTTGTTTCCGTTCGGGACGGGAAGGGAGGGTTTGTCTGGAAGGGCTTCGCAGCATCAGTGTTCGAAATCAATCAAAAAGGATGGCGGCCTGAATGGGAGCGCAATCGGATTGGCGGGAAGCTGATCATGCGTCTCCATAAGGGAGATCTAGTAGAGGTGAATGATCCGGACGGCGGGAGGAACATCAAGAGGGTTGTGCGGCTCAATCCTTCTGCAGGCCGCCTTTACCTTGTCAAACATAACGAGGCCGGTGACTACCAAAAGCGTCACGATGATCCAGATGACCCATTCCGGTGGGATCTCGCAGCAATCTCTAGTTTGCGCACAAGAAGCGCAACCAAGTTGCGCATCAACGAAGCTGGCAAAAGTAAAACTCAAAGTTAAGGCTGTTGTCGTCTAGATGTGGATCCAATGTGGCGAAGACGAGCGGTGCGGTCCAACCGCAACCCATTCGATCCGCAAGGACGCCCGCAATGAAGGATACCAAGACGAGCGGTGCGGTCCAACCGCAACGCTTCCGCCAGTCTTTCAGGGTGATCTTTCGAGGATACTAAGACGAGCGGTGCGGTCCAAACCGAAACTATCCGCTTGCGAACTGCTGAGCGTGCGGTCCAACTGCAACCCATTGCTTTGCCCCCGTGTGCTGGCGGGTAGGATACCAAGACGAGCGGTGCGGTCCAACCGCAACAGGAGGAGGAGTCACGCCTTAACGAAGGCAGCATACCAAGACGAGCGGTGCGGCCCAACCGCAACCATATCAACGGCGAAAGACGACCGGACAACAGCATACCAAGACGAGCGGTGCGGTCCAACCGCAACGTCTCCGTTTTCCATGATCCGATTCAAACAGCATACCAAGACGAGCGGTGCGGTCCAACCGCAACTTGCTCTTGCGATGCAACGGGTTCACCATCAGCATACCAAGACGAGCGGTGCGGTCCAACCGCAACGCTGTAGGATGATCGGTTGGTGTCCATCAAGCATACCAAGAGTAGCGGTGCGGTCCAACCGCAACATCAACGGGACCAACCACATGACCGAAGCAGGATACCAATACGTGCAGTGCGGTCCAACCACCGCCTATTGTCCGACCGCAACCCGAAACCTCGACTCGTGAGATTTAACGGAAAGCAGAACACCGAGGGCATACCTCGTCGAAGGCCCGCGCCAGCAAGCGTGTTCCGTGCTCTGTTGGAACGTGCTCGCTCAGCCCGCGTCTGCGGAGCCACGCGGCGGATACTTCCCAAGGCTGTAGCGAAACATACCCTGTGCTCGAAAGCCATGAGATTAGATCTTCAGGCATATAATAAATCCTGTTCCCCCGCCTGCGGAGGTGACCTAGTGTGGGCGGGCCGGTGCCCCGCACACGCCAGTTTGCTAATGATTGTAGGCTGACGCCAAGCAGGCGGGCTACATCCCGACTTGGAATTGGCAACCATGGCTGCTCATCTGACGCGACCATTCTTTCGATAGCTTCCAAAGAAGTAATCCTCTCCAAGAGGGTATCCTTTGCGCAGTTGGTAGCGATGCAGCCGACCTTCTTGTGCTCGACCCAGTGGTGCAATGCCGGAATAAAGCCCGACACTGATCACATGCATCCCAAGAAAAGATCATGGGGGGTGAGTTTGTTCAGTCTGAAGTCCATCGACAACATCTTGAGACTTCATCACACGCCTAATTGACTGTCTGTCTAAGAGAATTTTCGAAAATAGAACTCTCACCCCCCCCGTGCCCGCGAAAGCGCCAAGGGTTGTTAGCCAGCAAGTCAGCGCGCACCTGGTCGGCAGAGTTTTCCTTCCACATCTCTTGATCCCTCCATGCCCAAGGAGAGGCCCGCTCTTCGCCAACAATCCTGATTTGGCCAAGGGGGATCGCTCCAAATCGGCGAAGCGCGTCACGAACCTGTGCGACGCTACCTCCGCCACCGGGGAGGCGGACCCTCTCTAAAATCCACTCCGGAACTACCAAGGGACAAGGGTTCTCCTGAAGGAAGTCCTTAATACGCCTCTCAAATGGCGATTGACTTTCGGCGATCATTTCTCGCTTGGCGCTCGTTGAGGGCGGTGGGCTGTTAGGATTGAACAATCCTAACGGTCTTTGCAGAAGCAGCGCCTTGAACGCTGCAAGAGCGTGTCGGGCGGCTTCACTGTTCAACGCTTCGTAGTAAGTCTTTTCCCTTGGGGTAGCGCGGCTATTGATCACGAACCACCGCCCATCATCAGCTTCCGGGATCATGATCGGAAGATCGTTATTCGACAAAGCCAGAATGGCGAGGGGAGTACGGGCGCGGTAGAAGTCAATGTTCTTCCTTTGCGTCCTTACCTCGTCCTCTGAAATAAACTCTTTAAGGTCGTTGTAACGGTCTCTTCCTCTGACATAGAGCTCCTCGAAAACAGCAAGTTGTTTGTTATAAAACCCCCCTTGGAAGGTAGACTCGAGCTCCGTATTCGATACTGCCACGACATTACTCTTGCCCAGCATTTGCTTCCAGGCGCGCGCTATGGTCGATTTGCCTGTGCGCTGGTTGCCTTTAATCAAAATGGCGTGCCTGATCTTATATTGCGGCCGCTGCAAAGTATGGGCGATCACATTTAAAAGATGGTCGAGCTCTCCCTCGGCTTCCGGGATCAGGTAGCGGAAGTGATCCAACCAAATCTCACTATCTCCCGCAGCCGGAGAGATCCCGTCATCGATATACGTGTTTCCGATCCTGTGCCCAGCGTCGTTTGTCACAATGAGCGACCGCTCGCCAGGTAAGTATTGCAAAGTATCGACTTTGGGGGCCGTGCTTGACCTGATAAATTCTGCGTGGGGGCTTCCCTTCACCGCATGCGCGTAAGTTGCTGAAAAGTCTTTCGACTTCTTGATCAGTTGACGTCGGGTATCGTAGTAGACGTCCTCATCTGTTGCGTAAACGAAGCATTTTTGAAGTCGAACGATGTTGAGTTTCTCTCGGCCTATTTGAAGTGGCGTGGATATACTCGACCTGAACGTGCAGGCTGCACAGTGGGGCGACTCCTCGGCAAATTTACTGCATGTAAAAGGTCCGGTCATCTCCAGGACTCTATCAAGAGCGCGATCCGTATCCAGCTCAGAGTATCGATTGAAGTCGAGCGATGACATGTGGTGGGCCAACCTGCGACCGTCCTCTGCGCGGCCAATCACGCTCAGGGCCATCTTCCAAAGCCACTCGCTAGCATGTTGTGCTTCCTCGTAAACCGATCTTATAGCGCGGCAACCCTCCACCACGGTTTCTGCGTGGGCCGGCTCATTGGTAAAAGTGACTTCTTTTGTGGGATCAACGACCAACCTTCCGCTCTTCCTCCCAGGGTCGAGTGGCGGTGTAATTCTCTTATGGAGAAATTCAAGCAACCAGGGCGGGGCCTCTGCGACCTCCATTTCCCAAGGGGCGCACCCAGGTAGCCACAGATAAGGGTTACCGCTTTCGTGCACGGAAGGGCTGACTACAATCACGCCTCCCTCGCCACGAACATCGATGCCAGGAGCTATGTTCGCCGCGTTTTTGACGGTTCCTTGCGAAGGAAGGCGAAAAAGATAGTGGGCGCCGCCGCCTCCGGTCCGTTGCGTCGGAGTTGGAGGTAAAGCTCCATGTTCCTCGATGAGCGCGTGCAGGGTCGCCGGACCGCCGCTCTTTTTGTCAACGTCCAGAGCAAAGACACCCGACTTCACCCCGGTCGCCAGACCAATGTTTCCTGCGGAATTAGAAAACCATTGTCTGATGATCTCTTCATTCGACGTCGCGAGAGTGGGCCAATCCCTCATTTTCGGACCTTTGGCCTTATGGTCGATTGGGATCAAGGCAAACCCACAACGCGAAAGCCGAAGAGCTCCTTCCAGGACTTGGGTGCCGTCACTCATCGTCAGCACCCCGGTTGAAGTGGAATGCGGTCAGGGTATCGACGCATCCCTGAAGGCTTGGTGTGATCCAAACCCGCTCTTCGATGTAGTCAATCAAGAGGGCAAATTGTTCCGAGCAGCACCACTCGGCAATCTTATTTCGTGTGGTAAAGTACGGGTTAGCGCGGGGGTACTCTGGGTGACGCCTCCCCAGAACTTCCAACTCCGTGTGGCGCAAGAGAAAACCCGCTATTTTTTTCTCCAGATCACCACGCTTATCGATGAACCCAGTAAGCGATTGGATGACCTTGGTGAAGGAGAACTCATCCATCCCTCCTTCGTTGTTCCACCATGTGGGATCTTCGCCGATGGCAGGTGGTGGAGAAAAAACGACTTTTTTGGGTGTGCGCTTTGTTGGTCGTGGCATGGGATTATCCTTGAGGTTGTGGTCTTACCTCTTAGATATTGGGGCGGCTCGGATGACGGTCTACCACAGAGGTTCCTGCGGAGAACCAAGCTGTGTGCGTGACTGGGCATCACCGTCCAGTGGCTCACTGACCTCGTGGTTCACCGCTGTCAGTAGATGCATGATGCATGCTGTTGTATGGCTAGCATTGGTGACCGCCCTTGCAATCAGGCAAGCCATCAATGGATAGGTCCTACTTCGCGGCGCGCAATCAGGTGCATCTGAGAACGAAGACAGTACCTGTGCATGGCCCCAGCCGGAACAGGCGGGAAACGTCTTGTTGCTGCGGTCAGTCCATAAAATAGAGCTTTCCAGGACGTACCGTTTCTACTTTTAGATCTTTGACGGAACACTCGAAAGAAGCCGCCCACCGTTTAATCCCACTGAACGAGTCGCTCGCGCTTTCCACGACCAACTTGATAGGAAGACCGGGTATCTTCCGAAGTTGGCTGATCGCACGGTCATCTGGATCGCCATCAGTCATCAAGGTGCTGGGCAGCCCCATTTTTGTTCGAAAAACGATAGCCGCGTTGCCTAGTTCTTCTAGCTGATGCGGGGCATATTTCGGGAAATACACGCTGAAAGTGGACGACTGCCGTATGGTCTTTTCGATACTGCCTCTGCATTCATTGACAAGCGAAGCAAGGGAATGATCGGTAGCACCTTCTATGAGTTCGGCCTGCCGCGAACGCTCAGCTCTGCGCTCGTTTTCGTATTTGGCTTGCCTCGTTGCCTCTTCGTCTTGCCTCTTCACGGTTTCCTGAAGCTCACGCTTCGCTTTTTCCGCTCGCATCTGCGGGTGTGGCCAAATGGTTAATGCCAGGATGGCCATACCTATCCCGACGTAGAAGACACCCTTCATTGAAAGCGCCATTAGTAAATCTCCTTGCGTTCGGGGATCCGCATGTCAATTGAGCCTGTTTGTCACTGGCTGGGATCCGCCGGTGGGGGTGCCAGGAGATTGGTAGTTTCCTGTGCTTATGCTATGAGCATGGTCAAACGTGAGCTTAGGAGTTCAGCATGTATCAAGCAGCTTGGCAATCATGATCAAGGTTGCCCTATCGATTATCTCTCTGTCTGTATTGATTGCGTGTGCAAAACATCCCGATGAAATACTCGCAGCGCGGGTTGAGATGACAACCATCAATAATTTGGATTGCGCGGCGCTGGCTTCGCGCCAAACCTCTCAAAGGTTGAAACTGGCCGAGGAAGAGCAACTTCAAAAAGTCTACTGGGCGCTCGATATAGCGCTTCCGTTCCCGCCCACCGGTTCAGTCCACAACAGGGACGTCCAAATCGGGCAGTTGAAGGGTGAACTTCAAGCTCTGCGTGAGGCATCGGCCAACAAGGGGTGTTCGTGAGGCTCTCAAACTCGCGTTTATAGATGGCTCCGTGCTGCCCCAAACCGCGATCCCCATGCACGCTTCTGGCGCCCGGACCGCGACCGTCCATTCCGATGACGACATCTCTGCCCCAGCGAGCATCAGGATGCTGCAGTCCAGTGAAATAGTCCTCAAAAATCAAAATTTCGCGCCAATATAAGCGGCTGCATGCCCAGGATTGCTGGGACGCTCACGAATAAAAGCGTCCACTCATCCGGTCACACTCTTGTCACAGCCGGCGAGCCGGTTACACTGACCCAGCATTGAGCAGTAGAACAAAGGTAGGTCGACTCGGCGGATTGTGACGAGCGATTCGGGTGTGAAATCAGGAGGCGGGGTCCGCTTCGGCGAAGACCCTCCACAGCGCGCCCGTAGCTCAGCTGGATAGAGCACCAGACTACGAATCTGGGGGTCAGAGGTTCGAATCCTTTCGGGCGCGCCATAACGTCATGCACATTCTAAATCCGAAAGCTGCGGATGGTGACATCGGCAGCGATGCTTCACCTGGGCCTCGGCTGGAGTCGCGATAAGCGCGTGCAGTGAAGAAGCGTGACGATCTTTGGGCTTTGTTGCTTTTCAGATGCGGACGTCTGCGCTCGTCAGTCCGCGCCTGCCGCCGCTTTTTGGGTCACATCGCGATAGGCCAGCAAGCGCAAGGCGTTCGCCACCACAACGAGCGTTGAGCCTTCGTGGAACACCACTGCGGCGCCAAGCTGCAGTCCGAACAGGGTGGCGGGCACCAACACGGCCACCATCCCCAGGCTGATCCAGAGGTTTTGCCTGATGATGCGGCTGGTGCTGCGGCTCAGGCCGATTACGAAGGGAAGACGGTCCAGCTTGTCTCCCATGAGTGCGACGTCGGCGGTTTCCAGCGCAACATCCGATCCTGCGGCCCCCATGGCGATGCCGACGGTGGCGTTGGCCATGGCGGGCGCGTCATTGACGCCATCGCCGACCATCGCGACCTCGTTTTGCGAGCGCAGGCGCTTGATTGAAGCCACCTTGTCTTCGGGCATCAAGTCGCCAAAGGCCTCGTCGAGTCCGACCTGCTTGGCGACCGCCTCAGCAACACGCCGGTTGTCTCCTGACATCATGACCATGCGCGTAATCCCCAGCGTGCGTAGCCGGGCAATTACCGGAGCTGCAGCAGCACGGGGCGTGTCCATCAGACCCAGTACGCCGAGATAATCATCACCCCGGCGGACAACCATCGTGGTGCGGCCGCGCTCTTCCAAATCTTCGACGACTGACCGAATTGCTGCCGGCAAAGACGGTCCGTCGATCTCGGCAAACAGGGCCGCTTTCCCTACGAACACGGGAACACCGCTGATCTCGGCCGCAAGTCCTCTGCCGGTTATGCTGCGCAGGCTGTCAGCGATCGGCAGCCCAGAAGTCGCGCGAAGCTTTAAGCGTCCGTCGCGAACCACGGCGGCCGCGAGCGGATGGTCACTGAGTTCTTCCACCGCGATCACGACCCCAAGGAGGTCATCGACTTCAATCCCGGATGCGGGCACAACGTCCATGACGCGGGGCTTGCCTTCCGTCAGCGTACCCGTCTTGTCGAAGGCGATGGTACGGACAGCGCCGAGGCTTTCCAGCGGGCCTCCGCCCTTTACGAGAACGCCGCCACGTGCCGCCCGTGCGATGCCGGACAGCACTGCACTGGGCGTCGAGATTGCCAGAGCGCAGGGACTGGCGGCAACCAGTACCGCCATGGCACGGTAGAAACTGTCGCCGAACGGCTCGTCGATCACCACCCAGGCAAATAGAAGTAGGGCGACGCCAGCCAGCACCACAGGTACGAAAGTTCTCTCGAAGCGATCAGTGAAGCGTTGGGTGGGCGATTTTTGCGCCTCGGCTTCACCCACCATGCGGACAAGGCGCGCCAGCGTACTGTCTGCGGAAAGCTTGGTGACCCGAGCCTCAAGAACGCCGCTGCCGTTGATCGTCCCCGCATAAAGCCGGTGTTCGGCGGCCAGGCCTTCGGGCCGCAGGCTCGCGCGGCCAATATCGTCTACCGCTTGCTTGTCCACGGGCACGCTCTCGCCCGTGATCGAGGCTTGATCGACGCTGCTTGCCCCAAGGACGACAAAACTATCCGCCGGAATTCGCGTGTTGGGTCTGACAACGACGATATCGCCAACGATCAGATCAGCGACGCCGACTTCGATCACTTCGCCCTCGCGTCGAACTTCCGCCATGGGCGGCGCCAGTTCGGCAAGAGCTTCGATCGCGCGGCGGGCTCGACCCATGGCGTAGTGTTCCAGCGCATGGCCGATGCTGAACAGGAAGAGCAGTAGCGCGCCTTCAGCCCATTTATCGAGCGCCGCTGCGCCGCCTGCCGCGACCAGCATCAAAACGTCGATCTCGAGCCGACCCAGACGAAGTGACGCTATGGCTTCACGGATCAGGTAGTAGCCGCCAAAACCATAAGCCGCGATGTAGAACGACAGGGGAGCCCAAGAGCGGACGGAGGGAACAAAGGAAACAATAAAGCCGGCGACGAGAAGGGCCCCGCAAATGACTGCGAATATCAGCTCTGTATTGTCACCGAATATTCCACCACGCTCGTCGTGAACTCTTTCATCGATCCCCGCATTCGGCGGAACCCGCACCTCAACGGCGAGATCGTCAAGCACTTTGCGCAGGTCATGCTCTGATGTCAGTGTCCGGTCGAATTCGATACGCACGGGTCCTGCGACCGTGGCCACCGCTTCCATGACTCCCGTCGCCCGCTGAAGATATTCCGTAACCTTACGGGCTCGCCGCTCGTTGGTAAGTCCCCCGGTTTCCCAAAGGATGTGGCCGAAGCTCGCGGTTACGCGGGCGCCAGCACCTTCGGTGATCTCCTTGATTCGCCCTAGACTGAGAACCTCCGGACGGTAGTGAACACAGAGCTTGGCGGGTACGTCGCCCGATGCCGGAAGCACGTGAACCTGATCGATTCCATCACGGCCCGCCAATTCACCGACAAGTCGATCGACGCAGGCGTCGGCCTCGTTCTGCACGTTCGGCAACAGGACCGGGATGTCCAAACGAAAACGTTTTGCCTTATTCCTCTTCTGATGGAGGGCGTTCAACCGCGTCTCCGGATGCCGCCGTCCAACTTGGTTGCGGCGGCAACGGTATTCGAGACGGTTCCATACTTTCGGACATTGGTATGAAGCAGCGCCGGGCGCGGGTCGCTTTCGTCGGTATCGACGATGAGCTCATAGCGGACCGATACGATCTTTGGCGGAGAGTCCTGGCGGACCGCATGGAGCCGCACCTCGACTCCGCGAAGGTCGAAATGGAGCATCGGGGTTACGCGCTCGATACCCTTGATCATACAAGCTGCGATCGCCGCGAGGAAAAGCTCGGCGGGGTTGAACGCGTCACGCCTCCCGGCGGTATCCGTGTCGAGGACAATCTCCGCGTCCTTTGTTCTGGCTAGACTCCCGTGGGCGTCAATCCGGTGGGCGGTGACGCCGTATTCCATTACAGGAGCCTCTCGATTTCCTGCGGCGTCAGAACCTTGCCCGAGGACACGAGCTTCTCGTCAATCACGAGCCCGGGCGTGGACATCACGCCATACCCGGCGATCTGTGCAAAATCCGTCACCTTAACGATCTCAGCTTCTTTTCCGGCCGCCTTGGCCGCGGCCATGGCGTTCTCGCTCAACGCGACACATTTCTTGCAGCCAGTGCCTAGTATCTTGATGATCATCGTCATTGTCTCCCTTTCAGAGGAATAGATGGGTGATGCTGTTGAAGATGTATCCGATAATCAGGATGCCTGCTGTAACGATCCCCAAAAACAAGATCAGAAGCGGCATCTTGATCACGCGTTTGAGCATGATGATCGAAGGCAGCGAAAGCGCCGTAACAGCCATCATGAAGGCCAAAACGGTCCCCAGCCCGACGCCCTTGCCCACAAGAGCTTCGGCAATGGGCAAAGTCCCGAAGATGTCGGCATACATGGGGATGCCGACGACGGCCGCCACCAGAACTGACCACCACTTGTCCTGTCCCAGAAGAGCGGTAATCGTGGCCTCGGGAATCCAGTTGTGGATTAAAGCGCCGATGCCCACCCCGACAAGAATATAAGGCCAGACGCGCTGGATGATTTCCGTCACCTGATCCTTGGCGTAGCGAAATCGTTCTGCCCGAGACATATTTGCTTCGCCGTCATGGACCGGCGCGCTGTACACGAAGCTCTCCACCTGATTTTCCATCCCGGCTCTGCCGATGAGGGTGCCTCCTGCCACCGCGAGCACCAGCC
This sequence comes from Beijerinckiaceae bacterium, assembly GCA_030684835.1. Classification (GTDB taxonomy): domain Bacteria; phylum Pseudomonadota; class Alphaproteobacteria; order Rhizobiales; family Beijerinckiaceae; genus Terripilifer. Next base: position 61,250 of record JAUXWZ010000015.1, read on the forward strand.
CAACGCCAATATAGGTCAAAGCGATCGGCCAACTGAAAATTGAGGCGATGAGGATCATCGAGGCCAGATCGACCAGGGGAGACGAGATCAGGAATGAGAACGTCACTCCGAGTGGCAGACCGGCCGCCGTGAACCCGATAAAAAGCGGAATGGACGAACAGGAACAGAACGGCGTGATCGTTCCCAGAAGCGCGCCAATGACATTGGCGCCGATGCCGGAATATCCGCCAAGGATGCGGCGGGTTCGTTCCGGCGGGAAGTAGCTCTGGACCCAGGAGATCGCGAAGATGAGCACTGATAGCAGGATGAAGATCTTGATGACGTCATAAATAAAGAAATGGACGCTGCCGCCGATGGGTGAGGCGACGTCAAGCCCTGTGGCTACCAGAAGGTACGTCACCAAGTCCGACAGCCACTCCATCCGCAAAAATTGGTCATTCAGCCAGCCAAAGAATCCGCTCATACGGCATTTTCCTGTTAAGCCGCGAGAACGAAATTCTGGACGCCCACCCTCGGGCAGGGATGAAACCATATGCAGTATAGTCACCGCTCACATCAGAAGCGAGGGTGACAAAGGTGGTGCTGCTTTGCGCAGTCCCAAGGGGCATCTCGCTAGAACTAATGAGTTAAGCCCTAGGCTTCAGCCTGTCCGGCGCGCCATTTCATTTCAATCATTCGCCAATGACTGCACGCCGAGAGGCGCGCCCCGCGCTCAACGCGTCGCGCTTTTCCCCGGTGTCGCAGGCGCCACGCGCCATACCGTGTCGCCGACATCGTCGGCGACCAGCAGCGCGCCTTTGGCGTCCATCGTGACGCCCACGGGGCGGCCGAGGGCTTTGTCGTCCGCGCTGACAAACCCGGTCAGCACATCGCGCGGCTGGCCGGTGGGGACGCCGTTCTCGAACGGGACAAAGATCACCTTGTAGCCGCTGCGCGGGCGCCTGTTCCACGAGCCGTGCTGGCCCACGAACGCGCCATTACGAAAGCCTTCGGGTAGAAGCTCACCGCGGCTGAACACGAGTCCCAGCGGCGCGGTGTGGTTGCCAAGCGCATAGTCGGGCTTGATCGCCTTGGCGACGAGATCGGGACGCGCGGGCGTGATGCGCGTGTCGACGTTCTGTCCATAATAGGAATATGGCCAGCCATAAAAGCCGCCGTCTTTCAGGCTCGTCATGTAATCTGGAACCAGATCGCTACCCAGTTCGTCGCGCTCGTTCACGACAACCCAAAGCGCGTTGGTCTGCGGTTCGAACTGCGGCGCGTTCGGGTTCCGCAGGCCCGAAGCGAACAGTCTCATGCGTCCGGTCGCGACATCAACTTCGTGAACCGCCGCGCGTCCTTCTTCTGCCGCCATGCCCTTCTCGCCGACATTGCTGTTGGAGCCAACGGTCACGTAGAGTTTCGTGCCGTCCGTTGAGGCGACGAGGTCTTTTGTCCAGTGATGATTGAACGGCCTTGAAGGAAGATCGACGACTTTGGTCGGCGCCGCGTCGATCCGCGTATCTCCCTCTTTATAGGGAAAGCGGACAATCGCATCCGTGTTGGCGACATAAAGGTTGCCCTCCAGAAGCGCCATGCCGAACGGAGAATTGAGGTTTTCCAGGAAGGGCGTCTTCAATTCCGCGCGACCATCGCCGTCCGCATCGCGCAGCAAAGAGATTCGATTCGCGCTCGGATTATTTGAGCCCGCCCGGCGCATCATGAAGCCCATGATCCACCCCCTTAGGCCTTGCGATTCCTCTTTTGGCGGCGCGTCGGATTCGGCGACAAGAACATCGCCATTGGGGAGCGTGAAAACCGTGCGCGGGTGCGTCAGGCCTGTTGCAAACGCGGTTACCGAGAGGCCTTCCGCCGCCTGCGGCTGCGCGCCCGCTGGCCAACCAACTGCCGGAGCAATGTTGACCGTCGGGATGAATGAAGTGGTCGGCGGCGGCAGCGCCGGATCGGCCCCATAGGTTTCGTTTTCGGGAACGCTCGATCGTTCTCCACAGCCGGCCAGGGAGAGGGCGAGGGTCGCGGCAAAAGTCGCGGCGGCGGCGCGGGACAAATTGGTCATGAAATCCTGGCGAAAAGCGGGGCGACTGGCGTTAACAGCCGGGAGCGCCAAGCTGTTCCTGACTGGTCCGTCGTTATTTCTTGCCCAAGCCACCGGACAGGCGCCATTCTTGCGACAAACAGCAAACTGCGCCTGTCCGCTCAAATAGGAAGAATCGTATGGAAGCCACGCTCGCACGCCCCAAAGGCGAACTTAAGACCGTCGGGCTTGTGAGCTTCGCCCATCTGCTCAGCCATTTTTACATGCTGTCGCTGCCGCCGTTGTTCATCTTCGTGCGTGATGACCTCAACATCAGCTTCGTCTCACTGGGCCTGTGCGTCACGGCCTACGCCATCACCACCGGCTTGCTGCAAACGCCCATGGGCTTTCTCGTCAACAAGATTGGCGGTGGGAAGGTGCTGGCGGGCGGGCTGTTCCTGAACGCCGCCGCCATCGCCGCCGTGTCTTTGACGACCGAGTATTGGCAGATCATCGCGTTGATGTTTTTGGCGGGTGTTGGCTCCAGCGTGTTTCATCCGGCGGATTACTCGATTCTGGCCACGCGCGTTGGCTCCGAACGGCTGGGCCGCGCGCTCGCGACGCACGCGCTGGGCGGCAATCTCGGGTTCGTCCTTGCGCCTCCAATCGTGGTTGCGCTGGCCGCGATGTTTGGCTGGCGCAACGCCTTGCTGATCGTGGGGGGCGTCGGCATGTTGCTCGCGCTCGCGCTCGCGTTTCAGATGAGCTCAATCAGCCAACCGCAGGGCGCGCAAAAGAAGCAGGATTCGTGGGGAAGGCTTGTACGCTCGCCCGCCATCCTGCTTTTGTTTGTGTTCTACACGCTCTCGGCCGCCGCCAATTCAGGCATCGTGCATTTTTCCGTGTCGGCCTTTAGCGAAATTTACAGCGTTCCCGTGGCCACCGCCGCTATCGCGCTCACGACCTATCAGGTCCTCTCCATGCTGGCCGTCCTGCCCGGCGGCTGGCTGGCGGACAAGTTTAAGAACCACGAAATGGTGCTCGCCCTGTGCATGGTCGGCTCGGCGGGTTTTCTCTTGTTGTGCGGCAGCGGCGCGCTGCCCTTTGTGGCGGTGCTGGGCTCGATAGGCGTGGCGGGGGCGTTTCACGGCCTCGTAAACGCGTCGCGTGACATCTCCGTGCGAGGCGCGGCGAAGGATGTCAGCGTGGGCACCGTGTTCGCGTTCGTCACAACCGGCTATTCGGCAGGGCAGGTGATCGGGCCTCTGGTCTACGGCCTCATTCTCGACTTTGGGCGCCCGCAGCTCGTGTTCGTCGCCTCAGCCGTGTTTTCGCTGTTGGCGATCTTGACGATGCTGGTGCGCCGCAATGTGCCTGTGTCACTCAAACCTGCCGAATAGGCGTTTTATCTGACGGCGTTCACTTGACGGCGTTCCTGGCTTTCTCGACGAGCGCCGCCGGGAAAGCGTAAAGCCGCGCCACGATCTTTTCGGCTTCGACGCCGCCGACCGCATCGATAGGCAGCTTCTGCTTTTCTGCATCGGCCAGAAATGCGGCGTCCTTCACACTCGCGTCAAAAGCTGCGCGAAGCGTTTGAAGGCGATCCGCAGGCACTTTTGGCGATGTGATGAAAGGCCGGCCCAGTTCGCCTGATGCGAGCAGCACGTCGAGAATGTCCTTCTGCTCTTGTGTGGTCACGAGATCGCCAACAAATTTCGCGGTTTCAGGCACGCCCGGTTGCGTTGACGGCGACAGGCGCGTGAGCACGGCGATGCTGTTGTTCTTGACCCAGTGATCAGGCAGCGACGACCAGGTGACGCAGGATCCGTCAACCTCGCCGCGCTCGACGGCGAGAAACATCTCCGTGTTGCCCGGATATCCATGAATCGTCTTCAGGTTCACATTGAGCAGATTGCGCAGCATCGCGATGTTGTTGGCCGAGCTCGATGTCGCGCCCGCCGCGCCGAACACAGCTTCCTTGCGCTTGGTCAGATCGTCCCACGCAAGGATGCCTGTGGCTCGCCACGCGAAACAGACGCGAAAATCGCGGGTGATGCTGCCAAGCCATGCGTAATCGGTGAACTTGGCGCGGGCGGCGGCGCCCTCGCTCATGGAATCGTTCAGCAGGCCCGCGTTGAAAGCAACGACGGTTGTTCCGTCAGCAGGCGCGGAGCCGTTGAGATGCAGCACTGCGGTGAGGCTGCCGGCCCCAGGCATGTTGCGCACAATCACGTTAGGCTGCCCCGGCACATGACGCGCGTAATGGCGCGCAAGCAGGCGCGCGTATTGATCGTAGCCGCCGCCGGGGCTGACGCCGACGACAAAGTTTATGGTCTTGCCGGAATAAAATTGCTCGGGTGTCTGGGCATACGCGGCGGGCGCAGCCAGAGCGGCGAGGACGCAACCGATGAGCGCCTGCGAATGTTTGGTGTCGGTCATATAATGTCCTCCGGCTGTGCGCGGCTGGAAATGCGCCCTTCGTCGCGTATAGTGCCGGCGACCATAACCTGCAACGCGCAAGCGCGCGAAGCGAATGAATTTCAGGGGAGTTAAGTCCATGACGCGTGCACCATTGCGCGTAAGCCTGCCGCCAGATCCCAATACGCGCGCGCCGCATTGGACGGTGCCGCCCGGCGCCTGCGATACGCACGCGCATGTGTTTGGACCACCCGATCTGTTTCCTTACGCGGATGATCGCCGTTACACGCCCCCGGCGGCGCCCATCGAGCATTATCGAAATATGCAGAAGATTACAGGCCTCAGCCGCGCGGTTTTCGTCACGCCGACCGCGCACGGGGTGGACAATCGCGTCGTGCTGAACGCCATTTCAGTGCTCGGCGAAGACGCGCGCGGGATAGCCAACATCGACTACACGTTCTGTGATGCGGAAATCGACGCCCTGCACGAAGGCGGCATGCGCGGCGCGCGCTTTCACCTGATGGATGACCGGCCCGGCAGCGAAGAATTCCTCACCGATCATTTGCCGCGACTGCAGCGCAAGAACTGGATTCTCGATCTGCACGTCGATCCAAAGGATTTGATCGACCATGAAGATTACATCCGCGCCCTGCCGACCATCACGATCATCGATCATATGGCGCGCGTGCGCGGCAAGGACGGCGTTGACCAGCCTGCGTTCCAATTGCTGCTGCGGCTTTTGAAGGACGAACGATTCTATGTGAAGCTCTGTAGCTTCGACAAGATCAGCGCGGTGCCAAAGGCGCATGTCGAAGGCTCTCTGCCTTTCCTTGACATGGTTCCCTTTGCAAAGGCGTGCGTGGACGTGGCGCCAGATCGCGTGATCTGGGGAACGGACTGGCCGCACGGCAACACGTTCACGCCAGGGCGCGTACCCAACGAAGGCGATCTGCTCGATATCCTCGCGCAGATTGCGCCCGACATGGCGATGCGCAAGCGCATCCTCGTTGACAATCCCGCGCGCCTGTTTGGCTTCAAGCCTCTTTAAGGAGGCCTACAACGCCAGCGGATCGACGAACAATTCGGAGAGGCTCAACCGTCGCGGGATGAGCCTCTGCTTCCACGCAAAGCTTTCCAGCGCCTCAATGGTCTTGATGTTGTTCGAGATGCCGAAGGGCAGCGGATCGGCGCCAACAATGTCCATCATGGCGCGGAATTTCTGGTCGGTGGCGGCGTTCGCCTCGCCTGACCGCATCTTGGGCAGCCAGTCTTCCTTGGCCTGCGTGAATGCCTCAAGCAGCGATTTTGCCACCCATGGCCGCTCTTTCAAAACGCTTTCCTTCACCACAATCGTGCCGTGCATCGGGTAGATGCCGGTGCGATTGTGCCATTCGGCCTCAAGCTCGCGGGCGTTGGGAAAGAGGTCGGGGTAGGGATCGCCCGGCGCAATTTTGTTTGCGTCCCACCCCGAAGTCGGCGCCCCGGCGCGCCCCAGCCCCGCGTTGCCGCCAAAGCCAGCCTGTATCTCACCCGCAGCCATCATCGAAACCAGCGACGAGCCCTGCGGCGCATGAATCACGTTGGGCGGCAATTGCATCTGCGTGACATGCTCTTCATCGTCCACGATCCACGTTACTTTCGATGAATCGAGTCCGTATTCATCGATTAAGATTCCGCGCGTCCACGCGCCGGTCGTCACGGAATAGGCGCGCACGCCAACCTTTTTGCCCTCAAGATCTGATGGCTTGGTGATGCCCGCGTCGGGCCGCACCAGGAGGCCGCCATGATGAAAAGCGCGCATGAGAAAGATAGGCAGGGCGATGAATGGCGCGCCGAAAGCGCGCGCGATGACATAGGTGGTGGGCGCCAGTTCGCATACGTCAAACTCAAGGTCGCGCACCATGCGCCTGTAGGCCGCAATCTGTGGTTTGACGTCGACAAACTCAGGCGCAACGCCACGAATCCCAATGGCGCCGCTTTTTATGGCGGCGACGTGTGGATTGTCAGCCACGGCGAACGTGAGAGAAACAGAATCTTGCGCCACGGACGGTTTCCCCAATTTGTGCGATGTGCCGATTTCGCCTTATGCATGGATAGCAAAACCGCCCGCCGATGGATACGTTATGCCGCATGAATGAGAGCGGGAGCGTGAAGGCATGAATGGCGCGGAGAGCCTTCTGGCGACGATGGTGGGCGCAGGCGTTGACACCTGTTTCGCCAACCCCGGCACGTCCGAAATGCATTTCCTTGCGGCCGTGGATCGCGCGCCCGGCCTGAAATGCGTGCTGACACTCTTCGAGGGTGTGGCGACAGGCGCGGCGGACGGTTATTTCCGCATGACGGACAGGCCGGCCGCCACCTTGCTGCATCTGGGACCCGGCTTCGCCAACGGCATGGCCAATCTGCACAACGCGCGCCGCGCCGGTTCGGGTATCCTGAATGTTGTCGGCGATCACGCCACCGCGCATCTCCAGCACGACGCGCCGCTGACGTCAGACCTCATGGGCATGGCGCGCACGCTGTCGCACTGGGTGCATCGCTCGGACACATCGATGAGTGTGGCGAGCGATGTGGCGAGCGCGATTGCGCACGCCCGGGCGCGCAAGGCGGCCATCGCAACACTGGTTCTGCCGGGCGATGTGGCTTGGGGACCTTCACCCGGCGCCGCCGTGGTCACGCCGCTGCCCGATCGCGAACTCATTGATAACGATGCGCTGGAGAGCGCCGCGAAGGCCTTGCTCGGCGGCGAGCCTGCTCTGCTTGTGCTGGGCGGTCGCGCGTTGCGCGCTGCGTCTCTGGATTTTGCCGGGCGCATCGCAGCAAAGACCGGCTGCCGCACGGGCGCGCAGTTTTTCAGCGCGCGCATCGAGCGCGGGGCCGGGCGCGTCTCGGTGGAGCGGATTCCTTATTCGGTCGATCCGGCCGTCGCGTTTCTCAAGGGCTTTCGTCATCTCATCACCATCGAGACGAATGAGCCTGTCGCGTTCTTTTCCTACCCGGACAAGCCCTCGCTGCTGAAGGCGCCGGGCGCGCAGGTTCATGCCCTTTGTGCGCCGGGCGGCAACGGCTTTGCGGCGCTTGAAGCATTGTGCGCGCGCGTCGGTGCGCTCAATGTGCGCGCGCTCATGGAGCCGCTATCGCCAACGCGGACAGCGCGCGGCGCGATCACGCCCCAATCGGTTGCTGACGTGCTCTGCGCGGGCTTGCCGGAGCATTGCATCCTCGTTGATGAATCCCTGACGACGGGGCGCGAAACTTATGCGCTGACAGCCGGCGCCGCGCCCCACGACACGATCCAGAACATGGGCGGCTCCATCGGCTTTAGTCCTCCGGTGGCGACAGGCGCCGCGATTGCCTGCAGGGACCGCAAGGTCGTGAGCATGACTGGCGACGGCAGCGCGATGTACACAATTCAGTCGTTGTGGACTCAGGCGCGCGAAGGCCTTGATGTGACAACGATCATCTTTGCCAACCGCCGCTACCAGATCCTCAACAATGAAGCGTTGAACATGGGCGCGGGAAATCTGGGCCCCAAGGCGCTGGAGCTGACCTCAATCGACCGGCCCGAGATTGATTTTGTCGCTCTGGCAAAAGGCATGGGCGTGCCGGGCAAGCGTGTGGCGAGCGCCGAAGATTTTGCGGCGGCGCTGCGAGCGGCGGTTGCGGCGCAAGGCCCGAAACTGATCGAGGTTGTGCTTTAACAGCGGCTGAATTCTTCAGCGTGCGCTGAACCAGATGTCGCCGTAAGCAGCTTCCACGCTGCCGCCAAAATTGTCCGCATCGCTCATCAGCGCGACAGCGTCAATTTCCGTGATGTCTTCGCCAAACGCGCGCCGCAAATCTTCGCGCACGTTGCGCTTGTGTCTTGTCCACACGCCCGCCTTTTCAGGGCCCGAATCAAGCGCGATCAATTTCACTTGAGCAGTGTAGGGACTGGGCCACAGGCTTCCCACAGGCCGCGCGCTCGACCAGACATAATTGAGCGCCGCCGAATTCATCCCCATCAGGCCGCGCTCACGCACGACATAGACCCGCGCAGGGAAATCATCGCCCGATTTTGCGGCCTCGTTGATGCCTTTGTAAACGCCGCTTACCTTCCATGAGAAGTTGATAAAGGGCGTACGCGTCAGGTCAATCTTGATCTTGCGGAAACGGCCGGAGGCGCCCCCGTTGGCGCGGGCAGCCAGAACGCGCGTCGCGCCATCGGAGACGATGCGGTACTCGGTGGCGCCCTTGAAGGCGCGGCTCTCCCATCCTTGCAGGTCCCCGGCGGAAAAACGCCCCACTGGGATATTAGGCGCCTGCTGCGCAATGGCCCCGTGGGCGCCCGCCAACGCAAACAATGCGGCCGTCAGCATACGGATTGGAAAGAGATGGCGCATTCTGGACGCTCCGATCCACGATGTGTGGAGCGGATATAATGCGCTAACCATTCATTGGGCAGATGGGTTTGTTAAAACCTGCGTTACCGCGCGCGTTACTGCGCCTTGAGCCCGAGTTCCGTGGTGATCTTGCGCCAGGTTTCTGTCTGCTCGCGCAGGAAGTTTGCCGCCTCCTCGGGCGTGCCTGTCTCGATGCCAAAACCAAGTTTTGGTCCCATCTCGCGAATCCGTTCGTCCTTCACGACTTCGCGGATCTCGGCGTTCATTTTCTGGATGATCGCTGGAGGCGTTCCGGTTGGCGCCATCAGCATGAACCAGCCTGAGAAATCGAAGCCGGGAATGGTTTCAGCGGCAGCGGGAACCTCGGGCATATTGTCTGCGCGCTTGTTGGACGCCAGCGCAAGCGCGCGCAGCGCTCCTTCGCGAATTTGCGTCTCGACGATTGACATGGAGAAAATGCCGATGCCTGCGCGACCTGCAATTGTGTCTTGCAGTCCCGCGTTGATGTTTGGGTAGGGCACAAGAACGAGATTGAGTCCCGCGCGCCGGTTCAGGGCCTGCGCAGTCACGCCCGCAAGATTGCGCGCCGAGTCGACGGCGATCGATAATTTGCCGGGCTCCTTCTTGTCGTACGCGATCAATTCAGCCAGCGTCTTAATTTGCGTATCGGGATGCGCGACGATGACCTGGTGGCTGCGCGTGACAAGCGTGACCGGCGCAAAATCCTTGATCGGATCGTAGGTCATTTTCTCGATCAGAAACGGATTGGAAACCATCGCCGCAGACGTCGCGAAGAAGAACGTGTAGCCATCGGGCGCTGCGCGCGCGGCAGCAGTGGCGCCGATGACGTTCGCGCCGCCGGGTTTGTTCTCGATCACCACGCCCTGTCCGAGGCGGCGGCTTAAACGATCCGCCACCATGCGGGCCATCACGTCCGGGCTGGCTCCTGCGGATTGCGAGACGATGAGGGTGACGGGCTTCTGGGGCCATGCCTGCGCCGACGCTGTTTGCGGCAATGCAACTGCCCCGGCGGCGATCGCGCCAAGCGCAAGCAGGGCGCGGCGCGAAGGTCTTATTATGGCGTCCATCAATATCCCTCCCGATATTTCCCCGCTGACCGAGGGGGAATTGACTTTCCCCTGTCGCGATCAGCGGTCGGGATGGTATGTCATCGGCAAGGGCTTGCAAGGAGAAACGCGCGTTGGATACGTCGGCGGAAACCGGGAAATATCAAGTCGTGGTGATCGGCTTTGGACCGGTAGGAGCCATGGTCGCGAACCTGATGGGTCGGGCCGGCGTGCGCACGCTCGTCATTGACAAGACGCCCGACGTTTTCCCCAAGCCCCGCGCCATCGCGCTCGACCACGAAATCCTCCGCGCGTTCGACAACATCGGCGCGCTGGACAAGATTGAGCCCTATCTGGAGCCGTTCACCGCGTCGCAGCACTTTGGCGTCGATGGCAAACTCATTCGCCGCATCGACATGGCCCCCGCGCCTTACCCTTTGGGCTACGTGCCTTCGCAGGTCTTTCTCCAGCCCCCTGTCGAGATGGAGCTGCGCAATAATCTTGCGTGCTTTGCGTGCGTCGACGTTCGTCTTGGCCTCGACTTCGCTGGCTTCACGCAGGACGCGGAAACAGTCAGCATCGAAACACGCAATGCGGATGGCGGAATCGAACGCTTCAAGGCCGCATACATGATCGGGTGCGACGGCGCATCGTCAGGTGTGCGGCGCATGGCCGGTCTCGCACTTGACGATCTCGGCTTCGATGAGCCGTGGTTGGTTGTCGATGTTCTCGTCAACGAAAAAGGGCTCGCAAAACTGCCACGTACGTCCGCGCAATATTGCAATGCGACGCGGCCGACCACTTACGTCATTGGGCCGAAAAATTTGCGCCGTTGGGAAATCACCATCCTGCCGGGTGAAGATCCCAAGGAGCTGGAAAACGAAGAGAACGTTTGGCCGTTGCTCGCCCAGTGGTTGACGCGCGAGGATGGCGACATGTGGCGCGCGTCAAGCTATCGCTTTCACGCGCTTGTCGCCCAACGCTGGCGCAATGGACGCGTTTTCATCGCCGGTGATTCCGCCCATCAGCAACCGCCCTTTATTGGGCAGGGCATGTGTCAGGGAATTCGCGACGCAGTGAATGTGTCGTGGAAGCTGATAGACCGGATGAATGGCGTGGCGGGCGATCATGTGCTCGACAGCTACGAGCAGGAGCGCGCCGCTCACGTGCGCGAACTCACTGGGCGCATCAAGGCCATCGGGCAATACATTTCAGAACGCGATCTCGATCTTGCCCGTGCGCGCGATGCACGTTTGCGGGCGGAGGGGGGCGGCAGTGCGCAGACCGTCACGCGGCAGGAGATCGTTCCCCCGCTGCGGCAGGGGTTTTTGCACGCGGCGTCTGGCGAGGTGGCTGGCACGCTGTTTCCGCAGCCGTGGGTTGAAACGCAGGCTGGCCCGAAACGACTCGACAAGATTACGGGCTCGGGCTGGCGGCTGGTCTTGTTCGGCATCAGCGATTCCGCGGCGTTTGACCTGTCGCAGCGCGCGGCGCGGCTGGGCGTTGCCCCGGTGCGGTTCGGCGCCGGCGCCCTGCTCGAGCGCGATGGCGTTCTGCAAGCATGGTTTGAGCGCAATGGCGCTTGCGCGGCGTTGGTGCGGCCGGACCATTACACGTTCGGGATCGCGGCGGATGCTGTCGCCGCCGGAGATCTACTCGAGGCCTACACAATAGCGCGCCAGCGCGCGGCATAAGGAAAGCATCCGATGAGCGGACAAAGACTGGCTATAACCGGCGTGCGAAAAATCGAGATGGAGCACGCCGACCCTGCGCGCGCCGCTAAATTTTATACCGACGTGTGGAACCTGAACGAAGTCGCCCGCGAAGATGGCTCTGTCTATCTGCGTGGCGCGTGCGCGGCTCATCACATCCTCGCCATTCATCCCAGCAACGGCCCTGCACGCGTGCGTGAAATCGCGCTGAGCGCGCGTGACAAGGACGCTGTGGATGGCCTCCATGCGCGCGCCAAGGCTGGGGGCTTCGCCGTTGATGCGCCAGCGCCAAGGCACACACTGGATGGCGGCTACGGCTTTTCCCTGCGTGATCCTGGCGGGCGGCGCTTCTCTATTTTGTGCAATGCGCGCGATCATGCCGATGATGCGCAGGTTCGCGACCGGCCGTACAAGGTTGGCCACGTCAACATCAACACGGCGCTGATTGACGAGATGATCTCATTCTACACCGAAGTCTTCGGCATGCGCCTTGTCGATCAAGCGGGCACGCAATATTTCTTCAATGCCGACTCGCCAGATCATTGCACGCTTGTGTTGTGCAAGTACGGCATGGAAACTCTGAACCACATCGCCTACGAAATGTGCGATCTGGACTCCGTGCTGCGCGGCGCGGGGCGCATGCATGACGCGGGCTATCCCATTGAATGGGGTCCCGGTCGCCACGGTCCCGGCGACAACGCGTTCTGCTATTTTGCGGGCCCCGAAGAGTGCCCGCTCGAATATACGGCTGAAGTTCTGCAAATCGACGAGACCTATGAGTTCCACGGGCCCGACCACTGGAAGTGGCCGCCCGGTCGTCTCGATCAATGGGGCGTCACGCCGCCGCACACATCGCGCTGGAAACGCGTGCAGACGCTTTACGGTTTCGCTAAGTAACGCGCCATCATCCGGCGGTCGCGTTTGCGTCCGCCGGGTAAAGAATGTCATAATTGACGTCACGCAGCCGGAACGAGCTGCGGGCCCCGGAGGAACGAAAATGGCGCGCCTGCGCACCCTTGCTTTGACATGTACTGGCATTATTGCGGCGACAGCAGCGTCGTCTGCCGTCAACGCCCAGAGCCTTGCGGATTTCTATCGTGGCAAAACTGTCCGCGTGATCGTGGGCTTCAGCAGCGGCGGCGGATATGATCAGTATGCGCGCCTGCTCGTGCGTCACATGGGTCGCCATACGCCCGGAAATCCGACCTATATCGTCCAGAACATGCCCGGCGCCGCGAGCCTCAAGTCCGTGGTTTATCTGGATCAGGGCGCGTCGACCGACGGCACGACCATCGCCACGTTCAATCCAGGCCTTCTGTCCCAATCACTGACGATCCCTGAAAAGGTGAACGTCGACTTCCGCCGTTACGCGTGGATTGGGAATATCAGTGAGGATTTTCGCGTCTGCTTTACGTGGCACGCAAAGAACATGAAGACGTTCGATCAGGTGAAGGCGGCCAAACAAATCATCTTTGGCACCACGGGCGTCGGCACGTCCGCCTATATCGAAGGCCGCATGCTGGATGAAATCTTCGGCGTGAGCCTGCGGCAGGTGCAGGGCTACCCGGGGTCTGCCGACAAGCGCATCGCCATCGAGCGTGGCGAACTTGACGGCGATTGCGGATCCTGGACGAGCCTGCCCGACGACTGGCTGCGCGACAAGAAGATCAATCTTTTCGTGCGCTTCTCGAAAAATCTCACGCACGACATGCCAAAGGACCTCCTGTACGCAGGTTCGCTCCTCACCGATCCCGAGACGAAGGCCACCTATGATCTGCTGATGTCCGGCGCGGAAGTCGGCCGTCCGTACATGGGCCCTTCGGCGCTTCCCGCAGACAGGCTTGCGGGTTTGCGCACCGCGTTCAACGCGACGATGAAGGACGCGGAATTCCTCTCCGACGCCAAGAAGCAGAGGCTCGAAGTCAATCCGCAAACGGGCGAGGAAGTCGCCGAAACCATAGCGCAAATCTACAAGACGGCACCGGCGGCCATCAAGCGCGCACGCGTCATTTCCGGCGAGTAAAAGCTCTTGGAGAGCAATGCGGGGCGTCGTAGCGCCCCGCATTTTTATCTTCGTGGAATAGTCAGATCGCCGGGCCCTTCAACACCGGCGTCGAGATGACGCCGGTGAGCTGATCGGCAGGAAGTTTTGCGATCATCTCTTCATCGAAGAGATCGCCCATCAGCGAAGGATTGCCGGACTTCTTCAATGCATCGAGGAATTTGCGATGGATGCGGTGATCCTGATCCTCGTATTCGATCTGCCGACCGCCCTCTTTGACGGAGGTTGAGCCGCCGCCCTCGTTGCTCACGCGGCGCAGGGAGATAAACGGATAGCGCGCGCTGCCGATGGAGCAGGCGAGATAGCGCGCCGGAATATCGCACGTGTTGAAGTGCTGGTGGAACATCCAGAATGGCGGCGTGTACATAAAGCCGTGCCGCCACGGCAATTCCACGAACTCCGAGTCGCCATCATACCAAAGCAGCGAATAACCCTCGCCGCCCACGGCGTGAACGTGCGTGCCGGCCGCGTGGCGATGCGCCTTCTTGTAGCGGCCCACGGGAATTTCGGATGTATGCGCGTGCATCGTACCGTCGGCGAGCTGGAAGAACACATTGCGCGATCCCTTGCCGCGCGTGTTGAGATCATAGAGCTTGAAGCTGGTCAGGTCGGGCACGAAGTTGGTTTCCCAGACGTTGATCTGGCCGGCGTTCTTCTTGCGCTCGAAGGTGTTGTGGTCGCCTTCGCCGTTGAAGTGTTGCTCCTTGCCAATCCGCTCGGGAAACTTGAACGGGTTGTTAAAGATGAACTCTTCGTTGTGATAATGGTTTATCGCGAGCGGCAGATCATTCGTGCATGACAGGCGCGCAAATTCGCGGCCTGATGAATTGAATATCTGGTATTCGCAATTGAGCGGAATCGCGAACAGGGACTTGGGCCCCCATTCGAATGTGTTCTTCTCGCCGCTGGGCAGCGTGACGGTTGTCGAGCCATAACCGGCCAGGGCGTAGAAAAACGCTTCGTGCAGATGCTTGATCGGCTTCGTCTTCTTGCCGGGCTCAACCTCTAGGACGAAATTGGCGCAGAAATCGCCGCGCCCGTGGGTGTGCGCAAAGCAGCCGCGCGCGTCGTAATGGCCCCATTTCTCGGTTTTGAGCGCGAGAAGGTCATGGCCGAAATCCAGGTGGATCGGAATGTTCTGATTTTGCGCCCAGTCCAGATAGGGGTCGAGGAAAACGCGGGCGCCTTCCGAACTGGTGACGTCGTCTTTCTGTTTGTCGTTCATGGGCGTTCCCTCTCAGCGATTTTCAAGTCTGCGAATTGCCGGCTGGCGACCGGACGCAATCAATAAAGGTTGCGTGACGCGGCCTCAAGCCCTGTCCCGGCCGCCAGAGCCGGACTCGTTCAGCATCATGGACATGGCCTGGCGTTGCGGGCGGGCCCAAAACCAGGCGACAAGCATCATTGCAGCGCCTGCGCCTATGGCGACGTTCAGCCCGATATGCGTCGCGATCCAGCCCTGTATCACAGCGCCGACGGCAGGCAGGCCATAGGCGAATATGATGAACAGGCTGCTGACGCGCGCGCGGAACTCCTGTTCGACGCTGTTCTGGACAAGGCTTTGCGCCGCCACGTTTCCGATCAGCATGAAGAAGCCCATCACGCACAAAACTGCGGCGCCCGCATAGATATTTGTGAACTGCATGGCGGCCGCAAGCGCGATGCCAGTCGCGCTCGTGGAGAGGACCAGCAGCGATGTGAGGCCCTTCGTGTCGCCCCGTCGCGCCAGCCACAGGCTCGCCGTCACCGCGCCGACGCCGATGGCGGCAAGCAGCAGGGCGAGGCCGGTGGGGCCGCCGGAAAAGAGCTGGGCGGACACCGCGGGCATGAGGTCGACCACGGGGCGGATGAAAAAGCTCGTCGCCGCAAGAAGCACCATGACAAATCTGATGCCCTTGTGACTCCAAGCGTAGCCGACGCCGGCCTTGATGTCGCGCAAGAGACCCTTCGAAGAACGCTTGGTCGAGGACGTGTCGTCAATGTGAATGGTGCGAAGCAGGAAAAAGAAGAAAGCGTATATAAGCGCGCACAAGGCCAGCACGGGGCCGCTGCCAAACCACAAGATGAGCCCTCCGGCGATGCCCGGCCCAACGATCCGCGAGGCGTTAAACGAGGCCGAGCCGAGCGCAATTGCCGAAGCCAGATCGCGCTTGGGGACGAGCGCGTTGACAATCGACATGCGCGCGGGCTGGCCAAGCGATTCAGACGCGCCCAGGAACATGGTGATAACCAGAAGGATCTCGATTGTAATCAGTTTCAGGATCACAAGCGTTGCAAGCAGGGCTGTGAACATGGCCGCGCAAATCTGGCTGATCCTGATGATGCGCATGAAGCCGAAGCGATCCGCAAAGGCGCCAGCCAAGATCGTGAGCACAACGGTGGGCAATAAATCGGCAAAGGCGATGACGCCAAGCCACGCGCTTGAATGTGTCAGCTCCCACGCAAGCCAGCCGACGGAGGTGCGATACATCCAACGGCCTATCGAGGCGATGGAATGGCCGGTCCAGTACCTTAGGTACAAGGGTGAATCGAGCGCGCGGCGGGCGCCGCCGAAGACTTTTGTGCCAATCAATTAAATTGCCTCTCACACGCTCGCGCAAGGCGGCGCGCGCAGATGTGAAGCAAGATTATTGCCTGAATTGCAATTCAGCAATCGCTACGTGCAACCAGGGGCGTCACACTGACGAGGACGCCCACGTTTACATTATGGCCGGGGCGTCGGGCGCCGCACTGGCGCGCGTTTGCGATGCGCTGGGCAAGGGGCGAGCTCTCGTCCCACAGGTTGCACGCGAAGCGCTCGCCCGAGTGTCCGTTGGATAGATCAGAGACAAGCCACAAGAGGGCGTCGTTCATCACGTCGGGCGCCAGAAAGGTCTTGCCCTGCGTCTGCTGCCCGGTCACGTCGGCGATTGTGTCGACGGCTCCGCCGGGGAGCAATACATTCACGGTCACCCCCGTTCCGGCGAGATCCTGCGCGAAGATGCGCGACGCGGCTTCCACAAAAGCCTTTGAGGGACCATAGGGCGCAAGGTTCTTCCGCACCATGGTCCGGTCGCCGGTTGAAATATTCACGATGCGGCCAAACCCGCGCTCGATCATGGCCGGCGCAAGTTCTTTTGTCAGAAAGAAAATCCCATCGGTGTTGCTGTGCGCCATGCGCAGCCAGTAATCGGCGTCGAGTTTCCAGAACGGCGCGCCGGGCCCAACATTGGGCACGCCGGCGTTGTTGATGAGCGCGTCGACGCGCCCCAGGCCCTCGATCAACTCTCGCGCCATGCGCGCGCAGTCGTCTGGATTTCGCAGGTCGCCGAGCGCAACAAGTGGCTGTTCTCCTTTTCGCGCTGCGGCTTGCGCGAGCGTCTCGCGAAGCGGCGCACTGTCTCCAGTGGCGACGATTCCCGTTCGCGCGCCCGCTTCCATAAGAGCCAGCGTCATGGCGCGACCAAGACCGCGGCTGCCGCCGGTTACGATTACGCAGCGGCCCTCAAGTGAGGGATGCGAAAAGCTCATTGCCTAGACATCCTTGATTATTTGTAGAGGTAGATGATCTCGATGCAATTGCCATCCGCATCATGAAAATAGACGTGTCGGCCGGGGAATGTGCGATGGCCTTCGTCTGAATACTTCACGATCTCGATGCCGCGCGCTCTGAGAATGGCCATTGCCCGGTCAAATTCATGCTCCTCAACCATGAAAGCATGATGGTGCGCGTCTTCGCCCGCATTATTTGGGTTAACGTGATGGGGGATCTTGGCTAGCACGAAGAAGAAGCCGCCGCATTCCATGAAGGAATAGCGCTCGTTGGAGCGAATAATCTTGCAGCCCAGAACATCTGAATAGAATTTCGCCGCCGCGATGTGGTCGCGAACGCCAATGGTGAAGTGCAATATGCCTGTTGTGCGTATGGTGTCCGAGGATGATACCTCTGGATATGCGACTGCTGCTTGCGACATGCATCCCTCCCCGACTGCGAGCGGCCAGAGCTCTTGTCTGGTTGCTAAGACAAAATTGTTTCATTGTGGCGCGCCAATTGCAAGTGCGTCGCGCAATCAAATTGACAGCGGTCGCCACTATCTAGTGTTGGCGCAACAGCATTGAGGGAGAGCCTGGAATGACGCATTATCATGCACGCAGCCTGCTTGCCGCTTTTCTCACCTTGTTCAGTATTCAGAACGCTGTCGCACAAGACGAAACGTCCAAGTTTTATGCAGGACGCAATGTGACGTTCATCGTAGGCTCCACCACAGGCGGCGGGTATGATTTTAACGCGCGGGCGGTCGCCCGCCATATGGGTAAGTATATCCCGGGCGCACCGGCTATGGTGGTGCAGAACATGCCGGGGGCGGGGTCCATCGTCGCCACGAATTATGTTTACAACGTCGCGCCCCAAGATGGCAGCGTCATCGGAGTGGTGCAGCGCCCCATTCCGTTTGAGCCCTTCTTCGATGAAAAAGGAGTTCGATTCGATGTTCGCAAAATTAATTGGCTTGGCAGCACCACGAGCGAAGTTGGCGTTGTCGTCGCGTGGCATACTGCACCGCAGCGCTCTTTCAAGGATGTGCTTGAAAGCGAGATGATTGTTGGCGGCAACGGTCCCGCCACAGACACCGAGTTATTCGCGCGGGCGCTCAATCGAGAACTGGGCGCAAAATTCCGTATCGTCGCCGGATACCCCGGAGAGTCGCAGATCATCCTTGCAATGGAGCGTGGCGAAGTGCAGGGCGTTGCTAACTGGTCATGGAACAACATTCCGGCAAAACATCCCGATTGGATTAGGGACGGCAAAATCCGGCTCCTGCTTCAGCTGGGTTTGCGCAAGCATCCCGCGCTACCTGATGTGCCGCTGGTTCTAGACCTCGCGAAGGATGCTGATCAACGCAAGCTGTTCGAGACGATCATGCAGATGAAAGAGCTGGGGCGCCCCTATTTTGCCGCGCCAAACGTTCCCGCCGATCGTATTGAGACGCTGCGTGCGGCGTTTACGAAAACCATGGCGGATCCCGATTTCGTCAGCGAGATGAAAAAAGCAGGGATCAGCATTGAACCGGTGTCGGGTTTAGAAATGCAGAAACTGCTCTCACAGGCCTATTCTCTGCCGCCCGCGCTCATTGCCCGCACGCGCGCCGCCCTCGCAAATTGATCAGCTAGGGATAGCGAACGCGCGGGCCATGGATGAATTTTATGTGCCGCAGAAGGTCTGCAGCACGCGCTCATCGGGCCGTGGCCCCTGCGCGAGTTCTATCATGTCCGCCCGCACATCAAACGGTCGCGACACGGCCGAAAGCAGGCGATCGAACGCGGTGAAGTCGCCGCGGGTGGCTAGTTCAAGCGCCTGCTCGACGCGGTGATTGCGCGGGATGAAGATGGGATTGACGCTCTCCATCAATGCGCGCCGAGCCTCGGGCGACTGACGTTCGCGTTCATGGCGAGCGCGCCACGCCGCCAGCCACGCGCTCATTTCCGGCGAATCCTCTTCGCTTGATGCGTCGGCTTCCATATGCGCTGGCAGCGTGCGGAAGGTGAGCGTGAAATCCGCCTTTGACGCGTGCATCGCGTTGAAGAGATCGTTTGCTAGTTGCGTGTCGCCTTCTTCTTCAACCAGAAGCCCCAGCTTTGCGCGCATCAAGCGCGTCCAGTGCGCGTGAAACGCGGGCATGAAAGCTTCCAGCCTCTTCGTCGCCTGTTCTACCGCGCGATCCTTGTCATCATCAATCACACCGAGCAGCGTCTCGGCGAATCGCGCCAGATTCCATTGTCCGATCGGCGGCTGGTTCGCATACGCGTAGCGCCCCTGCGCGTCGATGGAGCTGAACACCGCCATGTGATCGTAAGCGTCGACGAACGCGCACGGACCGTAGTCAATAGTTTCGCCGGAGATGGAGGTGTTATCGGTATTCATCACACCATGGATGAAGCCGATTGAAAGCCATTTCGCGATAAGTTTTGCTTGGGCTTCAACAACCGCCTCCATCAGCGCGAGCGCTGGGTTGGCCGCGCCTTCAAGATGGGGGTAAAGCCGTTTGATAGCGTAGTCGACCAGGATGCGCACGGCCTCGCCGTCCCCGCGCGCAGCGAAATACTGGAACGTGCCGATGCGCAAATGGCTCGATGCTATGCGCGTCAGCACGGCGCCGGGCAACGGCGCCTCCCGATACACGGCTTCACCCGTCGCGGCCGCGGCCAAAGAGCGGGTTGTGGGCACGCCGAGCGCGTGCATGGCTTCGCTAAGGAGATATTCTCGCAACACAGGCCCGAACGCGGCCCGCCCGTCGCCCCCGCGTGAAAAGGGCGTGCGGCCGGAGCCCTTCAATTGCATGTCCAATCTGCGTCCATCGCGCGCAACAATCTCGCCGATCAGCACAGCGCGGCCATCACCCAATTGCGGATTGAAATGCCCGAACTGATGCCCGGCGTAGGCGAGCGCCAGCGGCTCCCCGCCCTCGGGGTTGAGGTTGCCTGTGAATATTTTGGCTCGCGTCTGCTCATCCGTTGGCAGCTCCAGCCCCAGTTCATCGGCCAGAGCCTGATTGAACTTGAGCATTCGAGGCGCCGCCACCGCCACAGGTGACGTGCGGGTGTAAAACCGGTCCGGCAAGCGGGCGTAACTGTTGTCAAAGCGCATCGTTGTTTCCCGTTATCACCTCAAGACATAGCGCGATTTCACGCGCTTGCGAGCGTCTTGCTAGGCTGCATGCGCGTAATCGTTTAAAAAGAGGGGCGCAATTGTGTGCGCAAAGGGCGGGCCTTGTTCGTGAGTGGAAGCGGTACGGATTTAAACGCGGCCGGCGTCGCGGCGCAGTGGCATGAGGCCAATCTAGTGCAACACGTCGACCGGCTGGTGCGCTCGTTCCGGCAAGTCGTGGGGCGCGATCTGATAGAACCGGCCTCCAGCGCCATTGAGACTGCGCGTCGTCTTTACGAGGCGCCGTTCGTTGTCCTTTCCCATGGTGTTCAGGAAGATCCAATTCTCAATTATGGCAACGCCTGCGCCCTGGCGCTGTGGGAGATGAGTTTTGCCGACTTCACCCGGATGCCCTCGCGCGTGACGGCAGAAGCCGTTTTGCGTGAAGAGCGGGAGAGGCTGCTGGCGATCGCCGCCCGGAAGGGGTTCATCGACGATTATTCCGGCGTGCGGATTTCCGCCAGCGGGCGCCGGTTCCAGATTTCCAACGCGATCATCTGGAATGTGAGGGACGAGCAGGGGACGCGGGTGGGGCAGGCGGCGACGTTCGACCGCTGGTCGGACATTGAGACATGACTGAAGCGACTGCGTCCCAGCGGTATGATCGATCCGCGTTCGCCTACAAACTGACCATCTGGGCGATTGCGGGGGGTATCCTGATTTTTGCCGCTGGCCAGTCGTTCTGGGCGCTGTCGATCGGCTCGCGGCAGCTGCTCAAGGACGCACTCGACTGGGGCTATGATGTTGTCATCTATGCGCTCGCGGCGGTGGTCTTTGGCCGGGGCGTGCGCGCCGAACAGACCGCGGCATTGGTGATCGCAGCCATTCTCGCCTTGGCCGGGCTGCACACTCTCTACGATCTCTGGGACAAGATTGTCGCGCCTCGACCTATCGAGCCGTTCAACATCGGCTTCTCGGCGGTGAGCGCGACTGTCATCGGCTACATGATCCTCCTTGCGCTGCTGCGGTTTCGAAAGGACGAAAATCCGCTGGTGCGCGCGACCTGGGTGTCCACCCGCAACGCGGTCATCATGACGACGATTTTCGCCGCCGCGACCTATTTCACCCGCATGGCGAGCGAACGCTGGCCTGAATACGCGTTGGATATCCTGAGCGCCGGATTGCTGTTTCAAGGCGCAGGCGCGATAGCGCTGGCCACGCTGCGCGACAGGCGGTCCACGGCGGCTCCCGCGCACTGAGACGCCTCAGGCGTTGCCGCCTGCCATATGACCCGTTATCAACGAACGTCGCCGCGACTGGCGCACATGGCAAGCGACACAATGCGATCTCCTGCATCAATCACAACGACAGATCTCTTGAAGTTCGCAGGCCTCGCGTTCGTTTTCGCCGATCACATAGGTCTTTTCTTCGCGCCCGATGAAGACTGGTGGCGCGTCTTTGGCCGCGTGGCCGCCCCAATTTTTTTCTTCCTGATTGGTTTTGCGCGGACAAGCGCCGTCCCCATGATCTGGCTGGCGCTCGGCGCTATGCTGACTGCGCTCGACTTTTATGTTTCGGACGGTCTCGATGATGTGACGTTGAATATCCTGTTCAATTTTGCTCTCATCCGCTTCGTCATGCCCGTTATCGAAACGCATGTCCTCACGCGCAGATGGGGCGCGCCAGTCCTCGCTCTTTTCTGCGCCGCAATGATCCCCGTCGCGGCAGTCATCCTTGAATATGGCGCGGAAGGTTGGCTGTGGGCGCTCTTTGGCCTTGTCACGCGCGAGGCGATCGTAAAGGCGACCTCAGAGGCGCGCTTGCAGCGCAACCTTGTTGGCCTTTTCTGCGTCGCCGTTTACCTGTTTATCGAAAGCCGCGATTTTGATTTCGAACCCGTGCAGACGGCGGCGCTGTGCGCGCTGATGATTTTGCTCGGCGTGTTGCTCGCCAATTTTCGGCGAGCGGATGCGCCTTTTGAAGCTCCTGCGCCAGTGACTCAAGCGTTCAGATGGATAGGCAGCCGTTCGCTCGAGATCTACGCGGTGAGTCTCTTCCTCATGCAATTGACCGGACATCTGCTCGAGGTGGATGTTGAAGACGACGATGCGTGAGGCCCGCGCGCGCTAGCCTCGCCGAGTGAAAATCAGTCTTTGATCGCTTTCGCCGCCAACGCCACGACGGCCGGGGACGAACTCAGAAACCGATGGAAAAGCTTCTCAACGGTCGCGCCGTCGCTGGCCTTGATGGGCAGGTTGGCCTTTGCGGCTTCAGCGAGAAACTGCGGATCAGCAGCGGTCGCCGTGAACGCCGCACGCAAAGTCTTGGTGCGGTCTGCAGGAAGGCCCGGCGGGGCTACGATCGGCCGGCCGAGCACGTGGCTGCCAAAGACAAGATCGAAGACCTGTCGCATTTCGTCCGTCTTTGCGTAATCGTAGACATGCGTCACGCCCTCCAGTTCAGGATGCTTGTCGATGGCAAGCTGAACAACCGGAATGAGACGCTTGTCGCGGTAGTCGGCAGTATGCTGAGCCTGAAGTGACGACAGCGCAAATCCGCATCCGCCTTGCAATTCGCCCCGCGGCATCACGAGCCGTGTATCAAGCGCGCCATTGTAGCCCTGGATAAGCTTGATCTTCAGGCCGAGGAGATTCTTCAGCGCAGCCGCGTGCTGCGAGTTGATGGCGGCTGGTCCGCTGCCGCCAAAAATCACCTCCCTGTCTCGCATGTCCTCCAATTTGGCGATGCCCGCAGTATGCCAGACGGCGCAGGTGCCAATCGTCTCATCCAGATTGCCGATCCAGGTGAACTTTGCCGGATCGAACAGCGTCTTATTGCCGGAGTAGAGAGGCTCGAGCGCGGCTGCTGTTGCGATCATGCCGAGCGCCGTTCCGTCCTTGGGCGCGACCGAGTAGATGTATCCGGCAGCCTTCATGCTGCCCGCGCCAGGCATGTTCTGCGGAATGATGGTTGGCGCGCCCGCGATATGCCGTCCCATGTGCCGGGCCATAAGTCGCCCGTAGGCGTCATATCCGGCGCCCGGTCCGTAGCCGATCAGCAGATTAATGGTCTTGCCTTCGTAAAACGACTGCGCTGACGCGCTTAAGCCCATCGCGCCGAGCGCAAGCGGTGCGCCAAGGATTGCAGCGAATGCAATGCGACTTGCCTTCATGGCCTTCCCTCCCGAAGCAGACCAGCTTTTCGCCGGACGTTTGGTTCATCCCAGTGTGCCTGACGCCAAAAAATGCGCAAGTGTTTCGCCGTCAATGCCTGGAGCGCCCTTCACAGGCAGCGCCAAACTGTTAGGCTTGCACAAAGTTCAAAGGAGCGGATGCTCGAGGAGACCTCATGGATATCATTCTCTACTACGCACCCAACACCTGTGCGCTCGTGCCATTCGTCGCGTTGAATGAAGCTGGCGCGGCCTTTCGCATTGAGGCGCTGAATTTTCGCAAGAAGCAGCAAATGTCCGAGGACTATTTGCGGCTGAATCCGCGCCACAAGGTTCCATTACTGGTGGTTGACGGAAAACCCCTCACAGAAAATCCGGCCATGCACGTTTGGATCGCGCGCACTTTTCCGCAGGCGGGCCTGATGCCGGAAGATCCCTGGATGTTCGCGCAGGCTGTTTCAGTCGCATCGTGGTGCGCCTCCGGAATTCATCACTATTTGAGCGCCATCAATTCGCCGATGAAGTCATGCGATGCGCCGGGTAGCGAGGAAAGCGTCAAGCGCCTTGCTTTCGCAGGACTCGACGAGAATTTCGCAATAGCAGACCGGATGCTTGCGGGACGGACGTTTTTGTTCGATCGCTTCTCGACGGCTGACGCGCATTTGTTCTGGTGTCTGCGCCGCGCGGGCCAGCTCTCTTACGACGTTGATCGTTGGACAAACTGCAGGAGTTTCTTTGATCGCATCTCCGAGCGTCCGAGTGTGCAGACTGTATTCAATTATGAAAAAGAGACGCTCGACCGTTTCGCAACGTGATGCTCACACTTTGGCGCGTCCAAAGCGACGGCTTGTCTCAAGCCGTCCCGTGTTGATGGCGCCAAGCAGCATCGCGCGCGTGAACGGCTTTCTGATCACGCGCAAACCGGCTTTCGTCGCCTCTGCCGAGGCTTCGCTGTATCCGGTCATGAGCAGCGTCTGCATGTCGGGCCAGCGTTGGCGCACAAGGAGCGCCAACCCGACGCCGTTCATCGGGCCGGGCATCACGATGTCGGACACGAGAAGATCCGAGCCAGCTTCACAAAGCGCCATTGCTTCGCTGGCGTTGGATGCATAGCGAACATGAAAGCCGATGTCGGCGAGCACTTCACCCGTCAAGACGCGAACATCATCGTTGTCGTCGACGACGATGGCTTGCAGCCCGTCTGCGCGCCAATCAATGTCGATGGGCGCGGGGTCTTCGCTCGCGGGCATGATGGGTTCGTCCACGGCGGGAAGAAACAGAGAAACGGTGGTTCCTCGCCCTGGCTCGCTCGCGATTTCGGCGGTTCCACCGTGCGCCTGCGCGAAACCATAAACGTGACTGAGGCCTAGCCCGCTGCCTTTGCCGACCTCTTTGGTTGTGAAGAAGGGTTCAAAGACGTGCGGGAGATCCTTGGTTGAGATTCCAGAGCCAGTGTCGCTTATCGAAAGCCGCAGGCTACGTCTCGAATGATCGGGATAAACCACGGGTTGCAGGCATATCTCGACTTTTCCTCCCATCGGCATTGCGTCGCGCGCATTCGATACGATGTTCACAATAGCCAGATCGAACTGCACCGGATCGACCTGGATGAAAACCGGTTCTTTCGGAATGCGGAACTCGATCGGGATGTTGTCGGTCACCGATTGCTGAAGAAGCGACTTGATGCTGATAAGTCGTAGCCCGACGTCAATGGTTGTGACTTCGCCGCCTTGCCCGCGGGCAAACATAGTCAATTGGCGCGTCAGCCGCGCCCCGCGGTCCGCGGCGCCTTGGATCGCTGTGAGAAAGCGCTCGGCGCTCTTGTCGAGATTTCGTTGGCGAAGCATTTCGGCGGCCGTTGTCACGACCATCAGCAGATTGTTGAAATCATGTGCGACGCCGCCTGTCATGCGCCCGAGCGCCTCCATTCGCGACGCGCGCGACATAGCCTCTGACTCTGTACGCATGGCCACAAGTTCGCGTCGAGCCACATAGGCGAAAACGCCGAATAGAAGAAGCGCGAGAAGCGTCAGCGCTCCGATGACCGCAATCGAGCGGTGCAGCGGTTCGTTATATGCGTCTGCAGGAATCGAAATGTGTGCGGACCAATTGGTCTCGGCGGATTTGATGAACGCGGTGATGACAGGCTCGCCGTTCCAGGCCTGTCCCGGATACACGCCGCTTGCCCCCCCTGAGCGCGCTGCGATGGCGGGTGCTCCGGCGCGCTGGCCGGTAGCGCTCGCCGCGCGCGGCGCAGAGATGATGCGATCCACGCCGTCAATAAGAAACGGACGCCAACTCGCTTCGATCCGCGCTTGGCTGATCGTGCGATCGAACAATTCCGCGCGAACGAGAACGCTGAGAACGATCGTCTGTCCGTTTGGCAAATTAAGCCGTTTGCGTAACGCAACCACCGCAGGCCCGTTCGCCGCCAGGGGTCCAGGGCCTGTCAGGTTTGTCACGATTATGTCGTCACTCTTCAGCGCCTCGTCGAAGCCCTCGGCGTCCACGATGCCCGGCAGATTTGTTCCAAACGGAACGGCGGTATTGAGGATTTGACCGTGGCCAACCTGCGCAAGGATCACGCGATCCCATCCATCGACTTGCGCGATAAAGCGCCGGGCAACCTCGTGAAAGCGCTCAAGATCAAGCGTGGGCCCTTCAAGGGTGGGAGAGCGAGCAAGGACGGCAACAAGATGACGCTGCGCCCGCAGTTCACGATCCACTGAGCGCAAGACATCAGTCGAGTATCCGACCGCAGCATCGCGCAAATCGGCCTGTTTTTGTGAAACCGATAAGAAACTCAGCGCTCCGATGACAACCACCAATGGTAGCAACGCAGCAATTACCAACAGAAGCAATCTCTGACGCACGCCGCAAACGCCTCCGAGGGGTGATATTCAAGAAGGCGACCGTAGCACGAAATACCGTCATGCTCGAAGCGCCGGCTAGGATGGGTTGGAGCATCTCTTGCTTGGATTGATTGCGGTGAGCAAGCATCGGGCCATCCTCGTCGCTCGACGCAAATCGGAGCGTGAACGACGCTGGCTGCAGTCGTTCTTCCGCAATTATTTGTGAAGGGGGCGAGTGTTCCCCCGGCCCGCGAGCGGCGCTAGCTTTGACCTGAGTTGAAGCCGACAAACACAAGCTGTACACACGGAGACAACAATGAAAACTTCCCGGGCCGGCAGCTGCGCCGCTGCCGTTCGCTTTGCCGCCGCGATCACGCTGACCTGTGCGCTGTCCGCGCCGGGAGCGTTTGCCCAGCAAGCCAATGAGCCGTTCGAGCCGTATTCGGGGCAGGCCGGAAAAGACGTTGTCTGGGTGCCAACGCCCGACAAGTCCGTGGAGGCGACGCTCGATCTCGCGGGTCTGCAGCCCAGCGACTACGTGATTGATCTGGGCTCAGGCGACGGCCGCATGGTGATCGCGGCGGCTAAACGCGGCGCGCGCGGGCATGGCGTCGAGTTCAATCCGAAGATGGTGGAATACGCACGCAAGCGCGCGCAGGAAGCAGGCGTCGCCGACCGAGCGCAATTTGTAGAAGGCGACATGTACGCGGCCGACATCTCCAAGGCGACGGTGATGCCGCTGTTCCTCCTGACGCAGAACCTCGACCAGCTCGTCCCCAATTTTCTCAAATTGCGTCCTGGCACGCGCATCGTGACCGTGACCTACACGATTTCCGGTTGGGATCATGACGAGACCGCCGAAGTGGGGCCGGACTGCACGGCCTGGTGCCGCATGTACAAATACATTGTCCCGGCAAACGCCAACGGCGTCTGGAAGCTGGGAGAGGCCGATCTTGTTGTGACGCAGAAGTTTCAGACGTTCACTGGCAAGCTCGGCGCCGCCGCCCTTGAGGATGGCAGGCTGCATGGCGACGAGATCAGCTTCACAGTGGGCGGCGTCGCCTATTACGGCAGCGTCACCGGCGATGAAATGCGCGGAGTGCGGCCAAATGCCTGGCGCGCAACACGATCCGGCGGCTAACTCGCCGGTGGACTTGCCACATTGAATCGCGCTGCAATTGCCCGCAGCGCATCGGCAAGGAGGGCATCTGCCCTAACCTGCGTATCTGCTTCCACATAGCAGCGGAACTCGGGCGCGTTGCCCGATGGCCGAAGATGCACAATGTCGCCACTCGCCATTGTCACGCGAAGTCCGTCCGTCGAATCCACCGTGCTTTGCGTCGAGCCAGTGAATGAAAGGAACGCGTCGCAACTCTTAGGGTCGCTCTGCATCGTAAGAACGAATGTGAAGCTGTCGATCGTGGCGATTCCCTTGATGCTGCCGGATGACGTGCGTCGCGGCGGAAGCGAGTCGACGAGCGCGGATACAGGCGCGCCGCTTTCCTTTGCAGCTGTCAGCGCCAGCAGGATGGGCAAGGTGCTGTCGCGTGTCGGCAATGGTGAGAGGCTGACGCCGTTCACCTGCGCCGCAGTCTGGGTCAGGAAACCGCCATTGGCCTCGTATCCCACCACGCAAACGCCCTCATCCTCGGCAAGCGCCTCCATAGCCTCAATGACGAAGGGCGAGCCGATGCGGGTGCGCAGGATCTTTTCGAAGGCCTCGCATTTCTCTAGGGCCGTGTTTGAGCTGACCGGCGTTGCGACGCGTTGCGCACCTAAGCGGCGGGCCGCCAATACGCCAAGGACATCGCCGCGCACGAACGCGCCGCGCTCGTCGCACACCCATGGCCTGTCGCCGTCGCCATCGGTTGAGACGATAGCGTCGAGCCCATGCTCCTTCGCCCACGCGGCGGCTCTTGTCTCATCCTCCGGCAGGACAGCTTCGGTGTCGATCGGCACAAACGACTCGCTGCGTCCGAGCGCGACGACCTCGGCGCCGAGGTCGCGGAGTAGACTAAGCAGGAAATCTCGTCCAACTGCGCTGTGTTGATAGACGCCAATTCGCAGGCCTGACAGGCAGTCGGCTGCGAAAGCATCGCTGAAGCGGGCGCGATACGCGCCCATAGCTTCCCCCGAGGGCTCAGCGAGAGCTTTCGTCCAGCGGCTGACGGCGCTCGCCAGATCGTCGGGGCTGATCACAAGCTCGAGCGCATCGCAGGCCGTGAGACTATGTTCGTCCGCCTTGGTGATCTCGCCCCGGGCGGTAAAAAACTTCACGCCGTTTCGATCGAAAGGAATGTGGCTTCCAGTGACGACGATGCCCGGCTTGCCGGCCGTGATCGCGCGCAGGCCGATGGCTGGCGTGGGGCAGGGGCCGGCGATTTCCGGCTCGACGCCTTCGGCCTCGAGCCCCGCGCACACAGCCGCCGCAATTGCCTGGCTGCTTGGCCGCAGGTCCCAGCCGACGACGCATCCGGTGACGTCAGCACCTTGCGACCGGGTGGCGCGAATGAAGGCGCGTGCATAGGCGCTGACGGCTTCTGGCGTCAGGTTGGAAACCAAGGCGCGCAAGCCACTTGTCCCAAAGCCAACCGCCGGTGCGTAGTCACTGAGCAACATTGATGCATTTTCCCCAAATCTGTACGCGGTATCGCACGCCACGCTTTTCGCACGCTGGATTTGCAGCGCCAATGGCCGTGCTGCCCGTTGCTGCATGCGCGAGGTCACACAACGTTTTGTATCGCTCTCTGGCGCCATTCATCAACGGTTACCGATTGTGCTTGAGCTTAGCGTAATAGCAGCGTTTGTTATAAAAAAGGTTCACTATTCGCCTCTATTGTCGTTCGATCGCGGCAATTGGTCAGTTGCCGCAGGTCATCAGATGCGGCGGAGAAGGAAGCTGTGCATCCCACTGTTGAATATGAGGAATTTGCTCCACTCGTGAGCGCGTTTCCGTCGTCGCTTGCCCAGCTTGGGCGGCGACTGCTTCCGGCTGACCTGGTTGTGCCTGTTCGGGCGCCTTCCCCCCATGCTAGCGCCAAGAATAGGTTGACCGTCGGTCTTCCCGCCCATAACGGCAAAGCTTCCGCTTGCCTCCTCCGGGATGCCGAGATCGGAATCTCGGCCCTCGCCTTGAGGGGTCGAGCCCGTGTATGCATCACAGCGCTCGGCGCGCAAACTTGAGCGGGTGTTCTTCATGCTGGCCGGAAAACGCATTTTGGTGACGGGCGGGGCGGGCTTTTTGGGATCGCACATTTGCGAGCGGCTGCTAGCGCAAGAAAATGAGGTTCTCTGCGTCGACAATTTCTTTTCAAGCTCGCGACGTAACGTGGAACACCTCCTTGGTAATCCGAGTTTTGAATTAGCGCGCCATGACGTGACCGTTCCTCTCCATGTCGACGTGGAGGAAATTTATAATTTTGCATGTCCTGCTTCGCCAGTTCATTATCAGTTTGATCCAGTGCAGACGACAAAAACGAGCGTCATCGGCGCCATGAACATGTTGGGGCTCGCAAAGCGCGTGAAGGCAAAGATCCTGCAGGCGTCCACGTCTGAGATATACGGCGACCCGACGGTTCATCCGCAGCCGGAATCGTATTGGGGGAACGTAAATCCCATCGGGGTCCGGTCATGTTACGACGAGGGCAAGAGATGCGCGGAGACATTGTTCTTCGATTATCGGCGTCAGCACGATGTGGCGATCAAAGTCGTCCGCATCTTCAATACATATGGGCCCCGGATGCACCCTTACGATGGACGCGTTGTCTCAAACTTTATCGTCCAGGCGTTGAAGGGTGAGGATCTGACGATCTACGGCGACGGCTCGCAGACGCGCTCGTTCTGTTACGTCGATGATTTGATCGACGTAATCATCCAGATGATGGCGACGGACTATGAAGTAACCGGGCCGGTCAATATCGGCAATCCTGGCGAATTCACTGTGAGAGAACTCGCCGATCTTGTATTGGAAATCACGGGTTCGAAATCGAAGGTGGTTTCGCATCAGCTTCCACCAGATGATCCCAGACAACGCCAGCCGGACATAAGTCTGGCGCGCCAGCTTCTGGACTGGCAGCCCAAGACGCAGTTGCGCGACGGCTTGGTGAAGACGATCGCATATTTCGAGGAGTTGTTATCACAAGGCGATGTCTGGCGGCCTCATCGGCAAGGCGTATATTGAATAAGCATTTTGCTGCGGCCATCGTAAATTTTCCAAGTTCGAAGTCTGAGAGGATAAAATGAGTCTGATCCTACCGGTGATCATGTGCGGCGGGTCAGGAACCCGCATGTGGCCGCTGTCCCGGGAGAGTTATCCCAAGCAGTTTCTTCCGCTGATTTCGGAAGAATCCAGCTTTATCGAGAGCCTGCGGATGATGTCGCGCCCAGACATTTTTGCCGCGCCGATAGCTATTTCCAACAAGGACTATCGCTTCCTTGTCGGCGAGCAGATGCAACTTGCCGGCGTAAAGGGCGAGATCGTGCTTGAGCCGATGCGTCGTGACTCGGGGCCAGCAGTTGCTGTTGCCGCTGAAATAGCGTTTCGGCGCTCACCGGACACCATTGTGGCTATGCTGGCGGCCGACCATTCGATCCTGGATCGGGAGGGTTTCGTCTCCCTCTGTCAGCAAGCCGCGAAAACCGCCGCAATGGGATACATCGTGACCTTGGGCGTCAAGCCAGATCATGCTGCGACGGGGTATGGTTATATTCGCCCCGGCGCCAGCGTCGACGAGTACGCATTTGCAGTCGCAGGCTTTACCGAAAAGCCGGACGCTGAGCGCGCACAACAATTTGTCGACGCCGGATACCTGTGGAATTCCGGAAACTTCTTTTTCCGCGCAGATGTCATGCGCAGCGAGATTGAGAGGTTTGAGCCAGCTATTGCTGAAGCGGCACGGGCCGCAGTTGACAATGCGCGCGAGGATCTCGACTTCGTTGTGCTCGACGAAGCGTCCTTCTCCCTCGCCCCGAAGAAGTCTATCGACTACGCCGTTATGGAACGTACAGAAAAAGCAGCGGTCATGCCGGCTGATGTGGGCTGGTCGGATATCGGCTCCTGGGCTGCCGTTGGAGCGCTTTCATCACCCGATGAGGACGGGAATGTCATGCGTGGCGAAGGCGTCATCATGGACGCAAAGAATGTCTACTTGCGGTCTGACGAAGGCCTCACTGCGGTCGTTGGCGTCAGCGATATCATTGTCGTGAACACGGGCGACGCGACTCTTGTCGTCGCTGCAAGCGCAGCCAATCGCGTGAAAGAACTCGTCGAGCGCCTCAAGCTGGAAGGTCGGCGAGAGCCGCTGGAGCATCGCCGCGTCTACAGGCCGTGGGGCTATTATCAAACGATCGATCTCGGTGATCGCTATCAGGTGAAGCGCATTAGCGTCCGGCCGGGCGCAGCGCTGTCTCTGCAGAAACACCACCATCGCTCCGAGCATTGGATCGTGGTTCGCGGTGCGGCCGAGGTGACAATCGACTCGCAAAAGAAGCTCGTTCATGAAAACGAGTCGATTTACCTACCCATCGGATGCGTTCATCGTCTCACCAACCCGGGCAAAATCGACATCGAATTGATTGAAGTCCAGACCGGCAGCTATCTTGGCGAGGATGATATCGTTCGCATCGAGGACAGGTACAATCGTGAGTGAACTGTAATGCCTACCACTCACGCGAGAACTCCGCTAAGGCCTCGCATTTTCCGCGCCTAACGCTGCTTTTGCGCCGGATGTCGATCCACCCTGTTGACCATTCCCTTCCTGGTGTTGCGCGCAGCAGGAAGGGCACTTTTTTCACTGGCTGCAGGATCTGTATCCAGAAGTCGCGAATCCCTTGGGCGTGCCGCTGATTCCGGCGACGAGATGCTTATTGCCGCTCTGGCTGAATGCTTTGCGCGCGCCCCGTAGTTATGTCGCTCTTGCGAGCGCATGCGGGAAGGTTAGAACAAACAGCGAACAATAAAGCCCACGCAGTTCCGCGCCTTTTCCAATCAGAGGCTCGCGCGTCTCAATGAACGTTCAGACGGCCCGATCGGATGTCCGGCATGACTGAATCGCCAGGCGCAACCTTCATCAGTCAAAACATTTCGGCCATGTGTTGACAGCGCAGCCCCGAAGGCTGACTCTGACGCGGAGGATGCATCAGACATCCGGTAAGGAGGAAGCGCGGGCGCCCCACAGGCGCTGCGGGCGAAATGTATTATGGCTGATAAAAAGCAAATTAAACTCGGCATGTTCCTGCGGCCTGCAGGACATCATCTGGCGGCGTGGCGCCATCCCAACGCGCAGGCGGACGCTGGCGTTAACATCGCGCGGTTTATCGAAGTCGCGAAGATTGCTGAACGCGGCTGCTTCGACATGCTGTTCTCGGCCGATTCGGCCACGGCCAATTCGGTGTTCGACGAGAATGGACTGCGCCGCATGGCGTATGTGGCGTGGATCGAGCCATTCACACTCCTTGCTGCGCTTGCAAGCGTCACGCAACATATCGGTCTTGTTTGCACGGCCAGCACAACTTTCGAAGAGCCGTTTTCACTGGCGCGCAAGTTTGCCTCGCTAGACCATGTGAGCCACGGTCGCGCAGGATGGAACCTCGTCACCTCCGGCAATCATACTGCGGCGCTGAACTTCAGCCGCGACGAACATATGGCCAAGGACCAACGCTACATCCGGGCGCGCGAATTTGCCGAAGTGGTGATGGGTCTGTGGGATTCATGGGATGATGACGCTTTCGAGCGCAATCGTGATAGCGGCATCTTCTTCGATCCGAAGAAGATGCACACGCTCAACCACGTCGGTGATCACTTCAAAGTCAAAGGCCCGCTTAACGTCGCCCGTTCGCCTCAAGGGCGGCCTGTGTTGGTGCAGGCGGGGGCTTCGGAAGATGGCAAGAGCCTCGCCGCCGAAACCGCTGAGGTGGTGTTCACCGCAACGCCGACAATCGAAGAAGGCCGCGCGTTTTATTCCGACCTGAAGTCTCGCATGGCGGCTTTCGGGCGAGAGCCTGACGAACTCAAGATCATGCCCGGCTTTTTCGTCACCGTGGGTGACACACAAGAGGAAGCCCACGAAAAGCGGGAGGTGTTGCAGCGACTTATCCACCCGGAAGTTGGAATCGCGTTACTGTCGCAGCGCATGGGGCTCGATCTCTCCGGCTTTGATGTGGACGGCCCTCTGCCGGACGTGCCGCAAGACCAGGTCATCAGTAGTCGCGTAACGCTCCTCATGGATATGGCGCGGCGCGACAACATGACTATACGCCAGCTTTACACGCAGATCGCGGGCGGGCGTGGCCACTACGACATCTGCGGCACGCCCGAGCACATTGCGGACGTCATGGAGGAATGGTTCCAGACAGGCGCAGCGGATGGCTTCAACGTCATGCCGCCGGTGTTTCCTGACTCGCTTACGGACTTCGTCGACAAGGTCGTGCCGGAGCTTCAACGTCGCGGCTTGTTCCGGACGCGCTATGAAGGAACGACCTTGCGCGAAAACCTGGGGCTCTCGCGCCCTGCAAGCAGATACGCATAAAAGGCGAAGTACAAACGCCAAGTGCAAAAGGGGAGAAAAATATGCGGCCACAGCTCAAGAGGGCGACGTTCGCCTTCATCATTGCAGCGCCACTCAGCGTACCCGCTGGATCCGCGCTGGCGCAACAATCCGTGCAGGAGTTTTACTCTGGGCCCGGCAAGCAGATGCGTATGGTTATTCGCACGACCGCCGGCGGCGGTTATGATTTGCTCAGTCGTCTTGTAGCACGCCATATCGGACGCTTTATCCCCGGCGAACCCCAGATGGTCCCGGTCAACATGCCAGGCGGCGGTGGCATTGTTGCAGCTAATTATATGATCCAGGTTGCGCCAAAAGACGGTACCGTTCTGTCGATTTTTAGCCAAGGCCTTGCGAGCGATCAGGCGCTCGGTCTCTCGCCTCAGTTCAAGGCCGATCTGCGCACGGTGAGCTGGATCGCCAACGTCACCCATTCCAACCAATTGCTCGTCGTACATCGTACTGCGAAAACGCAAACGCTTGAAGAGGCGAAACAGCGCGTCACCACCATTGGTACCACAGGGGCGGGCTCGGCTTCCGTGCAATTCCCCGCGTTCTTCAATAATGTCCTCGGCACCAAGTTCAAAATGGTGTTCGGCTATCCCGGCGGCGCTGAAATAGATCTTGCGATGGAGCGCGGCGAAGTCGAAGGACGGGGCACGAATCCCTATACAGACTATATGTCTGCCAAACCGACGTGGCTCCCCAACAAGATCGTCATTCCGCTCATTCAGACTGGTCTTGTGAAAGAGCCTGCGTTGCCAGATGTTCCTCTCCTATCGGACCAGAAGGTGCCGCCGGAGGACAGACCGCTGCTTGATTTCATGTCGCGCTCCGCAGCGGTTGGCCGGCCTCTTGGCACAACGCCAGGCGCGCCAGCCGATCGAGTCAAGGCCTTGCGCGCTGCGTTTCAGGCGATGATCAAGGACTCGGAGTTCATGGCTGACGCCAAAAAGCACAACATGGACATTCGCCCGATGACTGGCGAGCAACTGGACAAACTCATCCGCGATATTGTCGACACGCCAGCCGATATTCGAGAGCGGGTGAAGCGCGCGCTGGAGCCAAAGGACGGCGACGTTTTGAAGTAGCAACAAGACAAGCAGCGCGGCGGGGAGAATGGAAATGACAAGGCGAACGTTTTACCTCGCTGCCGCGCTGGCTGTGTCTGCATGCGCTGGCGCGCAGGCGCAAACCGCAGAAGACTTCTATAAAGGCCAAAAGCTTTCCTGGATCTTGAGCGCGGGCGAAGGTGGCGGCTACTCTACCTACGCACGGTTTTTTGCGCCGATCTTCGCGCAAAAGATTCCTGGTAATCCAAACATTGTGATCCAAAACATGCCTGGCGCCGGCGGTATTCGCGCCATGATGCACCTGGCCAATGTCGCGCCACGCGATGGCAGCGTGATCGGCCTCGTGCACGCGAGTGTTCCGTTTGCGCCGCTTTACGGCACCAAGGGCGCAAATTTTGATCCGCGCCAGATGAGCTGGATTGGCTCCATCTCAACCGAAAGCGCCATGTGCGTAGCGTGGTCATCTGCGAGGATCAATAATTGGAAGGATCTCTTCGAAGTGATTACGTGGTCGGCGGAACGGGCGCCGGATCGCAGATGGAAATGCTGCCGCACATGCTGAACAGGCTGTTTGGCACAAAAATAAAGATAGTGTCCGGATATCGCGGTGGAAACGATGTCTACATGGCCATGGAGCGCGGCGAAGTACATGGTCGTTGCGGCGGCCTCGTGACGTCGATCAACACGACACGCCCTGACTGGTTTTCGCAAAAGAAAGTTACGATCCCGGTTCTGATCGCGCTGAAGCGCAAGGCGGAGTTTGCGGACACGCCGGCCGTGATCGAATTTGCAAAAGATGAGCAGACGAAAAAGATCCTGGAACTGGTGCTCGCGCCGCAAGGCATGGACAGACCAATTCTGGCGCCGCCAAACGTGCCCGCCAACCGGCTTGCAGCGTTGCGCGCTGCGTTTACACAAACGATGAATGATCCTGCTTTTATTGCGGAAGCCAAAAAGCAGAATATAGAGATCGACGAGGTTTCAGGTGACGACGTCGCCGCCATCATAGCCAATTCCTACGCGGCGCCTCGCGAAACTGTCGAAGCGGCCAAGGACATCATGAACTTCGGCGGAAGCCGCGACTGACAGAGGAAGCCATGTTCTCCAAGATCAACCACGTTGCGATCGTCAGCCAGAATTATGCGCTGCTCGCACGGTTTTACGAAGCCGTCTTCAAGATGAAACCGTCCTCAAAGGAGCGCGCCGAACGTGCGCAAACGGTGGGTGACGGATACGTCGGCCTCAACATCAACCCGCGCAAGGCGGGCCGTCCCGCCGGCCTCGATCACTTCGGCGTCGAGGTCGAGGATGTAAACGCCGTCTTCGATCGCATGAAGAAATATCAGGACGCTTCATGGGTGCAGCGGCCCGGCACGCGACCGTTCGCCGGCATTACCGCGAATGATCCTGATGGCAACGTCTTTGATCTCTCGCAGCGGGACATGGCGAACCGTTCCGCGATTTACACCGAAAATGCGGGCGAGCGTCGTCCTCGCTTCATCTCCCACATCGCTATGCGCACGATGCACCCTGAGAAAATGGCGGACTTCTATCGCGACGTTCTGCAATTGGTTGATGTCAACAAGGAGGCTGACGACGAGAACATGTATCTCACCGACGGCAAGGTCACGCTCGTTCTGGTGCCGTGGAAGATCAATAATTATCTCGGCCAGAGCATCCTGCCGACAGGCATGGATCATATCGTTTTCACAGTCGAAGATCTGCAGGCATTCAAGGATGATCTCGACAACGTCATAGGCATTAACCCGATCATGAACACGGTGCCCGTGGGCCTCGGCAAGGAGCAGGGCGCGCGCCTGCAGTTGCTGAAGCGCCAGTGCCCAGCCGGCGAACATTTCATCGCCGACCCTGATTTCACTATGCTGGGCGTGCGCGCGGCCATGTAGGCCGCGCGACACTTTTATTTTAGCAGGTAGCCGAAGCGTTCGCGCCCAAGTTTGCGCATCTCCGGCGAGGGCTGGTTCACCTTCGGGTACTGATCCTTCCAATGGAAGGGTTTGCAGGCGTCGATGATGGCGCGGCTGTTCGTGAAATCGCCCTTCGCCTTGCGCTCAGGCTCGATGCGCGGATCAAGCGGCGTCGACCACGCATTGGTAATGATGTCGATAGACGTGGCAGGATCTGAGCGGGTCAACATCGCCCAGATCACTTCTTCCAGGTTCGAGACGTCAATGTCGTCGTCAACGACGATGACATAGCGTCCCGCATACGCGCCCGAATGGCACATGGCCGCAACGTGCCCAGCCTGTTTGGAATGGCCGCCGTAACGCTGCTTGATCGCAACAGCAAGAAGTAGCCGCGACGTGCCGACCTCATGCGCCCAAACAGCCGTCACGTCCGGCACGCCGGCCTTGACGATGTTTTCACGTACAATGGCGGAGCGCGTAAGGGCGCGATAACGTCCAATTTCGTCGGGCGGGCGCTGCGGTGCGCAGCCAAGCAGGATCGGGTTGTCGCGATAGTAAATTGCATGGATATCCATCACCGGCTCGTCACGAACGTCTGAACCGTAATACCCGAACCATTCGCCGAACGGGCCTTCCGGCGCCACATTGCCAGGCTGCACATAGCCTTCAATCACAATCTCGGCGTTCGCGGGAACCGGCAGTCCGGTGATTGGCGCCTTGACAAGTTCGACAGGCTTGCCGCGCAGGCCGCCGATCACTTCATATTCGCAGACGCCATACGGAATTTCGCTCGATGACATGAGGAACGACATTGGGTCGCATCCAACCACAATGGCGACGGGCATCGGCTCGCCACGTTGCTCGTACTTGTCGCGCATGATGCGTCCATGCTTGCCGGGTGAAATGTAGAATCCCACACGTTTACTGTCGTGAATCATGACGCGATAGGTGCCGCAATTGATCCAGCCTTCATCGGGGTCGCGCGTCACATTGAACGAACCGGTGCCGATGTAGCGACCACCATCTTCAGGATGCCACATGGGCGTCGGAAAGATCGAGACGTCGACTTCTTCGCCTTTCATCATGTTCTGGAAAACGGGTCCGTCATTCACATAAACGGGCGGAATGCGTTTAAGATCGGCCATGTAGTTGAGGCGAAACGCCTCGCTCAATTCAAGCTTGTTAAGGTGTTTGGGAAAGCCGAGCGTCATCTTCTGACGATCCCCGCCAAAGAAGTTCACCAGCACGCGGCTGCCGGGCAGCGTACCGGGAACGTCCTCGAACACGATGCAGGGCGCCGATTCCTCATGCAGCACAACCTCGGAGGCCATGCCGATTTCTTCCTGCCAGTTGAGCCCCTTGACGGTTCGCACTTCGCCCATGTTCTCGGCGAGATCGAGCCATTCGCGCAAATCGTAATAGCGTAGGTCCGCCTTGATATCCTTAACGTCGGTCATGGCTTTTGATCCCAGTTGGTCAGGCGAGAAGGCCCGCATCCCGATAGGCTGCAACAGCGCCGTCATGAAGGGCGACGCCGCCAAATTCAAAGGCCTTACGGCCGTCGGTTTTTAGCTCCGGAAAGAGATCCGGCAAGCCGTCATAAAGCGCGTCCAGGGAAACAAGCTCTTCGGCGCCTGAAACGATGGCGGCTGTAACATCGCGCACGAGCGCAGCGTCGACTTTGGCGTGCGTCACGATCACATTCACAACGGCGGGTTGCCGCGTATCCTCGCGCACGCACCGCAGCTTTCCCGCGCGGATCGTTGTAGGCCGATAGAGCGGCTGAAATGCGAGCAACCTGTCGAAGTCGGCGCCCCATTCAAGCACACGCAGGTCGGCGGATGCGTCGAGCGCATTCATCACCTTGTTTGGAATTGGGCATTGCAATTGTGCGTCAACCTCGCCGCGCTTCAGCGCTTCGGCCCCTTGCGCAAAATCCAGATTGACGATCTGCACATCCGCATTTGTCCAGCCGAGCGCGCGAAACATCGTGTCGGCATGCTGCGCCATTCCGCTTGTCGCGGGGCCGACGCAGATGCGTTTGCCCTTGAGTTGCGCGACGCTGTGTAATCCGGAAGCTGCGAGCGCAATAAAGAACAAGGGGCCGGCGTTGGCCGGCGACACCATGCGCAGCTCAATCGGATTGCTGAACGGCGCCTCGCCCCTCAGCGCTCTGCCGATCCAGTTCGACGCCATATAACCGAATTGGATAGCCCCCGCGTCGAGGCTCTGCGCATTCTCGATGCTCGCCGACAAAGCGGCGACCACCTCAATGGGTTGCGCGACGCCGCGTTGATCGAGAAGCTGCTTAAGGGCGTTGCCCTGTGAAAGAAAAGTACTGCCGGGTTCGGCCGTGCCGATGCGCATAAGTCCTCCCGTGTTGCGGGCTACGCCGCATCTTTATGAAGCCAAGTAAGGAAAACGCAGTTTACCTGTCAAGTCGAGGCGCCGCGCAAATCAATATCCCATCATTTTTCTCACGCGCTGCACAAGCGGTTGCGGTGAAGAATAAATGGCTTGGACAAACTCTTGCATCTTGTCGCCCGCGAGGGGGCGCACCTCGAGCCCACGCTTAGTAGCTGTCGCCACAAACTCTGGGTCAGCGAGTGTATCGGCCAGCGCCTTTCGTAAAATGGCGACCCTGCCGGTAGGCACACCCGGAGGCGCTGCAACCGGGCGCGCGACCTCCAATTGCCCGAAAATGAGGTTGAAGGCGAGGCGGTCTTCGTCTGATGTGATGAGGTCGGACGCGTTGGGCACATTCGGCAATTCGGGATGACGCTCCATGCCCATCTGCACGACAAGCCGAAGCTCGCCCGAGTCGAGATACTTCTGATATTGCGACTTCACGCTCGACATCCAAAGGCCGCAGCTGCCGTCCACCTCGCCGCGCTCCGCCGCCAGCACGACATCGCGCGTGCCCTTGTAGCCGTGGATCACCTTGATCTTCGCGCCAATCAGCGCGTTGAGCGCTACCGCGTCCTGCGTCATCGAAGTGGTGGGCCCATAAGATCCGACGAGCGTCTCACCTGCGCGCAACGCGTCGAGCGACGTCCCTTTCGAGCGGTTCCAGAAGCCGCAGGTTGTTACTTCGCGGTTTGCGTTGCCCAGCCAGTTGAACTTCGTTGCGTCGAATTGAACGCCGGAAATGCCCCACAGCGGCTCGAATGCGATCCAGCCCCCAAACACGCCGATGACCGTGCCATCCTTGGGCGCGACGTTATAAAGCCAGTTCGCTGAGACGCGCCCTCCGGCGCCGGGCCGGTTCTGCGGCGTTACGACCGGCGCACCGGGAATATGTCGGCCCAGAAATTCGGCGATCACGCGGCCATACGCGTCGAAGCCACCGCCGACATCTGCTCCAATGTCGACGTTGATTGTCTTGCCCTTAAAGAAATCCGCCTGCGCAAAGACGGGTGACGCGAACGACATTGAGGCCGTGAATGCAGCCGCCGCCATAAAGTTGCGATTAGCCATTTTTGCGTCCCCCCTTACGTGCGCCAATGTGCGCCGCCTTGTTATGGTGGAAGGCTAGGACAAATCTCGGCGTGCGGCAAGAACGGCCAAGCCTTCGCCTCTTGACGCGCGTCGCGCGAAACACGATGTTCGCGCAACAAAATGTTTGGGAGGACGACGATGCCAAACGGCGGGCTTATGGCCGGACGCGTTGCGGTGATTGCGGGCGGGGGCGGCGAAATCGGCGGCGCTATCGCGCGCCGCTATTGTGCGGAAGGCGCCAGCGTTGTTGTCTGCGACATCTCGCTGGAAAAAGCTGATCTCGTGGCCAGGGACATCGTCGCAGCCGGCGGGCAAGCGGTCGGCCTGAAGGTTGACGTGTCCAGCGAAGAGGACTGCAGTAACGCCGGGCTTTTCGCCGTTCGGACTTTTGGCAAGATTACTGATCTCGTCAACGCGTCAGCAACCCTTTCGCCGGACGGCAACGTCGAAACCCTGTCCGTCGCCGCATGGCGCAACGCACTCGATGTCAATTTCACCGGCGTCTTCCTGATGTGCAAATACGTCCTTGGCCATATTCGCGCAGCGGGCGGCGGGTCGGTCGTCAATATTGCCTCCAGCCACGGCCACTTTGGCCTGCCGGGCCGCTCCGCTTATTGCTCCACGAAAGCCGCGCTGATGCATTTCACGCGCGTCCTGGCCATCGACTATGGCCCGCACAACATACGCGCCAACACAATTTCTCCCGGCCCCATCGACACGGCGCGGTCGCTGCGTCGCTTTGGCACCCGCGAGAACTCCAACAAGGTCCGTGGCCGGGGCCAAGTCCTGGGCCGCACCGGGACCGTTGAGGAAGTCGCTGCAGCGGCGGTCTTCCTTGCATCCAACGAAGCCTCGTTCATCACGGGAACGGATCTCCTCGTCGATGGCGGGCAGACCGCGTTCAAGGGAACAGCGTTGGCGGATATTCATCAGAGTGCGACATAAGATCCAAAGGCAAACCAATATGCGATATCGCCAGCTCGGCAAAACCGATCTTCATGTTTCGGAAATCGCCTTTGGCACGGGTGACAACGCGGGGCTGATGACGATCGCGCCCGAGGCCGACCGCTGGAAGTCGTTCGAATACGCGCTGTCCATCGGCGTCAATTATTTCGACACATCGCCGGATTACGGCAAGGGACGCGCGGAAGAAAACCTTGGTCTCGCGCTGAAGCGTTTCGCGCGTGAAGCTCAGCGCCCACTTTATGTTTCGACTAAGGTGGAAGTGATGCCCGGTGATGTTGACGACATTGGCGGCAAGGTGATTGCTTCAACCGAAGCAAGCCTGCGCCGCCTCGGCGTTGACTGCATCGATGTAATGATGATCCATAACCCGCCGCGCTCGACGCGCGATCCATCCGCTGCGCACTGGTTGCCGCTCACGCCTGACGACATGCTCGGGCCTGCGCTGGAAGGCCTCGAGCGTATGCGCGACGCAGGAAAAATTCGCTGGTTCGGCTTCACCTGCGAAAGCGCTGAGCCGGAACCCACCAAACGGGTCCTGTTTTCAGGCAGCTATCACGCCATCAATTGCTGGTACAACATGGTCAATCCCACGGCCGGCATGAACCCCGTCGGCGTTCGCTATGGCGCAGGTTACGATAATTATGATGGCATCATTACGCACGCTGGCGAATGTGGCGTTGGCGTCGCCGTCATCCGTCCACTGTCTGGCGGCGCTCTCACTCATCAGGTGATTGAGCAAGGCGCAGGCGGCCGGCATCGCCACGCCGGCGGCATTTACACGCGCCAACCAGAAACCTTCACGCCTGAAATTCAGCGCGGACGCGCCTTCGCCTTTCTGCATCGCCCGCCGCGCACGCTACCCGTTGCTGCGTATCAGTTCGCACTCGCGCATCCCGCTGTATCGACCATCGTGGGCGGTTTTTCAGAGATTGCGCAGCTTCAGGAAGTTGCAGCGGTCGAAAGCGTGCCGCCACTTTCGTCAGATGAGTGGACGCAGATCAACGCCGCCTACGCTGGGAATTTTTATCTCGATGAGGCTGCTTCGTGAGCGCCCTGCTTGACCCGGAGAAAATCGGATGTTGACCGCTGAAAAGAACGACATTCTTTGCCGCACAAGCTCATCGACGCCTATGGGACAATTGATGCGGCGCTATTGGCTCCCGGTGTGCCTCGGCGCTGATCTCGTGGCGGGCGGCGCGCCCAAGCGCGTGCGCTTGCTGGGCGAAAATCTGGTTGCGTTCCGCAGCCCTGATGGCTCCCTCGGCCTGATCGACGAGGCGTGTCCGCATCGCGGCGTGTCGCTGGCGTTGGCCCGCAATGAAGAATGCGGCTTGCGCTGCCTTTATCACGGCTGGGTCATGAACGCCGTTGGTGAGGTTGCGGAAACGCCAGCCGAACCAGAGGGCAGTCGGATTAAAGAGCGCGTGAAGTTTACCGCTTATCCCGTGCGCGAATCCGGCGTGTTTGTTTTTGCCTACATGGGGCCGCCGGACTTGCAGCCCCCGCCGATGGATTTTGATTTCTCCGATCTCCCGGCGTCTCACGTCATTGTCATGCGTTCGCGTGAAGAATGTAATTGGGCGCAATGCATCGAGGGCGTGCTTGATTCCGCCCATTCAAATTACCTGCACTCCGACGGCATCAAGCCGAAGGGTGGGCTTAGCATCACGGAAGACACGGATCTGAAGGTCGCCCAGTTTACGCGGCCTTCCAATGATGGCGCGCCTCGGCTTGAGGTTGAGCAGCAGCCTTTCGGGTTTCGATACGCTGCGCTTCGGCGCCCGATGAAAAACCCGGAAAGCAATACCTATGTGCGCGTGACGCTCTATGTCGCTCCAGTCTACGCGATTTTCCCCGCCCCCAAAGGCTGGGCGTCGATGCAGATGTTCGTGCCGATCGATGACGAACACACGATGTTCTACTACGTGCTGTGGAAGCGTGAGGCGCCCATCGACGATGAGACCCGCGAACGCTACCTCGAACAGCACGGCATGCGCGTTGGCGTGGATATGGACGAGCAGTTCCGAAAGGTTGGGACGCGAGACAACAACTGGATGCAAGATCGCGAGTCGATGATGTCCGGGCGTTCTTTCTCCGGCATTTACGGCATCAACACGGAGGATTTCGCCGTGCAGGAAAGCATGGGGCCGATTGTCAATCGTGCGCGCGAACATCTTGGCGCGAGCGATCTTGCGGTCATCCATTTTCGTCGGACGATCATTGACGCCGCCGAGAAACTTGCCCGCGAGGGTGCCGCGCCAGTAGGCCTTGGACAGCAAGTGGATTACAAGGCTCTTTCGAGTGGCGAAGGCATGGTGCCATTGGGCGCTGATTGGCGT
The DNA here is from genome assembly GCA_030684835.1 of Beijerinckiaceae bacterium. Classification (GTDB taxonomy): domain Bacteria; phylum Pseudomonadota; class Alphaproteobacteria; order Rhizobiales; family Beijerinckiaceae; genus Terripilifer. The sequence continues at coordinate 104,899 of JAUXWZ010000015.1, forward strand.
CGTGTCTGCGAGCCCGAGCCGGCCTGAAGAAAAGAAACTAATGGGCGCATGAATGCGCCACACATGGGAGGGAAAACGAATGAAGACGGGAACGCAGATTCTTGCGGCGGTCGCTTTGCTTGCTGCCAGCTCCATTGCGCACGCACAATCGGTGGAGCAGTTTTATACGGGCAAGACGATCAATGTAATCGTACCTTTCTCCGCAGGGGGCATCTACGACACGACGGGTCGCCTTCTCGCCCGCAACATGGGTCAGTACATTCCTGGGAAGCCGACGCTTGTCGTGCAAAACCAGCCCTCGGGCGGGGGTATCGGCCTTGCGAACCGCTTTGGCGCCGGCGAAAGCGACGGCACGCTGATTGGCACTTTGCAGCGTGGATTGCCGCAGCTTGCGCTCACCGGTGACCCTAATGTTCGCTTCGATCCCTTGAAGCTCACATGGATTGGCTCGCTCTCTGCCTATGCAAACGATTCCTACATCCTCTCTGTCAATTCCAGCCATTCGTTGAAGACAATCCAGGAATTGCAAAGCGCGTCTCCGCCGGTCTTGCGTATCGGCGCCAATCGCGCGGGCTCGACCAATCTCACCATCGCGCTCGTCGTGCAGCACGCACTGGGCCTGAAGCACGAGATCGTTCGCGGATATCCCGGCGCGGCTGACATCAATCTTGCGCAGCAGCGCAACGAGGTGGATGGTCAATACGCTGACGTCAGTTTCTTCCAAACTAACATGCGCGACATTTGGGAGAAGGGCGGTTTACGTCCGCTGGTGCAGACTGGTCGACGGGCTCGCCTGTCGTCGCTCGCGGATGTGCCCCTCGCGCGCGAACTTACGCAAGATCCAGCCATGCGCGCGCTGCTCGAATTTGCGGAGATGCCTTTCGAGATGGCGCTTCCGGTCGCGGGGCCCGCGAGCATGCCGAAGGATCGCGCTGCCGCGCTCAAGAGCGCGTTTAACCAGATGAGCAAGGACCCGGGCTTCCTCGCCGATGCGAAGAAAATGAATTTCCTCGTCGATCCTATTTCGGGCGACGAAGTGCTCGAAATCATCGAGCGCGCTGCGAAGACACCGCGCCCCGTCATCGAACTCTACAAAAAGCTCATCGAACAATAACGGGATGCACGCCATGTACGAGGATCTCAAGGAACGTCTGAAAAACGCAGGTCGCGTGCTGGTGCACGAAGGACTTGGCGATTATGTCGCTGGGCACATCAGCATGCGCCTGCCCGATCGTCCCGACCAGTTTCTGATGAAACCGGCCGGCATGGGTCTCGATGAAATGACCATCGAGAACATCATCACAGTCAACCTTGAAGGGCAGAAGACCGCCGGACCATCGCCCCGTCACAACGAAGTGTGGATTCATTCGGAAGTGCTTCGCCTGCGGCCGGATGTAAATTCAGTGCTGCATGCCCATCCTGAAGCTGCTGTCGCGTTCTCGTCGCTCGACAAGCCTCTTTTGCCCGTGAGCAACGATGGCTCGATCTTCTATGCCGGGGTTCCAGTCTTTGCTGAGACGACCGATCTCATCACGACGAAAGAGCGCGGCGAGGCGGTGGCGCGCACCATGGGCGACAAGCAGGCGCTCATCTTACGCAACCACGGCATCGTGACCTGTTCGTCCAGCATTGAGGAGACAGTCTGGCTCGGCCTCAAGCTTGAGCGCGCGTGTCGCGTTCAATTGGCGGCAGAGGCGGCGGGCGGCCCAAAGCTTCTCGTCAAGACAGAGGAGCTGCAGGCCAAAGCTGCAAAAGCGAACCGGCCAGACCTCCATTCAAATGTTTTCGCATATCTGGTGCGGCGCGCGAATGCGACGTGTCCCTATTGCGAGCCGCAAGGCGGCATCCGCATCGACTCGTAAGAAATAGCACGGCAAAACCGCGCCGGGCGCATGCTTGCGCCCGCGTGCGCCTTTTGGTTCTATGCGTTTCGTGCGGTCATGCGCAGTCGATAAGCGCCGCCGCGTCAACATGGGAGGGAAATTCATGCGCGCACTTTTGCTCGCCGCCGCCGTCGCGGTCTCGCCGCTTACTTTGTCGGGCGCCTCGATTGCGCAGAGCGCAGACCCGGTAGAGGCCTTCTACAAAGGCAAGAACCTCAACCTGCTCGTGGGTGTAAGCGCGGGCGGCGCCTACGACCTCACGCTGCGCCTCGTCGCGCGCCATATCGTGCGCTTTATCCCCGGTCGCCCGACCCCTGTTGCGCAGAACATGACTGGCGCTACGGGCCTGGTGATGGCGAATTATCTCTACAATGTCGCGCCCAAGGACGGCAGCTACATTGGCCTCATTCAGAACGGCCTCCCCACGTTTCAGGCGGTGGGAATGGAGGGCGCGCAGTTTGATGCGCGCAAGCTCGAATGGATAGGTTCGCCCGCTCCCACGATCGAAACAATGATCGCCTACAAGAAACGGACAGGCGTCGCGAGCATTGAGGATGCGCGGCAACGTGAAGTGATCGTCGGGTCGATTGGCTCGTCTGGGATCACCTATATGTATCCGCTCATGCTTAACGATATGGCGGGGACAAAATTTCGCATGGTGCCGGGATATACGGGGTCAGGCGCGCTCAACCTTGCGATGGAGCGTGGCGAAGTCGACGCGCGCAACAATTCGTGGGGAAGCGTCAAGGCGAACAAGCCGGACTGGATTGCGAACGGGGACATCGCCGTGCTCACGTATTCGGGCCGCAAGCAGCCGGACCTTGCGAACAGTCCCCATCTTGAAGACATTATCAAGGACAAGACTGACCTTGCTGTTTTCAAGGTCGTGACTGCCGGCAGCCAGTTGGGTCATCCGTTCGCAATGGCGCCAGGCGTGCCTGCTGACCGCATCGCCGCTGTGCGAAAAGCTTTCGCCGAAATGCTCAAGAACCCCGAGTTCATGAAGGAGGCCGCCGCGGCGCAGATCAACATTGACTACGTCGACCCGGACGAGATGCGACAAATCGTGAGTGACTTGTTCGCCACGCCTCAGAGCGTTCGCGATCGCGCACGCAAATACTTCGACCGCAAATAAGTCGATAGCCGAGATGGCGCGCATTGCGCCATCTCACCTTGGCCGAAGCTCAGCGAATGAGAGGCATAATCTCGCGTGCAAAACGCTCCAGTCCTTCCCGCATGGGATGAAACTGCAGCATCAGGCATGTGACGCCAAGCTCTTCGTAGACGCGTATGCGCTCTGCGATCACTTCCGGCGGCCCAACAAGACCGGCTCCGAGCGATTTCGCCGCCACGGCCGACGCCGGGTCTGCCTCAATACGAAGCGCTTCTTCCTTCGCTTGCGCCAGCGTCGCGCCAAACGCGACATGCGTGCTGACGCCGATGCCGATCTCGCGACCGTACCGCGCCGCCCGCTCGCGCATGGCGGCCACATCCGCACGCATCAGAACGAGATTCTTCTCGTAATTTTCATGTCCAGGTTCGTAAGACGCGAACCAGAGGTCGCACTCACGCGCGATGATATCCTGCCCCAGCGGCGACCCGCTCGCCGCGTAAATTGGAATGGGTGAGCGAAACGGCTTTGTTGCGACGCTTGCTTCGCGCACATCGAAGAATTGTCCTTCAAGCGTGAACGGCTCCATGCCCCAAAGGCCTTTCACGACGCGCAGAAATTCATCCACCCGTTGGTATCGCGACTGTGTGTCGTCGATCCAGCCGTTGTTCCCGTACAGCGCGAACTCATGCGAGCGGCGACCGGGCACCATGTTGAGGCAGGCGCGCCCGCCAGAAAGCCTGTCCAGCGACGCCGCCATCTTGGCGACCAGCTGCGGGGGGAAAATTCCCGGATGCACGGCGGTCATGATCTCGATGCGCGATGTCTCGACAGCGAGCGCGGACGCGACCACCCAGGCCTCCAGGTCGCGCGCGACAAGGCGCTCCGCCACCAGAGTGATGTCAAAGCCAATCTCCTCGGCGCGTTTCACCACGTCTCTCACGAAGACGTAGGAGCGATCGACCGGGAGCCCACGACCAGGCGAACCGAGTTCATCCAGTGCAAGATCAATTTCGGCCTCGCGACCGATCGTGTGGGGCAGGGGGGCCCAGACGCCAAGCTTCATGGTTCAATCCGTGTGTCAATGCTGGCGTCATGTTCTAACGGCCAAGCCGGCAAGGCAAGCGCGCATGCGTTCGGATATCACCCAAACGTCAAATCACAGCGTCTCAACTTTAGGCTTCGGGACCGTGAAACGAAATTGCGAAGGCAGCGTTGACGGCGGTGAAGCAGGCGACTCCGTTTCGCCTCAATCGACTTTCTGGAGCTTTGAATGCTGCGACTCGACGATGGCCACCCTGCACCGCTTGGCGCGACGTGGGACGGGGGAGGCGTTAATTTCGCGGTGTTCTCAGCTCACGCGACAGCTATCGACCTATGTTTGTTCGACCCGACTGGACGCAAGGAAGTCCGGCGAATCCGCATGCCAGCGCGCACCGAAGACGTTTATCATTGCTATGTGGCGGGCATTCTTCCGGGACAATTGTATGGCTTGAGAGCACATGGCCCGTATGAACCCGACCGCGGGCATCGCTTTAATCCGCACAAATTGCTCATCGACCCCTACGCGCGCCAGCTCTACGGCTGGGTGCGATGGCACGACGCCATGTTCGGTTATCGCATCGGCGCCCATCGCGGCGATCTGACGATGGATCGTCGCGACAGCGCGCAAATGGCGCCAAAAAGCGTTGTCGTGGATCCAGCTGCAACGTGGGGAGACGACCGTCCCCCGCGTCGCCCCTGGAGCGATACAATCATCTACGAAGCCCATGTCAAAGGCCTCACGATTTCCCATGAAGGCATCGCGCCTACAGCCCGGGGCACTTACGCCGCGTTAGGCCACCCTGCAATCGTCGATCACCTCGTCAAACTTGGCGTCACCGCTGTCGAGTTATTACCCATCCACGCCTTCGCTGACGATCGATTCTTGCTCGAACGCGGCCTGCGAAATTACTGGGGCTATTCAACCCTGAATTTCTTCGCTCCCGAGCCACGCTTTATGGGCGACGGCGGCGCAAATGGTTTGCGTAGCGCAATCCGCACGCTTCACTCCGCCGGCATCGAAGTCATTCTCGACGTCGTGTACAATCACACATGCGAAGGCAACAGTCTCGGGCCCACGCTCTCGTGGCGTGGGCTTGACAACGCGGTCTACTATAAAACCCCGTCGGAAGCGCCGCGCGCTACGTGGGATTCGACGGGAACTGGCAACACGCTGGATCTTTCTCACCCCCGCGTATTGCAGATGGTCATGGATAGTTTGCGGCACTGGGTGGAATCGTACCACGTCGATGGTTTCCGCTTCGATCTCGCATCATCGCTGGCGCGAGATCCTTTCGACTTCAATCAGCGCAGCGGCTTTTTGCAGGCTGTCGCTCAAGATCCCGTTCTCTCGCAAGCAAAATTGATTGCCGAGCCCTGGGATGTGGGCGACGGTGGCTATCGCGTTGGCGGCTTTCCATCTGGATGGGCGGAATGGAATGACAAGTGGCGGGACACGGTTCGTGGTTTCTGGCGCGGTGATCCAAACCAAATCTCAGACCTTGCACGAGCGCTGACAGGTTCACGCGAGATATACGAAATAAGTCGCCGCCATCCGTGGGCGTCCGTTCAATTTGTTTGCTCGCACGATGGCTTCACGCTGCACGATCTCGTCAGTTATAACGACCGACATAACGAAGCCAACGCCGAAGACAATCGTGACGGACACAATCATAATCTATCCTGGAATTGCGGTGAAGAAGGGCCCACGGAGGACGCCGACGTAAACGCTATGCGTGCATTGCAGAAGCGCAATCTTCTTGCGACGCTTATGTTATCGGTGGGCACGCCAATGATGCTCATGGGCGATGAATTATCAAGAACGCAAAACGGAAATAACAACGCTTACGCGCAAGATAACGAAATAAGCTGGCTCGACTGGGAGGCGGGCGCCGCTCGCGACCCTGCGCTGCTCGAGTTTACACGAACGCTTTCGCGATTGCGCAAAGGTTGCGCGAGCTTTCGCCGCACGACATACCTAAGCGGAAAAGTGCTCCCCGAAAGTGGCCTAAAGGACATTTACTGGCTTGCGCCGGAAGGGCGTGAAATGACGTCAGAAGACTGGAACGAAGATTTGCGCCGCGCGCTCGGCATGCAAATAGGCAACGAAGGCAATGGCGAACGCCGCTTTCTTATTTTGATGAACGCTGCGCCCGAAGACGTCGACTTCATTTTGCCGGCTGATTTTAAAGCGCAGGCTTTTGTACATGTGTTCGATACACGACTCGACGAGGGGCTTGTGCGCGAAGACCCGTTCATCCTGAGACCGGGCGTCGGTTTCAACCTGATGGCGCGATCGATGGCTGTTTTTCAGCATTCCGCGGACACGCAGCCATGACGAGGCGCCGCATGCCCTTTGGCGCGGAGATCGTCGATGATGGCGTCCAGTTCAGTCTGTATGCACCTGACGTCGATGCAATTGACCTTCTGATCGCCGGGCGCGCGGAAGCCAGAATGATCGGCGACAACGGGTTCAAGCGCGCGCATGTTCCTGATGCCCGCGCTGGCGACCTTTATAGTTATAGACTGCCAAATGGGCTTATCATCCCAGATCCCGCCTCCCGCTTTCAACCACAAGGAGTAACAGGCCCATCGGAAATTATAGATCCTCAGTCGTATGCTTGGCGCAATAAAGACTGGCGGGGTCGCCCTTGGAACGAAGCTGTGCTTTATGAAGCGCATATCGGCGCTGCAACCGAGCAGGGAACATATCATGCTTTCGCAGATCGACTCGATGAACTTGCCGATCTTGGCGTGACGCTAATCGAGTTGATGCCTCTGGCGCAATGGCGAGGTGAACGCAATTGGGGCTATGACGGCGTTCTGCCATTTGCTCCTGCGAATTCCTACGGTCGGCCCGAAGACTTGAAAGCGCTTGTAGATAAAGCGCATGGCCTCGGTCTTATGATTGTTATAGATGTCGTTTACAATCACTTCGGACCCTCAGGTAATTACCTCAATAATTATGCTCGCTCATTCTTTACGAATCGTCACGAGACGCCTTGGGGCGAAGCAATTAATTATGACGATGAAGGTCAGGATGTGACGCGAGCGTTTTTCATTCACAATGCGCTTTATTGGATCGAAGAATTTAACGTTGATGGACTGCGTTTGGATGCAGTGCATGCAATCCACGATCACAGCGACAAGCATATCCTGTTAGACATCGCGCAAAGCGTCAAGGACGCTTGTCCCGACAGACATGTTCACCTTTTCCTCGAAAATGAAGAGAACCAGGCGCGTTGGTTAGCGCGTGAGGAAGACACTCTCACGCCACGGTACTACACGGCGCAATGGAACGACGACGCGCACCATTGTTGGCACGCGCTGCTCAGTGGCGAACAGGAAGGGTATTATATAGACTTTGCGGATGATCCTGCCGCACGCCTTGCCAGAGCTCTGACCGAGGGTTTCGCATATCAGGGCGACAGATCTATTTTTCGAAAAGGCGAGCCCCGCGGCGAGCGATCTTCGCATCTGCATCCCACGGCTTTTATCGATTTTCTGCAAAATCACGATCAGATCGGCAACAGGGCGTTTGGCGAGCGCATTGATGCGCTCGTGCCGCCGGAGCGCCTTACGATGGCGCGCGAAGTTCTCTTGCTATCGCCTCATATCCCGATGTTGTTCATGGGCGAGGAGTGGGCGTCGTCTAAACCGTTTCTTTACTTCGTTGATTTTGTAGATGAGCCTGAACTTGCGCGCGCTGTTTTCGAAGGCAGGCAAAAAGAATTCGCCAGCTTTAAGGATTTTGGAGCCGATGAAGCAGCGATACCAGACCCAAACGCGCTCGATACATTTCTCCAAACACGGATTGCGCTGGAAGAGCGTAATCTTCCTCACCACAATAGCGCCTACGAGCGAACTCGTAAACTACTTCAACTGAGAAGAAGTTTCGTGGCGCCGCTTCTCGCAACCGGCTTCCGAGGCGCCTCGCAAAATAATTCATTCATTAACGATCTGATTGATCTCAGTTGGCGCTTCGACGCAGGAACGCTCCGTATTGCAATGAACGTCGGGGCTCACGATGTCGAAACGCCTTTGGTAGAGGGCGTGATCTTCTATGCGAGTGACGCAATCCAACGAGAAGCGGAAAGCATCCGCCTTCCTCCGTGGTCAATGATAGCGATCAGGAGCTAGATGATGAAACGCCTGCCGCCGGGGGCGACCTATCGCCTCCAATTCAACGCTAATTTTACATTCGCGGATGCCGTCGCGATCGCGCCCTACTTGGCGTCACTTGGCGTAACACATGTCTACGCATCGCCCATTCAAAAAGCACGGCCGAGCTCAACGCATGGGTATGACATCGTCGATCACTCCACGATCAATCCCGAGTTAGGCGGAGAGGCGGGCTTCTGCGAGTTCACGAAGGCGCTATCTCTAAATGGACTAAAGCTCTTACTCGACATTGTCCCAAACCATATGGGCGTGGGCGGCGCAGATAACGCGTGGTGGCTTTCAGTTCTGGAGTGGGGCGAGCAGTCTCCTTTTGTGTCTTTTTTTGACATCGATTGGGAGAGAATAGGAACCAACGGGAAGCTTGTTCTCCCGTTTCTGGGAAAGCCTTATGGGGCCGCATTACGCGAAGGTGAGTTACAACTTCGCTTTGATAATGATCAGGGCGCGTTTAGCGTATGGCATTGGGAGCATAAATTCCCAGTCAATCCGCTCGACTACCGCTTCATACTGGAATGGGCGCAGGTGGCCGGTGGAGGTGGCCTCGCCATGCGCCCTCTCTATCAAATGGCCTCCGAGTTAAGAGAGCTTGCAGAAGCGCCTAGACCTGTTACCCAAGAAGGCCGCGTTACTCGCTGCGAACGCATCAAGCGCGATCTTTCCGCGCACTTCAACGCCTCGCAACCAATCCGGGATGCGGTGGACAAGGCGGTGGCATTTGCGTGCGGCGACCCGCGCACGCCCGAAAGTTTTAGTGCTCTTCATGAGTTGCTTCAGAGGCAGGCCTACAGAATTGCCCATTGGCGCGTAGCGTCTTCGGAGACAAATTACCGTCGATTCTTTGATATCAATTCGCTTGCCGGCGTACGCGTCGAGGAAGGCGCAGTCTTCGAAGCAACTCACAAACTCATATTCAGCCTCATCGAAGATGATCTCGTGCATGGCCTGCGCATCGATCATATCGATGGATTGGCCGACCCTCAGATGTATCTAGAGCTGCTACGCGCGCGACTCGGGCCAGATTTCTACATCGTTGTCGAAAAAATCCTTGAACCCGGGGAGGCTCTCCCGTCTTGGCCGATCGCGGGCGCGACAGGATACGAGGCGATGGTCTATCTGGATGGAATTTTCGCATCGTCACAACATGAGAGACGCTTCACCGAAATTTATGAGAAAATTGCTGGATATCAGCAGGAATTTGAAATCCAGTTGCGAGACGCAAAGCTCGAATTACTACGTATCAGCTTTAGAAGCGAGCTCGAGACTCTCGTCTCGGACGTGCAGCGCGCCGCCCAATCAGATTTACTCACCAGTGACTTTACGCTGGATGAGATCCGGCGCGCGATAGCCGAGATCATTGCTCACCTGCCGGTTTACCGAACCTACATCGATCAAAATCCTGTACGTTCTTCTGATCGGATGCTTGTTACTCAAGCGGTCGCCCACGCAAAACGAATGACCTCGCTCGATACCTCTGCAGCGCATGATCTGGTGCAATCATATCTTGTTGCACTTCCAGACGCTGATCGCAGTCCTTACTTGCAGACGCTTATTGAACGAATAATACGGAGATTTCAGCAGATTACTGGGCCCGTTATGGCCAAAAGTCTGGAAGACACTTTATTCTACCGGTTTGCGCGCTTTGTCGCGCTCAACGATGTGGGTGGTGATCCACAGCGTTTTGGAGTCGACGTTGACGCATTCCATGCGTTCAACGTCGAACGCGCATTGCGCTTTCCGCACGCACTCACTGCGACGGCAACGCACGACACTAAGCGAGGCGAAGATGTCCGGGCCCGGCTCTTCGCGCTATCGCACAGACCAGACGTATGGGTCAGCCTGGTGGAGGCTGCGCACGAAACGTCAGCGGATACTCCCGATCCCATTGACCGTTACATGCTCCTGCAAACTATCGTCGGGGCGTGGCCGATGGCTGCCGACAAGTCAGCACCCCTGGAGCCTGACGATCTCTTCCGGCAGCGATTGCTCGATTATGCGACGAAGTCGGTGCGTGAATCCAAGCGGCACAGTTCGTGGACCGCGCCAGACCAAGCTTACGAAGATGCGCTACATAGTTGGATTGATACATTGCTAGCGTCAGCACGGTTCAAGCGTGCTTTGTGGACTGAGTTGCCGCCGATAGCTCAGGCTGGTTCTCAGATCAGCCTCTCTCGCCTGGTGCTCAAGATGACTGTACCGGGGGTGCCAGACATTTATCAGGGCTGCGAATTGGAGGACCTCTCGCTTGTCGACCCGGACAATCGTAGGGCCGTTGACTATGGCGCCCGAGCATCCGCGCTTGAAAATGGAACTTTCGATCCAAACGACCTCAAGCTTTCGATAACTGCAACGCTTCTTAGGGATCGTGCTTCTACGCCAGAACTTTACGCCTCCGGAAACTATCAGCCGCTTTCGCCGTCACAGCACGATCTCGTCTGCTTTTCCCGCGCGTATGGATCAGACCAACTCGTCGTAGCCACGTCGATCAATCCATTTGAATGCGTCGACGTAGACCGCATCGTGGAATATCTGGCTATCGGTGATGGGTGGAGCAACCTTCTCGAGGGACACGCGTTGAATCAGCGTAAGCATGGGGGCCCTGGGCTTCCTGCCGTGGTCTTGAGGAAGTCCAGTTGAATGAAGTCTGCAAAACCTCGTGTTGCCGACGGGCGTCTGTCGGATCCTTCGCTTGCATGCCGCTGGCCGGGCCGGGTCGCAATAGAAAACATTGAACCGACAGTAGACGCAGGTTGCTGGCGCTCGAAACGCGTCATCGACGAAGAAATTCTCATTGAGGCCGACGTTTATTCTGATGGGCATGACATTGTCGAATGTGATGTTCTTTGGCGCGTTATTGGCGATGGACCCTGGCAAAAATCGCCTATGCGCTTGCTGGTGAATGATCGATGGCGTGGGTCAATGCTGCCGCGCATTGTCGGCCCCCACGAGTTCTTCGTTGAGGCATGGCGCAACCCGTTTGCCAGCTGGGTAAGCGATGTCACCAAAAAGGCCGACGCTGGCCTGGACCTGACAATCGAAATCGAAGAAGGCCTCGCAATCCTCAGGAGCGTCGAAGAGAAGCTTGACGGGCTGCAGCCAAGCTTGTCTGATATAGATGGAGTGAAGGCCGATAATAAGGTCAAGCTAGCGAGCTTGATGGCCCCCGACGTCATCGAGGCGATGCGTGCCCATGGTCCGCGCGTGGGCGTGAGTTGGACGAAAGCCTTCGAGATTTCGGTTGATCGAAAGCGTGCGGCTTTTTCATCCTGGTACGAATTATTTCCACGCTCGGCATCCAATGATGCCGACCGCCATGGCACGTTCGACGACGTTGTTGCACGGCTTCCCTACGTTCGTGACCTGGGCTTCGACGTCCTCTATTTTCCGCCCATTCATCCGATTGGTGAGAAGAACCGGAAAGGGCGCAACAACTCACTTGCTGCGGAGCCGTCAAGTCCTGGCAGCGTTTATGCTATCGGGTCTCACCTTGGTGGGCACGACGCCATTCATCCTGAACTGGGGTCTCTTGAGGACTTTGAGAGGCTTGTGCGTGAGGCGAGTGCGCATGGGTTGGAGATCGCACTGGACATAGCGTGGCAGTGTTCACCGGACCATCCCTGGCTCGAGCAGCATCCAGAATGGTTTGAGCGTCGCCCTGACGGCTCAATCAAGTATGCGGAGAATCCGCCCAAGAAATATGAGGACATCGTCAACATCCGCTTCGACGGTGAAAACTATCAAGAGGTCTGGAAGGCGCTGCGCGACGTCATTCTATTCTGGGCATCGCACGGTGTCCGCATCTTCCGTATCGACAATCCACACACGAAACCACTTCCGTTCTGGGAGTGGATGATTGCTGAAGTGGGGCGCGCTTATCCCGACTGCATCTTTCTTGCGGAAGCGTTCACCCGGCCGAAAATGATGAAGCGACTGGCAAAGGTCGGCTTTCAACAAAGCTACACATATTTCACGTGGCGCAACACCAAACAGGAAATCATCGACTACGTCGAGGAACTCAACGGCGAAATGGCTGAATACTATAGGCCAAATTTCTTCGTCAATACGCCCGACATTAATCCTTACTTTCTTCAAACGAGCGGGCGCCCCGGTTTCATCGTTCGATCGACCCTTGCGGCTACGCTCTCGGGTAATTGGGGAGTTTACAGCGGATTTGAAATTTGTGAGTCGGCGCCGCTACCGGGCCGCGAAGAATATCTCGACTCCGAGAAGTATGAAATCAGGGCCCGCGACTACGACGCGCCGGGAAATATCAAGGACCACATACGTCGCCTAAATGCGATACGTAACGAGCACACTGCACTTCAAATGCAGGGCAACATCAGTTTTCTCAATGCGTGGAGCGATAGCGTCGTCGCCTATGTGCGAGTTTCACCGCAGCGTGACGAGGCAATTATGGTTATTGTCAATCTTGATCCCCATAACCGGCAAGAGTGTGCCTACGAAGCCCCTCTATGGGAGTTTGGCCTGCCGGATGATGGTGTGATTGAAGTGGATGATCTTCTTTTCGGGGGGCGGTTCACTCTGTATGGCAAGAGCCATCAGATTGCGCTCGATCCAGCGCATAATCCAGTGATTGTCTGGCGTCTTATTGCCCCATCGGCGGGGCGCGATAATGATTGATCGCACCGACCAGTCGTGGTGGAAAGACGCCATCATTTATCAGCTGCACGTTAAAGCGTTCTTCGATGCGAACAACGATGGCGTTGGAGATTTCGAGGGCCTCACCGCAAAGCTAGATTACGTGCGCGATCTTGGCGCTACGGCGATCTGGCTTATGCCGTTTTATCCTTCGCCTCTGCGAGATGACGGCTACGACATTGCGGATTATCGCAGTGTGAATCCGGCTTTCGGTTCGATGCGAGATTTTCGCCGTTTAGTGCGCGAGGCGCATGAGCGAAACCTGCGTGTCATCACAGAGCTGGTTATCAATCACACGTCGGATCAGCACCCGTGGTTTCAGCGGGCTAGGCAAGCGAAACCAGGTTCGTCCGCGCGCGATTTTTACGTTTGGTCCGACACAGACAAGAAATACGCTGACGCGCGTATCATATTTCTGGACACGGAAACTTCAAACTGGACTTGGGATGCTGGAGCAGGAGCCTATTATTGGCATCGTTTCTACAGTCATCAACCCGATCTCAATTTTGATAATCCGCGCGTCCTTGAGGCGGTCATCGACACAATGCGTTTCTGGTTCGACATTGGCGTCGACGGTCTGCGCCTGGACGCGATTCCGTATCTCATTGAGCGCGATGGCACGAATTGCGAAAATCTGGCTGAGACGCACGAAGTCATTCGCCGGATCCGCGCCGCGCTTGAGGAATCGCATCCCGACAGAATGCTTCTCGCCGAGGCCAACCAATGGCCAGAGGAAACAGCTGAATACTTTGGCAAGGGTGATGAATGTCACATGGCGTTTCATTTCCCGCTAATGCCGCGCATGTATATGGCGCTCGCCATGGAGGATCGGCATCCAATCACCGACATCATGCGGCAGACTCCGGAAATCCCTGAGTCAGCGCAATGGGCGATCTTCCTGCGCAACCACGATGAATTGACGCTCGAGATGGTGACTGATCGTGAGCGCGACTATCTTTGGTCGTTCTATGCAAGTGATCGGCGCGCGCGCATCAATCTGGGCATTCGGCGTCGACTTGCTCCGCTCCTCGCCAACGATCGTCACAAGGCGGAGTTGTTGGCGTCCTTGCTCTTTACGATGCCTGGTACGCCCGTGCTTTATTATGGCGATGAGATCGGGATGGGTGACAACATCTATCTTGGAGATCGTGATGGCGTGCGTACCCCTATGCAGTGGTCGCCCGATCGAAACGGTGGCTTCAGTCGGGTAGATCCCGCACGGCTTTATCTCCCCGCCATTCAAGATCCAATCTACGGTTTCAACAGCGTCAACGTTGAATCACAACTTTCCAGTCCCGCAAGTTTGTTGAACTGGACGCGGCGCATGGTCGCCATACGACGCAACCACCGCGCGCTTAGCCGTGGCGCATTGCGATTTGTGTATCCGTCAAACAGAAAAGTTCTCGCATATCTCCGTGAGGTCGATAACGAGCGGATCTTGTGCGTGTGCAACGTCTCGCGCTCGCCGCAAGCGGTGGAGCTGGATTTATCCGAATTCAAAGGCTCGAGGCTTGTTGAACTGACTGGCGGATCGGTGTTCCCCCAAATTGGATCGCTTCCGTATTTGATTACTTTGCCAGGCTATGGCTTCTATTGGTTCTCGCTGGATGCATCGAACGCTGAAGAAAATCGGTTTGGCCCATCGCCCGCGCCCGAGCTATTCACACTTGTTCTGAAAGGCGATGCTGGAGATCTGCTGACCGGTCGGGAAGCTATAGCTTTCGAGCGCACCATAGCCCCTGCATTCCTGTCGTCGCGAAGGTGGTCGCCGGGACGCAACGAGGGTGTGCGTCAGGTTGCGGTGAAGTCGCTTGGCAAGCTTCAAGCGTCGCGTTCGGCGCGCACGTTCCTCTTGAATAGCATCGACGTCACACCACGCTTTGGTGCGCCACAGACGCTGTTTGCGCCGCTTGCGATAAACGAAGCAGAGGAGGAAGAGAGCGTTCTTCCTTACGCCGTGGCGCGGGTGCGTCGTGGCGCGCGGGTTGGCTTATTGTACGATGCGGACGCTGATCCGCAGTTTGGCGCAACGCTGGCTGCCCACATGAAGCGGGGAGCGGTGATTCCTGCGAAGGATGGCGGGACTCTGCACTTCCATGGCGTTGAAGCGCTTGACGAAATGCATTTGGATGAACTTGAGAGTGCGCGCCTCGGGGGCGATCAGAGCAACTCCACCCTGTTGATAGGTGAAGAGGCTGTTCTGAAGATTTATCGGCGCCTGCAGGAGGGGCCTAATCCGGAAGTTGAGATGAGCCGCTATCTCACCGAAACGGCGCAATTCGACGGTTCGCCGGCTTATCTGGGCTCTCTGACTCATGTTAATGCAGAAGGCGTGTCGACGCCGCTTGCGATCATGCAACGCTATGTTCGCAACCAGGGTGATGGATGGACGCGCACGCTTGACGCGTTTCGCCTCGCTTTGGAGGAATTAGTGACGCCGCCGCCTGGGCAAGAGCCCTCGCTTGAGGAGGCGTTTGCTGCGTTTTTGCCCCGCGCGCAGGCGTTGGGCCGGCGAACGGGGCAGATGCATTGCGCTCTTGCTCGGCCCACAGATGATCCATGTTTTGCGCCCGAGCGCCTGTCGGATGAAGATATGGCGGCAGCTGGAAACGAGATGCGGGCGCAGGCGACCCGGGGGCGCGAAAATCTTCGTCGCGCCTTAGCTGACGCTCCTGAAGCCCAGGCGGCGCTGATGAACCGGTTCATTGAGAGCGGTCCGCTCTTCGATGACGCCATCGCAGCGCTGACCAAAGAGCCTGTGGATGCGATGAAGTTTCGTGTTCACGGCGATTATCATCTCGGGCAGACGCTCATCGTCCAGACGGACGTGCTTATTGTTGACTTCGAGGGTGAGCCGTCCCGCTCTGTTGAAGAGCGACGCGCAAAGGATACGCCGCTTCGCGATGTCGCGGGTATGCTGCGGTCCATTTCTTATGCCGGAGAGTCGGCTATACTCGCAGTCGAGCAGCGCCTGTCCACAGACGTTGCGCGCGCGGAACGCATCGCGTCAGAAGGGGTGCAACTCGTGAGCAGGGTCTTCATGGACGCATATGCCGCAGAGGTGGTCGGCACCTGGGCCGAAGTCGCCGACCCCGTGCATAGACAGCGTTTGTTGAGGATGAAATTGTTGGCCAAGGCGTTATACGAAATCAATTATGAGGCCGAGTTCCGGCCGACGTGGGTAGGCGTGCCCCTGAAAGGCGCACTGGCCTTGATGAGTGAAGTGGAAACGGCGATATGACAGCCCCAGCGCGAGCCTCCCTCGATTCTGGAACCGAACTGGATGGCCATGCTCTCGTTGAGCGGTGGCGGTCGAATCCGTTCGCCGTGCTTGGCCCCCATCCGTCGGTGTCTGGCCAATGGATGGTGCGTGTCTTGGCGCCGCACGCGGACGCCGTTTCGCTGATTGATACGCAATCGGATGCGACGTTGGTTGAGATGCGGCGTGTACACGACATTGGATTGTTTTCTGCCGTTCTTGCTGGAGCACAGCGACCGGCATACAGGCTTCGCATCGAGAGTGCTGGCGAGGTTCAAGTCACGCACGATCCTTACGCTTTCGGCGTTCTGCTTGATGAAGATGCGTTGCGCGCCGTGCGCGGTGAATCGACACGCGAGAGTTACGAGATTCTCGGCGCTCATCCGCTTGAGCATGACGGCGTCACCGGTGTGCGCTTTGCTGTTTGGGCGCCCAACGCTACGCGCGTGAGCGTTGTGGGTCCGTTCAATGATTGGGACGGCCGCCGTCACGTCATGCGGTTGCGCCATGAGGGCGGGGTATGGGAGCTTTTCATTCCCGGGCTCGAGCCTGGCGCTCTTTACAAGTACGAACTTGCCGGACCGGACGGAGGTCTTCTGCCTCTTAAGGCTGACCCCTACGCGTTCGCCGCGGAACAGCCGCCGGCCACCGCATCCATCATCGCCCCACCGCGTCAGCCCCATGCGCGCAAGCAAAGCTCGGAGGAGAGCAGCCCGGCTCGCGACATGCGGCCCGCGCGCGAACGCCCTGTGTCCATTTATGAGTGTCACCTCGGCTCCTGGGCGCGCGTGCCGGAGGAGGGAGATCGCTTTCTCACCTATCGTGAAATGGCCGAGCGCCTCTTGCCTTATGTGCAAGACATGGGCTTCACACATATTGAGCTGTTGCCGATAACCGAGTTTCCCTTTGACGGGTCCTGGGGCTATCAGCCGATTTGCCTGTTCGCTCCAACAAGCCGTTTTGGTTCGCCAGAAGATTTCGCATACTTCGTCGCCGAAGCCCATCGGCGCGGACTGCACGTTTTGCTGGATTGGGTGCCCGCGCATTTTCCGAACGATGCGCATGGCCTTGCCCAGTTCGATGGCACGCATCTTTATGAACACGCCGATCCCCGACAGGGCTTCCATCAGGATTGGGGCACGTATATTTTCAATTACGGCCGCAAGGAAGTGGAGGCGTTTCTCGTCTCTAACGCTCGCTTCTGGCTGGAGCGCTATGGCCTCGATGGGCTCCGCGTCGATGCTGTGGCCTCAATGCTTTATCTCGATTACTCGCGAAAGCACGGCGAGTGGGTGCCCAACCGCCACGGCGGGAACGAGAACCTTGAGGCCATTGCTTTCTTGAGGCGCATGAACGAGGTCGCCTACACGGCCGCGCCGGACACGATAACAGTGGCCGAAGAATCTACTGCATGGCCGGGGGTCTCGCGTCCCACCTGGGCCGGGGGACTTGGCTTTGGCTTCAAGTGGAACATGGGGTGGATGCACGACACGCTTCGCTACATGAGCCGCGATTCAATTTACCGCCGCTTCCATCATGAGGACCTAACGTTCGGTCTGCTCTACGCCTTCACCGAAAACTTTGTTCTGCCCTTGTCTCACGACGAAGTTGTGCATGGCAAAGGGAGCCTGTTGGGCAAGATGAAGGGCGACAACTGGCAACGCTTCGCGAACCTGCGCGCCTATTATGGCTTCATGTGGGGGCATCCGGGCAAGAAGCTTCTCTTCATGGGCGGCGAAATCGCGCAGGAGCGTGAATGGAACCACGATTTGAGCCTTGACTGGCATCTGCTTGCCGACCCGATGCATAAGGGCGTGCAAGATTTGGTTCGGGATCTCAATCGGGCCTATAGCGGCGTTCCGGCTCTGCATGAACTCGATTGCGAGAGCGACGGCTTTTGCTGGCTGGTGTCGGATGATCGCGACAACAGTGTTCTGGCGTTTGCACGGTTCAATCGCGACCGCGACAGTATCGTGATCGTTGTCAGCAATTTCACGCCCCTCGTTCGCGCTGATTTCCGAATAGGCGCCCCACGCGGCGGCTATTGGCGTGAGATCGTCAATACAGACGCCGCATGTTATGGCGGCTCGAACGTCGGCAATGGCGGCGGGTTGAATGCGCGCGAGGAGCCAAGCCACGGGCAGAGCCATTCCTTGTGCCTGACCATACCGCCGCTGGCGACCATTATGTTCGAATGGCAACGATGAAATAGACTCGAGCGGAACCGTGTGCGTCCATGCGGTGTTTGTGTCCGCATGAACGCTTCTCCTGGTTTGCAAAGTCCTGATCCGATTTTTGTTGCGGCTCCGCCAAAGGTTTTGCGGACTGGCGACACCTGCTGGCGTCTTTCGCGCTCGGCTCACGCCGCGGTGCTCATTGATGGTGCAGACTATTTTAACCGACTAGATGAAGCCTTGCGTAAGGCGCGACACTCGATTTTTATACTTGGTTGGGATTTTGACAGCCGAATACGCCTGCGGCCAGACGTCCCCGGCTCGCCCACGCTTGGCGATCTGCTGCGCGAGCTGGTCGATCAACATTCCCAACTTGAAGTGCGCGCACTCATCTGGAGCGCGGCCGTCGTCCATGCGCCAAGCGAACCAAAGCAATTGTTGCTGGGCGCCGAGTGGGACAAGCACGAACGTATCAAAATAAAGCTAGACACTTTCCATCCAATTTACGCCGCACACCATCAGAAGGTGGTTGTTATCGATGATTCCATCGCCTTTGCGGGCGGAATGGATCTCACCGTGCGCAGGTGGGATTCGCACCCGCACATGGTGGATAATCCGGCACGCGTCAGCCCGGAAGGTGCACCCTATGCGCCGATTCACGACGTTCAAATGGCGGTGGATGCAGACGCTGCGGCGTCGCTTGCAGATATGGCGCGTGATAGATGGCTGCGCGCCACCGGCGAGGACTTGTCGCCATGCTCTGAGCGCCACGACATATGGCCCGCGACACTCCCAGCCGATTTCGTGGAAAATAACATCGCCGTTGCACGCACATATCCGCAACTTGGGGAATGCGAGTCTGTAACGGAGGTCGAACGGCTTACAAGGGCCAGCCTTCGTCTCGCGCGAAAGCATATCTATATCGAGCAGCAATATATGACCGCGCCCTTTGTCGGCGATATTCTGCGCGATCATCTTCGCAAGCCCGACGGTCCCGAAATCATGGTTCTCATGACGCGCGAGTCGCGCGGCATTGTGGAGCGGCTTGTCATGGGCCACAATCGCGACCGCCTGATCCGCCGCCTCAAGAAACACGATCATCATGGACGCTTGCGTGTTTGCTACCCCACAATCCGGAGTGAAAATGGCGACGCGCAAGTGATGGTGCATTCCAAACTAATGGTAATTGACGATTGGTTCCTGCGCATCGGTTCGGCGAATTTGAACAATCGCTCAATGGGACTCGACTCGGAGTGCGATCTGGCGATCGAAGCCCACGATCAAGACGCGCGTCAGGCGATCAATCGTTTGCGCTGGCGATTGATTGGCGAGCATCTTGATGCGGAGCCGCAGGTCATTGCCGCACACGCGGACATTTCCGGCTCGATGATTGCGACCATTGACCATTTTAACAAGAACGGCCGCGGTTTCGAATGCTTTGAGGCGATGACAAATAGAGGGCCTACACGGCCGGTGTTGGGGACGAGTATTCTTGATCCGGCCCGCCCCTTCGAGCCGCTCTGGTTTCTACGTCGAAAAAAACGCCGGAACACCTAGGTTGATGACTCGCCTGCGAGGTCTTGCAAGCCCGACTGCTAGGTTTTGGCGCGGCGCGTGCGCCAAAAGAGTTCGGTTATCGCGACTGTGAAGAGACCAAATACAAATGGAATGAAGAAATAAGTCGCCCGAAAGACAATGAGCGCCGCAATGAGGCTGGCTCCTGGCACGAGGTAGACGATCACACTCTCGATGATTCCAAGCCCGCCGGGCACGTGCGAGACAAGCGATGCGCCGTTGGCCAGAACATAAGCTGTGGCGACCGACGGGTAGCTTACTTCGGCAAACGCACGAATAGCCTGATGCAGGCACGCAGCGACAAACGCAAAGTTTACGGAACCGACGACGATTTGTCCGAGCGCCAATCGAAGCGGTGGGAAAGTGAACGACCATCTACGAATGTGAAGCGGCCGACGGATAAACGCTGCGCACAGAAGCCACGCCGCACAAAGCGCCAGCGCAGTCGCTCCACACGCCATCGCCGCGCCCTCGCTCAACCCGGTAATTGTTGCAGCATCGGCGGCGCGAACCAGGAAAGTGAAGCCGATCAACGTCAGTAGTCCGAGCGCAACCGTAGCGCCGCAGAACAGAATGACCTTGGCCACGCCTTCCCGGCTCATTCCCCAGCGTGTGTAAAAACGATAGCGCACCGCGCCGCTGCTCAGGGCAGCAAAGCCAATGTTATGTCCGAGCGACAGCGCCGTGAAAGAAGCGTGAGCCGCGCGCCGCCACGGCATGGGGAAGCCTGCATACCGGGTCGCCATCCAGTCGAAAAGCGTCAGACAGAGATAACTTGCAGCGGCAAAGCCGAATGCCGCGGCCAGGCGCATCTTGGGCGCTGAAGCCAATGCGGATTGAAACTCCTGCCACGAATATTCACGGAATATGCGATGCAAAAGAAACGCAGCGAGCGCAACCCCGGCGACCGCGAGCGCACCGCCAAGAATCCGCCGCCAATTTGGCTTCTTCGTCGTCTCAACGCCTTTGATTTTTGGGTTCGCGTCGCGAACATCAGACGCGGCGCTCATGTGGAAAGCTTGTTCAACATGGCGTCACAACGCGCAAGGCGTGCGCTGGTTTCGCTTCAGGCTTCGGTTCGCGCTTCAAACTGCGGCGCCGCGCGAATGACGGGGCGAATGACGAAGTCGACGAACAGGGGCAGATGATCTGATGCAATTCGCGCTTCCTGCGTGCGCAGGGTTTCTGCGCGCATTACGTCAAATGTTCGGCTCAGGAACACATGATCGAGCCGCAGGAAAGGCAAGCGCGAGGGGAACGTCGCCTTCGGCTTGCGCGCCGGCCCGAGCTTCTGCGCATCGCGCAGGCGTGTTGCGATGCGTTCATACACGCGTGAGCGTGGAACTGCGTTGAAGTCGCCGGTGAGAATGACGGGCTCACGGCACGTTGGCGCGCCGATCCACTCTCGGCCAAACAAGGCGTCCACCTGCACGAGGCGCTCATGGCCGCGCAACCCCAAATGCGTGTTGAAGACCTGGATTTCGGCCCCGCCGACATTGACGGAAACCCATAGTGCGCCGCGCGGCTCCAGGCGCTGAAGCGGGCCTACTCCCGGCAAGGCCGCGCCGCGCACAAATCTCGCAGGCCGCGCGGTCAGGATGGCGTCGCCGTATTCTTCCTCCAACACGCGATAGGCGGGATGAAAATGATGCGCCATGCCAAGCTCACGCGCGATCACCTCTGCCTGATCGATACCGCCGGTACGCGCGCGACGCACGTCGAGCTCCTGCAAAGCGACAATATCAGGCTGAAGCGACGCAAGCACCCGTGCTATGCGCGCGGGCGAGCAGACGCCGTCGCGTCCGACGCAGCGATGAACGTTCCATGTCACAATGCGCGGCAAACCAACGCTCCCAAAAAACGCTCCGATGCAATGCGCGGCTCAAGACCGCACGACGCAAACGCAGGCGCGCCTGGTTCGTTCAACCCCGGCGTCTTGACTGCTTCATCTCAATCCGCCGCTTTTCTGAATAAAGGCGACAATCGTATCCAGTCCCACGCCCGTGCGCATGTTGGAGAATACATAAGGACGAGCGCCTCGCATGCGCTTTGTATCGCTCTCCATCACCGACAAGTCGGCTCCGACGAAGGGCGCCAGGTCAATTTTGTTGATGACGAGAAGGTCCGACCGCGTAATGCCGGGTCCGCCCTTGCGCGGAATCTTTTCACCCTGCGCAACATCGATCACGTAGATCGTGATGTCGGCAAGTTCGGGACTGAATGTCGCAGCGAGATTGTCGCCGCCAGATTCGATGAGAATGAGATCAAGCGCGGGAAAGCGCGCGCGCATCTGCGCGACAGCGTGAAGGTTGATAGAACAGTCTTCGCGTATCGCCGTGTGCGGGCAACCGCCGGTCTCAACCCCCATGATGCGCTCTTCAGGAAGTGCGCCGGCGACGGTGAGGATGCGCGCATCCTCCTTTGTGTAAATGTCGTTGGTGATGGCGCAGATGTCGTAAACATCTCGGAATCGCTTGCACAATTGTTCAACCAGCGCGGTCTTTCCGGCGCCAACAGGCCCGCCGACGCCCACGCGCAAAGGTCCATTGTTGGTCATGATCGAAACAGCCTTGCATACTGGGTTTCGTGATGAAGCGAGGCGAGATCCGCACGGAACGCGCAGCCGCCGAGATTCTCTAATGTTGAATGTTCGGCCATTGTGGCGACCCGCGCGGCGAGCGGAGCAATGCGAGCGACGATCCCCTGTCCCGCGGTTTGGCCAATCACGCTGAGCCGTACGGCGCCCGATACAAGATTGGATGCAAACGCTGCGAGGTAGCCGTCCAGCGCCGGGCGTAACGCGATGCCGTGCGCTGCAGCCGCTGCGGCGAAGCACACCGGATAGGCTGTGTTGGCGCCAATATCGCGTACGACTCCATCAAGTGTCTCAATCGGCCAAGCCGCGCAGGTCGCAGCAAGAAACGCAGCGCCCTGCTGCGTTGATTCAAGACGGCGCTCGCTTGACGAGGCGAGCGCACACGCCAATTCCGCGATCTCTCCCAAAGACTCTCCCGCGTTGAGCGCGCGAAAGGCGGCGGCAAAAAGAATTGCGTCGTTGCGGCCGGTGCCAAATTCGAGAATTGACTCAATCCAGCCGGCCAGAGTTTGCGCGTTGCGCACGTCGCCGGTCTCGATCGCCCATTCGAGCCCATGCGAATAGGCAAACGCGCCGACCGGATAGGACGGCGACAACCAGGCGAAGAGTGCGAGCGTGGGCTCAGTCGTGCTTGTGGCCATGTGACCCGTGCGCATGGTCGTGATTGTGAGCCTTGTGATCGTGCTCGTCGTGCGCGTGGCCCGGCTTGTGTGCGGGCTCGTCGTCGCAACCGCAGCTTTCGTCATGCGCGTGGGCGTGGTGACCCTCGTGCTTGTGATCGTCCCCATGTTTGTGGCCGTGGTCGTGAGCGTGATCATGGCCATGGTCGTGCGCCTTGTGCCCGTGCGCGTGACCCTTGTGATCGTGCGCATGAACTTCTTCCGGGGCCTCGTAGGCGCCGGTGTCCGGCTCGAAAGGCGCTTCAATGTGAGCGACTTTCGCGCCAAGCCCACGCACCATGTCTTCGAGCACATGATCGCGCCGCACGCGAAGACGGTTGGCGAGGATTTCCGCCTGCGCGTGACGGTTTCCGATGTGATAGGCGACGCGCGCAAGCTGCCGCGGATCAGTGCAGCGCACTTCCGCCAGCGCCTCGGGCGCCGCGATGATTTCGATCAAGCGACCGTCTTCCAGAATAAGGGCGTCACCGCCGCGCAGCGCCACAGCTTCCGGTAAATCAAGCAGGAACTCAGTGCCCCGCGTGGCGGTCATCGTCACGCGGCGGCGATGGCGCCCCTCGTGGTCAAGGACAATCGTATCGGCAGGGGTCGCCTGCCAGGCGCCTTTGGTGCTGATGAAGTTCGCGCGGATCATATCTCTCCCCCTAGCTGGCTCGCCCGTTACTCGTGCTGCCTGAATATGTCGCGCCGCAGGCAAAGGCGAGGGGTTTCGGCTGGGTCAATACATGAAATAACGCTGCGCCATGGGCAGCTCCTTGGCCGGCTCGCACACCAAAATCTCGCCGTCGGCCTTTACGACGTATGTTTCCGGGTCAACCTCTACCTTGGGCGTCGCCCCGTTGAGAACCATGGAGGCCTTGGTAATGCCGCCGCGCGTGTTCTCCACCGCGACGAACTCCTTCGAGACGCCGAGCTTGCCGCGCAGCCCCCCATCCACCGCCGCCTTGGAGACGAATGTGAGCGAGGTCGATTGAACCGCCTTGCCATAGGCGCCGAACATCGGGCGGTAATGCACCGGCTGGGGCGTCGGGATCGAGGCGTTGGGGTCTCCCATGGGCGCGGCGGCGATGGCGCCGCCCTTGATGACCATGTCCGGCTTCACGCCGAAAAAAGCCGGAGACCACAGCACGAGATCAGCCAGCTTGCCCGCCTCAATCGAGCCGATGTGGCGCGAAACGCCGTGAGCGATAGCCGGGTTGATCGTGTATTTCGCGATATAGCGGCGCGCGCGGAAATTGTCGTTGTCGCCGCTTTCTTCCTTCATGGCGCCGCGTTGGCGTTTCATCTTGTCCGCCGTCTGCCACGTGCGGATGATGACCTCGCCGACGCGGCCCATGGCCTGACTGTCCGAAGACATCATCGAAAGCGCGCCGATGTCGTGAAGAATATCTTCGGCTGCGATGGTCTCCTTGCGGATACGGCTCTCTGCGAAGGCGAGATCTTCGGTGATCGAGGGATCGAGGTGGTGGCAAACCATCAGCATGTCGAGATGCTCGTCGATGGTGTTGATCGTGAATGGTCGCGTCGGGTTTGTAGACGACGGCAGCACGTTGGGCAGGCCGCAAACCTTGATGATGTCGGGCGCATGTCCGCCGCCCGCGCCCTCGGTGTGGAAGGCGTGGATCGTGCGGCCCTTGAAGGCGGCGATGGTGTTTTCCACAAAGCCCGATTCGTTCAGCGTGTCGGTGTGGATCATCACCTGCACGTCCATCTCGTCGGCGACGGAAAGACAATTGTCGATGGCCGCTGGCGTCGTGCCCCAGTCCTCATGCAGTTTGAGCGCGCAGGCGCCCGCGAGCACCATTTCCTCAAGCGCCTTGGGCAAGGACGCGTTGCCCTTGCCTGCAAAACCAAGGTTCATCGGAAAGGCGTCGGCGGCTTCGATCATGCGCGCCAGATGCCACGGGCCGGGCGTGCATGTGGTCGCCAGCGTTCCGTGCGCGGGGCCGGTGCCGCCACCCAGCATGGAGGTGACGCCAGACATCAGCGCCTCCTCGATCTGCTGCGGGCAGATGAAATGGATGTGCGAGTCAAAGCCGCCTGCCGTGAGAATCTTCCCCTCGCCGGCGATGATCTCCGTCCCGGGCCCAATGATGATATCGACGCCGGGCTGAATGTCGGGATTGCCCGCCTTGCCAACCTTCGCGATGCGCCCGCCGCGCAGGCCCACATCGGCTTTCACCACGCCCCAGTGATCGAGGATCACGCAATTGGTGATGACGGTGTCCATGGCGCCGTCAGCGCGCGAGGCTTGCGACTGGCCCATGCCGTCGCGGATAACCTTCCCTCCGCCAAATTTCACTTCCTCGCCATAGGTGGTGAAATCTTTCTCCACCTCGATGAATAGCTCGGTGTCCGCGAGGCGGATCTTGTCGCCCGTCGTGGGGCCAAACATCGCCGCGTAGGCGGAGCGAGAAATACGTGCGGGCATTTATGCCTCCCAAAATACTAGTGCGCGACCGCGCGCGCGATCAAAGCTTGCCCATCACTTTTTGCTGGAAACCGTACACGATGCGCGCGCCCGCAAGCGCGACGAGCTTCACCTCGCGCGTCTGTCCCGGCTCGAAGCGGACGGCGGTTCCCGCAGCAATGTCGAGACGAAAGCCGCGCGCCTTGGCGCGGTCAAATTGCAGCGCGCCGTTAGTCTCGAAGAAATGATAGTGCGAACCAACCTGGATCGGCCGGTTGCCGGAATTGGCGACGGTTAGCGTGATGCTCTCGCGGCCTTCGTTGAGAACGATGTCACTGTCCTTCGTGATGATTTCGCCGGGTATCATGGCGGGCTCCTCCAATAGCGTTTTCAAGCGAAGTGGATACCGGTTCGCGTGAAGAAAACGTGATAAAACACTACCGAACAGGATTGTGGACGGTGACAAGCTTCGTGCCGTCCGGGAAGGTCGCTTCCACTTGCACATCGTGGATCATTTCGGAGATGCCATCCATCACCTGCGCGCGCGTCACGACATGCGCAGCCGACTCCATGAGATCAGCCACAGAGCGCCCGTCGCGCGCGCCTTCCACCACGAAATCGGTGATGAGCGCGATCGTCTCGGGATGATTGAGCTTGACGCCGCGCGCAAGCCGCGCCCGCGCCACCATGGCGGCGAGCGAGATGAGAAGCTTGTCCTTCTCACGTGGTGTGAGATTCATGTTTGTCGAAACTCCAAAACTTTTCCGAAACACCAAGAATCAATAGAACCCGAACGTCAGGTGGACCAGGATCGCGGCAGCGCGCCGCCCGGGAGGGATGTCATGGCGTCTATGAGCGCCGCGCGCAGTCTATGGCCTTCATGCGCAACGAAGCGAGCGATGAGCAGCTCTTCGAAGCAAGTCACCGCCGCCTCACATTCTTTCACGCTGCGAAACACTTCGCGCAATGGCTCAATGTGGTGAGCGGCGTCTGGCGTAGCATAAACTAGCGTGCCGAACGCGCGCGCGCCGCCGCCTGTGGCTGACGCTGTCAGAAGCTTTTCTGCGTCCCCTTCGACGCGGGTGGCGTCCGCCCAAATGAGCTTGCCGTCACGGCGCAATCGCCACGTGTCGCGCCAGACAAGCGTGTTGACGCGCTCACCCATTGCGGCGCGGCCCAGGATGACGGCATCCACCGCTATGAGCCGCGCAGCAGAGTCAACTTCAATATCGTAGCGCCGGTGGATGCGGACACGATCAAAAAGGATCGCCTCCTGTGGCGCGTAAAGCAGCGAGGAGCCAGATTCCGCACGCAGGCGCACGTCGCAGCGAGTGGGTGCGCCCAAGGCGCGATAGACTTTCTCCGCCGCTGCGGAGGTTACGACGAGATGAGCGCCAGCCTGCGCGGCGAAAGCGCAATCATAGACGTCGCCCCCCGCCATGCCGCCAGCGACATTGACCACCACGGCGTCGAGCCGCTTGGGCGATTCATGGGGAAAGCGCATGCGCAGCGCGCCTTCTTCGCGCACTCGCAGCCGCCGCGTGACGCCATCCTGCAAATGGGCCGACAGCGCCAGTACGCCACGCGAACGGACAGAGGCGAGCGGATCGAAATCCGGCTCGTCTGCGTCAGATCGCAATGCGGCTGCGTACATCATCGCCCTTCAGATCGTCCTTCGTGCCCGCCATCACGACCTCGCCGCGCTCCATGACAATGAAGCGGTCCGCCAATTCGCGCGCGAAGTCGAAATATTGCTCGACGAGCAGGATGGCCATCTCTCCCTTCTGGCGCAAGTAGTCTATCGCCCGGCCGATGTCCTTGATGACGGAGGGTTGGATGCCTTCGGTTGGCTCGTCCAGCACCAGCAATTTGGGGCGCGTCACCAACGCGCGGCCGATGGCGAGTTGCTGCTGCTGGCCGCCGGACAGATCTCCGCCGCGCCGGTGCATCATTTCTCCGAGCACCGGAAACAGTTCAAAGATTTCATCCGGCACGAAACGCTCGCGCCGTGCGATAGGAGCAAAGCCGGTTTCAAGGTTTTCGCGCACCGTCAGCAGTGGAAAGATTTCACGCCCCTGCGGGACATAACCAACGCCGCGCCGCGCTCGCTCGTATGACGGCAGTTTCGAAATATCCTGGTCGTCAACGAGGATGCGCCCCGCGCTGATTGGCTGGTGCCCGACAATCGCGCGCAGCAGCGATGTCTTGCCCACGCCGTTGCGTCCCAGCACGCAGGAAACCTGACCAACGACAGCTTCCACACTCACCGAGCGCAGCACCTTCGCGGCGCCATAGGCGAGATCGATGTTTTCGACCTTGAGCATCTGCGTCCCGCCTTATCGACCGAGATAAACTTCGATGACGCGGTCGTCGGAGGCGACCTTGTCCAGCGTGCCCTCGGAGAGCACGGAGCCTTCATGCAGGCACGTCACCTTGCAGTCGAGCGCACGCACAAAACTCATGTCGTGCTCGACGACGATGACCGTATGCGACTTGTTGATGTCGCGCAGCAAGGCCGCCGTCTGCTCGGTCTCTGCGTCCGTCATGCCAGCGACGGGCTCGTCGACCAGCAGAATGGCGGGATCTTGCGCCAGCAGCATGCCAATCTCCAGCCATTGCTTCTGTCCGTGCGAAATTTCGCCCGCCAGCCGGTTGCGATGATCGAGCAGTCCCGTGATTTTGAGAACCTCGTCTATCTTGTCGGCATGAAGTTTGTTGCGCCAGCCGAAGAGCGAAGCAAAGGGCCCGCGCGGCCCCTTTAGCGCCAGCAGAATGTTGTCGGCCACCGAGTGGCTTTCAAACACCGTGGGTTTTTGAAACTTGCGGCCGATGCCCAATTCCGCGATGGCGGTTTCATCGAGTTTGGTGAGGTCGTGCCTGCCGCCGTCAAACAGGACGTCGCCCTCGTCGGGGCGCGTCTTGCCAGTGACGATGTCCATCATGGTCGTCTTGCCGGCGCCGTTGGGTCCGATGATGGCGCGCATTTCACCGGGCTCGATAACAAGGGAGAGATTACGAATGGCGCGATAGCCGTCGAAGCTGACGCTGACGCCATCGAGATAAAGAACCGCTGCGGTGCGCTGCTCGCTCATGTCTTACTCCGCCGGCTGCGCGACGGGCGCCTTGGATTCGTCTCGCGGAGCACGCATGCGACCTGACCATTCCTTGAGCGTGCCCACGATGCCCTTCGGCATGGCGAGCGTGACGAAAATGAAGATCGACCCGAGAACAAAGAGCCAATAAGGCGCAAGCGCGCCCGTGGTGAACCAGCTCTTGGCAAAGTTGACGAGGACGGCGCCGACAGCCGCGCCCACCAGGGTGCCGCGACCGCCAACGGCGACCCACACCACCGCCTCGATGGAATTGGCCGGCGCAAACTCGCCCGGATTAATGATGCCGACCTGCGGCACATAAAGGGCGCCAGCAAGCCCGGCCAGCGCCGCCGATACGGTAAAGGCGACGAGCTTGTAATGCTCAACACGGTAGCCAAGAAAACGCGTGCGGCTTTCCGCGTCGCGCACCGCGACCAGCACCTTGCCGAAGGATGTAATCGTCATCCAGCGGCAAATCAGATAGGTCAACAAAAGCGTTAGCGCGGTGAGGAAGAAAAGCGTCGCGCGCGTACCCTGCGCCTGCACGGAATAGCCGAGGATGTCCTTGAAATCGGTTAGCCCGTTGTTGCCGCCAAATCCCATGTCATTGCGGAAGAAGGCGAGCATCAGGGCATAGGTGAGCGCCTGCGTGATGATTGACAGGTAGACGCCGGTGACGCGTGAGCGAAACGTAAGCCAGCCAAACAAAAACGCCAGCACCCCGGGCGCAAACAGCGCCATGATAATGGCGAACGGGAACATGTCGAACCCATACCAGAACCAGGGAAGTTCCTTCCAGTTCAGGAAAACCATGAAGTCCGGCAGAACAGGATTTCCGTAAACGCCGCGCGTTCCGATCTGACGCATGAGATACATGCCCATCGCGTAACCGCCGAGCGCGAAGAAAGCGCCGTGGCCCAGCGATAAGATGCCGCAATAACCCCAGACGAGATCCAGCGAGATCGCGAGAATTGCGTAGCACAAGTACTTGCCCATAAGCGACATGACGTGCGTCGGCACATGGAATGGCGAGGACGCCGGAAGCAGCAAATTGGACAGCGGCACGAAGATGGCCATCGCCGCGACAATGACGATGAACGCGATGCCGGTCTTTTCAAATCTCGAAAGCAGATATTGCGTGATCATGCTTCAACTGCCCGGCCCTTGAGGGCGAACAGCCCGCGTGGACGCTTTTGAATAAAGAGGATCAGCAGAACGAGGATCAGGATTTTCGCCAGAACGGCGCCCGCCAGCGGCTCGAGGAACTTGTTGGCGACGCCCAGCGCAAACGCTGAAACCAGCGTTCCCCAGAGGTTTCCGACGCCTCCAAAGACGACGACCATGAAAGAATCGATGATGTAGCTCTGGCCGAGGTTGGGCGACACGTTGTCAATTTGTGACAGCGCCACGCCCGCGATTCCGGCAAGGCCTGAGCCGAGCCCGAACGTCATGGCGTCCACCCATGGAGTGCGAATGCCCATTGAGGACGCCATGCGGCGGTTCTGCGTGACCGCGCGCATATGCAGCCCCATTGACGTATGCTTCAACGCCATCAGGAGCATGACGAAAACGATCAGGGTGAAAACGATTATCCAGAGCCTTCCCCACGTTATGGAGAGTCCCATGAAATCAAATGCGCCGGACATGTAGGAGGGGGAGCTAACCTCACGATTCGTCGGCCCGAAAACGGTGCGCACTGTTTGTTGCAGGATGAGACTGATGCCCCATGTAGCCAGCAGCGTTTCAAGCGGCCGACCGTAGAGAAAGCGGATGACGCCCCGTTCGATGGCGACGCCGATGAGGCCCGTGACGAGAAACGCCAGTGGCAGTGAAATTGTGAGTGACATCTCGAGCAGATGAGGCGCATTGGCACGCAAGAATTCTTGCACCATGAAAGTCGTATAGGCGCCCAGCATCACCATTTCGCCATGCGCCATGTTGATGACGCCCATCACGCCGAAGGTGATCGCGAGCCCGATTGCAGCAAGCAAAAGCACGGACCCGAGCGAGAGGCCGTACCAGATATTCTGCACGTAACCGACGATGCGCAGTCGCTCTTCAATGGCGGTGACAGCTGTTGCCGCAAGCGTCTTCGTCTCCGCATCGGCTGTGCCGTTCAATGAGCGCAGCGCTGCGATTGCGCCCATGTCGGCACGGTCGCGCAGTACGGTGATGGCCTCGATGCGTTGCTCTTTTGTGACTCCGGGAGCCGTGACCAAAATCGAGGCGCGCGCGTGCTGGAAGGCGCGCGAGATGGCGGGAACCTTTTCCGCCTTCATCGCCTCTTCCAGTTGCGGCAGAGCGGTTTCGTCGCGTGAGCGGAAAATGGCGTCCGCCGCCTCACGCCGTCGCTGCGGCTCGGGCGCCATCAGGGTGAGCGCGCCAATCGCGTTCGACAGGACGCGGCGGAGCCGGTTGTTGACGCGCACCGTGCTGAGAGGGGCGGGGGGGCTAGCAACCGCCTCGCCTGTGAGTGCGTCGTGAACAACGCCGGCAGCCGTCCGCCAATAAACTTTCTTCGTCGCCATATCGACAAAAAGTCGGGCATTGCCAAGGGCCGAGAGGATTGGCTCCGCCTGCGGCGCCTGTGTCGCAACGATTTCGTCGATTGCGGTTGCCGTCTCGGTGAAATCATCGGCGGAAAAACGGGTGAGCGCGCTCGCCAGATCGGCGGCATAAGCTGGTTTTACTATTTGTCCCGCAAGTATAATCGAGACGAGAAGCGCGCAGAGAAGGCGAGCCAGCGACATCTTTCCTCCACGCATGCTTCATGCACTAAAAGGCTTGTCAAAACATCAGGAAACGACCGCCGCCGAAGCGGCGGCCGCATGTGTCAGGGCATTAGCTGCCGCACTTGCCGGTCTTCACGTTGAAGTTGCCGCACTTCTTGTCGACCCAGTCGGCCTCGAGATCCTTGGAGCCTTCCAGGAAGTCGGACCAGGCGTCGCCGGCGACGAGGCCCTTTGTCTGCCACACGACGTCGAACTGACCGTCGGCGCGGATTTCGCCGATCATCACCGGCTTGGTGATGTGGTGGTTCGGGAGCATTTTGGAAATGCCGCCCGACAGGTTCGGCGCTTCGGTGCCCGGCAGGGCGGCGATGACCTTGTCTGGATCAATCGTGCCAGCCTTCTCGACTGCTTTCACCCACATGTTGAAGCCAATGAAGTGGGCCTCCATGGGATCGTTCGTCACGCGCTTCGGGTTTTTTGTGAACGCCTGCCACTGCTTGATGAACGTGGCGTTGATGGGCGCCTTGTCGGACTGGAAGTAGTTCCAGGCGGCAAGGTGGCCGACCAGATCCTTGGCGTCGATGCCGGCAAGTTCTTCCTCGCCGACCGAGAATGCGACGACCGGAATGTCCGTCGCCTTGACGCCCTGGTTGGAAAGCTCCTTGTAGAATGGCACGTTGGCGTCGCCATTGATCGTTGATACGACGGCGGTTTTCTTGCCAGCGGAGCCGAACTTCTTGACGTCGGAGACGATCGTCTGCCAATCGGAGTGACCGAACGGCGTGTAGTTGATCATGATGTCTTCTGCGGCGACGCCCTTGGCCTTGAGATAAGCTTCAAGAATGCGGTTCGTCGTGCGGGGATAGACGTAGTCGGTGCCCGCGAGCACCCAGCGCTTCACATCGCCGCCGTCCTTGCTCATCAGATAATCGACAGCCGGAATGGCTTGCTGGTTTGGGGCGGCGCCTGTGTAGAAAACGTTGCGCTCGCTCTCTTCGCCCTCGTACTGAACGGGATAGAAGAGGATGTTGTTCAATTCCTTGAACACCGGCAGCACGGACTTGCGTGACACCGAGGTCCAGCAGCCAAATACTGCGGCTACCTTCTGCTGCGTGATGAGTTCGCGAGCCTTTTCGGCGAACAGCGGCCAGTTGGACGCGGGATCGACGACGACTGCTTCAAGCTTCTTGCCGAGCAGTCCGCCCTTCTTGTTCTGCTCTTCGATGAGCATCAGCATGACATCTTTCAGCGTGGTCTCGCTGATCGCCATCGTGCCGGAAAGAGAATGTAGAATACCTACCTTGATCGTTTCCTGCGCCATCGATGGCGCCGCGGCGGCCACCATCATCGCCGCGCCCGCCATACCGGCGAGCAACCCTCGCCTGTCCAATTTGAAGCTCATCGGACTCACCCCTGTCGGCAACATTGCCGTGACTGGAGATGAGCAAACGCTGTGCCATTCTGTGTTGCGCCCGAATCCGGGCGAACAGGGCTGCTAAGGGAGCAACCAGAGCAAAATCGAGTCGCCACAGCGGCTTGGCGCCTAGATAATAAGCGCATGCTGATCATCTTGTGCTGCAAGTTTGATCGCGGGCGCCACAAAGCTCAGCAATATCGGGGACTGCGCAAAGTTTGGGCAGGGCCAACATGACTGCTGGCCCGGCCGGGCGCTTGGCTACTTCGCGGCCTTGGCTTCGCGCCGCCGGGCGTGGAGCACAAATTCAGTGTAGCCGTTCGCCTGTTCGGCGCCTTTGAAGACAAGATCGCACGCGGCCTTGAAGGCTGCGCCGTCATAACCGGGCGCCATAGGGGTGTAGAGCCTGTCCACTTCGTTCTGGCGGTCGACGACCAGCGCCATGCGCTTCATGGTCTCCATGACTTGCTCTTTCGTGCAAACGCCGTGGCGCAGCCAGTTGGCGATGTGCTGGCTGGAGATGCGCAGCGTTGCACGATCTTCCATTAGTCCCACATCGTGAATGTCCGGCACCTTGGAGCAGCCAACGCCCTGGTCTATCCAGCGCACGACGTAGCCAAGAATGCCCTGCGCATTGTTGTCCAACTCCTGCTGCACCGCGTCCGGCGCAAAGTTAGACTGCGAGACGGGCAGGGTAAGAATGTCGGCGAGCTTGGCTGGTTCGCGCGAGGCGAGTTCCTTCTGGCGCGCTCTGACGTCCACCTGATGATAATGCAGCGCGTGAAGCGCGGCGGCGGTCGGTGAGGGCACCCAGGCAGTGGTTGCGCCGGACTTCGGATGGCCGATCTTCTGATCCAGCATGTCGGCCATGCGATCTGGCGCGGCCCACATGCCCTTGCCGATTTGCGCGCGGCCCGGCAGGCCCAGCGCAAGGCCGGCGTCGACGTTGTTGTCCTCGTAGGCTTTGATCCAGCTGCAGGCGCGCATGTCGTTCTTGCGCACCATCGGCCCGGCCTCCATTGACGTATGGATTTCGTCGCCCGTGCGATCGAGAAAGCCGGTGTTGATAAAGACGACGCGCTCGCTGGCGGCGCGGATGCAGGCGGCAAGATTCACCGTCGTTCTCCGCTCCTCGTCCATGATGCCCATCTTGACTGTGTTGCGCGGCAAGCCGAGGAAATCCTCAACCCGCGCAAACGTCTCGGATGCGAACGCCACCTCATCGGGCCCGTGCATCTTCGGCTTCACAATATAAACGGAACCGCTGCGCGAATTGCGTAAAGGCCCCTTGCCGTCCAGATCGTGCTTGGCGATGAGCACGCTCACGGCCGCGTCCATCAATCCTTCCGGCGTCTCGGCCCCTGAGGCGTCGAGCACCGCATCGGTGAAGATATGGAGGCCGACATTGCGGATCAGCATGAGACTGCGCCCATGCAAACGCAGCGTCCCGCCCTCAGGCGCTGTGTAAACGCGATCCTCATTCAGCGCGCGCGCGACAACTTCGCCGCCCTTGTCAAAATTGGCGGTGAGATCGCCCTTCATCAGGCCGAGCCAGTTGCGATAAACAAGCACTTTGTCTTGCGCATCCACCGCCGCCACGGAGTCCTCCATGTCGACGATGGTGGAAACAGCGGCCTCCATCACCACGTCCGCTACGCCAGCGGCGTCGGTCTTGCCGATGGGATGGGCGCGGTCGATGACGATCTCGACATGCAACCCATTGTTGCGGAGCAAAATCGTCTTCGGTGCGGAGGCTTCGCCGGTGTAGCCCGCAAACTTCGAGGCCTCTTTCAACCCGGTCTTTGCGCCGCTTTGCAGTGTGATGATGAGCGCGCCGTCTTTAATCGCATAGTCGGTCGACTCGGCGTGAGAGCCCTCTGCAAGCGGAGCGGCAAGATCAAGCGCCTCGCGCGCCTTGGCGATCACCTTTGCGCCGCGCAGCGGGTTGTACTTTCCCGTGCGCTCCGCGCCGTCGGCGTCGGAAACAGCGTCAGTTCCATAAAGCGCGTCGTAGAGCGAACCCCAGCGCGCGTTGGCCGCGTTGAGCGCGTAGCGCGCATTGGAGGATGGAACGACGAGCTGCGGGCCAGAGATGCGCGCGATCTCGTCATCCACGTTGCCGGTCGAGATCGTCGAGGCGCCCGGCGCGGGCTTGAGGTAACCGATCTCGCGCAAAAAGGCTTCGTACTCGGCCCCGTCGTGCGCGCGTCCGGCGCGGGCGCGATGCCATGCGTCGATCTCTGCCTGCAGGCGATCGCGTTCAGCCAGCAGCGCTGCATTGCGCGGCGAAAGATCGCGCACCATCGCCCCATAGCCAGCCCAGAAGGCCTGCGATGAAACCCCGGACCCAGGTAGCGCCTCTTTCTCGACAAAAGCATAAAGCTCTTCGTCGACCTGCAGGCCCTCGATGTTTACTCTCGCCATGATCGTCTCCCCAATTCCTGAATTGTTTTCAATCAAGCGCGCCGACGGCTTTTTCGACGGCGGCGACCACGGCGCCCGAGCGCACGAGCTCAAGCGACTGCCCCATCTCAACCGCGTACCATCTGTCGCCCGAGAGCGCTGGCGCAATCACTTCGCGCACAGCCCCAAGCGCCGCGCGCGTGCCTGCGCCAACGGGATGATCCTTGGCCACATCTTCTACAAGCGTCAGCGCCTGCGCCGCCATGAGGATTTCGCCCGC
>JAUXWZ010000020.1 GCA_030684835.1 Beijerinckiaceae bacterium
GGGCGTGGCGCCGTGTTTGGCGACGCGCTGGCCAATTTGCTCGCCTTCTCCGGGCGCAACGTGACGCGCGAATATTACATCAACGACGCGGGCGCGCAGGTGGACGTCCTCGCCCGCTCCGCGTTCTTGCGATACCGCGAAGCGCTGGGTGAGAGCATCGGCGAAATTCCCGAGGGGCTCTATCCCGGCGATTACCTCAAGCCCGCAGGCGCAGCGCTGGCAAAAGCGCATGGCGCCTCACTGCGAGACAAGCCGGAGGCCGAATGGCTTCCTCTTGTCCGCGCATTCGCCATTGAGGCGATGATGGAGATGATCCGCGGAGATCTGGCCGCGATGAACATTCGCCATGAGGTGTTTTTCTCCGAGCGCTCGCTCACCCAAGGGGCAGCCGGCGAGGATCATGTGCGCGCGGTAATCGAAGATCTTCGCGCACGCGGCATCGTCTATGTCGGCCATCTGGCGCCGCCCAAAGGGCAATTGCCGGACGATTGGGAAGATCGCGAACAGACGCTCTTTCGCTCAACTGACTTTGGCGACGACGTCGACCGTCCGCTCATCAAGTCCGACGGCGGCTACACATATTTCGCGTCGGACATCGCGTATCACAAGTCGAAGGTTGATCGCGGCTTTGACGACATGATCGACGTTTGGGGCGCCGACCATGGTGGTTACGTCAAGCGCATGCAGGCCGCTGTCAAAGCAGTATCCAACGGGCGGGCCAGCCTTGATGTGAAGCTGTGCCAGCTTGTGAAGCTGATGCGCAACGGCGAGCCCGTCACGATGTCCAAGCGGGCGGGCACATTCGTGACGTTGCGCGATGTGGTTGAAGAGGTAGGCGTCGACGCCGTCCGCTTCATGATGCTGTTCCGCAAAAATGACGCGACGCTGGAGTTCGACCTCGCCAAGGTCATTGAACAATCGCGGGAGAACCCGGTTTTTTACGTCCAGTACGCTCACGCGCGCTGCAAGTCTGTCATCCGGCAGGCGAAGGCGGCGTTTCCGGACCTTGATGTATCGGCCGCGGCGCTGTCTGGCGCTGACCTGGCGCTGCTCACGGACGAGGGCGAGGCGGGGCTTGCGAAATTAATCGCGCAATTCCCGCGTCAGATCGATGCAGCGGCGGCTGCGCACGAGCCCCACCGGGTCGCGTTTTACCTGCATGATTTGGCCAGTGCTCTGCATTCCCACTGGAATCGCGGCAAAGATCAGCCACATTTGCGCTTTGTTAATGAAGAAAGACGAGATTTGACTACAGCGCGGGTAGCGATGGTTGCATCTTTAACCAGAGTGTTCGCGTCGGGGCTTGGCGTTCTTGGCGTCTCGGCTCCTGATGAAATGCGCTAGGCGCGCCCTGCCGGTTTATGCCGCCGAGGGCATAGCGTCTGGCCGTTAGCCCGCCCTGGAGTTTCGGTGGCGGGCCCGCGTGCGAGGTATATGTCCATGAGTGAAGCCGCCCGGGTTCGTGAATCCATCGATCTGGTAGAGTTTGAGCGCCGCCTGCGCGCCTCGCCTGCCGAAGAGCCTCATACCGCCTACGATTACGCCCCCGAAGCCGCGGCACAAGTCGCAGCTCGTCCGGCATTCCCGCGCGCAGCGGGAGCCGCCGAAAGCGCGGGGACCGTGCCCAACCCTGTCAACACCCTGCGTCAACAGCTTGAGGCTGCGGCGTCCAGGAGCGACAGTTTTCACGCCGTCGTCGATCAGTACCCCCATGCAGCGGAGCGTTTCGCCTCCGCGCCGCCGCCAGCCTTCGAGCCGGAACAATTTGCCCGGCAGACCGAGCCTGTTCAAGAGCAGGCATGGCGTCCAGAGGCGTTCGAGCCGATGGACGATGCGCAGTCAGGCTTGACCCGCAAGAGAATGATGCTGCTTGGAAGCGCGGCGGCAGTTCTGGTGATAGGCGTGGGCGTGACGTTCACCATGCGCGGGGGGGCAACCAACGGCGAAGCCCCCACGATCCGGGCGTCCGGGGAACCCTTCAAAATTCAGCCCGAACCCAAGGCTACAGGCGAAAAGCCTAGCCAGGTGGCGACCATTCTCGACCGCAACGGCAGCGAACGTCTTGCCGCGAGCCGCGTTGTGACGCGTGAAGAGCAACCTGTCGACGTTCGCGAAGCGGTGCGGCAGGCGACCGCCGCCAATCCCACTGCGAAGCCCGGTCCGACCGCGGGCGCGCCGACGTCAGCGTTGCCGACCACAGGGCCTGCCGGCAACGGATACTTTCCGGAACCGCGCCGTGTGCGCACAGTCTCGGTTCGACCCGATGGCACGATTATCGAGGCGCCGCAGGCCGCGCCCGCTCGCGTCGCGCCTGCTCCGCGCGCTGTGGCCCCGGTTCCGGCGCAGACAGCTGCTCCCGCGCCAGTGCGCGTCGCAGCCGCAACGCCGCCCAAAACCAGCGACCGCGCCGGCCCGACAACGACGGCTTCAACATCGCCGGTCGCAACGCCAGCGCCCGCCGCGCCGCGCGCAGCCTCGCCCCAATCGGCTGCTGTGGCGTCCACGCCTCGTGGCGGTGGCGGCGCTTACGCCGTTCAGCTGGCGGCTCCCGGTTCGGAAAGCGAAGCGCGCTCCGCGATCGCACGCTTTCAGCAGCGCTATGGCTCGGCGCTGGGCGGACGGCAGCCGACTGTCCGTAAGGCGACCGTCGGGGCGAAGGATGTCTATCGCGTCCGCGTGGTCGGCATGTCGCAGACCGACGCCAACGGGTTGTGCGAAAAGCTCAAGTCCTCCGGCGGCAATTGCTTCGTCGCGCGCGAGTAGGCGTCTACGCCATTTGAATTCGAGGGCGCGTCCTGGGACGCGCCCTTTTGATTCCCGGACTGCCTAAAGCTCGCTCCCGACAAGCGCGATTTGGGGTTTCGGGTCACGTTCGGAGTTCGCATTCGGAGTTCACATGGCGCATGAAGTCCGCGCGTTCACCTGCGGTTGTTCCGGCCTCTCGTTCACGCAGGACGAGAGGGACTTCCTGCAGCGGTTCAAGCCATGGGGCCTCATTCTATTCGGGCGTAACGTTCAAAACCGGGCGCAACTATCTGCAATAACTCGAAATTTTCGCGAACTCGTCGGGCGCGAAGACGCTCCTGTCCTGATCGACCAGGAGGGCGGACGCGTGCGCCGGATGAAGGAGCCCGAGTGGCGGGCCCATCCCGCCGCCGCTGTTTATGACAGGCTCGTTCGTAGTGAGGCGGACAAGGTGGCGCTGGTGCGCGAGGGCGCTCGGCTCATCGCCCATGATCTCATCGAGGTCGGGATCAATGTCGACTGTATGCCAGTGCTGGACGTGCCCGTGGAAGGCGCCAACGAGGTGATTGGCTCTCGGGCCTATTCGTCCGATCCGGCGCAGGTTGCGTTGTTGGGCCGTGCGGCGTGCCAGGGATTGCTGGAGGGCGGCGTATTGCCGGTCATCAAACACATCCCCGGCCATGGGCGCGCCAACGCGGACAGCCATCTGGCGCTGCCGGTTGTTCATACGCCCCGCGCGCAGCTGGAGGGGAGCGACTTCGCGCCCTTTCGCGCGCTTGCGGATATGCCAATGGCGATGAGCGCGCATGTCGTTTTCACCGACATTGACCCCGATCTGCCCGCCACGGTGTCGCGCAAGGTGGTGTCCGAGGTGATGCGCGGTTACATCGGTTTCGATGGTCTGATCATGAGCGATGACCTTTCCATGAAGGCGCTTGGCGGTTCGTTCACGGAGAAGACGCAGGCGCTTTTCGCCGCCGGGCTTGATCTTGCGCTCTACTGCTGGAGCGACCTGCGGGAAGCCGAGGAGGTGGCCCTCGCGACGCCGTTCCTTGCTGGCCGGTCAGCGGAAAGGTCTGAAAAGGCTCTGGATCGCCTCCGAGCCAGCCGGGCTCTTCAGGTCGCGTTCGATCCTGTGGACGCCGCGCTGCGGCAGCAATCCGCGCTTGCGATGCCTGGCTGAGGCGATCATTCTCCGCTGGCTGCCAAAGTGCGCTGGCGGGTGTGGAGTGATTCGTTTTGGCCGAACTGCCTTTTGAGACGACTATCGACAAGGCGGACGCCGAGCCGGCGTTCCTCGTTGACGTGGACGGTTTTGAAGGCCCGCTCGACCTGCTGCTCGAACTCGCCCGCCGTCAGAAAGTCGATCTGACGAAAATATCCATCCTGCAACTGGCTGAACAATATCTCGAATTCGTCGAAGCGGCCCGCCGGGTGCGGCTGGAGCTTGCCGCGGACTATCTCGTCATGGCCGCCTGGCTCACCTACCTCAAGTCGCGTCTGCTGCTCCCGCAGGCGGCCAAGGATGAGGAGCCCGCAGCCGAGGACTTGGCTGCCGCACTCGCTGAACGGCTTCGTCGGCTGGAGGCGATTCGCGGGGCCGCTGAAAAGCTGGTCAATCGACCGCGGCTCGGCCGCGATCTGTTCATGCGCGGCGCGCCCGAGGGCGTGACCATCAACCGCCACGCCAATTTCAAGGCGAGTCTCTACGATCTGCTGACGGCATATGCCTCGCAACGGCAGATGCATGCGCTTTTGCGCGTCACGCTCAAGCAGCGGGTGGTCTGGTCCCTTGCGGAAGCGCGCGACGCTGTCGAACGGCTTGCCGGTCACGCCATCGAGTGGACTGTGATGGACGATATCCTGTCGGGCTTTTTCTCGACGCCAGAGCTTCGCCGCACGGTGCGCGCCTCGTCATTTGCCTCTTCGCTGGAATTGGTGCGCGAGGGGAAGATTGAATTGCGTCAGGACAAGGCGTTCGCGCCGATCTGGCTGCGCGCGCCGCAACCGCGCGACGCGGCCTGATTCTGACGTCCTGTGAATCGTTTGTATGAGGATGTTGAAGTGCCAAATGTTGCGCGACTGTTCCCAGCGGCGGAAGGCGACAAGGCTGCGCAGGGCCAAGCCGAAGATGTGATCGATCAAGCCGCCGAAACCCGCCAGGAAGCGGTGCGCATCGCGGAGGCGCTCCTTTTCGCCGCCACCGAGCCGCTGGACGACGCTGAAATCGGCCGGCACATGGCAGCCGGCGTGGATGTGCGCTCGGTGCTGGAAGAATTGCGCGAGCATTACACGGGACGCGGCGTCAACCTCGCGCGGGTGGCCAAGCGCTGGTATTTTCGCACTGCTCCCGATCTTGGCTGGTTGTTGTCGCGTGATCAGCAAGATCAAAAGAAGCTTTCGAAGGCGGCGCTCGAAACACTCGCCATCGTCGCATACCATCAGCCGGTCACGCGCGCCGAGATCGAAGACATTCGCGGCGTCACCATTTCGCGCGGCACGATCGACGTGCTGATGGAGACCGGCTGGGTGCGGCTTCGCGGTCGGCGCAAGGCTCCGGGGCGTCCTGTCACCTATGGGACGACCGAGAGCTTCCTGCTCCACTTTGGCCTAGAGAACATCACCGATCTGCCCGGCTTGGACGAGCTGAAATCCGCCGGTCTGTTCGATGGACGGCTACCCAAGGGCTTCGGCGTGCCCTCGCCCAGCGACGACCCCGAGCTTCGCGAGGACGAAGACCCGCTGGAGGGCGACCTGTTCGACGATCTGCCCCTTGGCGAAGAGGGTGAGCCAGTGGCCGCTATTTTCGATGACGCGCCAGTCGAGGCCGAATCCGCGGCGCCCGAGGGCCCGGCTGCGGCAGCTGTCCTTGCGAGCGAGCCGGCGATGGTCGAAGCCGAAGCCGAAGCCGAAGACGGGCAGGGCGCATCGCAACCCGATGACGTCGCCGAGGGAGAGCCTGAAGACGAAGTTGGGGATGAAGCAGAGGCAGGGCGCGATCGACAGACGGATTGATCAGCGCGCTTTGTGGATTGGGCCCGCCTGTCGGCAGGCCTGGCGTTCAGCTCGCGGTATGGGCGAAGCGCCCAACGGAAAACGCTCTAGCGCTGGATGCTTCACCTGAAGTTTGGCCGCGCTGAATTTTGCGTGTCCAGGTAAGCATCGCGTCAATAAGTCCCGCTAGGTTGACCGTTGTCCTTGTTTTTGGCGCACTGGTTGCCTACGTTCGCCGTGACCCGCGCCTGCGTGCGCGAAGGGGAGGTTAGTATGGGTTCGTTTTCGATCTGGCACTGGCTTATTGTCGGCGCCATCGCCTTGATCCTCTTTGGGGGCAAGGGGAAAATCTCCGACTTGATGGGCGATGTCGCCAAGGGCATCAAATCGTTCAAGAAGGGCATGGCCGAGGAAGACGAGGTGAAGCCCACGCCTACGCCGGAAACGTCGCGCACGATAGACCATGCGCCGGTTCCGCCCGGTCAGACCGCGCCTGTCTCGCAGACGCCGCCGCCGCCGTCGCCGACGGGGACGCCGACACGCACGTCTTGACATCGCGTAGGGCGGCGCTGAGCCGCCCTCATTCTCTACGTCCGACTTTTTTCCTGGAGGCCTTGGAGCCTCCCGGCGATCCGTGTAAATGGATCGCGTGTGTCCTGATCGTCTTGAGCATGCGCCCGGTTCCGCCCGGCGCCAAGCCAGCGCGTTGAGCACATCGTCTTCGTCGTCCGGCATCGCAAAGCGGTTACATGTTTGATATCGACGCTGGCAAACTTCTGATCCTTGGTGTCATCGCACTCATCGTGCTGGGGCCTAAGGAGCTGCCGCGCGTCATGCGTCAGGTTGGCAATGCGCTCAGCAAAATGCGCCAAATGGCGGGTGAATTTCAGTCTCAATTCTCGGAAGCGATGAAGCAGTCCGAGATGGAGGAGCTGAAAAAGGACATGGCGAAGATGGCCGATCAGGCGCGGGTCGACATGAATTATGATCCCGTGGCCGATACCGACCGGCAAATGCGCGCAGCCATTGACGGTAAAACGAACAACGAGATCCCGGCTTCGACGCCGGTTCCAGAAGACCCGGATCCGGATAACCGGGTCTACACCGCCGACCTTCCCGCTGTGCAGCCGAGCGCCGAGGCGCCCGTCAGCTTGCCCGAATCTCCAGCGGCTCCCGAGAGCCTGCCCGAGCCAAAGCAATCTGTTGCCGAGGGACAGTCTGTTCGCAAGGCGGGGGAAGCCTGAGCCATGGCGAACCTGCCGAGCACGATCACCAACACGCGCGAAGAAGATGAAGTCGCCATCGAGGCGACGAAAGCCCCTTTGATGGAGCACCTGATCGAGTTGCGTTCGCGCTTGATCAGGTCAGTCGCTGCATTCGCGGCGCTTTTCATCGTGTTCTTCTATTTCGCGAAGGATATTTACAACCTGCTGGTCGTTCCGTTTGAACGGGTGGCCGGGCCGGGCGCGAAGCTCATTTATACGGCGCCGCAGGAGTTCTTCTTCACTCAGATCAAGGTCGCGATGTTTGCGGCGTTGTTCGCGTCCTGCCCCGTGATCCTGAGCCAGATTTACGCCTTCGTTGCTCCAGGTCTTTACCGGCATGAGCGTGCAGCCTTCCGGCCGTATCTTTGGGCGACGCCGGTGTTCTTCCTCGCGGGCGCTTTGCTTGTCTATTTTGTCGTCATGCCGAATCTGCTGCACTTCTTTCTGGCGATGCAGCAGTCGAAAGAGCCGGGGCGCGCCGAGATCGAACTTTTGCCGCGTGTGTCCGAATATCTCTCGCTCATCATGACGATGATCTTCGCCTTCGGCATCACATTCCAGATGCCGGTGGTTTTGACGCTGCTTGGCCGAGTTGGCGTCGTCAGTTCCGATTTCCTCAAGGACAAGCGGCGGATCGCCATCTTCCTCGTGGCGGTCGCGGCTGCGATCCTGACGCCGCCAGACCCGTTGAGCATGATGTTCCTGGCCGTGCCGGGCTGGCTTCTCTACGAGCTGTCGATTTTCTCTGTGCAGGTGATCGAGAAGCAGCGCGCCAAGGACAAGAGCGCGACGGACGACGCGCCGGCCTGAGCGGAACCTTTCGCCTTGCATCGCTATCGCGGCTGGCGCAAACAGCGCTGAGTTGAGACGCGGCGGGGCCTGCTCATGTTTTTGGGAATTCCGGCAGGCGATCTTGCCGTTCTGGCAATCGGACTCGTTCTCGCCGGCGCCCTGACCGGGGTGCTCGCGGGCGTCTTTGGCGTCGGGGGCGGCGCCGTCATCGTGCCCGTTCTCTATGAATTGTTTCGCATCATCGGCGTGCCGGAAGATGCCCGCATGCCGCTGTGCGTGGGCACTTCGCTGGCCATCATCATCCCCACATCCATTTCCTCGTTCCGCGCCCACCGCAAACGGGGAACTGTCGATATGGACATCTTGCGGGCCTGGGCCGTTCCGGTCGTTGTTGGCACGATCCTGGGCGCGCTTGTGGCGCGCTGGGCACCGCCAGCGGTGTTCAAAATCGTGTTCGTAATGGTGGCTGGCGTCAACGCGGCGCGGCTGATCGGCAACCTGAAGTGGACACTTGGCGACGATATGCCAAAGGGCCCGCTCATGCGCGTCTACGGATTGTTCACGGGCGTGTTGTCGGCGTTAATGGGCATTGGCGGCGGGCAAATTTCCACGATGCTGATGACGTTTTACAATCGCCCGATTCATCAAGCAGTCTCGACGTCGGCCGGCATGGGCGTGCTGATCTCGATCCCCGGCGCGATGGGGTACATGATTTCCGGCTATGACAAGGTCGGGTTGCCGCCGCTTTCAATCGGGTTCGTCTCATTGATCGGCTTGGTGCTGTTTGCGCCAATCAGCATTTTCACCGCGCCGCTGGGTGTGAGGCTCGCGCACGCGCTTCCCAAACGGAAGTTGGAAGTGGCGTTCGGCTGTTTTCTGCTGCTCGTATCGTTGCGCTTCGTCGCCAGCCTGCTGGGCTATTGACGAAGCACGAGCCGGTTGCGCTCGACGCTGTAGCCCGACAGACGCGACAG
This sequence comes from Beijerinckiaceae bacterium, assembly GCA_030684835.1. Lineage (GTDB taxonomy): Bacteria > Pseudomonadota > Alphaproteobacteria > Rhizobiales > Beijerinckiaceae > Terripilifer. The sequence goes on from JAUXWZ010000020.1 coordinate 8,771, forward strand.
GTAGGACTGGCCCAGCAGATTTTCCTGCAGGACGCCGGGCCGGGCGACTAAAGCCCGTACGTTTTTGACCGTGATGTTGCCCACCGTCACAGCCTCCAGCGTGACGGGCGCCGCCAGCGCGCGGCCATTGGCGGTTGAAACAGGCACCCGGTAGTCGAGTTTGTCGGCGTTCAGACCGACTTTGGAGACGTCTTCCGCGCGCAGCACGATGCTGGACGCGCCGGTGTCGAACATCATCCGCAAAGCTGCGCCGTTCACGCGCGTGTCGAACCCAAAGTGACCGTCGGATCGCCTTATGGCTACCGCCTCGCCCGGCGAGGACTGAACGGTGCGACCGGGCACGATTTCATCCATCATGCGCACCGTGACGGCGCCAACCTCCTCGCGATAGACATAACCAACCATGACGGCGGCGAAAATCGCGCCCCACGCGAGCGCGCCAGCAATCGCAGCGCCAACGCGCCCGCGCCATTCGGCGCCGAGCGAGCCTGCAATCAAAATGAGCAGAAGCACGCTTCCAACGACGGACGCGATCTGACCGGGATCGAGCCCGGCGATTTGCGAATCCTGCGGCATCAGCAGCGCGTAAGCAGCGGCGCCTGCGAGGAGGGAGAGGGCGAGGACGTAGCGCATCGCGTGTTACATAGGGAGCGCGCCTGCGCGCTTAAAGCGGGAGGCTCAAAAGGACGCTTGCAGCGCCTGACCGGAGGCGAGCGCGAGCAGGAACGTGATCTCCGAAATCTGCTGGGACGCGCCCGCGATGTCTCCCGTCTGACCGCCGATCTGCCGTTTGGCGATCCACGTCATTGCGCAGGCGCCAAGGATGGCGGCGACGACCGCGCAAACCCACCGCGCGAAGCTGCTTGTCTCTATGATGAGAAGGCCCGAGAGCGCGATCGCCAGCGCCATGCCGATGACGAAGGAAGACATGCTCGGGGCCCCGGCCGCCTGCGCGGCGCCCTCGGCGCGCGCCGGTTCAAGGGCCACGGCGGGGATTAGCGCAACCATGCGCGACAGACTGGCGACCGCGATGATAGCCATGGCTGCGGCAATCGGCCCCTGCGCGGCGTCGATGGCCATAATCGCCGACCAGCGCAGCCCGAGCGAGAGCACAAGCGCCGCGCCGCCGAATGTGCCGATTCGGCTGTCCTTCATGATCTCGAGCTTGCGCTGGCGCGTCATGCCGCCGCCCAGCCCGTCCGCGCTGTCCGCCAGGCCATCTTCGTGAAAAGCGCCCGTCGCCAGCACAAGCGCGGTGAGCGCGAGGCCTGCGGCGACGGAGCCCGGCAGGCCGATGAAACGCGCCGCAAGAAACACGACGGCGCCGACAAGGCCGATGATCGCGCCTGCAATTGGCAGCACCCGCGTCACGCGCGCGAAATCAGGCATGCCATGGGGGTCTTTTTCACGGGCAAGCAGGGGCGTAGGGATACGCGACCAGAAACGCAGGCAAACCAGAATATCCTCGATGATTCTCACGTTTCCGCCCAATGGATGAAGGTCGCGCTGATCCTATCTCTGTGACCTTCCGCCTGCGAGCCCCGGCTGATAAAAGGACGCGCTGCGAATGCGCAGGTTTATCCAGCAGGTTCTGACATGACCCCCACCGGTTCTCCGTTCGACGATCTTCGCGCGCTTTTCCAGATCATGCCGCCGCCCGCGCGCGACATGGCGGACATGGTGCGCGAACGCGACGCCGAGCTGGTTAAGCCGCCGGGTTCGTTGGGGCGTCTTGAAGAGATCGTGCAATGGCTCGCCGCCTGGCAGGGCAAATCAAAGCCGACCATCGACCGCCCTCTCGTTGCGATATTCGCCGCCAATCACGGCGTCGTGGCGCAGGGCGTCTCGAAATGGCCGCAGGGCGTGACGCGACAGATGATGGAGACATTTGCGGCGGGTGGCGCCGCCGTGAACCAGATCTGCGCCACGTACGATCTGGGCCTCAAAGTGTTTGATCTTGCGCTCGACATGCCCACCGGCGACATAACGCAGGAAGCAGCGCTTGATGAGCGCGCGGCGGCCGCGACGTTCGCCTTCGGGATGGAGTCAATTGCGGGCGGCATTGACCTTCTGTGCGTGGGAGAAATGGGCATCGGCAACACGACCGTCGCCGCAGCCATCAATTACGCGCTTTATGGCGGCGCCGCAGCAGATTGGGTGGGGCGCGGCGCTGGCGTGGACGACGAGGGTCTAAAGCGCAAGATCGATGCTGTTGAGCGCGCGGTGGCGCTGCATCGCGATCATCTCTCCGATCCGCTGGAAGTGATGCGCCGCCTTGGCGGGCGCGAGGTTTGGGCCATCGCAGGCGCCATCGTCGCCGCGCGCATCGAGCGCATTCCGGTGATCATCGACGGTTATGTGGCGACTGCGGCTGCCGCAATCGTTCACGCGATCGATTCCACGGCGATTGAGCATTGCATGGCGGGACATCTCTCGGCCGAAGCGCCGCACGGTGAGGCGCTGAAGCGCCTTGGCCTGACGCCGTTGCTCGATCTGGGTATGCGGCTTGGCGAAGGCTCAGGCGCCGCCATGGCTGCGGGCGTCGTGAAGGCCGCGCTTGCGTGCCATCGCGATATGGCGACTTTCGCGCAGGCGAAGGTGGGCTAGGCGTCGCGGCTGCTTTGTAACTAAGGACTTCCGCGCTATCCTGCCGCAAAATAGCGGGAGGAAACATGGCTCACACATTCGCATTCATGGCGCTTGCAGCTTTTGCAGGCGTTGCTGCAAGCAGCTTCGCACAGGCCCAAACCCCAAATATCCTCACGATCGACAGGCTGGTCGAACACACATCGACCGTGCCCGCGATCAAGGGCGAGAAGGTCAGCCTTTTTGTGCGCGAGCGCATCGCGGCATCGATGCTGGAGCAGGCGCCGGGCAAGGCGTTTGAGCGTAAGGTCGTGTTGATGGTGCATGGCGGGTTCTCGCCCGCGACACTCGCGTTCGATGTGCAATATCGAGACTATTCGTGGATGGAGCATCTCGCCCGCGAGGGCTTCGACGTCTTTGCGATGGACATGACAGGCTACGGCCGCTCCACGCGCCCGCCGCAAATGGACGATCCCTGCAATCTCTTGCCCGCGCAGCAGAAGGCCATTGTGCCAAAAACGCTGCCTGAGCCTTGCGCGCCAAAGTATCCCTTCGAGCTTGTGAATAGCGACAGCGAGAGCGACGATATCAATGCGGTTGTCGATTACATCCGCAAGCTGCGCGGAGTGGACAAGATCTCTCTTATCGGCTGGTCGGGCGGCGGCATTCGCACGGGCACTTTTATCGGGCGCCACCCTGAAAAAGTTGACCGCTACGTCATCTGGGCGTCGTCCAATTATAACCGCAAGAATCCCGATGCCGCGCCCGCGTCCTTGCCCGCAGCTGGTGCGCCCACAACGTTCCAGACACGGGCTATCGGCATGGACCGCCGCTGGATCGGGACTCAGAAATCCCCGGCAATGATTGAACCGGGCGTGCCGGACATGATTGCCGCTCTCAACCAGCTTGCCGATCCGCTTGGCGCAACGTGGGGGCCGGGCGGACTGCGCGCCCCGACCCGCACGTATTGGGGCTGGAACGCCAACGGCGCCAAGAAAGTGCAGATGCCGACGCTGATCATGGTGGGTGAATACGACGCTCTCACAAATTCCAATCTCGAATTGATCGAGGATCTTGGCGCTAAGGAGAAAGTCTATCTCGGCATTGCTGGCGGCACGCATTTCATGAACTGGGAGATCCAGCGGCGCGTGCTGCACAAGGCGTCCGCCGACTGGCTGAAGAACGGCTCGCTCGCCGGTGCGACGACAGGCATGTTTCGCGCTGATGAGAACGGCGTGATTGCGAAGAAGTAGCATACGTCATGCGCGGGCTCGACCCGCGCATCTAACAGTGGGGCCGCCGGTGTATAATGGCTTCCAACAATTGCTTCTGCATACGCGGGTCAGGCCCGCGTATGCGGCGCAGGTTGACCCGCTTGAAGCCTACTTCGCCTCGATCATTTCCCGCGCGTGAGTGGCGAACATGCGCCGGGAATCTTCGAGCGAATAGAACATGTGGCCGCCGGGATAGACCTCAAAACGCAGGCGCGCGGGATCGCCGATCTGCGGTATCTGGTCCAGCACCATCTGCGTTTCAAAATAGGGCGTCACGACGTCGGTCAGTCCATGCACGATCAGCGCGCGCATGCGTGGATCAAGCGCCATGGCGGTTTTAAATGCGCTTACGGATTCGACGCTTGAGCGGTTGCCCCAGTCCCACTGGCGGCCGGCCTGCGTACTTTGGAAAAAGTAGCGCCCGTCAGGCACGACCCATTTCAATTCGTTGTGGTAGAGGCTGACCATCGACTGCACGATAGGCGCATGCAGGCCAAGCCGCATCTGGTCTTCCGCTGCGGGCCGTCCTGAAAACGGGGAGGGGTCCAGTCCCTCGACGTTGGCGTCGTACATGCTGACGACGCGGTTTTGCGCGCGGCGGAACTCATTGAGGAAGACGTTCATGGGAATGCGTCCGGCGAAGCGGCGCGTCACGTCGACGGGAATGCCCGTCAAATCGGACACGCGCTTGCTGACGCGCTCGACGACTGCATCGTCCTTCAATCCGCGCATAAGATCGTCGAGAAATTCGCCGCGTGCGTAGTCCTCGACGTCGCGCATGTCGGCGCGCGTGATGGGTCGTTCATTGGCGCGTTTGGCCGCGGCATAGGTGGGTAGGCGGGCGACATTGTTGAGCAGGCCGGACGTTGAATTGAAGCGCCCGAAATCGAGGACGGGCGACACGAGGATCATGCCGTTGACGCCGACGCCCTGATCCGTTTGCAATTGTGATGCGATGCGCGGCGCACGAAAGCCGCCGTAGCTCTCACCTGCGATGAACTTGGGCGAAGCGCCGCGATTGTTCTGCTCCACCCACCGGCGAATGGTGGTGGCCAACGAGTCGATGTCGCCATTGACGCTCCACAGCATCTTGCGCGCATCATCGCCGCCGCGCACGCGACTGTAACCTGTGCCTGCGGGATCTAGGAACACGAGATCGGTAAAGGGCAGCCATGTTTGCGCGTTCGGGCTTGTGACCGCTGGCGCCGACGGGCGTGCGCCGTTCGCGTCCATGGGAAGAAGCCAAGGCCCCATGGCGCCAAGGTTGAGCCACGCCGAGGCGTAGCCGGGGCCGCCGTTCATGGCGAAGGTCACGGGCCGGGTCGTGCGGTCCGTCTCGGCAAGCTGGAAGGCGATGTAGGCCATGTCAGCGACCGGTGCGCCGCTCTCCAGATTTGTGAGGCGGATTGATCCGGCGGTCGCGGTGAAATTCAGCACGCGGCCATCGGGAAGGAGCAAGCTGTGCTTCGTCACGCTGTCGGGCGGCAGGGTGGCGCGCGCGCCGGTTTGTTGTTGCCCAGCTTGCTGATTTGGCCCGGGCGGCGACGTCGCGCCCGGTTGCGCGCGCTGCGGCTGGGCCTGCTGGTGTTGGGCGTCAGCGGGAGCCGGCGCCGCCGGTTGGCTCTGCGCGAGCGTCGGCGCAAAAAGTGTGAGTCCAGACCAGATCAGTGCCGCAGCAGCGCGCATGCCATTCCTCCAGCAGGCTGCGGAGGCGCAGCGCTGCATGGACAACATAGCGCGCTGGGGACGCTGTTGCGAGGTTCAGGCCGCGCGGCTTCGGCGGCGGGGCCGATCGCCGTTTTCGAGATCAATCTGAGGAAGCGAATCCATCACGCGTTCGGGCGGGAAGATGACGATGACCTCCGTGCCGACGCGCACTTCGCTCTTGAGCGTGAAAGTGCCGCCATGCAACTCGACGAGGCCCTTGACGATGGGGAGCCCGAGGCCGGAGCCCTCGTCTGCATTTTTCTGCGCCAGTGTTCCGCGTCCGAACGACGAGAGGACGATGGGAATTTCATCGGCCGGGATGCCGGTGCCTGTGTCGCGAATGGAGAGATACTGGCCGCCGACTGCGGTCCATCCGGCCTTCACGAAGACGGACCCGCCGGGCGGCGTGAACTTGATGGCGTTGGTGAGCAGGTTGAGCGCGACTTGCCGCACGGCGCGCTCGTCGGCCCAGATGCGGGGCAGGCGGGGCTCGACTGCGTCAGTCATGGTGATAGCGCGCTTTTCCGCGCGCAAGCCCAGCAGATGCATACAGTCCTCCAGCACATGAGCCAGCGAGACAGCATCTTCCTTCAGTTCGTAGCGCCCCGCCTCGACGCGCGAAAGGTCCAGAATTTCATTGATGAGGGCCAGCAGATGCTGGCCGCTGGAGTGAATGTCCGAGGAGTATCCTTTGTAGGCTGGCACCGCGTGGGGGCCGAAAAGCTCGCCCTTCATCACTTCGGAGAAGCCTAGGATAGCGTTCAGCGGGGTGCGCAATTCGTGGCTCATGGTGGCCAGGAAACGCGATTTCGCAAGACTTGCTTCTTCGGCGCGACGACGGGCTTCGTCCGAATTCGCCTTGGCCTGCTCAAGCTCGGAGATCAGCATGTCCTTCTCAAGCCGCAGCGTGAGGGATGACAGGTTGGTCGAGTAGAAGCGCTTGCTCAGGTACAGGAAGTACGCAAACGCCATGCAGACGATGAGCGTCAGCGGCACCGGGTCGTGGCTTGTGGCGAAAACGAAGCCTGTGACGGCAAGGGTAATCGGTATCAGGTTGCCGTAAACCGCGCTCGGAATCAGCGCGAGCATCATTGCGCTCATCGCTGATACGAGCAGCAACGAGAAAAACAGAAGAGAGCGCGGCGTCTCGTCGACTGAATCGATGAGCAACAGCACCATGGCCGCCCAGCACACGCCCTGCACCGTCTCAAGAAGGACAGTGCGATTGTGCCAGGGCTTGGGGTCAAATTCGCCTTCGATACGGGTCAACATGCGCTGGTAAAAGCGGCTGGCGATCAGAAGTTGCAGGATCGCCAGAGCCAACCAGGCCAAAACGCGTTCGACGGGCGCCCAAAAAGCTGCGCCGCCGCTGATAACGGCGGCAATGGCTAGCATCAGGGGAATGCTGCTGACGCGGTTTTCGGCAAATTCTCGCATCAGTTCGATGTCGAAGGTCCGGCTGCCCGAACCAGTCGATGTGAGTTTTTCGCGCGCTTCGCGAACGCGGCTCGACATCCGTCGCCTCTGGGGGGCGGTCGACGGAGACGACTGCGGCGGCGCAGGCATTGGCTCGCTGGCGGCTGCGGACCAGACGCTGTCTTCACTCATTTGACGCAACATACTCAACGGAACAGCCAACAGATGGCCAGCCAAGAATGCGCCAGAACTGTTAATGATAATTGCACACGCGGGCTTCAACTCAAGCGAAGCATGTGCGCTGGCGCACATCGCGGACGTGGCGTCTGGAAACATAATGTTTTGGTTAACCTCGTTACCTGATCCACCGGCGGTGGCGCCTGCTCGCCGCCGGCGCTAAAAAGGGCCGGGGCACGCTCTTTTGGAACGAGGCGCCCTTTGCCCGTCAGTTCTGCAAGGGCAAGGCGGACACCATTCAAAGGTTTGTGGCGGGCATGATCTCTATTCTGGCGAAGCTGCTGATGTCGAAGACGTGCCCGGGATGAAAGTGACTGCGATCGGCGTTGGCGACGCGTTTGGCACTGGCGGACGTTTCCACACGTGTTGGCGGCTGGATGCTGCCGGTCGAACCGTGTGTGTTGATTTCGGCGCATCCTCCATCGTGGCTTGGGCGCGCACGGGCCGCCCCACCGTGGACATCGACGGTGTGGTCATCACCCACTTGCACGGCGATCATTTCGGCGGCCTGCCGTTTCTGCTGCTGGAGTCGCAATTCGTCGCGCGCCGCAGCAAGCCTTTGATCATCGCGGGGCCGCCGGGGCTTACGGCTCGACTGTGGATGCTTTGCGAGGCGATGTTCGTCGGCTCTTCTAAAATCGACTGGAGCTTTCCCCTCGAAATTCGGGAAATCCAGCCCGGCAAGCCGGAGCGCTTGGCTGACTTCGACGTGGCCACCACAGAGGTTCTACATCCCTCGGGCGCGCCCTCGACGGCCGTGCGCCTTAGCGCCGCAGGCCGAACATTTGCTTACTCTGGCGATACGGCCTGGGTCGATGCGCTCCTGGACGTGGCGCGAGACGCTGATCTTTTCGTGTGCGAGTGCTATTCGGGCGAAGCGCCGACGCCACATCACGTCGACTGGCCGACGTTGCGCGAAAATCTCCCGCGCCTGACTGCGCGATCGATTCTGGTGACTCATCTTGGCGAAACGGCCTTCAGCAAGATCGACGACATCCGGGCGGCCGGGGTCGGTATCGCCGAGGACGGACTCGTCCGCCATCTCTGAGCCCGATGCTGTTCAATCGCTTCTGAGCAGGATTTCGGCATGCCGCGTCTGTCTCGATGCGCGGCCCGCCTTGCCGCAGAATCCGCGCCCTGTTCTACGCGCCTCCTCCACGGCGAAGCTTCTTGTGGCGAGCCAGGCGCCGGGCATTCGCGCACACAACTCCGGGATGAGCTTCGACGATCCGTCAGGCGACCGGCTTCGCGCGTGGATGGGCGTAGATCGCGACACGTTTTACGACACGCGGCGCATAGCAGTCGTTCCGATGGGTTTCTGTTTCCCGGGGCATGACGCGCGTAAGGGCGACCTGCCGCCGCGCCGCGAGTGCCGCGCGACATGGCATGACGAGTTGTTCGCCGCGATGCCTCAACTGGAGACGGTGCTGGCGATTGGAGCTTATGCACAGGATTATCATTTCGCGCGCCTGGATATTGCACGCGAGCGGGGCGCATCGCTGACGCAAATTGTGCGCGACTGGCGCAGTCTATTTGCGTTGTCGCCGCGCGTCATTCCTCTTCCGCATCCCTCCTGGCGCAACAGCGGTTGGTTGAAGAAAAACCCATGGTTCGAAAGCGAGTTGTTGCCCGTGCTGCGCGCGGAGGTGTTGCGACTCATTTGAGGGAATTGTTCAGCGACGGTTCAGCAAAGATTGTGTTAATGATTGGTTTAGGTTTAGCAGGAAGCGCCATACAAGCGCATTGGAGACTGGAATGATCCACCGCCTGATACATGCGCTCACCGTCCTTTTGGCGGTGGCGGCATTCGGTTTGACTGCCCATGCGCAGCAACCGCAATCGCAGGCGCGTTTCGCCTTCGTCATTGGCAACGATGGTTATGAAGGCGCGGAAATGCCGACCGCGAGCAATGACGCCGCCCTTATCGCCGACATGCTGAAAAGTGCGGGTTTCGACCTAACCGGCGCACGTAACCTCGATCAGGAAACGCTTCGTGCATCTTATCGTGAGTTTCTCGAGAAGGTCGCCGCAGCAGGCCCGGGCGCGGTCGCCTTCGTCTATCTGTCCGGCTACGGCGTGCAGCTGGAAGGTGAAAACTATTTCATTCCGCCGGGCGCCCAGATCGCGCGCGCCGCGGATATTCAGCTCAATGGCGTTCGGCTTACCGATATCACCCGCACGCTTGCCGGCATGCCGGCGCTGGGCAGGATCATGGTTTTCGATCTCGCCTACGAGGGGCCGTTTGGAATGGCGACGGCCCCGGGCTTTGCCGCCATGCGCGCTGGCGCGGGCGATCTCATCGCATTCAATGCAGCGCCGGGCTCTGTTGCGCCCATGTCGCAGCCGCCTTATGGCGCCTTCGCTCAGGCGCTCGCCGAAAGTGTGCGAGAGCCCGGCGTTCCGATCACGGACGTCTTCGAAAATGTTCGCGAGTTTGTCTCCAAATACACAAACGGCGCGCAGACCCCATGGTTTGATGCGCGCATTGAACCGATCATCTTGTTCGAACCGCGCCCGAACGTGGCGCGGCCGACGGTTCGGTGGGCCCCTCCGCCGCCGCCAGTATACGTAGAAGATTCATATTATTACCTGCCACTTCCGGCAGCGCGGGCCGACTCGTGGCTGGCGCCGCCGGTGTATGTCGAGGCGCCGCCCGAGCCGATCTATATTCTTCCTCCGGAGGACGGCTACAGCGTCAGCCCCTGGGTGGCCGCGCCCGTCGCTCTGGCGGCCGGCATCGCCGCTGGCTCCATCATCTATCGTCGCGATTATCGGGCGCGTGAGGGTTTTGCGCCTGGGCGTCGCTTCCTGCCGCCCATCGCGGCGGGGCCGCGCGGACGTCAGCGTCCTCTCCCGACTGCGCTGCAGCAGCAGAATCTGCAAAACTTTCAGCAGCGTCCGCGGCCCACCAACAATCAATTCCAGGGTGGCCAGCAAGGCCGTTTCCCCGGCCAGCAGCCCAATGTTCGTCCTGGCCAGCAGGGCTTTGCCCCCGACAGGCAGGGCGGGGGCGGTGTCCAGCAAGGCGCTCGTCCCGTTCAGCAGCTTCCTGACGTTCGTCCCGGCCAGCAAGGCTTTGGCGTAGGCGGACAGGGTGGCGTCGGCGGTGGTGTCCAGCAAGGCGTTCGTCCTGGCCAGCAGGGCTTTGGCTCGGGCGGGCAGGCCGGACAGCAGGGCTTTGCGCCGGGTGGCCAAGGTGGTCGTCCCGGTCAGCCGGGCTTAGGCCAGGGTGGCCAGCAGGGGGGGCGCCCAGGCCAGCAGGGCTTTGGCTCGGGTGGGCAAGCCGGGCAGCAGGGCTTTGCGCCAGGCGGCCAGGGTGGCCGTCCGGGTCAGCCGGGCTTTGGCCAAGGTGGCCAGCCGGGCGGGCAGGGTCAGTGGACGCAGCAGCAGATTCGTCAGCAGCAACTGCAACAGCAGCGCCAACAGCAGATCCAACAGCAGCAGACGCGCCAGCAGCATATACAGCAGGAACGTCAGCAGCAGATCCTGCAGCAGCAGACGCGCCAGCAGCAAATACAGCAGCAACGTCAGCAGCAGATCCAACAGCAGCAGTCGCGTCAGCAGCAATTGCAGCAGACGCGTCAGCAGCAGATCCTGCAGCAGCGCTCACAGCAGCAGCAACAGCAACAGCGTCAGCAGCAGATGCAGCAGCAGCAGCGCTCTCAGCAGATGCAACAGCAGCAACGTCAGCAACAGATGCAGCAGCAGCGCTCGCAGCAGCAGATGCAACAGCAGCAACGTCAGCATCAGATGCAACAGCAGCAGCGTCAACAGCAGATGCAGCAGCAGCAGCGCTCGCAGCAGATGCAGCAGCAACAGCAGCAGCAGCGTCAGCAGCAGTTGCAACAGCAGCAGCGCCAGCAGCAGCAACGCCAGGCTTGCGGACGTCCCGGATTGCCAGCCTGTCGTTAAGCGCGTTCAGCGAGGACACATACTGAAGGGCCGGCTCGTTGCCGGCCCTTTTTCATAAAGCGAGCGGCGCGTTACTTGTCGATGGGTGCGATCAGGCTCGATGTGTCCCAGCGTCCGCCGCCCATCCGCTGAATCTGCGCGTAGATTTGGTCGACGAGCGCCGTGACGGGCAATTGCGCGCCATTGCGGCGCGCCTCGGTCAGGCAGATGCCAAGATCCTTGCGCATCCAGTCCACCGCAAAACCAAATTCGAACTTCCCCGCGGTCATCGTCGCGTGGCGGTTTTCCATTTGCCAGGATTGAGCCGCGCCTTTCGAAATCACCTCGATGACGGATTGCGTGTCTAGGCCAGCCTTCTTGGCGAACGCCAGACCTTCCGCCAATCCCTGAACGAGGCCGGCGATACAGATTTGGTTGACCATTTTCGTGAGCTGACCTGCGCCTGACAGTCCCATGAGCCTGCAGGCCTTGGCGTAAGCCGCCATCACGTGTTCAGCGTGCGCATACGCATCAGGATCGCCCCCGCACATGATCGTAAGCTGGCCATTTTCGGCTCCCGCCTGACCACCGGAGACGGGCGCGTCTATGAAGGCAAGTCCGAGCCTAGTGGCGACTTCTTCAAGCTCCCGCGCCACGTCGGCGGAAGCGGTTGTGTGATCGATGAAGGTCGCGCCTTTTTTCATGCCCGCGAAAGCGCCGTCCGGCCCCAGCGTTACAGAGCGAATATCCTCGTCGTTGCCTACGCAGGCGAAGACAAAGTCCTTGTTGGCAGCCGCTTCACGGGGTGTTGGGGCCGCCGCTCCGCCATGTTGCGCCACCCATTTCAGGGCCTTCTGCGCCGTGCGGTTATAAACCGTGACCCGATGCCCTTTGGCCGCCAGATGACCCGCCATCGGAAAACCCATTACGCCCAGACCCAAAAAAGCAACTGCGGCCATGCGCCCCTCCGATTGATCAATTCACACGACGCAAGATAGCGCCCTTTCTGTGAAAGTCGCGCTTGAAGGCCTGGTGTTTTGATAATTAGACAAAAGGATGGCTCGCCCTCCCGCCGATTCAGGTTCACCTGAATGGTCGGGAGCAAAGCTTCGGTGCGAGGGATTGAGGGAGAACAGCGCGTGAAAGTTCGTAGACGGGACTTGTTGACGACAGCGGCCGCAGGCATCGCGGCGACGACCATTGCGGCTCCGGCCATCGCGCAGACGGCCCCGGAAATTCGCTGGCGTCTGACTTCCAGCTTTCCAAAGTCGCTGGACACGATTTACGGCGCTGCAGAGACGTTCGCCAGGGCTGTGTCAGAAGCCACGGACGGCAAGTTCCAGATCCAAGTTTTCGCTGGCGGCGAGATCGTGCCCCCACTGCAAGCGTTGGATGCCGTGCAAAATGGCGCCGTCGAGGTCTGCCACACCTGCATGTATTATTATTGGGGCAAGGATCCGACGTTTGCCTTCGGAACGGCAGTGCCCTTCGGCCTTAATTCGCGCCAGATGAACGCGTGGTTCTATCATGGGGGCGGCAATCAACTGATTGACGAATTCCTGGGTGACTACGCCAGCGTCGGTTTTCCATGCGGCAACACCGGCACGCAGATGGGCGGCTGGTTTCGTCGTGAGATCAAGACGCCCGCTGATTTTCGCGGCCTTAAGATGCGCATCGGCGGCTACGCGGGCACCGTTCTTCAAAAGCTTGGCGTCGTGCCGCAGCTTATCGCTGGCGGCGATATCTACCCCTCTCTGGAGAAGGGTACGATCGACGCGGCCGAATGGGTCGGCCCCTATGACGACGAGAAGCTGGGTTTCCAGAAAGTCGCGCCGATTTATCATTTCCCCGGCTGGTGGGAAGGCGGCGCGGCGCTGCATCTGCTCATCAGCAGGCAGAAGTTCAATGAGCTTCCCAAGAATTATCAATCCATCGTGCGGAGCGCGGCAGCGTTGGCGAACGTGGATTGTCAGGCGAAGTATGACGCGCAGAACCCGGCCGCGATCAGGCGTCTGGTTGGCGCGGGTACGCAGTTGAAGCCGTTCTCCAACGAGGTGCTGGAAGCCTGCTTCAAGGCGTCGAACGAGGTCTATGCTGAAAACTCGGCGAAGAACCCGAAGTTTAAGAAGATGCACGACGCCTACATGGCCTTCCGCGGCGAGCAGTATCAGTGGTGGCGTGTAGCGGAGTTCAACTACGATCTGTTCATGGTGCGTCAGCGGCTTTGAGAGCGCACGCCTGACGCGGTGAAGGCCCCGGCGAACGGTCGGGGCCTTTTTGATGGACGCCCTGCCGTAAAACAACCCCGCTCCAGAAGCTAGCGGGGTATGAATGTGTCGTGGCGTGACAAGTGACCGGGCGTCCGTCAGCTGAAGAAGTTGACTTCACCCTTCTCAAGATCGTAGCGCGCCGCAACGACTTTCACTTTTCCCGTCGCAACGAGGTCCGCAACGATCTTGCTCGATGACACGATTTTCGCCGCCGTTCGCTTGGCGTTCTCACGGACGGCGTTGTCGACGAAGTCGCCCGGTTCGCCCTTAACAGCCAGCGCGGCCGGAATGATCGGCTCCAGCATTGGGCCAATGGACCCAGGGAATTTGGAATTCTTTTCGACCACCTCGCAGGCGGACGCTACAGCCCCACAGCGTGCGTGGCCAAGGACCACGATCAAGGGCACGCCAAGGGCGGCTGCTCCATATTCGATTGTGCCGAGTGTCGCGATGTCAGCCATGTTGCCAGCGTTGCGGGCCACGAAGAGTTCACCGACGTTCTGACCGCCGAAGACCAGTTCCGGCGGAACGCGACTATCGGCGCAGGACAGTATGGTGGCCCATGGCGCCTGATGCTGTGCGACATTGGCGCGCGCTTTCGCCAGATCAACGGCGCAGGCCTGAGGCGACGACACATAACGCTGATTTCCCTCCTTCAGCTTCGCCAGCGCCTGATCCGCGGTCAGGCTGGTCGCCTTTCCCCCCGCAGCAAAAGCTGCGTCGCCGAGTAAAGCCGCCATGGAGAGCGCGCCTCCAAGGCGCAGAAAAGCTCGCCGCCCAATCTTCCGATCACAGACAATGCACATGAACCCCTCCTTGCCTGCAGGCCATATTTGTCCGAAGCTATTAGCTTTTCGGTAGTAGAAAAACGCAGTTCGCCTGAGGTCGCAGGACAAGACTGCAATGTCGGAAATGCGCCAACCTTTTAAGGTTCGCCTCAATGTAACATTACGGTGAATCTGTCTCTTGTTTCGCCAACGTGTTCGTCCCGATTAATTTGTAGCGATCAAATATGGACGTAGTTGTTTAATAAAAATCTCCGGAAATTCCGAAATAATCAGGAATTGTGCGGATATCATTTTACAAGATGTAAGTTCCTTTAACTGAGGACGAGACATATGGCCCGATACGGGCTCGGCGGCAGGCTGGGCGCCTTTTTCATTTTCAAAGCCTCCTTGCCGCGGCTCTGCTAATTCATCGCATCGACAGAGCCACGAAGGCCGCAGGTGAGGGCGCTATGAAAACGTCGCCAAGAATCCGAAGGTCAAGAAGATGCACGACGCCTACATGGCGTTTCGCGACGATCAATATCAATGGTGGCGGAGTGCGGAATTCAACTACGACCTGTTTATGGTCCGCCAGCGGCTCTGATGAAAAAAAAGCCCCTTTTTCGGGGCTTTCTCGTCAGAATTTGAAGTCGGGAATCTGGATCGAGTCCGGCGGTGGCGCGATGTTGCGGAACTGCTCTTCCACTGCGCTTGGATCAAGCTGCTTTCCGCCACCCTTGTAGTGCATCACCATTTGCGGAAAAGTGATGACCATCGCCACCATCACTAATTGGATGCACACGAACGGGATCGCGCCCAGGTAGATCTGGCCTGTGGTGACCGGCTCCATCATCTTGCCGGTGACACGATCCTTGTAGGGATCGCGCGGCGCTACGGACCGCAGGTAGAACAAGGCGAAGCCGAACGGCGGATGCATAAACGACGTTTGCATGTTCACGGCCAAAATCACGCCGAACCAGATGAGATCGATGCCGAGCTTGTCAGCCGCAGGCCCCAGGAGCGGCACGATAATGAAAGCGAGCTCGAAGAAATCGAGGAAGAAGGCGAGCAGGAAGACGAGGATGTTGACGAAAACGAGAAAGCCGAATTCGCCGCCCGGCAGCGACGTTAGCAAATGCTCGACCCAAGTATGGCCGTTGACGCCGTAGAAGGTGAGCGAAAAGACGCGCGCGCCCACGAGAATGAACAGCACAAACGATGAAAGTTTCAGCGTCGCGTCGAGCGCCTGTTTCAACAGTTTGATGCTCAGGCTGCGCTTGGCGAAAGCCAGCAGAAGCGCGCCTGCCGCACCCATGGCGCCGCCTTCGGTAGGCGTCGCGATGCCGACAAAAATAGTGCCAAGCACGAGGAAAATGAGCGAGAGCGGCGGCACCAGGACAAGTATGACCTGTTGCGTCATGTTCGCCATCAGCGCGATGCCCGTGGCCCGGTTGAGAATGGCGAGCGCATAAAGCGTCAGAGTGGCGGAAAATGCCGCCCAGACCGCGACGTTGTCGGCGAGCATTTCCGGGCGATATTGGCGGATCAGACCCGCAAAAAGCAGTCCGATGAGAATGCCGAAACCAACAATGGCCAGCGTGTTGACGCGTGGCGAGTCCATCTTTGACAGATTATCGCCGAGCAGATTGCGACCAAACGCAACCAGTGAAATCGCGCCGGCGATGAGTAGTAGAATGGAGGGGTCAGGCGTCGTGACGGGCGCGCCCGCCGCGCGCGCAATGGCTGTGACCGCCCATATCAGGAAGTAGAAAATAGGCACGCCCGCAATGAGAAGGGCGAACGTCGTCGTGATGGCTTGCCGGCGGGACTTTGACTTGTCTTCAACAATCGTGCGCGCTTCGATGGGAAGAGCCGGGGCGCTTTCGGGCTTTAGCACCGTCATCAGCCAGACGTAGCCAGCGTACATCATGGACAGGATAAGGCCGGGGATGATGGCGCCCTTGTACATGTCGCCTACTGAGCGGCCGAGCTGGTCCGCCATCACGATGAGAACAAGCGAGGGCGGAACGATCTGCGCGAGCGTTCCGGACGCCGCGATCACGCCGGTTGCGAGGCGTCGGTCGTAACCATAGCGCAGCATGATGGGCAGGGAGATGAGGCCCATCGAAATCACGGAGGCGGCGACCACGCCGGTTGTCGCCGCCAGCAGCGCGCCCACGAACACGACGGCGAAGGCGAGGCCGCCGCGCACCGCGCCGAAAAGTTGGCCGATGGTGTCGAGCAGATCTTCGGCCATGCCGGAGCGTTCCAACACCAGGCCCATGAAGGTGAAAAACGGAATCGCCAGCAGCGTCTCGTTGTTCATCACGCCATAGATGCGCTCGGGCATCGCTGACAGCAGCGGCCAATCGAGCACGATGGAGCCGCCGGAGAGGGGCGCCAGTTCGACGCCGATGATGAAGAAAAGCATGCCGCACGCGGCGAGCGAAAACGCCACCGGGTAGCCAAGCAACAGAAAGAACACGAGCGCCACGAACATGATGGGCGCGAGGTTTTGAGCGATGAAGGCCATCATTCGGGGGCGTGCGCTCCCCCGCGCCGATTGGGTTCGGGGATCAGGCCGTTCATAAATGCGATCCGCTTGATGACTTCCGAAACGGCCTGCGCCAAAAGGAGCGCAAACCCGAGTGGGACGAGAAGTTTCGCCGGCCACACGATCAGTCCGCCCGCGCTCGACGAGATTTCGCCCGAGGCGAACGAGCGTAGAAAGAAGGGCACGCCGAGCCACAGCATCAGCAGGCACAGCGGCGTCAGGAAAAGCACGTGACCGATAATATCAATCCAGTTGCGCGCATTCTGAGACAGGCGCGCGGACACGATGTCGATGCGGATGTGTTCGTTCTGCTTCAGCGTGTACGCGGCGCCCAGAAGAAACACGGCGCCGAACAGATACCATTGCAGTTCTAGCCACGCGTTCGAGCTGACGTTGAAGCCATACCGCACAACGGCATTGATCGATGACACGAGAACAGCGGCAAGTACGAGCCACATCATCGCCTTGCCGACACGTTCGTTGAACCAGTCGATCACGCGACTGATTGCGAGCAAACTTGACATACCCCCTCCAGGCCCCGGCGGTTCACCGCGTCTGAAGCTGATGTTTTAGCATTCCCATCAAGGGGCTAAAAGGCCGCATGAGCCGCAAAGGGCGGCCTAGCGGGCCAAAGGGGAAATACTTTGGTCGGGTGCGGCGGGATCAGCCGCCAGTAACGCTCATGTGGCGACCAACGGCGGGCTGCTGCGTGTCGCGGTCGATGATGAAGTCATGGCCCTTCGGCTTACGGGCGATGGCGCGCACGATCGCCTCATTGAGCAGGTCATTGCTCTCGCTGGCGCGCAGGGGCGTGCGCAAGTCCGCGGCATCCTCCTGCCCAAGGCACATGTAGAGTGTGCCTGTGCATGTGACGCGCACGCGGTTGCAGCTTTCGCAGAAATTGTGCGTCAGCGGCGTAATGAAGCCGATGCGACCGCCCGTTTCCTTGACGCGCACATAGCGGGCTGGGCCGCCGGTCTGGTAATCGCTGCCTTCGAGCGAGAACTGGCCGGCGAGGTCCGCCTGCACCTTGTTGAGCGGCAGGTATTGGTCGGCGCGCTGGCCGTCGATCTCGCCCAGCGGCATCACCTCGATGAACGTGAGGTCCATGCCGCGCCCGTGCGCCCAGCGGATCATGTCGGGGAATTCGCCGTCGTTCACGCCAGCAAGCGCCACTGCGTTGATCTTGATCTGCAAGCCAGCCGCCTGCGCAGCGTCCAGCCCGTTCATCACTTTCGACAGATCGCCCCAGCGCGTAATTGCGCGAAATTTGTCGGCGTCGAGCGTGTCCAGGGACACGTTGATGCGACGCACGCCGCAATCGGCAAGTTCTTGCGCATATTTGGCGAGTTGCGAGCCATTCGTGGTGACCGTCAATTCCTCCAGCGCGCCGCTTTCCAGATGGCGCGAGAGGGACCGGAAGAGGCTCATGATATTGCGGCGCACCAGCGGTTCGCCGCCTGTAATGCGCAGCTTGCGTGTGCCGCGCGCAATGAAGGCGGCGCAAAGCCTGTCGAGTTCTTCGAGCGTGAGGAGATCCTGCTTTGGCAGGAAGTGCATGTCCTCGGACATGCAATAGACGCAGCGGAAGTCGCAACGATCCGTGACGGAGACGCGCACGTAGGTAATCGCCCTTCCGTACGGATCAACGAGCGGCGCAGCGGCCGGGTTCAGGACCTGTGTGGGCGGCTTGGGCGCGTGTATGTTCATGCTTTCCCTCTCAAGCCCTATATATGCCGGAATATAGCGGATGGCGAGAGGGAGCAGTCGATTGTGCGCTAGATGTTGGCGCGCGGGGCTGGGAGGGGTGGGATCTCCATATCGGCATGCGCCTCCCGCAGCCCGACGCCGGCCGTCATGTAATAGACCATGACATGCGCCCGGTCGGTCGCCGCAAGTTCGCGTTTCAGGCGTACTGCCAGTACGCGTCCGCGCTCTTCATGGACGTCCTGCTCCGCCTGCGTCCATGTGTTTTGCGCCGGGTCCGGGCCGTCATCGTCGCCAGGGTGCGCCGGTTGCCAGTCGTCGGCCCATTCGTTGAGGTGGCGGGCCAGGGACCATGAAATGCCGAACTCATCCTCGCAGATCGGGCGCGGATTCTGGTCGATTGGCTCGTCGAGCGACCAGATGGAGGCGTTCAAATGGAACGGCTCGATCTTGACGCGGTTGGCGGTCAGCACAGGTTCGACAGGCGCGGGAAGGGGCTGAAATGTGACGCGTTCGGCGCCCAGTTCCTGTCGCAGGAGGTCAAAAGCCGGCTTGCCCTCGTCCTCGATCGTCTTGGCGTCGGCCGGGTTCATCAGCGCGCAGCGACGTGGATCGTAGGGGTCCGCCACTTTGCGAAACACGCAGCCAATGTGGGCCAGCATGTCGCGGGCGAACTCGGAGAGGTGTCGTTCCTGCCAGCCCCACGAGACGGCGTCGTCGATGTCCGTGCGAAACAGCGAGCCGTCGTTCCATGACGGCCGGATGATCACGGAAATGTCTTTGGGGTCGCGAATTTTGAAGCCATTTTCCGGGAGATCAGTCCCACCTTCGGATGGGTCCTCGGGGTTTGCAAGGCCCGCGAATGGAGAGCCGGTATTCGTGAGTTTGTTGCGCATTGACCAATAGAGCCAGCCCGCAAACGCGACTGTCGCGACAGCGCCCGCGGTAAAGGCCAGCAGGCCGCCGGGGCCGCGCAAAAGTCCCATGAACGCGGCCGCGAGCACGAGCGCGGTGGCGACGAGATAGCCCCAGAATGCGCGCCAGGTTTTGGCGCGGCCCTCCTCGCCGGGGTCATCGTGGGGATCGAGATAACGCGGGGCGAACCAGCCCAGATAAAGCGCCTGCCAGATCGCCGAGATGCCAAACAGCCACGGTGCGAAGGGCGACAGGAACATCAGCGCGAGCCCGCCCGCAACGATTGGGACAAGCCCCGCCAGCATCAAGCGTTCGCGAAAGCGCTCGGCCCATGGCGCTGGTTTGCCGCTGATGGCATCCAGCGCGTGATCTAAAAATGAATAGCGGGTGATCATCCGCGCGCCGATTATCGAGCCAAAGCAATAGAAGGCGCCGATCAGTCGCAAGATGGCTTCGGAAATCTGTACTTCAGCATTCATGATTTGGTTTCACACCTGAAGTTGGGCGCAAAAAAAAAGCCGGACTTGCGCCCGGCCTTTGACTCCGTTGATCGCAATGCGCGTTAGCGCACCACCACCACGCGCGTACCGACGCGGACGCGAGAATAGAGATCGGTGACATCCGCGTTGGTCATGCGGATGCAGCCTGACGATACGGCTTGACCAATCGTCTCCGGCTCATTCGAGCCATGAATGCGATAAAGTGAGGAGCCGAGATACAGGGCGCGCGCGCCGAGCGGATTGTCCGGCCCACCCACCATGTGGCGGGGCAGGTCGGGCCGTCGTTTCAGCATTTGCGGCGGGGGCGTCCAGCCAGGCCATTCCGCCTTGCGGGTGATGCTCATGTTGCCGCCCCAGGTGAAGCCCGGGCGGCCAACGCCTACGCCGTACTGGATGGCGGTGCCGCCACTCTGCACGAGATAGAGGCGACGCTCTGATGTCGAGACGACGATAGTGCCGGGCGCGTGGCGGCCCGCGTAAGTGACGACCTGACGCGCTACAGCGCCCTGCTGCGGGCGAAAGGACGCTTTCTCTGCGGTCTGATTGAAGGCGGCGCGGAAGAAGTCAGCAGCTGATTCCTGCGCCTGCGCGGCTCCCCCGAGCCCGATCATGCTGGCGGCGAGAAAAGCCGCTCTGGTGAGATTTCGCATTACCAATTCCATAGTCGTGCGCACGCGACCAGGACTGCCCCGGTTTTGCCGCATTCATAAAACGCCTCAGGATTCGATCCTGCGCAATAGGTTCACGCAAAAATTGATGCTGCGGAGCTTGCTCCGCAGCACGTTGTTGCTGTGTAGCCACAGCTAATTTTCCGGCGCGTTCGAGCTAAGTGGCTGGTGATCTACACCATTCGCGTTACTGCGTGATGATGCGCTTTGCACGCGCCACGGTCTCGGCCGGCGTTGTGAAAACGCGCGTCACTAGGTCCTGCACCTTCTGCCCGCTCGTCGGGTTGATGTCGATCCGCGCCTTCTCCGCGTCGGCCTTAAACTCAGGGTCAGCCATTGTCTTGTCGAAGGCTTCCCGGAGCAGCTTTAGCACGGGCTCGGGCACGCCGGGAGGCGCGACGAACGGACGGCCAAAGACCTGCTGGCTTACGACCAGTTCAGCCGCTGCCTTGTCGACCGGGTTTGTGATGAACTTCCACATGTCGGGAACACCGAGATCGACAAGCTCGCGCTCGGGGTCAAGTCCCGTCTGGATGAGGATGTTCAGCTTCTTGGACTTGATCCAGTCTCCGCGCTGAGCTTTCAGGCTGGACCAGTCAAGGCCGCACATGCCGTCAACTTCGCCACGCTCCATGGCAAGAAAGATGTCGGCCGTGCCCTTGTAGCCGCTCACGACCTCAAACTGGGCGCCAGCGATGTGATTGAGCATGTAAGCATAGTCGCGCGTAGAGCCGCCCGCCGCGCTTGCGCCTACAATGGTCTTGCGATTGCGCACGTCGTCGAATGTTTTCGTCTGCGAATTTTCAAACGTGATGCACACGCGCGTGCCGCTGTCCGCGCTCCCCAAGTAGGAGAACTTGGTCACGTCGAACAAATTTTTCGGCTTGGGATCAAGGATTGGTCCGATGATCACACCGGGAAAAATGATTCCGAACGTTGTGCCATCCCTTGGCGCCGTGTTGAAGATTGCGGCGGCCGCAGTGGCGCTTCCCGCGCCTGGCTGGTTGCGCACCACGATGGTCGGCTGGCCGGGAAGGTGCTTCACCATGTGGCGGACGGTCAGACGTCCATACGTGTCGTATCCGCCCGCTGCGTCACTGCCGACAATCATTGTCAGGGTCTTGCCGGCAAAGTGATCGGACTGCGCGGAAACGGGCGCGCTGAGAGCGCCGCTCGCGAGAAGCGCCCCGCAAAAAGCGGCAAGCTTTGCATTTCGCATGAATCGTTCCCTCCGTTTGTTTTGACGGCATCGCTATAGGCGACCTGAGCGCCGCCGACAATCCGTACAAATCTCGAACGAAATAGGGCTCGCCGGACGAGGTCTGTAGCCCTGTTTTACCGAATAAATCCTCTCACCGCACAGCCTGCGCGCCTGCAAGGCTCGGCGCGCTGGCGAGGCGGGCGGTAGTGTCTCAGTTTGAAATCTGACCCTCTTGACCAACGCTCGCGCCATCCCGATCTCCCGTGTATGCTTGGCGGAAAGCAGGGAGTATTGAATGACGCGCGACGATCTCAAGGCGAAGATACAGGCGATGGCGCCCGGACAATACGCATCAATACCCTACGATCTCTACAGCGACCTGTTTCCGCCGGGTGAGCCAGATGAACCTGCGCGCGACGCTTGTTACAATTTTGCGAAGAGCCTTGGCTGTAGGGTCGAAAACAAGCCGGAAATGCAGGAAGTGTGGATCGTAAAAGATGCCAACCGGACCTAAAGGCGAGAAGCGCCCCGCTGACGTGATTGGCAACGCCGTGAAGGTGATGCGGATCGCCACTGGCGAGGAATCAGACGCACCCAGCGACGACGGCAAGAACAAGGCCGCGCAGGAGCTTGGCCGGAAGGGCGGAGCAGCGCGGGCTAAGACCATCAGCCCCGAACGTCGCGCGGAGATCGCCAGGAAGGCGGCGGCCAAACGCTGGGGAAGATAGCAAGCAGGTTCGCTTTTGTTCTGCATCTATGCTTGCAATGTATTTGCAAGCATACTAGTCCTATGAGGGTAGCAAGCATGGAGCGATTCCAATGTCTGATAATCCTCAAAGCAAGGGCGGCCTAGCTCGCGCTGAAAAGCTCACGGCTGAAGAGAAGACTGCGATTGCATCAGGTGCTGCACGTGCGCGCTGGGAAGACCAGGCAAACTTAGCCAGCGTAGATTTTCCTGGCACGCTCAAACTCGGCAACGTGAGTATCCCTTGTGCCGTTCTAACTGACGGCACCCGCGTTTTATCAGAGAACGGGATTGCAAACGCGCTTCTCGGCGGGCGTAGCGGTGCATCAAAAAGGAAAAAGAAAGCTGCTGGCGAGGCCGGGGCCCATTTGCCGCTTTTTGTGGCCCCGCGCCAACTAGAACCGTTCATAACCAATGAGTTAGTCGATGGGCCCCTAAAGCCCATCCGCTACGTAGAGGGACGCTCCGTCGTCGTTGGTTACGATGCCCGTATCTTGCGCGCCGTGTGCGAAATATGGCTTAGCGCCCGAGCTGCCGGCGCGCTCCAAGAACAACAGCTCGACAAGGCACAGCGGGCCGAACTGTTAATGCGCTCTCTTGCCGACATCGGCATAGTTGCCCTTGTCGATGAAGCGACCGGGTATCAGGAATTTCGCGCCCGCGACGAACTCCAGCAAATTCTGGCCGCCTACGTGTCGGAAGAGCTGCTCCCATGGGCGAAGCGGTTCCCAGACTCTTACTATCAACAGCTACACCGGGTCTGGGGATGGCCGTACAAGGCCGGCAACCACAAGCGAAATGCCTACATCGGCCGTCTCACCAATTGGCTTATCTACGAGCAACTGCCGCCCGGTGTGCTTGATGAACTGAGAAGCCGAAACCCCAAGGACCCTTCGACCGGCCGGCGCAAACGAACGCATCATGAGCATCTGACCGACGATATTGGACATCCAAATCTAGAAAAGCAGATAGGTGCAGTAACGACGCTCCTGAGAGCTACGCCTGCCGGAAAGCCGGGCTTCTTTAAGACACTTTTCAGAACGGCTTTCCCCACCGATCAGCCGGAGTTGTTTCCTGAATATGATCCGGGCGACAAACCAAAGCTGGTCAAAAATGCTTGACGCTAAGCAAAAAAGTTCATATAAAGGGGGCATGAACAAGCTTCCTGTCGCCACACGCGCCCAAATCCTCTCGATGCTCTGCGAAGGCGCCTCGATGCGCTCGGCGTCGCGGCTGACAGACGCGAGCATCAACACCGTGTCGAAGCTTCTTGTGGACGCCGGTCGCTTCTGCGCTGGCTTTCATGACGACAAGGTGCGCGGTGTGAAGGCCAAGCGGGTTCAGGTTGATGAAATCTGGTCTTTCACGGGCGCGAAGCAAAAGAATGTCGCCGCGATGAGGGCGCCAGTTGACGGCGCTGGCGACACTTGGACATGGACCGCCATCGAAGCCGACACAAAACTGCTTGTTGGCCACTTTGTCGGCGGTCGTGACGGCGAATGCGCTCAGTGGTTCATGGACGATCTAGCGTCACGCCTCGCAACCCGCGTCCAGCTTACGTCAGATGGCCACAAGGCATATCTGGAAGCCGTCGAAGGGGCCTTCGGCGCGGATGTAGACTATGCGATGCTCATCAAGCTCTATGGCGCTTCTCCTGAAAGCGCCAAGGGCCGCTATTCGCCAGCAGATTGCACTGGGATCAAAAAGCAGCGTGTCGAAGGCTCGCCCGATCCGAAACATATCTCGACCTCGTATGTCGAGCGAGCAAACCTCACCATGCGGATGCATAACCGCCGGTTCACGCGCTTAACGAATGCGTTTTCAAAGAAGTTTGAGAACCACGCTCACATGGTCGCGATCTATGCCGTTTGGTACAATTGGATTCGCATTCACAAGAGCCTTCGCGTAACGCCTGCGATGGCCGCGAATATCTCAACTCGGCTGTGGTCTTGGGCTGATATCGTGGAAATGATGGATGCTGCCGAGCCTGCCAAGAAACGCGGCCCGTACAAGAAACAAGTGGCTTAGAAAAGCGAAACCCCGCGAGGGCCGGGGGGCTGTCGCGGGGTTCTATCCGTCCGAAACCGTATGCGAAGCAGTGACGAATTTCGGCTCACCAGGAACAGGTACACACTAACGGGCAATTCATCAAGAGAGAGTAAAGCAGGAAAATGGTCCTAGCTGTGATAGAAACCCTCTCAACAGAGAGGTTTGCCACGTACCTGAAAGCCGCCGGCTACAATCGTGACCGCGCCATGCGGCTGTACGTATGGAATGCTCATGTCGGGGAAGCGTTCCATACCCCCATCCAGACGGTAGAAGTCGCACTTCGAAATGGCGTCAACAAGGCGCTCCGAAGCACTTTCGGAGATTACTGGTGGGCAGACGAAAAATATCGAAAAACGATTGATCGGGAGAGACATTCAGACCTTGATACAGTCGAGAAGCGGATTAGGAAGCGCGGCCTGACCATGGTGAACGGGCAGGTGGTGGCCGGGCTCTCGTTTGGGTTTTGGGTAGGCATGTTGCAACCGAGATACAACCCCGCACTGTGGGGCGCTCAGCTGCGGCCCTGCTTTGTCAAGCTTCCCGCAACGGAAACGCGAGACTCTTTGTTCAAATCCGCGAGCGCAATTGCAGGGCTGCGAAATCGCATATCGCATCATGAGCCAATCATTGCTCGTGATCTTTCCGCAGACTTCGCGGAGATCATGAAGCTGCTTGGGTGGATATGTCCGGACACCCGCGAATGGGTTCGCCCGCACTGTCGAGTTCCAGAACTCATCCGCTCCAAACCATAATTTCAAACTGAGACACTACCAGGCGGGCCCACGCCTTGACAAGCGGCGCCTCGGGGCGGATGTTCAAAAAAAATATCTTCTGGAGGAAACGCGATGCTGTCCCACAAGGACAACGAATTGCTGACGCGCGTTGGCGCTGGCGCACCGATGGGCGATTTGATGCGCCGCTACTGGATACCGGCCGCGTTCTCTAGTCAGATCGACAAGCCTGACTCGCCCCCCATCCGCGTTCGCCTGCTTGGCGAGAACCTCGTTCTCTTTCGCGACTCCGAGGGCCGGATCGGCCTTCTAAGCGAATACTGCCCACACCGCACAGCGTCCCTTTTTTACGGGCGTAACGAAGAAGGCGGCTTGCGATGCGTTTATCACGGCGTGAAGTTCGATGTGAACGGCGCCTGTCTTGACGTTCCGTGCGTGCCGCCGGGCAGTAACGTGAAGGACAAGATCAAGGCCGTTTCCTATCCGTGCATTGAACGGGGCGATCTTGTGTGGACTTACATGGGTCCGCCCGAGCACAAACCGGAGTTTCCCGATCTCGAATGGGCGCACGTGCCAGCGTCGCATCGCTTCGTCACGCGCCATGTTCAGGAATGCAATTGGTTGCAGGGGTTGGAAGGCGGCTTCGATGCGGCCCATCTCTCGTTCTTGCACAGCGGGCTCGTCGACATGCGAAAGGGGCGCACCGATCATGATCGGCGCATCGTTCCCTCTGCTTACGAAGTGTTGCCACTCGACTTTGGATTTGTCGTCGCGGGTGGGCGCGAGCTTCCTAACGGAAACATGTCATGGCACGTCGACGTCATGCTGTTCCCGTTTCACAAAATCATTCCATCGGTGCCGCTTGGCGCACACATCTGGGCGCCCATCGACGATGAAAATACGATGCTCTACAGCATCAACTTCAATCCCGAGCGCCCGCTCAACGATGAAGAGATGGAACGCGAATTCGCGTGGCGCGGCATTCATACAAAGAACCTGCCGGGTTCGGACTATGCCGAAGCCAACAAGAGCAACGATTACCTGATAGATCGCGACTTGCAGGCAAGCGGCCGTTCCTACACGGGCGTCATCGGGCTCGGCGTTCAAGATTGTGCGATGCAAGAGTCCATGGGCCCCATTGCCGATCGCTCGAAGGAATTTCTCTTTGTTGGCGATGCGGGCATCGTGCGCATTCGCAGATTGCTTTTGCAGGCGTTGCGCGATCTTGCTGACGGCAAGCCGCTCATCGGGATGGACCCGCGCGGCTATCGCGTGCGCTCGTTCAGGTGCGAAGCGCCGCCTGACCGCTCGCTCGAAGACATTTGTCGTGAGAGACTGTCGGTCGAACCGGCGGTCGCTGCCGAATAACAACAAAGCTAACGTATCAGTAAGAAAGCGGGAGTGGGATTTTGTCCGAGACGAACATGAATGGCGCGGAGGTCGTCGCCGAGATCCTAAAGCGCGAGGGGACGGAGTTTCTCTCATGCTATCCACGCAACCCGCTGATCGAAGCCTGCGCACGCGCAGACATTCGGCCCATACTTTGCCGTCAGGAACGAGTCGGCGTGGGTCTGGCTGACGGCTTCTCGCGCATTCGCCGCGGCCGGCAGAATGGCGTTTTCGCCGCGCAGCAGGGCCCTGGCATAGAGAACGCTTTTCCGGGCGTCGCGCAGGCCTACACCGAGAATGTGCCGTTGCTCGTTATTCCGTCGGGCTATTCGTTGAAGCGCCAATATAACCAGCCGACGTTCCGCGCGGCTGATGTGTTTCGTCCCGTCACGAAATGGGCAGCGATGGCCCATAACGTCCAGGATTTGCCGATGCTCATGCGCCGCGCCTATCACGCGATGCGCAGCGGCAAGGGTGGGCCCGTTCTCGTCGAAATTCCTGATGAAGTCTTCGCGGCGCAATTCAACGGTCCGCTAAACTACACGCCCGTTCCGATGGTGCGCTGCGCGCCCGATCCTGACGCTGTGAAGGCCGCTGTGAAGTTGATCATGGCGGCCAAGCGCCCGGTGATCTGGGCGGGGCAGGGCGTTCTTTACGCTCAAGCGAGCGATGCGCTGGCCGAACTCGCGCGCCTCATCCCCGCGCCGGTCGGTTGCACTAATCCTGGCAAGAGCGCGATGCCCGACGCGCATCCGCTTTCGCTTGGCGCATCCACGCGCGTGCAGCCCAAGATGTTCACGAAGTTCATGGCCGAGGCGGACCTTGTCATCGCCATTGGATCGAGTCTTACGACGACGTCCTTCGGGCCCGCGTTACCCGTGACCAAAACCGTCATTCACTCGACGAATGAGGCAAGCGACATCAACAAGGATTGCCCTGCGGCGCAGGCTTTGGTTGGCGACGCGCTGCTTGTTGTCACCGCGCTGATTGAAGAGATCGTACGCCAGGGCGGCAAGATTGACGAGCGGCGCGTTCAGGACATCGCCAGTGAAATTGCTGCTATCAAACGCGACTGGATGGGTGAGTGGAGCAGCCAGCTCAATTCGGATGAGATACCGATCAACCAATATCGCATCATAAACGAATTGATGCAGACGCTCGACCGCGACGAAGTCATCCTGACCCACGATTCAGGCAGCCCCCGCAAGCAAATCCTGCCTTTCTGGCAGACCACGAAAGCTGGCTCATACATGGGCTGGGGCAAGTCGACGCAACTGGGTTACGGCCTTGGCATCACGATGGGCGCCAAGCTCGCGGCGCCAGACAAGGTTTGTATCAACATCATGGGCGACGCCGCCATTGGCATGACGGGCATGGACCTCGAAACCGCCGCGCGCAACGACATTGCTTCGCTCACCATTGTTTTCAACAATTCGGTGATGGCGGCGGAACGTCATGTGATGGAGACGTCAACGGCCAAATACAGCGCGATCGACGTTGGCGGCAATTACGCCAAACTTGCCGAGGCGCTGAATGTTTCGGCAATGCGCGTCGATCGGATTGAGAACATCCGCGGCGCAATCAAAGACGCTGTCGCCCACACCAAGACCGGCAAGCCGTTCCTGCTCGAATTCATCGTCAAGGAAGGCTACGACTTTTCGACATGAGATAATCACTTCGCAGAGGGCGAAAAGCTCCGCAGGTTTCCAGGGAGGAAGTTCATGAAGCGCATCGCAGCCGCAAGCGTTGTCGTAATTGCGACAGGAATGGGAGCCGTCGCAGACGACGGCTTTTTCCGTGGCAAGACGATCACGATCATTAATTCGACCGGGAACGGCGGGAGCTATTTCAATATCGCGCAATCTGTTTCGCGCTATATGCCAAAGTACATTGACGGCGCGCCCGCAATGATCGTGAAGAGCATGCCCGGCGCAGGAAACGTGCTGGCGACGAACTTCATGTACAACGCCGCGCCCAAAGACGGCACGCACATCGCTACAATCAACAATTCCATCCCGCTGCATCAGGTCATCAACGGGCGCGGCGTGCAGTATGACGCGACCAAGTTCAACTGGTTGGGCTCTACGGGAACCTACAATTCGGTTGCCTACGTCTGGCATACGGCGGGCGTCCGCAGCATCAAGGATCTCGACACAAAGGAAGTCCTGGTTGGCGGCACGGGACCGGGCTCAAGCATCGTCATCTATCCGGCTGCGATGAACAAGCTTCTCGGGTCGAAATTCAAGTTCGTGCTGGGCTACAAATCCACCCACGAGATCGATATGGCGATGGAGCGCGGCGAGGTCGAGGCGCGCACCGGCAGTTATACAGGATTGCGGTCCGACCATCCTGACTGGATATCGCAAAAGAAAGTCGACATCATTCTGCAGATTGGCAGCAAGCGAGATGCCGATCTGCCGAATGTGCCGCTGCTCCACGAGTTGGCGCGCAGCGAGGCCGATCGCGAAGTCCTGAAGCTCATCTCGTCGCCTATTTCGCTCGGTCGCCCTTATCTCGCCCCACCCGGCGTTCCTGAGGTGCGGCTCGCCACCTTGCGCAAGGCGTTCATGGCGACGCTTCGTGACCCTGGCTTCCTCGAAGAAGCCAAGAAGCTGGATCATGAAATTGATCCTCAGACTGCTGAGGAGGTGGCGCAAATCGTCAGCGGCACGATCAACGCGCCGAAGGCCGCCATTGCTATCGCGAAGCAAATCATGGGCGGCGTCGAATAGGCGCGCCTACAGGTCGTGCGCGCCGGTTGCGGGTTTTCCGGCGCGTGCGATGGACTCCATCGGCGCATGCAGCGTCCAGCTGAAGCCCTCAGCATCCCACGCCGTTTCTGCTTTGCCGTGCAAACTTTGCGGGATTAGCTTTTCAATGATGATTGTGCCGAAACCCCGCGAGGTTGGAGCGTGTACGGCGGGCCCGCCTTCCTCTCGCCAGCGCAGGCTCAGCATTGGCGTCGGGTCATTCTCGATTCGCCATTTCACATGGACAACGCCGGTCGGCGACGAGAGGCTGCCATGTTTCACCGCGTTTGAGCCCAATTCGTGAAAAACCATGCCGAGGTTCTGCGCCGCCTCTGGCTTCAGCATCAGGTGTTCGCCGGTCATCTTCAACCGTGTGTCCGGGTTATCGATGAACGTGCGCATCTGCTCTGACAGCAAATCCTTGATCGAGACGCTGGTCCAATCCGTTTTTATAAGCAAATCGTGCGACATCGACAGGCTTTGCAAACGCTCGATGAAACGGGGCTGAAAGTCTGCGAAACTTGAAGAGGCGCGCGCTGATTGACGCGCAATGGCCTGCACCAGCGCCAGTAGATTCTTCGAACGATGCGATAGTTCCCGCATGATCAGATTGGTGTGCGCCTGACTTGCAATCAGATCCGCTTCACGTCGCAGGATGAGCTCGGATGCTTCCGATAGCGACGCGCCGACGGCGTTGGCTTCTTTCATCGCCGTGGGCGCGAACTTCACGGTCTGCCCTTCGCCAAGACCACGCGCTGCGTGAACAAGTCGCTGCGCGGGGCCCTGGATAAGTCGCGACGCAAGCCACGAGGCGAGGAGCGACATCAGGATGGCGGCCAATGCCGTTAAGCCGAGGGCTTGGACAATGTACCCGGTGCGCTGCTCGAGAACATCTTTGGGCGCCCAAACGATGATTTTCCATCCGTCTCGCGCCGTGTGCCATGAAGTTGTCGAGGCGCGTCCCTGAAGGTCTCTTGACTGGATGTTGCCAGATGAATCATTGATGCGCGCGATGAAGCTGGCGGCCGCCGGACGTCCGAAGAACTCGTCGTAATCGCGGCTTCGGGCAACGATTGTCCCATTCTGGTCAAGAACTGCCGCGAACCAGCCTTCCGGCCGGTATGTTTCCTTCAACACTCCTTGGATGGCGTCGGTCGGAGGGGCGTAACCAAGTACATACTGCACCTGGCCGCTTTCACGCACGGGCGCCAAAATTGTAAATTGTTTTCGACCGGTCACCGAGCGTTGTTCGTAGTTGGTTATAATTGTCGATCCGGACTCGAACGCGCGCTTGATTTCGTTGGTCGAGCGGGCGGAAGGAAGCGGGGAGCCCGCAGGACGACTCGTATTCACCACTTGCTGCATAGTGGGATCAATGAGTGCGAAATGGCCGCCCAGATGACGCGCGACGCTTTGCGCGAAGTCCCAAAAGCTCGCGGTTTGTCGGCTGCGCAAGTCAGGAGAGCTGGCGAGACCCTCAACGATTTCGCGATATCCACGAACCTCTCTATCAACTGCTTGCGCAAGCGCTTCAGCGTGCGCGGAGAGGCGGGCGACATCGGCGCGGCGCTCGTTCCTGTCCCACAGAAACAAGGCTCCGGCTCCAAAAAGGATGAGCGGGGCAAGAGTCGCCATCGTGACAAGCGTCAGCAGTTGTGGGACGGAAAACGCCCACCGGCGCGGCGCGGCGGCGGCACGTGGGTTGATGATCGCCGACTCTCCCATACGCTCCTGAATTTCTGCCCTGTGTTTGCGAAATGCGCAAAGCGGCGATAACTGAAGCTAGACCCATTAAGAGCGCCGAGCAACGAAAGCATAAGCGCGCCAGACAATGAAACGAGCGTGGCCTTAGATTCAGACCAGCATGGCGCTGCATGCGGTTTCTGTTGCGCGCGGATGAAAGAAAAATAACCTGTAGCCTGACTTTTACATTGGGGCCGGCTGGATGCGCAATTCGTTTTTCTCGGTTCTTTCTTGCGCTTTCCTTATCTGCCTCTCGGTTGGCGCGCAGGCGTTGGAATGTCCGACGCCGCAATCGGCCGCAAAGCCTGGCGTCATCGTGGAGGCCGAAGCTGTAATCGCTGAGATGATGCCGCTTCTTGCGCAGGGGGATGCGACACAGCGAGCATCCGGCATCGTGGCGTATGCGCGCAAGCGTTTTCCAACGGCTCAACCCGGCGAGATCGTGAACTTCTTGATCACTGCCTACTGCCCGGTGGCGAACGGGCAGAACATCAGCGAAGCGGACAAGCAAACGCTCGTTAACAACTTCGCGACTGCGGTCACGCGACAGCTTTATTGACCGGCTCCGGGACGATTGGCTAGCGCGAGTTTGTCGGCTATCGTCACCTCGACGGTCTGGAAGCGACTGCAGGGAGGGGACGATGTCAAAATCACGCGCATGCGTATCACAGCGCACGAAAAGCAATTGGGGCGTGTCGACGCTCGTCATGGCCGCCATCGCTGCATCGGTGGGATCAGCGCATGCTATGGACGATCCTTCCAAAGGGCTGACTGTTTTGGCCAGTCATGCGCCGGGCGGCGGTTATGACGCATATGCGCGTCTTTATGCCCGCCATGTGCCCAAGCACATCCCGGGCCTCGTCACAGCGACAGTCAAAAACATGCCGGGGGCCGCTGGCGTTGTCATGGCGAACTTTATGGCTGGGCAAGGGCCGCAGGACGGGTCCACAATTGCGCTCGGGCCCGGCTCGATGGCGACTGCTGCAATCTTCAAGCCCAAGAGCGCACGCTATGATTCGCGCGAACTCGTCTGGGTCGGCAGCATCAACAGCGATGTCTCCGTTGCAGTTGCGCGGTCGGATTCCGGCATCAAGACGATTCAGGACATTTTCACCAAGGAGCTGGTCGTGGGCGGCGCCGGCCCATCGGACAACAGCGTTGTTTACGCGAATATCCTCAACAACATGATGGGCGCCAAACTCAAGCTCGTCACTGGATACAACGGCAGTAGTGCGAACGTGCTGGCGTTGGAGCGCGGGGAAGTGCAGGGGATTGCCGGATGGAATTATTCATCCGTCACAAGCATGCGTCCAACCTGGATCAAGGAAGGGCGTATTCATGTTCTCGCGCAAATGTCCCTCGATCGTCACAGGGATCTGCAACAGGTGCCGACCATCCTCGAACTTGCGAAAGACGACGAGCAGCGTGAAGTGTTGAAACTCATCTTCACGCAAAGTCTGATTGGACGCGTTCTGTTTGCCCCGCCCAAACTGTCGGCCAAGGCGACGGAAGCGCATCGCAAGGCTTTCGATGCGGTTGTTCTGGATACGGAGTTTCTTGCAGAAGCTGACAAGCTCAGACTCGAAGTCAACGGGCCCATCGGGGGCGCACGCGTGCAGGAAATCGTCGGCGGGCTCTACAAGGCTTCGCCGGAACGGATTCGGAAAGCCGCGCAGGCGCTCGGCGAAAGCTGAGATTTTCAGGTTTTGATAATCAAGCGGCGGGCGCGGGCCCGCCGCTTTTGTTTTGCGCTTACTTCTCGACGCGGCGTACCGGCGTTTCCGGGGCTACATCGGAGCGCCGGCGCTGGAACGAGTTTTCGCCGTTGCGCTCCCAATCGCCAACGACGGCAGATTGCGCGAAACGCTCCCAGCGGTCATCCCAGTCGCCCAGATGCACGCCATGCCACGGCGCTTGCGGGCGCAGGGCAGGTAGGCCGAGGCGATCCCAGATCTCCTTGGCCTCTTCCATGTATTGCTTGGCGGGCAGAGCGAGCGGCGGCATCAAATCTTTCGCCGTTGCGTCGATCAGCAGTGTCGAGTTCGCTGAGCCGCCGGCCGTTTTGGGGCCGTGGCTGCGTGAGCGGTAGGGCACGACGAGCAGATCGTCGATGGGGTTGGAGCGATATGCCATCGACCAGAAGACTGCGTCGGCGTTGCGTGGATCAACGTCGTCGGTGACGGCGATGACGATCTTTCCGCACTGCGCCTGAAGTGTGGCTGCGCCCTGAAGGCCGCGCCAGACTTCCGACTGAACGGCGCCGCGCTTGAACTGCAGGAAGATGATGGGGCGAAGGTTTGACAACGGCTCGTGCATGACGACGCCGCTGATGCCCTTCACGTTCAGCGCCTTCTTCAGGTGCTGGAAGTAAAGCGGCTCGTAGGCCACCTTCTTCATGACGCTGGACTCGCTCGGCGTGACCTGGCTGACAACGGACACGAAGATCGGATTGCGCCGATGCGTGATCGCCGTCACCTGCATGGACATATTGAATTCTTCGAGCGCGATGTAGCCGTGGCTTTCGCCGAACGGGCCTTCGGGCTCGACATATGTCGTGTCGATCAGACCTTCGATCACGAACTCAGCGTCGGCGGGGATTTCGAGATCCACCGTCTTGCAATTGCACACGCGCAACGCTGCTCCGGCCAGACCACCGGCGACCGCCATTTCATCGTCATCGATGGCGAGCTTTTGCGGGCCTGTGTACTGCACCACCGGGGCAGCGCCGATAACAATAGCGATCGGCATCGGCTGGCCCAGCTCCTTGTACTTCAGCCAGTGCTGGTAGCCGCCGGCGCCGGTCAGGCGCGTGGCCATGCGCACGCCGACGCGATCGGTCGCCTTCAGGCCGCCGCGGTAGGTGCCCATGTTGCGGATGCCGCTTTCAGGATCCTTGGTCACGCACAAAGTTGCAGTGAAGTACGGAGCGGAGTCGAAGCCGGGGGTCGAGATCGGGATCGGGAGGGCGGCAAGACCGCCGCCCGGCTTGCGCAAATCGTCACCTGTGATGACGACTTCCTGGCAAGCTCCGTTTTCAACCTTGATTGGGGGAATGGGCTTGTCGATCCCGCGCGTCCAGACATCCCCAATGTCTTCGACGTTCACGCCAAGACCGGTTGCATAGATGGCAGGGGATGCAGCAAGGCCACCAACGAGAACCGGCGTGTCGAATTTGCGCCCGTCTGCGCCCACGACATTGGTGAACAGGAATGCGCGGCGCGCGCTGTCGGGCAGGCCGCCGGTGAATTGCCAGCGCACGAGCGGATGAAGCTGTGTGTCCTTGTTGATTGGTTCGTCAATAGTCACCAACAGGCCGCGCTCCTTGAGAAGAGCGAGGTGCTCGCGCAGGTCGCGCGGGGCAGTCGTTTGTCCGGCGTTGCTCATGATTGTCTTTCTTTCAACCGAGTCTAATGTGTGCCGCGCACAAAGCGTCCCACACATAAAAGTTAGGGACCGCGCGAAGGGGAGGATGAGCAGCGATGAGGTTGCCTATCAGCACAAAAGGGGGCGCAGACCAGCGCGCAACCAAATTCGCCGACGAGGGATTGCCGGCCTTAATAGCCATGCTGCATCCGGCTCACTGCGTGAAATCCTCCCATGAATGAACGTATGAGCCTCTTGGACGGCTCCGATCACGCTCCGGCGCAGGTTAGCGCCGCGGGCGCTAATTTCCAGCATTTTCTGCAGCCTTCACGCATGCCGACCTAAACGGGATTATTGACTCCCTGCGGGACCCTTCCTATATCACAACATGAATTTGGTTATGGGAAGTATAAACACAATGAACATGTACAATATTGGTGACGCCGCCCGTACCGGTTTGCTCGCCGGCGTGGCCGTCCTTGCGCTTGGTGTTCACGCGCAGGCGCAACAGCCTGCGGGCCCGACCACCGAAGCGTTCTACAAGGGCAAGCAGCTCAACTTCGTCGTGGGGCTTGCCGCTGGCGGAGGCTACGACCAGTACGCCCGGACTATCGCGCGCCATCTTGACCGGCATATCCCTGGCAAGCCGACCATCGTTGTGCAGAACATGACGGGCGCCGCCGGGATGCGCGCGACCAACTGGTTGTACACAATCGCCCCGCGCGACGGGTCGACCATCGGCATGACGCAGCGGTCCGTTATTGTGGAGCCGCTCTATGGCACCAAGGAAGCCGTGTTCGATCCCACAAAGTTTTCGTGGATCGCCAGCGTCAACGACGAGGCCTACATCGCCGTCACCTGGAAGGGCAGGGGCATCGACAGCATCCAGGACGCCATTAACAAGGAGTTTCCTGTCGCCGCCGATGGGCCTGCTTCGGACGACTATACGTGGCCCGCTGTGATGAACAGCGTCCTGGGCACCAAATTCAAGATCATCTCGGGCTACAATGGCAAGGCCGAGGAACGGCTGTCCGTGCGTCGCGGCGAGACCGTGGGCCTCATCGGCTGGAGCTGGGGCGCCCTGCAGACGCAGGAATGGGACGACTACAAGGCCGGCAACTGGAAAATTATCGCGCACCTTGGGCACGGCAAGCATCCCGATTTCGATGCGCCATCGGTCTTCGACTACGCCAAGACCAAGGAAGCAAAGGACGTTCTGGACTTCCTGGTTGGCACGCTTGTGGTCGGCCGCCCAGTCCTGGCGCCACCGGATGTGCCCGCCGACAGGCTTGAGGTATTGCGCGCGGCCTTCATCGCCACGCTGAAGGACCCGCTATTCCTGGCTGAAGCGCAGAAGCAGAAGCTGGAAATCAGCCCGACCCATGGCGCAGAGCTAGCGGAGCGTGTAAAACGCTTGTATTCTACGTCACCCGAGGTCGTCGCCCGCGCACAGGCGGCGCGTACCGGCAAATGATTTGACGGGAGCCATAGTCCGGGGACACGCGTCCCGGATTGGAAACGCGTTAAGAAAGGTAGGGAATCCATGTCAGCCAATCCCACGCTACGTGTTGCCGCAGACGCCGAGGCCGGAATGCCTGCTGGCGTTCGTGTAACGCCGCTAAAGCCAGCCGTTGGTGCGCGCATTTCGGGCTTCCGTTTCGATGGAAAGCCGATTGATGATTCGTTCCGCGCCGCGCTGCGCGACGTTCTGCATAATCGCGGTCTCGTCGTGTTCGAGCCGGGCACTGTGACGGCCGAGAACTTCACCGTTTTCGCCGGATTCCTTGGCGAGTTTTTCCACTATGCTGGTCCGCACACGCCGCGTGCACCGGAAAATCCCGATGCGACGATGATTGATTCGATGAAGGACAAGAACCTTCGCAACCACATCTGGCACGCCGATGGCGGCTTCCGCGCGGACGCGCCGGCCTTCACCGCGTTGTTCGCCAAGCAATGCCCGGAAGCGGGTGGCGACACGATGTTCAGCAATGCCAACTGGGTTTACGAGAACCTTCCCCCGCTGTTGGCCGCTTATCTGGAAACCCTCACGGTCATTCAGTCTGCGGACGCGACGGGCCACATCACGGACCGTTATCTTGATGCCGAAGAGGCCAAGCAAGCCCGCATGCGGATGCCTCCCTTCGAAATGCCGTTGATCCGCGTCCATCCCGTGACGGGGCGCAAGTGGGTGGCGGTGAACGAATCCTACGCCGCTTACATCAAGGGCGTCAGCCGCATCATGAGCCAGAATCTGCTCGGCATCCTGTTTGACTCGATCAAGTCGCCCGAAGCGACCGTGCGCCATGAATGGCAGGCGGGCGCACTGGCGATCTGGGATAATCGCGTCGTGCAGCACAAGGGCATCAAGGATTACGGCGGCGGTCGTCGTATTCTCTATCGCGCCACCATGACGGCCTGAGGCCATCGTGAGCGAGGCGAGAGCCAGGACGCTCATTAGCGTCGATGATCTTGCGAGCCGGCTTGGCGCCGGCTCAAAAGTCGTTCTCCTGCATGTGCGTGATGAGAGCACCGGCAAGGCAATCGAGGGCGGCGTCATTCCCGGCGCGCTCGATGTCTATCTGGCGAGCGAGTTCTCCGGGGCGCCGACCAAGGCAGGCGGCAAGCGCCCACTGCCGGACATTGCTGCGTTTGAAGCCAATGCTCGTTCGTGGGGCGTGAAGGCGGACAGTCTTGTCGTGGTCTATGACGACACGTCTGGCGCGCAGGCCTCGCGCGCCTGGTGGACATTCCGCTGGGCTGGTTTTGAAAACGTACGCATCCTCGACGGCGGCATCATCGCGTGGAAAGCGGCCGGGCATTCCCTCGCGGAGCAACCCGCATCGGCGCCGGGTGATGGAACGATCTCGCTGACCGCCGGCAACATGCCGACGATTGAAGCGGACGACGCCCAGAAGCTGGCCCGCGAAGGCGTCCTGCTCGACGCCCGTGGCAAGGCCGCCTACGTCGGCGGTCCGGCAGAGCCGGGCAAGCCTGCAGCGGGGCACATCCCGGGCGCGATCCTTGCGCCTTCGGCTGGCAACATTGGTCCGGACGCGCGCTTCAAACCGCACGATGAATTGTGCATCGCGCTTGCTGAGATTGGTGCGGACGGGTCGCGTCAGGTCGGCGTCTATTGTGGCAGCGGCAACGCCGCCGCCCACAAGATCGCCGCGCTTCATGCCGCTGGTATCGAGGCCGCGCTGTATGTCGGCTCATGGTCTGCATGGAGCGCTGACCCCGAGCGGCCTGTGGCGACGGGTGACGAGCCCGGCTGAAGCTGGCTAAGAACAGACAAACCAATGGCGGTCCATGTGGCCGCCATTTGCTTTTGAGGCTGCTCCGATGGAACATCGTCTTTCCGCAGGGAGGCGATATTCGATGTACAGCTTTGAGCGCAGACAGCTCTTGCAGGTTTCAACGTTTTGTCTGGTAAGCGCCTTGATGTGGCATGTGGCGCCGGTTTCTGCGCAACCTGTCGCTGACTTCTACAAGGGACGGCAAGTCACCATCGTCGTCGCGTCGAGTGCGGGCGGGGGGTACGACCTGCAAGGCAGGCTCTTTGCGCGGCACATGGGCGACCATTTGCCCGGCAAGCCGACGATGCTTGTGCAGAACATGCCGGGCGCAGGCGGCCTCACCGCCGCCAACCATATTTATACGATCGCGCCCAAGGATGGCTCGCTGATCGGCGTGGTGCAGCGCGGTGTCCTTACGGCTAAACTGACGAGCCCCGGCGGCGTGCGCTTTGATCTGGAAAAATTCGGCTGGATCGGCAACCTCGCCCCCGAAGTCGCCGCCGTCGTTGCGTGGCGAACATCGCCTGTACAGACGACGCAGGATCTTTTCACCAAGGAATTCATCGTCGGCGGCAACGGGCCGACGCTTGATCCAGAGACAGTGCCGCGCATGCTCAACGCGTTGATAGGCACGAAATTCAAGATCGTCTCGGGTTACACGGCAACCACGGACGTGCTTATCGCAATGCAGCGGGGGGAGTTGCACGGTCTTGCAGACTTTGCATGGGGCAACGTGAAACGCAGGCCGGATATGCAACTCAAGGTCCTGATGCAGAGCGGGCTCGCCAAATCGCCAGACTTGCCGGATGTGCCGCTTGCGCTCGATTTCGTGAAGAACGAAGAGGACCGCAAGGTGATGGAATTGTTTTTCGTGCAGAAAACAGTCGCGCGCCCGCTTGTTGCGCCGCCTGGACTGCCTGCTGATAGGCTCGCTGCGCTGCGCGCCGGGTTTATGGCGATGACGAAAGACAAGGCTTTCCTTGAGGAAACAAAAAAGTTGAGCATCGACGTAGAGCCAGAGAGAGGCGAAGCGCTCGACGCGCTAGTCGCGCGCATCGCCGCGACACCGCCGGATGTGGCCGCGCGACTGGCGAAACTCATTGCGCCGTAGGGCCCGATGCAAACCCCTGCGCCTTTCGACTCGGGCGCGGGGTGCTATAAGGCCGGACAACGAGACTCGATGACGGAGGCAAGGAAGAAGCGTGCCCAACAAGAAGGCCGAGAGCGGCCCGCAACCCGTCGTTTCAAGACGGACGCTTCACTTCTCTTACGCCTCGGGCCTCCTCAGCATGGGGCAGGCGGAATTGCTCACCATGCTCGTGCCCTTGTGGGCGCTGATGCAGGGGGCGCAGCCGGCAGAAATAGGCCTGCTGATTGGCGCAAAATCCGCATTGACCTTCTTCCTCGCCATACATGGCGGCGCGTTGATGGATCGGCTTGGCACGCGTCGTGTGATGCTGTTCTTTGCTGGCGCAACTGCGGTGCTCGCCACCGCTTATCCGTTCCTGCCGTGGCTGCCAGCCATGATCATGTTGCAAATGCTGATTGGCTTTGCCGGGAACATGAACTGGATCGGCGCGCAGACATCATCGCGCAGGTTACAGGCGGCGATCCGGGGCTTATCGGCCGCTTCAGTTTCTTTGCGCGCATCGGCAATGTCATTGCGCCCATCTTGATGGGGTTGCTGTGGGATGTCGCCGGGCCGACGCTGTCTTTCCTTGGCGTCAGCGCGTGGTGCTGCGTCATGTTTCTGGCTGTGTCGCAAATTGAACTGCCGCCTGCCAAGAACGCCATCACCGGTCGCTTGCGCTTTCGCGACGTGCTGCCGCGCCTGTCCGATTACACCGGCGCGATCGGCCTCATCGTTCTACCGGCGGTGGCGTTCACGCTCGCCATCTCATTCATGCGCCACGCCACTAACGCTGCCGAAAATTCGTTTGTCATTGTGTATCTGAGGGATCTTGGATTTGCAGGCACGATGATCGGGCTCATGTTCTCGTTCGCTGAAGTGTTGAACGGTTTTGGGTCATTGGCGTCGGGCAGGCTTTCGCGGCTTATGCCCATTCCGTGGCTGATGGTTTCGCTGACGATGGTTTCAGCGGCGTTGCTGACGGCTACGCCCTTCCTGGGTGGATCTTATGTCGTGCTCGCCATCGCTCATGCGGTGCGCCGGGGGTGCGAGGGCATTGTGCAGCCGCTCATGTTTTCGTTGCAGGCTCGCGCTGTGCCGCGCCACCAGCAGGGCTCTATCGTGGGCTTGCGCGTCACGAATAACAGGCTTGCGTCCATACTCACGCCCATTGGCATGGGGCTGGTCGTGCAGGCTTTCGGCCTCACGAACGGGTTTCTCGCCATTGGCGCGTTGCTGCTTGTCGCAGGCCTCGCGCTTGCCTGGGCGACCCTGCGTTCGCCGGAGTTGCGCGAGGGTCGTTTCGAGCGCCGTTAAGGGGCGGTGCAGGGCGATTAGGAAAAGGTTCACCAATCAAGGGAAAGATGGACGAATCACTGGAGCGTCCGCGTCGTGTCGAATGTCATTTCCCTGCAGCGTGTCATCAAGAATCGAAACGATCATTTCCCCAAGCCGCGCGATCGGCAACATGACTTCATCATGGATATGGCAAGCTATTGCCTTGAAATGCAGCCGCAGATGAATGTGCGCGACAAGGCGAAATTGCTGCGCGTGTTGGCCAACCTGCTCGAAACAACGGAAGATCCCATTGAGGCGTTGAGCTAACGCGCGCTCTCGGACATGACGCCGTCTTCCATTCGCAAGATCCTGTCCGCATAAGTCTGCGCGAGCGCGGGCTGATGCAGCGTGCAGATCACCGCCAGGCCGCGTGTGCGCGTGAGATCGCGCATTAGCGTGAGAATGGTCTGCGCCGCCTCAGGATCAAGACTTGCAACCGGCTCGTCGGCGAGGAGAACGCGGCTTTCCTGCGCAAGAGCGCGCGCAATCGCTACGCGCTGCTGCTGGCCGCCCGACAAGGTGCTGGCGCGCTGGTGGATCTGATCGCGCAGGCCAACCGCGATGAGCGCTTCGGCAGACTTGCGCAGGTCCGCTTGTGCAAAACGCCCCAGCATGACGCGCCACAGTGGAGTGTCCGCAAGGCGTCCGGCGACGACGTTTTCCAATGCGCTGATGCGTCCAACGAGATTAAATTGTTGGAAGACGACGCCAATTTTTCTGCGCTGCTCGGCCAACGCGCGTCCGCGCAAAGTTTCAATCGGCGCGCCATCAATGAGGATGGAGCCCGTATCGGCGTCTTCGAGCCGGCTGAGGCAGCGGAAAACGCTGGTCTTGCCAGAGCCGCTGGGCCC
This sequence comes from Beijerinckiaceae bacterium, assembly GCA_030684835.1. Lineage (GTDB taxonomy): Bacteria > Pseudomonadota > Alphaproteobacteria > Rhizobiales > Beijerinckiaceae > Terripilifer. The sequence goes on from JAUXWZ010000020.1 coordinate 49,848, forward strand.
CAGGATGACGATGAACTCCCCCGCCGACACCGACAGCGAGACGTCCGACACCGCGACTCGGGCGCCGAATTTTTTGCTGAGGTTCGTGGCTTGAAGAACTGGCGTCACAGGAGCCTCTTGCGTAGCCAGCCACTGACAGAATCAATGATCGTGACCATCGCGAGGATGAGAAGCAGGATCGTGAACACGCGATCGAAGGCTAGAAGATCGACGCTGTTCTTCAATTCCTGTCCGATTCCGCCTGCGCCCACGACGCCCAGGACCGTGGATGCGCGCACGCTCCATTCCAGCATGTAAAGCGAGATCGAGGCGAGGGACGGCAAGACGTCGGGCAGCATTGCATGGCGGATGACCTTGAGGCGGCTGGCGCCGCTCATGGCGACCGCTTCTATCGGGCCGGGCTTTGCGGTCTCGATTGTTTCGGACCAGAGTTTCGCGATGGAGCCGGCAGAGTGCAACGCTAGGCCCAGCACGCCCGCGAAAGGCCCCAGACCCACGGCGGCGACGAGCAAGAGCGCAAAGACAAAGGAGTCGACGCCGCGAAGGATATTCAGCAAACCCCGCGCGGGCAGCCAGAGAAGGCGTGAGGGCGTGACGTTGCGGGCAGCAAGAAGGCACAGCGGCGCGGCGATTATCATTCCAAAAGACGTGCCGACGACGCCCATTGCGACGGTTTCTGCGGCGCGCTGCGTCAGCAGGCTGAACTCCGACAAGTCTGGCGGCCATGCGCGCGCGGCCCAATTGGCGAGGCGCGGCAAGCCCGCCCAAAGACGCGCGAAATCGACCTGCGCGATGTTGAGGCAAAGCACGTAAAACGCGACGCCAAGCAGCATCAGGATAACGAAACGCGCCCGGTCCGCAAAAGGCCGTGGCGGGCGAACCAAGGCTGAAAGGTCGTCGATAGGGGACTGCATTACGGGGCGGGGCGCGGCTTGAGCCGTCCGACTGAAACGCCCGCATCCTCAATCAACTTGTAGTCCGCGTGGTCGGCCCCGACCCAGCCGGTGTAGTTTTTTGGCAAGAGCGTAAGCGCCTGCTGCTCTGTGATTGCGAGCGCGGCTTCGCGAACTTTCGCAATTGTTTCCGCGTCCAGTCCATTGCGCACGACGAGTGGATCGTTGGGCAATGGATCGGAGCGCCACACGATCTTTATTTGCTCGGGCTTGATCGCGCCGCGCTCGATAAGTGAGTTGAGATTGCGATCAAAATCCGCAGCCAGATCAGTCTGGTCGTTCACAACCGAGAGCACCTGCGCCGCGTGTGAGGCGCCATCGCGATAACGGAAGAACGTGCGCGGATTGATGTTGCGCGACTTGAAATAATACGTTGGCACAAGCCAGCCGGAGGTAGAGCCAGCGTCGGCCAACGAGATGCGCAGACCCTTCGCATCGTCGGGCCATTTCTCGATATTTGTTTCCGGCCGCGCGGCAATGATGGCGTGGTAGAAGGGCTTATCGTTATACTTCACGGTTGCGATGGCCTGCGCATTGGCCTCCGCGTTGGCGAGGACATAGCCCCATGGGCCCATCCACGCGACGTCGGCCTGATTGTTGGCGAGCGCGATGGCGATGCCGGCCCAATCTGTCGTCACGAACATTTCGTAATCGCGACCGAGCTTTTGCGCGAGGTATTTGAAGAACGGCTCGTAGGCGCGGCGCGTGTCGCCAGCGGTGGGTTGGAAGGGGCCGACAGCGAATCTGATTTTCGTCTGAGCAGAGGCCGAGGTCGTGAGCGTGGCGATCAAGATGCCAGAAGCGGCAAATGCGCCATAAACTCTCATCAAACCCACAAGAAGCTCTCCGGTGTTCGCGCATGGATGCGCGCGAACACCGTGGCTGATGGAGGTCGCGCGGGCAATCGCGGCCGGATCAAGTTTGCGTGGGCGACCGCCACTTTTACGCGGCGGTCTTTGCGATCAGCCGAAAATGTCGGCGGAGATTCCAGCGTACCAACCCATGTTTTCGGCCTGCGTCTGCTTGCGCAGATCTGCGGACTCGCCCGTCTTCGAGATGAACGGCTCGATGGTGGTGATGCGCCCATCCTTCGCGCCGTACGATCCGCCGACCTTCACGGCGTCGTCGGGCGCAATCAGCGACCAGCAGGTGTTGGCGTAGCGCGCCGGGAAGACTCTGGCGTTGGTCAATTCACCGCGCACGGCCAGCGCCGCCACCTTCGCCTGATTGTTGGCCGAGAACGCAGACTTGGGCATGTCGCCAGCGATGCACGCATCCCCGAGGATATAGATGTTGGGGTCGTTGGCCGACTTCATGCTCTCCGGGAGGATAGGACAGAAGCCGGTCTGGTTCGCGAGGCCGGCCTTTATGGCGATCACGCCGGCTGTTTGTGCCGGGATGACGTTGACGAGCGCGGCGTCCTTGTAGATTTCGAAGCCGGTCTCGACAGTGTTTGTCTTTGGGTCGACCGACTTCACCCCCTCGTGGATTTTCGGGCCGAGCCACTCGACCATTCCGGGGTAGTGCTTTTCCCAGCCTTCCTGGAAGAGCCCCTGTTTCGAGAAGCTTTCCTTCGGGTCGACGATGACGATCCGGGCCTTGCCGCGGCCAGACGTCTTGAGGACATGGGCCATCATCGAAACGCGTTCGTAAGGCCCCGGTGGGCAGCGGTAGGGATTTGGAGGGGCGATCATCACAATGAGCCCGCCATCTGGCACGGCGGCGAGGCGCTTTTGCAGGAGTACGGTCTGCGGGCCCGCCTTCCACGCATGGGGCATAGTCTCCTCGTGCTCGCGGCCCCAGCCGGGCACGCTGTCATATTTGAGGTCTATGCCGGGGGAGACGATGAGCCGGTCGTAAGGGAGGCGGGAGCCGTCGGCAAGGACGACTTCCTTCTTGTCGCGGTCGATGGCGTTCGCCATCTGGTGCACCATACGCACGCCCTGAGCCGGGAATTTGTCATAGGAATGGGTGATCGAGGCCAGATCGCGGAAGCCGCCCAGATAGAGATTGGAATGGAAGCAGGTGACATACTGTTTCTCGGGCTCGACGAGGGTGACGTCGATCGCGCCGTTGCTGTCTTTGGCGATGTAGCGAGCGGCTGTCGCTCCGCCCGCGCCGCCGCCGATTACCACGACACGCGGTTTGCCTTGGCCCAAAACCGCAGGGGCGGCGAACAATGAGGACGCGGCGATTGCGCTGCCGCCAGCCAGAAGGCGTCGTCTATCGATCATCATGCTAGACCCCTATATACAAATATTATTTGTATTTTAATACATATCACTCACTGAAATTGTCTTATCATCCGACTTTCAGGTAGGCAAATCCCTTGGATTGAAGGTCAGCGACCGTCGCCACGCCCGATGGCACGAATTGTATCCAGTCAGCCTTGCGCACCTTCGTTCGATCCAGTTTCTGGCGCTCGAAAGTGATGTTGCAAAGATAGACTCGAAGTCCGTTCCTGGCCTGTGCGTCGATGGTGGGGAAGATTTTCGGGACCATGATCTCGTCGCGCCAGTTCGTGTCTTCGAGATTTTCAAAGAAGAATTTGACGCCGGCGCCATGCGCGACAATCGCGAGCTGTAGCGTGAAAGGGTCGGCGCCCACGGCAGAATAATGATTGCTGATGTTCGTCATCATTTGCACAAAGCGAGGCGCGTCGCCGAAGTCGCAGTGATAGATGCAGGCCGCATCGGCCTCTTTCTTGATGTCGCTGGGCTTCAGGATGGCGGGAGCCTGCGCAAAGGCGCCAGACACAGCAGCGCCAGCGCCTGCCGCTGCGATTGTTCCGATAAGTGCGCGTCTGTTCATGTCGGACATGACTTCCTCCCTGCGATGTTTATTTAAGCTGCTTATTTTTGCTGTTTTTGTTCGGCGAAGTATAGGGCCAGTGCGTCAATCTCTTCGTTGGACAAGCGGGCCGCAATTGTTTGCATGACCTGATTGTCGCGTTCCTTGTTCTTGTAGGAAAGCATGACGGCGACGAATTGTTCGTCGGGCCAGCCTGTGATGGACGGAACACCTCCGCTTTGGCGTCCTGACGCCTGGTGGCAGGAGACGCATTCGGACGCGAGATATTGCCCAAGCTCGCGATCACCCTTGCGCGCCGAGGCGGCTTCCATCTGCACGAGCCATGCAACGCAGAAAGCGATAAGGGCGGGTAGGGCAAGGAAGGCGGACTTCATTCGACGCGCGGCCCCGTCTTGCTGTCGGGCGTCACGTCGATGACACGAGCGCGGCCAGTGACCTTAGCAGGTTCTGGTTTGCAATTTTCCATGCAGGGGTTCTTTTTCCAGAACGCCTTCTCCGCCGTTTCGCGATCGTCGTCGTAGAACGCCCCTTCGTTGGGAAGTTTCACGCTGGCAAAGTTCTCCTTCGACAGTTCAAAATCCTCCTTCACGATATCGTTGAGATTAAGGAGGTACGCAACGACAGCGTAGGTTTCATCCGGCGTCAGCGACTGTCCGTTGCCGAATGGCATGGAGCGATAAATGTAATCCCACGATGTTGAAAGATACGGCCAGAAGGAACCCAGCGTCTTTTCGGGGTTGTCGGACTTCAGCGAACCGGCGCCGCCGGCCAGTACAGGCCAGCGTCCTGCGCCTTCGCCAAATTCGCCATGGCATGCGGCGCAGCGTTCAAGGAAGATTTCTTCGCCTTGCTTCACATTGCCTTTGCCGGGCGGGAGTCCCAGTCCGTCGGGACGCACATCAATGTCCCACGCGGCGATTTCCTGAGGTAGAGCGGGGCGGCCCAGGTTGATCTGCGCGCCCGCCGGCGCGACGTGCTCGGATTTTGCGGCAGGCGTCATTTGCGAGGGCGCGCGCTGCTGCTGGGCGAGACCAAGCACCGGGGCAACAATGCCAATGGCGAGTGCGATGGCTGCGGTTTTACGAGATTTCGACATTCTCGGTCTCTCCGTTTGCATGCACGAGCCAGGTCTGGACGCCATTGTTATGGTAGATCGAATTCAAGCCACGAACCTCTCGAAGCTCGTTTTTGGTTGGCTGCACGTAGCCCGTCTCGTCCATCGCGCGCGATTGCACGAGCAGTTCGCGGCCATCCCAATCGAAGTCGACGTAAAAACGCGTCATCGAGCGCGACAGGACTGGGCCTTCAAGCCGCGCAGTGCGCCAGTTGCGTCCGCCATCCAGCGAAACGTCCACCCGTTCGATGCGCCCACGGCCTGACCACGCAATGCCGGAGAGCACGTTCGGGCCCTTGTGTAAAAGTGGCGCCTGAGGAGATGGATTCGTAACAACCGATTTTGCGTCCATGATGAACGTGAAGCGGCGCGAACGCCCGTCAGCCATCAGGTCTGTGTATTTCGACGTTTCTTCGCGCGCCTGCCAAGGCTCATCGCCAACCTCCAGCCGGCGCAGCCATTTGATCCACATATTGCCTTCCCAGCCAGGCACGACGAGGCGAACGGGATAGCCCTGTTCCGGGCGAAGCGCTTCGCCGTTCATGCCCCACGCGACGATGCAATCATCGAGCGCTTTTTGAAGCGGAATCGAGCGCGTCATCATTGATGCGTCGCCGCCTTCAGCCAGAAGCCATTTGGCGTTCGTCTTTACGCCAGCCTGTTCAAGAAGCGTACGCAACGGGATGCCTGTGTACCAGACGTTGTGAATCATGCCGTGCGTGAACTGGCAGCCGTTGAGCTGCGCGCCGCGCCATTCCATGCCGGAGTTGGCGGCGCATTCCAGGAAATAAAGCTTATGCACGCGGCCGGGAAAACGCTTGAGATCATCCATCGTGAACACGAGCGGCCGGTCCACGAGGCCGTGGATCATCAAGCGATGCTTCGCGGGATCAATATCGGCGATTCCGCCGTGGTGCCGCTCAAAAGCCAGACCCGATGGCGTCACGTTGCCATCTAAGGCATGCAGCGGCGTGAAGTTGACCGATGACTCGCGGCTTGCAGTGAGCCACTCGACATCGCGGCGTACAACGTCTTTCTCGTACTTCGAGGGGCTGCCGTAGGGGTGCGCCTGCACGCCTTCGCCCAGATAGCGACTCCAGTCCTGCACCTCGGTGATGACGGCTTCAGGCTCCGCGGCGCGGGCAGGCAGGGCGCCTGCGGCCAGACCTGCGCCAGCCAGCCCCGCCGCGCCCAGAAACCGGCGCCTGTTCAGCGGTGTTTCGGCACGATCCATCATGTTGATTCCTCCTCAGGTAACGTTCCTCACCGCGCAGGACGCCTGGCCGGCGCCTTCCTTAAGCGCCAGTGACCTTGACCGATGTGTTGGGTTCGAGACGAACTGTCTTCACGCGCGCAAGATACTTTTCGACGACGTCCCAGATCGGTGGACCTTCGACGTTCTGGGCGATGCTGCCCCACCCTGCGACGACGTAATCGCGCTTGGGGTCGAGCGCCTTCCCGGACTTCAGCTCGACGAGATTGCTGATGCGCTGATTGATTGGCTTCGACACGTCGATTGAATAGCCAAGGCCCCCAACGCGCACCATGTCGCCGCCGCCCTGGAAGTAAGGATCTGGATGGAAGATGTTGTCCGCCACATCCTCCAGCACGAGGCGTAATTGTTCGCCGCTCATGGTGTTGCGATAGCAGTTTGGATAGGTCATCGCGGTTGCATTGGCGAGCGCGTCAAACGTGATGGCGTCGCCGGGCACAAGCGTACCGCCCCAGCGGAAGCCCGGCGACAGCGAGATTTCGGCGTCGCGCTCCTCCAGCATCGCCTTGCAGATGAGGTCGTCGAACGTGCCGTTAAAATTGCCGCGCCGGTAAAGCAGCGATTCTGTTGTCGCCAGCTCGCGCGAGAGGTCTTTCTCGAAAGGCGCGCGAATTTTTTCGACAAGCGCCTTCATGTCAGAATCTTGCGCGATCGCATCCGAGAAAACGGGCATGAGCTTGTAGCGGAAGCCCGTCACTTTCTTAGCTTTCACCTCAAGGTCGAGGCGCGACAGGAACTTGCCGTGCGAGCCCGACGCGATGATGATCGTTTCGCCTTCGCGCACAACGCCAGGCATTGCGTCATGCGTGTGCGCGGTGAGGATGACGTCGATGCCCTTCACACGGGATGCGAGCTTGCGGTCCACATCGAAACCGTTGTGCGACAGCAGAACAACGACGTCGGCGCCTTCAGCGCGCGCTTCTTCCGCCTGTTTGCGGATATCGTCTTCGCGGATGCCAAATTCCCAGTCGGGAAACATCCAGCGCGGATTGGCGACGGCCGTGCGGGGCAGTGCTTGTCCGATGACGGCGATTTTCGCGCCGCCGCGTTCGAACATTTTCCGCGCTTCAAAGACTGGCTCCTGCCATTCCAGCGAACGGACGTTCTGCGCGAGAAATGCGAAGGGCGCGCTCTTGACGATTTCTTGCACGCGGTCGGCGCCGTAAGTGAACTCCCAATGGGAGGCCATGGCGTCAATTTTTAAGGCGGTCTGGACGTCCACCATGTCCTGGCCCTTGGTCTGGAGCGAGGTCCAGCTGCCCTGCCATGTGTCGCCGCCGTCAAGCAGCAGAACCTTGTCGTCGCCGCGCTCGGCGCGAACAGATTTGATGAGTGTCGCGATGCGATCCATGCCGCCCATGCGGCCGTAGTTTCGCGCCAGCTGCACAAAGTCGTCAGATGTCAGCGCATAGGCGTCCGGCGTGCCTGCGGCGATGCTGAAATGCTTGCGGAATTCCTCATCGGTGAGATGGGGCGGCATGCCCTTTACTTCGCCCACGCCTAGATTCACGGACGGTTCGCGGAAGTAAAGAGGAAGGAGTTGCGCATGCACATCAGTGATGTGGAGGATTGTCACAGTGCCGAGATTGTCGAAGCGCGTGATGTCAGCCTGCGTGATGCGTTGCTGCGCGGCGGCGCGCCCAAGCGGCCCGAGCCCGGAGGCGCTTGTGATCAGGCCAGCCGCAGCCGTCGCCTGGAGAAACTCCCTGCGTGAAATCATCTTGCTTCCCTATGCACGGGCCGCTTTTTGCGCAGCCTATAAAGATCGGAGGGCGGCGCGACTGTGCACCGCCCTGGCCTGATCAGCCGACAACGATCTTGGAGGTCGAGGTGTATTCGGAGCCGTCATCGTCCTTCCAGGCGAACTTGAATTCGCCTGACTCGGTCGCCTTGAAGAAAAACGACTGGTAGGGGTTCGCCGAAATCGCGGGCTGCCAGTCGGCTTCGAAGAACGTCTTGCCGTTGAAGGACGCGGTAAACTTGTTGATGATCTTGCGCGGCACAACTTTGCCGGATGAATCGCGGCGTTGACCGCTTTCCATCTCATGCGAGATCAGCGATTTGATTTCGACGATTTCGCCGGCTTTCGCCTTGTTGGGGGCGCGGACGCGCGGGACTGGATTCGCCATGGTGCCTGCTCCTTTATCTCTGTTCGCTTAGCCGCCGCAGCCGCCGATGGTGACTTTCACTTCGGCGCGCGTTGAAAAGATCTGGCCGGTCGACATTTCCGCTACCACGACAATGTCCTGCGTTCCGGCAAGGCGCATGCGGGTTGAAGCGGCCGCCTTGCCTGCTTCCGGCGTGAACTTGTAGGAGATGACGCCCGGTAGCGGGTTCTTCTCCGCGAAGACATGCACCGACCTGACGTAGTCGGCGGCTGTCATCGGGCTTTCAACTTCAACGTTGATCGGCACGACAAGGCCGTTCTCCGCGATCTGCGGCACATCAAGCTTGATACGGCCAGATTCAATCTTCTTGTCGCCATACAGCTTCTTGATTTCGGCGGCGACGTCGGCTGGCGAAGCGCCCGCCATTCGCGGCGCGATGATCGCGGCGACAGCCGCAATGCCAGCCGTTCTGAGGAACTGGCGCTTTGATGCTTGCGTCTGCATGAGAGGGGTCTCCCTTGGTGAACTGTGTTGGCGCTACTTGACACTTGATCGCGCATAGGCAACGTATACACAAATGATGATATGAATGTTCGATAATGTAAAGCCCTGATCGAACGAAGGCGCCAAAAAGTCTAATCGGCCATGCTTATTTGGCGAGTGGACCAAGCCCTGCAAGGGGTTACGGTGCGAATGAGACGCTGATTCAAGAAAAGGGAGGGACACGCATGAAACGGCTGAGCGTAGCTATTCTCGCGACCGCGATAGGTTTCGGCGCTGCCGGCATCGCGCTGGGGCAGAGCGAAAGCGAAAAGGAAATCGAGCGATATCGCGAGATGATCAACGACCCCATGGCCAATCCAGGCTATCTCTGGGTCGATAAGGGCGAAGCTCTGTGGTCCGAGAAGCGCGGCTCCAAGTCAGCTTCACTGGAAACCTGCGACCTCGGCAAGGGGCCGGGCAACGTGGAGGGCGCTTTCGCCGAGATGCCCCGTTATTTCGCGGATGCGGACCGGGTGATGGACCTCGAACAGCGTCTTCTCTGGTGCATGGACAAGATTCAGGGCGTTGATACCGCAGACGTTGTGAAGCGCCGATTTGGCGGTCCGGGGGTCGAGTCGGACCTGCAGGCGCTGGTCGCCTTTATCGCCAACAAGTCGAATGGCATGTCTTACAAGCTCCCTTTGGCGCACGCCAAGGAGCAAGAAATGCTGTCCGTCGGCAAGGCGCTGTTTGACCGGCGCGCGGGCCAGATGGATTTTGCCTGCGCCACCTGCCACGCCGAAGAGGGCAAACGTATTCGCCTTCAGGGCCTGCCTGACTTCTCCAAGCCGGGAAAAGAAGCCAGGATGACGATGGATTCGTGGCCGACCTACCGCGTTTCGCAGAGCCAGTTGCGCACGATGCAGCATCGTTTGTGGGACTGCTACAGGCAGATGCGCCACCCGGTGCCGGAATACGGCTCGGACGGCATCACGGCTCTCACGTCGTATCTGGTGAAGATGGCGGAAGGCGGCGAAATTAACGTGCCGTCGATCAAACGCTAGGCCGGGGGGGAAGAACATGAAGAATATTATTATAGTAGCCGGTTTCCTCGCGTTCGGCGGCGGCGCATTCGCTCAGGACATCCCAAAGGCCGATCCTGCGACTGTCGAAAAGTATGTGCAAAGCATGTGGTCGAAAGCGTCGCCGGAATGGCAGGCGCGCGTGAAGCTGGACGAGACCCAGCGTATTTGTTCGGAGACGAGCAACACGCCGAGCCAGGCGCAGTTCGACGCGATCTTGGCGCGCGAAAAGGCCAACGTGACGTATCCCGCCGACGGCAATGTGATGGGCGACTGGAAGAGGGGCATGGTGGTCGCCCAGCGTGGCACCGGCGGTCAGTTTTCCGATGCGCCCGGCACATACCAGGGCGGCAATTGCTTTGCCTGCCACGAGTTGACGAAGGAAGAAGTGAGCTACGGCACGCTGGGGCCAAGCCTTCTGGGGTACGGCAAGATTCGCAAGTTTGAGCCCGCCGAGGCGAAGGCCGCGTTTGCGAAAATTTACAACCCTCACGCGGTTTTCCCGTGCTCTCAGATGCCGCGCTTCGGTCACACCAAGTTTCTGACCGAGGAACAGATCAAGGACGCGGTTGCTTTGCTTTTCAGCCCGGATTCGCCGGTCAACAAATAGGCGAAGTTTCGCGCCAACAACGCGCCGCGCATCGTGCGCGGCGCTTCTCTTTCATGTGGGAGACGTGGTGTGGCGAATTTCGATCTGACACGTAGACAAACTTTGTCGGCTGCGCTTGGGGCAGCCACGGGCTTGATGTGGACGCGCGTTGCATCGGCTGCGGGCGAAGAAATCAAGACGCTGTCTGATGGCGCTCTCACGCTGCCGACCGGGGCGTTAAGCCGTTCCGCCAACGCCGATCAGATCAAGAAGGCGTTGAGCGATGCGGGTCTTGCCACCGACATTACGCGCAACCCGCTCAACGTCTCAGTGCTTGTTCGCGGCGATGACGTCGTTTTGTTCGATTGCGGGTCCGGGCCGAACTTCATGCCGGGCGCGGGTCAGCTGCCGGACAGTCTGAATGCGGCGGGTATCGCGCCAGAACGCGTAAAGCATGTCGTGTTTACGCACGCACATCCTGACCATCTTTGGGGCGCGCTTGATGATTTCGGCACGCCTGCCTTTCCGAACGCGGCCTATCACATGGCTGTGGCAGAGCGCGATTACTGGTTTTCGCCCGACGTCTACAAGAGCTTGCCGGAGGATCGTCACGCATTTGCAGCTGGCGCTCAGCGCATCATCAAGGAACTCGATTCCGTGATGAAGTGGTTCAAGCCCGGCGACGAGGTTGTCCCTGGCGTCAGCGCCTTTGACTCGCGCGGCCACACGCCGGGGCATGTCAGCTTTGACGTGCGCGTGGGCAACGAGATGGTCGCCGTGGTGGGGGACGCCATCACCCATGGCGTAATCTCGTTCCAGCACCCTGAATGGGCGGGCGGCTTCGATCAGGAGCCTGAGCACGCCATCGCATCGCGCAAGCGGCTGCTGGATCGGTTTGCGAACGAGAAATCGCAAATCATCGGGTATCACTTGCCCGGCGGCGGCATAGGCCGTGTCGAGCGGGTGGGGGGCACGTACCGCTTCGTCCAGAAGGGCTGACTAGCGGCGAAACGCGCGCGAATTGCGGAGCCGCTGCACGCTGTTGGTGACGACCTCGCGCAGCGGTCCTTCGATGAGCAATTGGATGCCGATGCGCGCGCCCAGCGCCATGGCGGCCATGGCTATGGGCCAGCTTGGCGCAAAGAGGGAGCCCGCCGTCAAACCTTGGCCAATGGTGCAACCGCCAGCCAGCACGCCACCGGAGCCCATGAGGACTGCGCCCAGCAAATGACGGCGCATCTCGCGCGAATCATCGAACGCCTCCCAATGGAATTCGTCGTTGTTCAACGCCGCGGCGAACGCGCCCGCGACGACGCCCATCACGCTCATGACGCCGAAGTCGACCCACGCGCCAGCATCGAAGAAGGCGCCAAACAGGGCGCGCGCGACAGGCGAAACGAACGTCAGACTTTGCGGGCGCGATGTCGTTTCAAACGGGTCTGCGAGCAACCCCGTCGCCGCCCATCCCGCGACGATGCAAAGGCCAAGAACCAAAGCGGCGGTCAGCATGCGCCGCGCATGACGCAAACGTTGCTCGCGTCGCACCGTCCACACGAGCGCCGTAGTCACGGCCATTGCGACAAGCAGACCAGGGTAGGGCAGTGGAAGCATATCGACCGGCGAGCGCACTTCGATTTGAACGCTCTCGATCCAGTTGATACGCAAGCCTGAGAGAACGCCGCGCAGCCACGCGATGGCGAAGAGGCCGAAGACAAGCAAAGTCACAAGCGCTCGTAGGTCGCCGCCGCCGAGGCGAATAAGCGAACCAAAGGCGCATGTGCCGACCAGCGCCATGCCAAGCCCAAACATGAATGCGCCAATGGTGATTGAGAGCCATGGAAGGCGGACTTGGCCATAAGCCGTCATGGCTGGGTCGAGCCACCCCGCGGCGACCAGCGCTTGCGTGCCCAAAAGCGCTACACCTAACGCGAGCCCGAATATTTTGAGCCGCCGCCAGTCGCCCGAGCCGACCGCATCTTCGAATGCGCCAAACGTGCACAGACGGGCGCGGCGGGTCGCAAAGCCTGCAGCAAAACCCACAAGCAGGCCGACGATGGCGATGATCGCCGCGGGCACTTTTCCTCGCTTTCGCGGGCCCGGTCTGATGTCGGGCCGCCGCAATTGTCAGGCGCCAGGCTTTTGCTCATCCTGACAGAATATGTCGTACACTACGCTGATGACGCGCCGCACGTCCTCGTCCGCGATCGAGTAGTAGATTTGCTTTCCGTCGCGGCGTGTCGTGACAAGATCGTCATAACGCAGTCGCGCCAATTGCTGGGAAAGCGCCGATTGGCGGATGGACAAAATTGCTTCAAGCTCGCTGACGGACCGCTCTTTCTCTGCGAGAAGGCAGAGCACGAGCAGGCGGCTTTCCTGTGCGAGCGCCTTGAGGAAATCACTGGCCTCGCGCGCGTTCTTCAGGAGTTTTTCGAGACGAGGCGAATACTCGACGTCCGAACGCAGTTCGTTTTCGATTGATTGCGAAACGATGCTCATTCTAGGACCGTCCCTCCTGCGCAACCGGTTTCTGCTGCGCCTCAAGCATCTTCGCGAAAATGCCCCAGAACATGGCGTCGCTCATGTATCCGGTGATGCGGCCGGCCTCTTTCCCGTCCTTCATGAGAACGAATGTTGGCGAGTAGCGAACAGGCATGTCCAGCCCCAGCCCTTTTGGCTGGCCGTTATCGAGGCTGATCTTGCGAAGCGGCGCCAGTTGCCCTTGCGGCGTCAAGGGATAGGCGGGACCGACTTCGCGATCCCAGCGGACGCAATAAACGCAGCCCGCGCGCTCAAACATCAAAAGCTCGAACGTGTCCGCCAGCGCCGCCGAAGCGGTTGAAAGGGACAGTGCGGCTGCGACCAGAATGTTTGCCAAGCGAGACATGGTCTTTATATAAACGAATTCGAATTTGTTTTCCAGTGGGGCTGCCTTTGGAACCCGGTCTTGCAGGCGCCTTCCTCGCCGGTCTCGCGTCGTTCGCCTCGCCTTGCGTCTTGCCCCTGACGCCGGCTTATCTGTCGTTTATCGCCGGATCGGACCCCAATCGCCTTATGGCGGCAGGCGTAAGCGAGCGTGGCCGCCTGCTTGTGAGGGCATTGGCGTTCGTGGCCGGGTTCTCGACTGTTTTCGTATTGCTCGGGGCGACCGCGTCGGCAGCGGGACGATTTATCGCAGTCTGGTTCGACCAATTGGCGGTGATCGCGGGTGTGCTTCTGATCGTCCTTGGCTTGCATATCGCAGGCTGGCTACGCCTGCCTCTTTTGATGCGCGAAAAGCGCGTCCATGGTCCAGTCCGCGTCACGTCGCTGGCGGGCGCTTATTTCGTCGGGCTGGCCTTCGCCTTTGGCTGGACTCCCTGTGTGGGGCCGGTGTTGGCCTCCATCCTTCTGCTTTCGGGTGTGCAGGACTCGATGGCGCATGGCGCTATTCTGCTGTCGGCTTATGCGGCGGGCCTTGGCTTGCCGTTTCTGTTTGCGGCCGCGTTCGCACCGTGGTTCCTGAAGCGCACGTCGCGTTTTAGTCGCTTTGCGCGGCCGGTTTCAATCGTCGCAGGCGTCCTTCTGGTCGTGACCGGCGCGCTGATTGCGACCGGGTATTTCGGCACGATAGGCGTGTGGATGCTCGAAACTTTTCCGGTCTTTGGACGCATCGGATGACGTGCGCCAAACATCAACTCAGCGGGAGAACATCGTGACGGAATTTGCGCCATTCAGCGCGCTCGCCGGGGGCGCGCTTATCGGGATCGCCGCTGTCCTGCTCATGGCGGGTATCGGCCGCATCGCCGGTGTGTCGGGCATTTTGCTCTCCATGCTCACCAGTCGCGATTTCGCAGCTGTAGGGTGGCGCCTTGCGTTCCTGATTGGCATGCCGCTTGGCGCTTTGCTCACCGTGGCGCTTGGCTTCAAGGATCTGCGCGACCTCACATTCCCCGCCGGCATGCTGGCGACGGTTGCGGCGGGCCTTCTCGTGGGCGCTGGCACGACGCTCGGCTCCGGCTGTACGAGCGGCCACGGCGTCTGCGGCATTGCCCGGTTATCAATGCGCTCGATTGTTGCGACGCTCACGTTCATGACGACTGGTTTTGCGATCGTCTTCATTGTTCGCCACGTAATGTAGGGGCCGACATGCCGCTTCTTCTCGCTCTTGTCGCTGGAATCATCTTTGGGGCCGGACTTACGGTCTCCGACATGATCAATCCCGCGCGCGTGCTGAACTTCCTCGACCTCGCCGGGCGTTGGGACGCATCGCTTCTGTTCGTGATGGGCGGCGCGCTGGGCGTTGTCGCGATTGGCTATCGACTCGTCTTTCGGCGCGCGCGTCCGTTTCTCGCGCCGGACTTCTCGCTTCCGTCCGCCCTGAGGATCGATGCGCCGCTTCTGCTTGGCGCGGCGATGTTTGGCGCAGGGTGGGGCCTTGCGGGGATTTGTCCGGGCCCCGCCCTGACTGCGCTTGTGTCGTTCGAGCCTAAGATGTTTGCGTTCGTGGCCGCGCTGCTGGTGGGCATGTTCGCCGCCAAAGCGCTACAGCGGCGGCAGCAGGCTTAGGCCAGCGCCGACATCGGAGCGCCTTGCGGTTCCTGCGGCTGCGCCTTACGGTTCGCAACGCCGCGAAGACGGCGCATCCGGGAGGAGACACATGGCGCAATCGCGTTTGCTTGCAATATCGCTCATGACGTTCGCCGTAACGCCCGCGCTCGCTCAGGCGCCGCAGGACTTCTACGCCGGGCGTAAAATGGATATGGTGATTGGCTACACGCCGGGCGGAAATTATGATCTCTACGCCCGCCTGATCGCAAGAACGCTGGGTGATTACCTTCCGGGCAATCCCTCCATCATCTCGCGCAACATGCCGGGTGGGGGAAGCCGCATAGCGGCCGCATGGCTTTATTCTCTAGCGCCCAAGGATGGAACCGCCCTCGCGACCTTCGATCAGGCGCTGCCGATTGCGCAGGCCCTGCGCGACCCCACGCTACGTTTTGATGTGCGCGACTTCAACTTCATCGGCAATCCCGCACGGGAAAACAACACCGTCACCGCGTGGCATACCTCTGGCGTGAAGACGATTGAAGACGCAAAGACGCAGGAGGTAACCGTCGGCTCAACTGGCGCCTCCACCTCATCGCAATACGCGATAGCGATGAACGCGCTGATCGGCACGCGGTTTAAACTCGTGACGGGTTATCCCGGCGGCAATGACATCAATCTTGCGATGGAGCGTGGCGAGGTCGCGGTTCGAGGATCGAACTCGTGGGCGTCGTGGAAGTCGACGCGAGCCGACTGGGTGCGCGACAAAAAGATCAACATTCTTGTCCAGATAGGCCTCAAGCGCGCGCCGGATCTGCCAAATGTTCCGCTGATGATCGAACTGGCGAAGAATGACGAGGACCGCGCTATTTTCCGGTTAATATCCGCGCCCACAGTGATTGGCCGCCCCATCGCCACCGCGCCAGGGGTTCCCGCCGAGCGCGTAAAAATGTTGCGCGACGCATTCGACAAGATGATCCACGATCCAAAGTTTATCGCAATCGCGGAGAAGGAACATTTCGAGATCGACTACGTGCCGGGCGAAGAGATGCAGCAGGTCGTCGCCGAGATTGTCAACACACCAGAACCCGTTCTGCAAAGGCTAAAGCAAATAATCGAGGCAAGCGGCAAATGAGCAGCGTCATGTTTGGCTGTTTGCACAAAATGGCGGCGCCAGCGTAGACGTCAATTGAAAGTGAAAAATGACCGCGGCCTCGCCTGAAGAAACTTCACCGCTCGACAAGCGGGCGTTGAATGCAAGTTACGGATTGGGACTTTTAAGCCTTGCCCTGAGCGACCTTTACGTTCTCGTCGTACCGCTTTTGGCATTGTCGCTTGGCGCTTCCGCAACAGAAATTGGCCTGTTGATGGGCGCGCGCTCCGTATTGCCAGCGCTTCTTTCCATTCATGGCGGCTCGCTGATGGACAGGTTGGGCGCACGGCGCGTCATGATTTTTTGCTCGTTCATGATTGCATGCATGGCGCCGGTTTTCGCGGGCGTATCGTGGTTTCCAATTTTATTGATCGTGCAAATCTTCACGGGTCTCTTTGTCACGCTCAACTGGATCGGCGCACAGACGCTCGTTGCGCAAGCCTGTCGCGGACAGGCAGTGCAGCTGGGAAGATTCAACTTCGTTGCTCGCTTTGGAACCGTCGGCGCGCCGGTGCTGGCAGGTCTGATCTGGGATCTTGGCGGCGCGTGGCCGACATTTTTAATGATGATGGCGTGGGCGCTCGCAACGTGTGCGCTCGTCTGGATTTCGCCTGAGCCTAACAAGGAGCTTGCGCCAGTCTCACCCGTCAAGGCGCTTATGTCCGCCATGCCGCGCGTGTCCGACTATACGCGCTCCTTCGCGCTGATGCTCATTCCGATCATCGCGTTCACCGTCGTTGTCGCAGGGTTGCGCAACGCCGGCACGGGAATTCAGTCATCGATCTACGTGATCTATCTCGAAGGTGTGGGCTATCCCGCAACGTCAATCGGAATCCTGTTTGCCGCGCTTGAAGTGACGACAGGTTTCGCGTCGCTCGCCGTGGGATGGGTGCGAAAACTTGGGCGCCCTGAATGGGTGCTTCTGGCGACAACGGCAGTCAGCCTGTCGCTTATCGCCATCACGCCGTTTCTGGGCGGCATGTTCGTCCTGCTCCTGCTAATGCAATTGCTGCGTGGCGCTGCTCAAGGTTTCATGCAGCCGCTCATGTTTTCGATCCAGTCGCTTGCGGTGAAAAAGGACGAACAGGGCGCCATCGTTGGTTTACGCATGACGGCGAACCGGGTCTTCTCGGTGATCTTGCCGCCCATCACGGGCGTTCTTGTCGACGCATTTGGCCTGACGTCTGCTTTCGTGATTTCAGGCGTGTTCCTGCTTGGCGTTTGTGCCGCGCTTGCAGCACTCGTCGCACGAAGCCCAAATTTGCGATTTGATGATCGAAATCCAGGCAGTCGCAGGAACTGAATTTACCTAGCATTTTCCGAATGTCGCTATTACCCTAAGGCAAGGTTGGCGACGGCCGGAACTACAAAACTCAAATGGGAGGAATATCGTGAGCGACAAGACTTACGAGAATATCAAGATTGAACGTGACGGCGCGGTCACGACAGTGACGCTCAACCGGCCAGAGAAGCGGAACGCCATGAGTCCCGGCCTCCACTACGATATGGAGGACGCGCTTACCTGGCTCGCACGTGACGACGCAACGCGCGTTCTGATCCTTACGGGCGCAGGCGAGGCGTGGTGCGCCGGGCAGGACTTGAAACTTTATTTCCGCGAAACCGCGAATAATCCCGACGAGCGCGCTCGCTCCAACACCTCAAGCCACCATTGGCGTTGGGAGCTTCTATCGCGCTTTCCCAAGCCGACAGTGGCGATGGTGAATGGCTATTGCTTCGGCGGCGCCTTCACGCAGCTATGCGCTGTCGATTTCGTCATCACCGCCGAGGACGCCATTTACGGTCTGTCGGAAGTAAACTGGGGCATTATTCCCGGCGGCATCGTCAGCTGGAATCTCACCGACATGATGCTTCCTCGCCATGCGCTCTATTACGCTGCGACTGGCGAGCCATTTGACGGCAAGCGCGCTGTTGAATTGGGCTTGGCGAACTTCGCTTATCCCAAGGAAAGCTTGCACGAAGAGACGATGAAGTTTGCGCAGAAGCTTTTGAAGCTGAACCCGTCTGTCCTGCGTTACACGAAGGACGCCGTTAAGGCAGTGCGCGGCATGACGGCGGAGCAGGCGCGCGACTATCTCGGCGCCAAGCAAGACGCCCTTGCGCGCCACGACAAGGAGATCGCCGACAAGGTCGGCATGAAGCAATTCCTGGATGACAAGACGTATCGTCCGGGTCTTGGGCCCTATCAGTCGAAGACCTAAGCGCGTATCAAAACGCGGATAAGTCACCACGCTTCCGGGGAGGAGACGCCGTTGAGCGTCGTCGATAATATCAGCGCGTTGCTTGCGCCGCGTAACGTTGTTCTTGTAGGCGCGTCCGACCGTAACTGGTCGGCGCGCGTCTATGAAAATCTGCGGCGTTTCGAATTTGAAGGCGCGGTGTATCTCGTCAATCCCAATCGTGCTGAGCTTTGGGGACATCGTTGTTATCCTTCGATAGCCGATATCCCTGAGACGCCGGATCATCTCGCGATTTTCGTTCCGGCGGACCAGACGCTCGACACGCTCTCCAACGCCGGAGGCGCGCGCAGCGCGAGCCTCTATGCTGCAGGGTTTGGTGAGGGCGATGATCCGACTGGGCTGGCGCGGGCCGTTCGCCTGCGCGATCTACTTGAGCAGACGCGTATTGCTGCTGTCGGGCCCAATTGTATGGGGCTTGCTGTTGGCGGCAGCCGCTTTTGTACCGTGCCGGACGAGCAATTGTCGTTGTTGGCGCCGGGCCCTGTGGCTGCGATAACGCAAAGTGGCATGCTTGTGCAGACGTTAAGCCGAGGGCTCGAAAGCGCCGGGCTGACGCTGTCACATCTTATCTCATGTGGTAATCAGATAGGACTTACTTTCGCTGATTACATTGACGCGCTGGCGGAAGACGACCACCTGCGCGTCATCGCCTGCTACGTTGAATCCGTCCACAACGCGGAGCGCTTCTTCGCTGCTTCAAGTAGGGCGCGGGCCAAGGGAAAGTCAGTCGTCGTGGTCAAGATCGGGGGCTCGGCGGCTGCGCGCGAGGCCGCGCTCGCACACACGGGATCGCTCGCAGGAAGTCACGCCGCGTTTGACGCACTTGCGCAAGAAGCTGGAGTGGTGCGCGTGGACGCACTTGAAGATCTCGTTGAGGCGGCGTCGTTTCTCGCGCGCGCTCGCCGTCCAAAAGGGCGCCGGATTGCGCTCGTTACAAACTCAGGAGCGTTGAAGTCACTTATGACGGAAGCGTCCGAGAATTGCGGCGTCACGCTACCTCAACTCTCCAACGAAACGGCGCAAAAGCTATCCAACGCACTGCCCGAAGCTGAGCCGACCATGCCTTATGACACGAAGCGCACGCTAGCGACGCCGGTGTACATGGCTTGCATTCAGGCATTGCACGATGACCCCAATGTGGACGCGCTTCTCATTGCGGAAGAGTTGCCGCGCGCTCAAGGTATCGAACGAAAGATTGCTAACTTTCGCGCGCTCGATGCATGGGTGGGCAATAGCGCGCAGAAGCCTGTGACGTTTGTTTCACCGCTGACGTTGCGCGAAACGGATTACATGCTTCACACACGCGCCGAGTTAACGAACACGCCTTGGCTGCGGGACTTGACCAAGTCGATGCGCGTGATGTCGCGGCTCGCGGATCTTGAGTTTCCGCCATTGCGTCATGGCGCAAGCGATCATGCGCGCGAGCATTCGGAGTTGTTGAAGACGTTTTCGGCGGCGGACAACCGCGCGTTGAATGAAGTCGATTCCAAGGCGTTGCTCGCCGCATACGGAATTAATTCCGCTCCAGAGAAGATCGTCGCGACTGCAACTGAGGCCGCCGAGGCTGCCTCCCACATCGGCTATCCGGTCGTTTTGAAAGCCGTCTGCGCCAGCGTGCCGCACAAAAGTGATGCCGGTCTTGTGTTTCTCAATTTGCATGATGAGTCCGCTGTCCGCACGGCCGTTCAGACGATTACGCAGCGATGCGCGAATTTGGATGCAAATCTCGAAGGCTTTCTGGTCGCCAAGCAAATTATCGGCGGCGTCGAAATGGTGATCGGCATTCATCGCGATCCCGAGGTGGGACCTGTCGTGATGGTTGGCGCCGGGGGCGTCCTGCTTGAGCTTGTTCAGGACGTGGCCTTCGGGCCGCCGGGTCTTGACTACGCGCGGGCGCTCGACATGATCTCGCGATTACGATGCGCTAAACTTCTGGCCGGCTATCGCGGCGCGCCGCCATGCGATGTTTCCGCTCTCGCGCAGGCGCTGGTGAACCTTGGTTCACTGGCGCGCGATCTTGGGGGCGAGATTGATTCCGTCGACGTCAATCCTATTGCCGTCCTGCCGACTGGCGCATTTGCACTGGATGGTCTTGTCGTTCTGCGGGAGAGTGCTCAAAACTTAACAAAATAGAGCCGGAGGGAGAAGCGCATGAGGAAGAGCCTTATTGTTCTTGCCGCTATAACCGCGACGAGCGGACACGTCTGCGCCAATGAAGTCGCAGACTTCTACAAAGGCAAAACGCTAACTGTTTACATCGGCTATGGGCCCGGTGGCGGTTATGATCTTTATGCGCGGACGCTCGCGCGGCACATCGTCAAACATATTCCCGGAAATCCGCAGGCTCTTCCATCGAACATGCCGGGCGCGAGCAGCATGACGCTTGGCAATTTCCTTGCGAAGGTTGCGCCGAAGGACGGCACGGCGTTCGGCGCGGTCAATTCGGCTCTGCTGTTTGACCCGCTGTTCGCGGGCAAGAATTCCAAGGCGCAGTTTACCGGCCCTGACATGACTATGATTGGCAATCTGACCAGTTCCGCTTCCGTCCTCGTCGCCTGGCACACCTCCGGGATCAAGACTCTCGACGACGTTCGCGAGAAGGGCATCACGATCGCCGCGACATCGCCATCCGGCGACACTTATCTTCTGCCGTTGTCTATCAAGAACATGCTTGGGCTCGACAAGTTGAAAATGGTCATCGGCTACCCCGGGACGCGCGAAGCTGCGTTGGCTTTAGAGCGCGGCGAAGTGTCGGGGCGCGTGTGGGATATGGAGGGCATCAAGGCCGCCCGGCCAGATTGGTTGCGCGACAACAAGATCAATCTTGTTGCGCAACTGGCGCCGAAGAAGATGCCGGAAGTCCCTGCGGATGTGCCACTTGTGCGCGATTCAGTTCCCGATGAAGAAGATCGCCGCGTGCTCGACGTTATTTTCCTCAGCACAGTGATTGCGCGTCCCTATATCGCTCCACCTGGAGTGCCGGAGGACCGCAAGAAGGCGTTGCGCGCCGCATTCATGGCGACTGTTGCGGATGCTGAGTTTCTGTCTGAAATCAGTAAAGTACAGCTGACGATCGACCCCATGTCAGGTGATGAGATGGAGCAGTTGATCAAGGAGGCTTACAACCTTCCTCCGCTAACCGTAGAGAAAGTGCGCAAGGCGCTGACTTCTCCTTGATGCGCAGTCTTTATTTGGAGCAAGCATGTCTGACGTGAATAACAACTTCGTCGCTGTGGCAGAGGGAGCGAATCGCTTTGCGCGCGCGATGTTTGGGACCGAACGTGCTCGCGCGCTCATGACGCGCGATCATGCGGGGCGCGACGATGAGGCGCTCCATGCTGCGGGTGCGCAGGGTTGGTTGTCGCTTCTGGCGTCAGAAGCAGTTGGCGGCGCGGGGCAGGGGTTCGGCTCCGCCTGCGCCGTAGCTGAGGCTTTTGCTCGTTCGCTTGCGCCGATGTCATACGCTTCGCTAGCGACAGTTGCACCAATTCTCGAGAGTATGAAGTTCGCGCGTCTCGACGATGTAATGCAAGGCGACATTGTGGTTGCATGCGTGATCCGCGCGGTCGGGCAGGCCGACCTGCGCATCAACGCGGATGAAAAATTATCAGGCGTCGCACGAGGCGTCTTCTGGGGCGGGGCTGCTAATTATTTTCTGGTCCACGCCGATAATGCAGAAGGATCTGTGCTGGCGCTGATTTCTGGTGATGCGAGCGGCGTGTCTGTGGTTCCGCGCCGAACGGTTGACGGGCTTGGCGTTGCTGACGTGAGGTTTGACAATAGTCCTGTAGAGTGCGTGCTTCAGGGTGATCGCGCGGCCAACGCGCTTTCGAGGATGCGAGCATCGCTTGCAATTTTGAGCGCGGCGGAATTGATAGGCGTTTCACAAACGGCGCTCGATTTGACGCTCGAACACCTCAAGACGCGCCACCAATTCGGCCGACCCCTCGCGTCGTTTCAGGCGCTGCAGTTCAGGGCGGTCGACGCCTACGCCGGCCTTGCGCTGGCGCGCGCGCTCACAGAGCAGGGCGCGCGATTGCTGGACAGGAATGCGTCGGGCGCGGATGCTGCTGCGTACGCCGCGCGCGCGAAGGCTGCGGACGCGGCGATGTTTCTTCATCGCGCCGCCGTCCAGATGCATGGCGCTATCGGCTTCAGCGACGAGCATACTATCGGTCTTTGTCTGAAACGGGCTCTTTCATTGGGCGTTGCCTGGGGCAATTCCACGCAATGGCGCCTCGCGGTAACAAGAGCTTCGAGTGCGTCTGCGGGTGCTGCGTTTCGGACCGATACAGCGACAGATGCTGATTTCCGCAGCGACGTGCGTGAGTGGATCGCCGCCAACTTGCCTGATCATCTAAGGCACTTGCCCACACGTCCTTCGGTCGCCGACGCTTTGTGGTGGCACAGGCAGCTTTACGAGCGCGGCTGGATTGCGCCGAGTTGGCCAAAAGAATACGGCGGTATGGGCGCGCGCGTGTCCGAACAAATTATTCTGTATGAGGAAATGGGGACCGCGGGCGCGCCTGAAATTTCAGGTCAGGCAATCTATCACTTCGGCCCCATCCTGCAGATTTTTGGATCGCCTGAGCAGAAGGCCCGCTTC
>JAUXWZ010000133.1 GCA_030684835.1 Beijerinckiaceae bacterium
CAGCCAGACGACAAAGTCCATTCGTATTATCAAATCCTCGGCGTTGCGCTGAAGGAATTGCTGATCGAAAAAGGCGTTGTCAGCGCGGACGAAGTGCGCGCGGCCATTGAAGCGCGCGATTCAATTACGCCCGCGAACGGAGCCAAGGTTGTCGCCCGCGCGTGGGTCGATCCCGCCTATCGCGAGCGTCTGTTGAAAGACGCCAACGCGGCGGCCGCGGAGCTTGGCTATCCGATGCACACGACCCATCTCGTGGCGCTCGAGAACACAGATACGGTTCACAACGTTGTCGTATGCACGCTGTGCTCGTGCTATCCGCGCGAACTGCTGGGCCTGCCGCCGTCGTGGTACAAGAGCAAAGCTTATCGCGCTCGCATTGTGCGGGAGCCGCGCGCCGTATTGGAAGAATTTGGCACGCCTGTGCCTGAAAACGTCGAACTGCGGGTGCGCGACTCGACCGCTGACCTTCGCTACATCGTCGTGCCGCAGCGGCCAGACGGCACGCAGGGGCTGGGTGAGGACGAACTTGCGAAACTCGTCAGCCGCGATGCGATGATTGGCGTCGCCAGAGCGAAGCCGCCACTCGCCTGACTGTTGCGCGCTTAACGGTACGTAAACCAGACGTGTTCCAGCATGGTTCATCTTGGATAGCTGACTATGACGGGCCGCGTTTGGAGTTGGCGCTATGATTGCGAACTTTTCAGAAGGCGTGATGATCGCCTTTATCGTAGCCATAATCATCGCAGGGTTCTTCGGCCCGTGGGTGATTTCACTCATGCTCGGCGCAGTGTGCGTGGGCTGTATTGGCCTCAAGCTCATGAGCGGCGGCGGAGAAAGCTGAACCCCTGAGCGCTGGACATTTTCGCCATTAAGCCCCCATGAGAGGGCGAGGGCTGCGGCCGCAGGTTCGCAGCCCTCTTTTTTCCAGACAGGCCCAAGGCGTAACCTTCATGACCCCCGCAGCGCGCGTCGCAGCCGCGATCGAGATCGTCGGCGAAATCGACACCAAGAGGCGTCCCGCCTCAGACATTTTGCGTGAATGGGGGCAAAGCCATCGCTTTGCCGGCTCCAAGGATCGCACGGCCATCGCCGGCCTCGTATGGGACACGCTGCGCGTGAAGTCGTCCGCCGCCTGGCTCATGGGGGCCGAGGGGGCACGAGCGCAGGTGTTGGGAGCGCTCGCCCGCGCCCGTGGTCTCGACGTGTCCGCCGTCGCCTTGCTGTTTACGGGCGAGGGTCACGCGCCTGCGCCGCTTACCGACCATGAACGCGAACGCCTGATCCTGAGCGACGTCTCCGACGCGCCCGCCCATGTGCAGGGTGATTTTCCCGAATGGCTTGCGGCTCAGCTCGCCGAAGCATGGGGCGAGCGGGCGGCGGAAGAGGGCCGGGCGCTCTCGCAGCGCGCGCCGGTCGATTTGCGCGCCAACCTGCTGAAATCCTCGCGCGAGGAGGCGTTGAGGGAACTCGATCACCTTGGCGCGACCGCCACGCCTCATTCGCCGTGGGGCGTGCGCATCGCCGTGGGGCCGGACGGGCGCCAGCCCTCGCTGTCTGCCGAGCCCGCCTACGCGCGTGGCTTTGTGGAGGTGCAGGACGAGGGCTCGCAGATTGCAGCCTTGCTCACGGGCGCTGACGCCCACCAGCAGGTGCTGGATCTATGCGCAGGCGGCGGCGGCAAAACTCTGGCGCTGGCCGCGATGATGGAAAACAAGGGCCAGATTTACGCCACGGACCGGGATGGGCGCCGCTTGGCCCCCATATGGGACCGGATGGAGCGAGCCGGCGTGCGCAATGTGCAGGTGCGCGCTCCCAAAGGCCCGCAGGACATCCTGAAAGACCTTGAGGGCGCCTGCGATCTCGTGGTCGTCGATGCGCCGTGTACCGGCGCGGGCACTTGGCGGCGCAATCCGGACGCCAAATGGCGCGTGCGCCCGGGCGCCGTGGACCAACGCGTGACCGAGCAAGACGCCGCTCTGCGCACCGCCGCGCGCTATCTCAAAAGCGGCGGGCGCATCGCCTACGTCACTTGTTCGGTGCTCAAGATCGAAAATGAAGCCCGCGTGGAGGCGTTTCTCAGCCAGCACGCCGACTTTCTGCCGGTCGACATGGCGCATGCGGCGCGCAAGGCGGGGGTTCCGCAGCTTGCCGAGCATGTCTCAACGCTGGGGCCGGGGCTGCGCCTGTCGCCAGCGATCGCGGGAACAGACGGGTTTTACGTGGCCCTTCTGGCGAAAATCTGAGGATTTTCGCGCATCTCGGATGAGTCGACGAGCGTGCGAACGCTGTCGGCAAACAGACCAATAGTGGCGCGCACCAAGCCGCCGTGCGGGCGGGCGGGCGTGTCGGGCGCGTCCTCGCCGGAAAACAGCCCGGCGAAATCCGTCGGGCTGATGCGGGCGAGGCTGCGGAGCGGGGCAGGGTGTGGCATGGCTATCGTCATGCAGGCATAATGGCGCCCGCAGATTGCGCGCTGCTCAAACGGATCCATCGCATTTGAGCTATTCTGCGCGCGACAAGAGACATGCCGCCGGGGACAGCGCGCTCCGCCGCATTGCGCCCCGCCGCCCCATGGCCTAATCCGGCCATCAGCCCTCATTCAGTCCGAGCCCAGACCCATGACCGCCAACAGCGAACAGGCCCATTCCGAAATCGTCAGCCACCACGACAAGGTGCTCATCGTCGATTTCGGCTCGCAGGTGACGCA
Organism: Beijerinckiaceae bacterium; assembly: GCA_030684835.1. Taxonomy (GTDB): domain Bacteria; phylum Pseudomonadota; class Alphaproteobacteria; order Rhizobiales; family Beijerinckiaceae; genus Terripilifer. The sequence goes on from JAUXWZ010000133.1 coordinate 2,708, forward strand.
GCTTATCGCCCGGCGCGTGCGCGAGGCCGGCGTCTATTGCGAGATAGCGCCCTTCCAGTCCGCGCAACAGGCGTTCGACGATCTGAAGCCCAAGGCCGTCATCCTCTCGGGTGGGCCCGCGTCCGTGACGGCGGAAGGCTCGCCCCGCGCGCCGCAGGCTATTTTCGACGCCGGGTTGCCCATCCTCTCCATCTGCTACGGCCAGCAGACCACCGCCGTGCAGCTGGGCGGCGCGGTGGAAGGGGGCCACGCGGCGGAGTTTGGCCGCGCCGATATCGAGATCCGCGAGAAAAGCGCGCTGTTCGACGGTCTCTGGGAAGTCGGCAAGCGCTACCCTGTGTGGATGAGCCACGGCGACCGTGTGACGAAACTGCCCGAGGGCTTCACCGTGAAGGCGACCAGCGAGAACGCGCCCTTCGCCATCGCCAGCGACGAGACGCGGCGCATCTTTACAACCATGTTCCACCCGGAAGTGGTGCACACGCCCGATGGCGCGAAGCTCATCTCCAATTTCGTGCACAAGGTCGCGGGCCTGCGCAACGACTGGACGATGGCGGCGTTTCGTGGCGAGGCTATCGCCGCCATTCGCAAGCAGGTCGGAACGGGGCGCGTGCTATGCGGTCTTTCTGGCGGCGTTGATTCAGCGGTGGCCGCCGTACTCCTTCACGAAGCAATTGGCGACCGGCTGACTTGCGTGTTCGTCGATCACGGCCTTATGCGCATGGGCGAGGCGGAGCAGGTCGTCAACCTCTTCCGCGATCATTACAACATCCCGCTTGTGCATGTAGACGCGAGCGACATGTTCATCGGCGCGCTTGAAGGCGTCAGCGATCCCGAGACCAAGCGCAAGACCATCGGCAAGCTGTTCATCGACGTGTTCGAGGCCGAGGCGAAGACAATCGCGTCCGACGGCAAGGGCGCGCCCGACTTTCTCGCGCAGGGCACGCTCTATCCCGACGTCATCGAAAGCGTGTCGTTCACCGGCGGGCCTTCGGTGACGATCAAGAGCCATCACAATGTGGGCGGGCTGCC
>JAUXWZ010000032.1 GCA_030684835.1 Beijerinckiaceae bacterium
GATGCAGCCGTGGTCGGTCGGCAATGGCGACAAGGTGCGGCGTCAGGACTACGAGTTCGGCGGCATGGTGTCGGCGGCGCCGATGGCTGGCGACTGGTTCCACCAGCATTTCGGCTCCAGCAAGGAAGCGCTGCGCCTGACCGCATGGTTCGGGCCGAATAATTCAACCTCGCGCAAGCCTGGTCGGCCAGGTGAGGCCATCACCGATCGCGGCGCCATCGACATCAAGAAGGGCGGCGGCGCCATTCCTTATGATGAAGAAGATCCGTATTTGCGCAAGGAATTCGAAGCGACGCTCGCCGCACGAGGCATGCAATCTCGCATGAACGAGAAGCTCTACACCGGCGAGGCGCAGGCCGAAGACGATCCGGGCAACGCGTTCTGATTTTGCGTACCTCACGAGCGCCGCGCCCGATGAAGACGGACGCGGGCTCCTGAGTCGCTGGTTAACATTGAGCGGCTCCGACATTCTACGCGGAGCCGAGCATTTTTTCATGCTTAGACGCCGCACGCGCAGGCGCGGATTTACACAGTGGATGGCTACGACTTTATTCCCCGCTCCAGTTCCAGGAAACCTCTTCCATCTTTCGCCATTCGGGTTACCATGTAGTGGGTGGAGACGTTTAGGTTTTGCCGTCCGGTAGTACGCCGCTGCGATCAAATGCAGTCGACACCGGCTCACGGCAATAAGGAGAAGGCGATGAAGCGCATGAGCTTACTTCGAATTCTTTTCATCACTGCTGCAGGTCTATTGCTCAATTATTCTGCTGGCGCGCAGGAGTTTTACGCAGGCAAGACCATCAAGATTGTCGTCGGCTCGACTCCGGGAGGCGGGTACGACAGTTACGCCCGGCTGCTTGCAAGGCATATGAACAAGTACATTCCCGGCCAGCCGACATCAGTCGTCGTTAACGTGCCCGGAGCTGAAGGCATCATCGCCGCCAACCATCTTTACAATCTGGCGGACAAAGACGGAACCGTCTTTGGCACATTCAACCGTTACGTTGTCCTGCTGGGCCTTTTAGGAAGCAAGCAGGCAAGGTTTGACCCCGAGAAATTCGGATGGGTCGGAACGACGGCTAGTTATAACGACAATGCTTATCTGCTTGTGATCCGCTCGGCCTTGCCGCACAGAACGATTGAGGACCTCCGAAATCACCAGATGCCGGTCCATCTCGGAAACTCTGGCACTGATGTACCAGCCATTCTCCGTGAAGCGCTGGGCCTCAACTTCAAGGTGGTTGCAGGATATAAGGGTAGCGACGATCTTGAGATCGCCTTTGAACGGGGCGAGGTCGATGCGCACACGAGTGGATGGACGTCGATTCAATCGCGTCATGCAGATTGGATAAAAAACGGCTTTATCAGGCCCATGATTCAGTTTGGCAGGAGAGATCGGCTTCCTGCATTACCGGATGTTCCAACTGCGCGTGAGCTTACGACCAATCCTGAAGATCGAGCGCTGATCGAATTTGCCGAGCTTCCTCTTTTGATTGCGCGTCCATTCGCTGCGCCCCCGGGCGTGCCAAAGGACCGTCTTGAAATGCTGCGCGCAGCATTCTCAAAAGTCGTTTCAGATCCGCAGTATCTTGCCGAAGGCAACAAGCAGAGGTTGGAGCTTACGCCGATGGATGGGGAGACAGTCTCCCAGCTCGTGCAGGCTATCACGAATGCTCCACCTTCGGTCGTTGAACGCTATAAAAAAGCGTTGGATGGGAAAGTGCCATCAGGCGGCTAAAAGATATCATTAGCGATCACGAGGAATTCGTAAGATGCGTCTCATGTTTCTCAATCAGGCTCCTCGCGCCTCCTACGATGTCGCGAGGATCGAGGCGCTTCTGAACAGCTATGCGTCTCCGGGCACGAAGATCGAGGTCGCGTTTCCTGATCAATATGAAGGATCGCAACTTCACGACACGATAGGCCAGCAAAGCGCGCTCAATGGTCTTCATCACATGCTGGAGACGCCATCCATCATCAAGAAAATCTTTTGGGCGGAGCAGAACGGTTACGACGGTGTGATCTCGTCCAACACGTTTGACCCTGGCGTTGATGGCGGGCGGTTGGCCGTCAAAATTCCCGTGATCGGTCCGCTTCGTACGAGCGTAAATTGGGCTGCGACCCTTGCTGACAAAGTTGGCATCACTGTTCCGCTGCCCACGCATGTGCCCTATACAAAGCGCATTCTTCGTTCGCACGGGCTAGACCGAATTGTAGCTGACGTCATGCCGATAGGCGTGTACAAAAACGCCCAACAGCGCAAAGCCGAAATTTTTGAAACGACCGTCAAGCTCATTCGCGGTCTAGTTGATCAAAAAGGCGCCGAGATTATCGTTCCACTTGGAGGAGCGCTTATCCCGTACATAGTCGATCCAGATGATCTTGCAAAAGCGACGGGCGTTCAGGTCTTAAACACAAAGGCCATCAGTATACGTTTTGCCGAAGCCTGTGTTCGGTTTGGCATGACGCAAAGTGAGATCTCGTACCCCCGCGCAAACATAAGTTATGACGATTTCACGTCCAAGACTTAAGTCGCTAATGCGGCCGCAAGGTGTGTAACGTTTTGTGTATCTGCAAGGCTGACCACAGCTTCTACTATCCTCTCTCGCGTTACTTCGGGAAGCGCATCGCGCGTGACGCGGTGGAATTTGGAAAGAACCGCCTCCTTGACTATCCCTTCCCGTGACCATCCGGGAGGGGCGAGAACTTCGCTCGAACAGCTTCCGGCGTCTGTAAAGGCTTCTATCCGGCAAGCAAAGTTTTCGGGCGACCTGTGTCTGAGGCCCTCATCAGTGTGTGTCTCGATTTTTGCCATGAGGTCGCGCACTCGTGCATCGTTCCATCGGGCGTTGGCGAACTGTCGCATGCCCAACTCGCCGTCCAGAGCAGCTACTGCGACAAGGAAAGGAATACTGTGGTCTGCCGCTTCCCTTGATGTGGGATTGGCGCGTTCTGTATCGGCGAGATGGCGGATGACCGTCGGATGATCGCCCATTTCCAGGCGCAGTTTGTGCACGCCAGAGAGATCACCATGTAGTTTCCGGTTGAGCTGGATCGCTGCTTCGACGGCGCATTGAGCGGTGCCGACACATGGAAACGGCTTGATCCGGGCGCTCATGATGTAGGAAGGGTTCTTTATCGGCTGCACCAGCGCCTCAAGCGCTTGGGCGTTTGAAAATAGAGACCGCATTCCTCGTTTGTGATCGAGCACGCCAATAGGACCAGATACGCCGCCTGCAGCGAGTAAAACAGCTTCAGCGCTGCTTTTTGCAACGAGCGCATTGGCGATTGATTTTGCTGAGCTGATATGGCCGGTGCGGACCATCGCCGAGGTGGCGCATCGCGCGAGGCTGATAGCCATTGCGTCTGCAGTTTGCTTTTCGCTGAGCTGGAGCAATCGGCAAGCGATTGCCGGGACCACGAGGCCGGAATAGGACACGCCGTCCCACTCTCCCGCATCGACCGAAAACGCCTTCGCGCGGCCAAACATCTCGTAGCCAATCACGATGGCCTCGAGCAATGCGCGCCCTGAGGTTTTGGCGAGCTCGGCGAAAGCAAGCGCAACTGGGTTATTGTCACTGGGGTGTCCCCCCAGTCTAGTTTGTGAGCCCTCAACCCGGAATACATAATCATTTAGATCCAACGCCCGGAGCAATGCTCCATTTGCGAGGATAGCATTTGCTGCATTGGTGCGCAGTTGATGTCCAATAATCTGGCAATCTTGCGCGCCGCCCCAAGTGGTTACAGTGGACACAACCGTGGCTGCGCCGTGATCCTGGCGTCCTGCAATTGCGCAGCCAATTGTATCGAGTAGCAAAAGTGATGCTTGTTCGAGTTGCAGCGCGGCTATCTCGTATGATTTTACAGAGGCAAGTTCATGCGACAACGTTTCGATACTCGTCTCGAACATGATATGATTCCCACCGTGGCGCTTACCCCGATGGTCTTTATACCAGTTTCGTCAAAGGGTGGAAGCGCAGCGCAAAGTGTGCGATACTGCGACGATGAGCGCGTATGGCGGATCGATTTAACAAAGGCGCGGTGACGGTGTTCAGTCGCCAGAAATACTCGGATGATTGCAGGCGCGTAAATGACATCGAGTGTTGATATCGAACTTTCGAAGTTGTGGGTTCAATGGCGCCAAGCTGGCGGCTTTTCATACCGACGATTAAAACAGAATCTTCCAAAATGACATTGACGTGTTTTTTTCAGAACGATTTTTGTTATTTAGAAGAATATGCAGGGTTAAGCCCGCATATTCCTTGTAGTCATTGTTCTGCAAGTCCAATGCGTTGTTCAACGCAGGGCCGTCTGGCTACTCAAACCTAATTCAATCAGGCTGAACGCCGGTGGTATCCCCTGGCCTCCATGCATGAGACGAATATTGGCAGGACCAACTCCCCGCTCGTAGCCCGTGCGCGGCACTCCGCCTGATCCAACTCTCCCTGTCGACGGAGGGATGGATCTGTAGCCATGCGTCGTCCGTCATTTCGCGCCCAGACATAGTCTGTGTTTGTGGTAGCCACTGATGGCGTTTGAAGCGCCGCACGCTCCATAGGACGGCTAGCAGGAGAGCACCCGCTCAGAGCCGCAGCAGCTAAACCTAGTGTGAACCACTTCAACAAATCAGCACCTCTACAGTTCTCGGAATAGACAGTTATTCCTCCTATATGCTCTTTGGCAAATAGAATTTAGCGTGGGATGCACGGGCGACATGAAGCTCCTTCTTGCCCTCGGTTCTAGTTCTAGCCGATCATAAATTTAACGAAAATGCATGCCTCCTGCTTGTCATTCTTAGGCTTATGCAATGCGGCCTCATGGAGAATTCTTTGAGAGTTTCCGGCAGGTAACGGCAGAGCCTGGCGGCAGTTCATCTGCTGTATGGGCGCTCCACTTACTCAGCGATCCACCTGGCGTCTCTCTGAGCGATTGCGGGGAACATAGGCCATACGCTTTTTGGCCGATCCAAGGCTTGGCGGTTCGTCCATCTCTGGACGTGCGGCAATGGTCCAGGAACTCCTTGAACTGCCGTGACAAGACCAGCCGCCATATCGGCCCCCGCCAGCGCCCCTTAAAAACGCCGATGAAGTGCGCGCAGGGCTCAATTGTCGCTAGTGGGTAAGGCTAGTTGCTGGGCCACAGCTCTTGCCGCAGTTCTGGCGTCCGGCCATCGCCAGAAGTCTAAATGGGCAATCGATGAAGGTGTCGCACGCGCCATGTTTCAGCTCCTTGGGAATCCTCTCAACGTGTTGGAACAAAATTCGTTCGGCATCCGGTATCGCGAGCAGTCCGAGCCACCCAAGTGTGCTGGATTCTTGAATTCAGCTATGCCGTCGATTTAACGATGCACATGTGAAGATCGCGTGCAGACTACCATTTTTAGGTGACATCGTTGCATGTTTGATGTTGCTTCATCAAAACTACTATGTTTCACTGGCTCGCTCGGAAGGGAAAACCAGACTTTACAACAATAAAAATATGGCTGTCTTACAGCTGATAAAAAGGGAGAAGGCGATGCTCAAGCGATATGTACATAGCGCAGTGTGGCCCGGAATTTCCTGCATGGTCGGGCTTTGTCTAAGTTCGGTCGATGCACCAGCTGCGGATGGTTTCTACAAAGGAAAAACATTGAATGTCATTGTTGGCTCGCGGGCGGGGGGGCTTGCTGATCTTGACGCGCGATTGGCTGGCCGTTTCATGGCCCGCCACCTCGACGGTCAACCGACCCTTGTGGTCAGAAATATGCCCGGCGCCGGCAGTCTACAGGCAGCGAATTTTCTCTACTCGCAATCGCCGAAAGACGGTACGGAGATAGGTTCAATTCAGCGGGGCATTGTCATGATGCCGCTGTACGGGCAGTCAGCTGCGAAGTTTGACGCCACGCGCTTCGCTTGGATTGGAAGTCGCAGTGGCGAAGTGAGCCTCGCCGTGCTTTGGCACTCAGCGCCCGCCAAGAGTTTCTTGGATGTGCGTACTCACGAGACGATTGTTGGTTCCACTGGAGGCGGCAACGATACGCACGTGATCCCGTTGATCCTCAACGCCACCACGGGCGCCAAGTTCAAGGTCGTGTCGGGGTACGATGGTGGGAGCACAATAAACCTCGCCATTGAGAGAGGCGAAGTTCAGGGACGGCTTGGTTGGGCGTTAAATGCGCTCATGGCGACACAGTCTCAATGGGTTCGGGACGGTAAAGTTCGCATCATCGCTCAGCTTGCGATGCGAAAGCATCCTTCTCTTCCAGAAGTGCCTCTCGCGCTCGACTTCGCTGTCGACGAACACCACAGGCAGGTCTTAGAGTTGTTCGCTGCGCGCCAGGAATTGGGTTTTCCTCTGATTGCACCTCCGAACTTGCCGGCTGAGCGAGTTGCTGATTTGCGACAGGCGTTCATGAAAGCCATTGCTGACCCGGGCTTTCTCGAAGAAGCCAAGAAACTCGATGTAGAAGTCAGCCCTAATACCGGTCAATCACTTCAGGATCTGGTTGCGAAAATTTACAGCACACCACCGGACATCTTGCAATCTAGCAAAGACATGCTGGCCGCACAGGGCGTTTCGATGCAATAATCCTTTGTCTGCATTCGTGTATCGCAACTGGGATCAATTGAAATTCTTGTTAAGACGGGACAGGTCAAATGAGCAATGTTTCTCTTACCGAAGACGATCTCAAGACCTTCCAGAAGATCGAGCCACAGATATTGAACCTGAGGATTCCTCTCGTATCAAACGGAATGACACAGAGTCTTTTGATGCGCGGCGAAAACTCTACACTCCGCGTACTTTGCTATGCTCCATCGCGCGGAGAAGATCATGGACTTCACGGTCATATCGAGGAAGAGCACTATTTTATAGTGCTTCAAGGGGCGGCCCAGTTCCACGCGCTTAACGGACAGCTTCCCTTATTGAAGAAAAATCAGGGCGTTTTTCTCCCCAAAGGGTGTTTTTATGAATTTTACAATCCGACCGACGAACCGCTCGTAGTTTTGCGAATTGGCGCTTCGGCGGAAAAACTGGACCGAGGCGCGCGCGTGACGCCGGATGGCGCGCCTATCCCAGGACGCTCGACGCGACACAAGGAAGCCATGGCCCCGGTTTTTATTGAAAACTGTTTTTTTGAGTGATGTCACCATCGCCTGATTTGACAATCGATCGGGCTTAATTGCGCATTTTAAAGTTCTGTTCTTCTTTAAGCAGAAAGCAGGCCTTAATAAATATCTCAACGGCTTTGCAATGTGGAAAGCAGAATAAAGAGACTAAGCTGTGCGGCAGAGTCCTCCAGGGGCCGGATATTTTGCAGCGTAAGGCTGTGAAACAAGAGATCCGTTAATCTGCTTCAACGCAAATGACATATATACCCTGCTCCTCGTCACTTTTCTCTGGACAGGAACCCGATATCCCGCCTATTTTATCATCACATTATAAAAAGATATAAACGGGAGGAAGCCAATGAATGTGCAATCGCGTCCGCTCCATTCAGGTAATCCACTGTCGGTCAGCGATTCTGAATGGCAGGTTCGCCTAGAGTTGGCAGCTGCCCATCGCATAATGGCGCATTTCGGATTTACTGACCTGGCTCACAACCACTGCTGCGTGCGGGTTCCCGATGAACCTGACGCCTTTTTGATCAAGGCGGCGGATTCATTTTTTGAGGAGGTCACTGCCTCCAATCTTGTGAAATATGATTTTGACGGGAACCCTAGACAAGAGGGGGCGGCAAAACTTCGGGGTGGGGGTCTTATCATTCACGCTGGATTAATGGCGGCCCGACCAGACATTAATGCAACGCTTCACTCCCATACTGCGGCCATCATGGGTGTAGCTTCTCAGCGACACGGCTTGTTGCCTATCAATCAGCATGCCATGCACTTCATAGGCAAGGTTGCTTATCATGACTTTGGCGGCTTCGAGTTCGATATTCGACAGCGAGCGCCGCTTATTCAAGATCTTGGCGACAAAAACATCGCTTTATTGAGAAACCACGGATCTCTGATTTGTGGCAAGTCGATTGGAGCTATTGTCGTTTCTCACCATCAGCTCGAAACTGCTTGTCAGGGTCAAATCGCTGCATTGGCTGGTGGCGCGGCGGATTTTATCCTGATCGGCGACGAGTCCCAGGCTTATGCATTGGGGCAAATGAAAACGACACAATCTGGCCGCGACGATGGCGGGAAGGACTGGAAAGGTTTGCTTCGTATGGCCGATCGACTTTATCCTGACTATAAAAACTGAACTTCTGAATAACCAAGCGAGGACGCCACAACGTTGACACGATGAGGAGCAGAGCATGTTGAACCGAAAAACCATCTCTCGTTTCGGCATCCTCATCTTTTCCCTTATGGTTCCAGGCGCCGCTTTCGCGGACGACTTTTATAAGGGCCGGCAACTAACGTTGATGGTTGGCAGCGGCGCGGGTTCTGTTAACGATGCTTATGCTCGTCTCCTTGCGCGTCATTTACGGCGTCATATACCAGGCGATCCGAATATCGTCGTGCAGGCAGTGCCGGGCGCAAGCGGCGTGACCGCCGCTGCGCAGCTCTATAACAATCGTCCCCGAGATGGTTCAGTGATCAGTCTTGTTCAACGGACTTTGCTTCTTGAGCCGCTTCTTAGTGATCGATCCTATCCATATGATATGCTGCAATTCAACTGGCTTGGAAGTCTCAACAGAGAAACCAATGTGCTTGTTGTTTCTCGTGAAAGTAAAGTAAAGACGCTGGAGGACGCGAAAACCATTGAGGCGGTTCTTGCTGCGGCCGCTCCAGACTCGGACGGTGTGCTTTATCCTAAACTGATGAATATGTTTATTGGAACCAGGTTCAAGGTTGTTGCTGGATACGACGGCGATTCAAAGATGATGTTGTCGATCGAACGTGGCGAAACCGAAGGTCGCGGCGGCGTTCCCTTGGGGGCATTGAAGGTATCTAGCGCGGACAAATTGCGCGATGGGCGTATCAAAATCTTGTTGCAACTTGGGCTGCGGAGAGACCCAGAGATTTCTGAAATCCCAAATCTTCTCGAGCTCATTTCTGATCCGGTTCAGAAGAAATTGCTTGAATTGCTTTTTGCAAGACAAGAGATGGGGCGTCCTCTTGTAGCCCCTCCGGGCGTACCTGCGGAGCGCGTTGCATTGCTTCGAAACTCGATCAAGGCCGCCACAAGTGACCCTGAGTATCTTGCCGACGCGGCCAGAATGAAATTTGAAGTCGATTATCTCCCAGGTGAAAAGGTGCAGGAAATGCTTGAACGTCTCTATAGCATGCCGAAGCCTATGATCGATCAAAGCAAGCGTTTGATCGCCGAGGCGCTTGCGTCGAAATGAACGAGCCAGCGCCATTATCACACTTGGGTGAGGTGGCGACTGATGTCGCTTGGCAGGATAATGGCCGCCCGTAGACCTCCTCCATTGCGGTTCGTCAACGACAGTCTACCGTCCTGGGCCTCAATGATGGACGTGGTGATTGCCAGGCCGAGTCCAATCCCTCCGGTGTCGCGACTGCGCGAGGTTTCCAGACGATAAAAAGGCTGCAAAACCAAGGCGATCTGTTCTTCAGGGATGCCTGGTCCCTCATCGTCGACATTTATGGTGATGCCCTCGTGTTTTTTTTCTAGGCTAACCGTCGCCTTGGCTCCATATTTCACGGCATTGTCGATGAGGTTCACGACCGCCCGGCGTAAGGCGGCTGTTTTGCATTCAATGACCGCCCCCTCCGGAATCTTTCCGCTTGCGACGGGCATTCCGGCGTCGGCCATATCGTCGATGATGCTCGTGATCAGCGCCCCAACATCAACCAGTTTCCGAGGCTCGCTCTGGGCCTCGTCGCGCGCGAAGGAGAGGGTTTCCGTCAGCATTTCCTCCAGGTCACTGATGGTGCGCAGCATGCGCTCTTTATCTTCGTTTGCGGGCGCCATTTCGGTCCTCAAACGCAGAAGCGTGAGTTGCGTCCGAAGGTCATGCGAAATAGCCGCCAGCATGAGCGTGCGGTTTGCGATCAGACTACGCAAACGGCTTTGCATGTCGTTGAAAGCTTCCGCAGCACGGCGCAGTTCAACAGAGCCTGTCACGGCAAGCGGCGCAGCGTCGACGTCGTGGCCCAATCTTGTCGCGGCGTCGGATAGAACACGCAGCGGCGCGGTCAATCGACGTGCGGCCCATGCTGTGAGAATTGCAATTATTCCCGTCATCACGGCTAGCGCGAGCAATAAATGAAAAGAAATCTTTGGGCCCTCGTCTGGCAGTGATGTCGTAAATGCAAGCCATTGTCCGTCATGCAGTTCTACTTTGGCGCTTAGCCCCCTCCAGGACATGACTGCGTCTCCCAGCGGACCGTGCATCATTCCACCGCGCATGCCGCGTCCCGCGCCCCGTCCGTGTCCCGGATGCTGGCGTGGTTCCCAGCGCTCATCTGTTAACATCGGAGGCTGTTCCGAACGGCTGGCCAGTCCTACCGTGACGGACTTCGCCGACACGCTTCGCTCAATGAAATCGGCGATCACTTGCGAAGCGGGGTTTGCGCTTTCTCCAACCGGTAGGGTTGGTTGGGTTGTCGACAGGTAGACTCGGAACGAGGCGTCACTAGAGCCTTCCACTAGCCGCGCTCGCCAATCCACCGGCGCCTCGGCAACAAGGCGCGAGACGTTGATGATCCTTTCCGCCGCTCCGATAGCGCCGACCGCGCGTACGGCTTCTTGGCGGGCGCTCGAATATATCAAGGCGCCTGCGAGGAGGGCCAGCGCGATTCCCGATAGTAACACAAGTAGCGTTTGATAAAAAAGCGTCTGCGGGAGAAGCCTTTTCATTGTTCTTGCACCTGCGGCGCGAACATATAGCCGCCGCCCCAAACAGTTATGATGATCTTCGGTTCGGCAGGATTAGCCTCAAGCTTCTTGCGCAGGCGGCTTACTTGCGTATCGATGCTTCGATCAAAAGTCGAAGCGGCTCTTCCGCGCGCGAGGTCGAGAAGCGTCTCCCGGGCCAGAACGCGCTGGGGGCGCATCACCATTGCAAGCAGCAGGTCATACTCACCGGTGCTCAGGGGAATCGTGACCCCGTCTTCTCGTAGCAGCTCGCGTCCATCGATGTTGAGCGTCCATTGATCAAACACATAACGCTTCGGCGTGTGTTTTTGCTGGACTTGCTCCGCGCCACCACGCGTGCGTCTAAGCACGGCGTTGATGCGCGCCACCAGTTCGCGCGTGCCGAAAGGCTTGGGGAGATAGTCGTCCGCGCCGAGTTCGAGGCCAATGATCCGGTCCACCTCCTCTCCCTTCGCCGTGACCATGATGATCGGCACGTTTGAAGCGTTCCGAACTTCCTTGCACAGCGAGAGGCCGCTCTCGCCCGGAAGCATGAGATCAAGGAGGATGAGGTCAATGCGGCTATCGGCCATCAGGGCGCGCATGGCTTTTCCGTCAGCCGCAGCGCTGACGCGAAATCCCTCCTTGACCAGCGCGCGGGAGACGAGATCGCGAATATCGCGGTGGTCGTCGACGATTAAAATATGCGGCGACTGGTTCATAGCCTTCATTTATCCCGAGGCCCCCGCTTCGGCTGAACAAAAGTGTGACGAGATGTTACCACTCTGGCTAGTCGGCGCCTTCTGTCACAAATTCGGTTGGTTGCGGCAAGCTTCTGTGACAGTTCGACTCTAGCTTTTTGGTTATGGCGAGCGATACCGCCGCCCCCACGGAGAGCTGACATGAAAACGAGAAATCGAATCCTCGCATCCGCTTTTGGTGCAGTTTCCCTTCTCGCGCTGGGCGCGTACGCCTTTGCCCAGGAGGGCCACAGGGGCCGCGGCATGGGGATGGGGCCCGGCATGATGAGTAACATGGACCATGGCATGGGTCGAGGCATGGACCACGGCATGGGTGGAGGCATGGGTCGGGGTATGGGTCGCGGCATGGGTCGAGCGACAGGTTCTGATCATGATCACGGCGCTACGTCCGGCAATCAAATGCGCATGCGCCAGGGCATGGGGTCACGCGGAGGTATGATGCCCGGCGGAGGGACGGGCGCTGGCAGAAGCATGGGCCCCGGCATGGGCCGTATGGGCATGGGCATGGGCCGTATGGGCATGATGGGTGGCGACGCAACGATGGCGGAACGTCAAGAGCTTCACGCCATGTTCGTGAACCATGATCGCATCAAGCGCACTGTAACCAACCTTTCCAACGGCATTCGCACGGTCACGGAGTCAGACGACCCCGAACTTGCGAAGACCATCCTCAGCCATGTGGCCGGGATGATGAAGCGCGTGGAGGAAAGCCGTGATCCCCGTCTGGCAATCCAGAGCCCAACGTTGCAAACTATCTTTCGCAACAAGGACAAGATCGAGACGACATTCGATTCAACGCCCACGGGTATCGTTGTCACGCAGACGTCAAATGACGCAGAAACTGTCGCAGCATTGCAGAAGCACGCCTCGGAAGTGACTGACCTTGTGAAGCGTGGCATGGTGGCTGCGCATGAAACGATGATGAGAAATACTGGCGACCGTACTGCCGCTCATGAGCATCGATAAGCGTCGCGCCGTAGATAGCCGAACACTGACAGGAAGGTAATCGGGTGCTTCAAATTAGCCTTGCGCCCGCGCGCTAAACGGCGCGCGGGAAGGCAGATGGTGATCTTGAAGTGGCCGGGTCGGTCATTGACTGTCGTGATACCAGATGGTCCGGCCATTCCGAAATCCAGTGCTGCGGGCCGAAAAAAGGCGATCATTTGCGCCGGTATGGCCGCTC
>JAUXWZ010000035.1 GCA_030684835.1 Beijerinckiaceae bacterium
GGGCGTCCCAGGCGGGATTCGACAACTCGGCGATCACTTCGCGCACCACGCACAGCCAGGGGCCCCATTCGGAATTCGCGGCAGCAAGCGCGTCGAGCCGCGCGACGGCGCTCAGCGCGGGCGTAGGGTGCGATGCGGGCGTATTCATCGCCGGCCAAACCCGGCCGCCTGGCTTGCCGTATCCAGGGCGGGCGTCTCGGTCGGCACCAGGCGCGGTGTATCGTGGAAGGGGCGCGAGCCTTCGTGCATGCGCACGATTGGGGGGCGGTTGCCGGTGTCGCCGCCGGGGCCGCCGCCTTGCGTGCGGGTGGCTTCAGGACTGTCGCAGCCGGCGAGCCCTAGCGCGAACAGTAATGGCAGCATCCTCATGGTGCGATGGCCTCCGGGACGAACACAATGGCGGTGCGCACGATGAGGCCGCCGGCCACCACCAGCGCCGCCGCAGCCGGCAGGCTGCCAACGCCCCCGGCCGTGGGGCGGCGCGCCGCCAGCAACGGCAACACAATGCCGATGGCAATGCCGATGGCCAGCACCACACCCCAACCGTTGAGCCAGCCGCGGACAGCCGGGCCCAGTGTGACGAACAGCGCGATCCACACCACGATCTGCACCAGCAACAGCGATATCCAGATGCGGTGCAGCGCCGCCACGACGGGGCTGTCCCCGTGCATCCAACGGTTCACCAGCGCCAGCAGCGCCGCCGCCATCGTGACGGCAGACACGAGGAACAGCAGGCCGAACAGCGGCGTATCCGACCACACGGGGCGGTTCAGAACCGACAGCATGACGCCCGTGTAGCCGGTGACGAGAAGCGCCACCATCGCGCCGCAAACCGCAACGAGCGTGCCGAGAACGCCGGGCGGACGCAGGCGCAGCAGGAAGCGCCATCGCCACGCACGGTGCCCGGCGAGCGCCGCGAGGCAGGACAGCAGCGCAAAGAAACCGAACAGCAGCACGGACCAGGCGCCGACCGACATGGGCACCCACCACTTGAACATGGGACGCCAGGTGTGGATCTCGACAAACAGGTGCCAGAAGCGGTCGGGCCGGTAGAGGTCGACGATCAGCACCCCGCCGATCACCAGCAAGATGGGCAACGTCATGTAATAGCCCAAGCGCGCCATGCGGCGGTCGCGCCCGGTGAGGTCGATCATGGCCGAGAGAAAGTAGAGGCCACCGGCCAACGCGCCGAGGCTGAAGTAAACGACGATCAGCCAATTCCAGTGCGGCGAAGAGGTGAACCAGGTGCTGCTCGGTGCATCGATCATGGCCGGTCTCGGTCCGGCGCATGAGTCTCGCCCGCTCGGCGGTCGCGGAAATTAAACAGGCTCACCAGACC
>JAUXWZ010000037.1 GCA_030684835.1 Beijerinckiaceae bacterium
TCGTTGCTCTTCCATGTTTTGAACGCCGCGCGGCGCTTCGAGCGCACGCGGATAGGTTCAAGATAGGGAAAATGCGCCCCGAGCCGCTCCGCCCACCAGTCCTGATCGTGCTGCGTGACATGAGCGTTTCGCCCGTCTGGCAGAACGAGAACCGCAGGGCCGGTGTCGATGACGATGAGTGCGTCTTTCGCAAATGACGCCATTTCCGCGATGATGGGTTCAAGCTCATCCTCGGGGATGTGTTCAAGCACGTCCACGTTGATGAGCAGATCAAACTTGCCATCGGGCTTCGTGCTGTATTCCGGGATGGCTGGGTCGTAGCGCACGGCGCGGGCGCCGGTGGACTTTTCAAGCTCATCGGCGAGGCTGCTCTGGCCGCAGCCGAAATCAATGATCGATTTTGGTTTCAGGTCGCTGATGTGCGGCAGGATGTAGGGCAGGTTCTTGACGCTCGTGTTGCCCCACGCCTCGCGGCTGTGGATCAGCCTGTATTGCTGGATCAGGTCGTCGCTCATCGAATGCTTTCCCGAGTGGGGCCGTAAGGCGCGGCGCAGCGTGTGAAACCGTAACTCATTTGCGAACGCCGTCTAGCGACGAGCGAAGCGTCTGTTCAATCAGCAGCGCGCCAGCGGGGCTGAGGTGGTCGTCATCCACGTAGAGCGCCTTGCCGCCTGCGGTGGCGCGGCAGACGAGTGCGTCGCAAAGCTGAAGGTGGGGATAAACCACGCGCACGCCCTCCATCTGTGACAGTTTCGCCAGCGTTGGCATGACGCCGCGCTGGCGTTCATCGAAGGTTGCGCGCGCCATAGTTATGTCGCCGCCCGCGCCCCGCATCGCGCCCTTGATGAAGGCGGCGGGCACATTCAGCTCAAACTCAGGCACAGGCCCGACGAGGACGACGCGCTTGCCGGCAGCCCTGATTCTTTCGACTGAACCCGTGAGCACACGCGCAAACGCGGCGCGATTGGCTTCATCGTCGCGAGCGACAAACCGGCGCGGCCGGGTGGCTGCTTCATTCAGCGAGGCGACTCCCTCCGCGTAGAGTCCCCAGCGGCCGACAAGGATAACCTGCTCGACGTTGGGATCGGCTAGGACGCGGTCCATGTCGCGCGCACCCGCCAGACATCGGCGAAAAACGGAGCTTTCCTTCTCCAGTCCGAAGAGTGGCGGGCAGCCGCCACGGCCGACGTTATAGCCTTTGACGCCGGAGTCCGTGGCGAGCTTGGCAATCATCGGGCCGACGGCGGCGGCATGAGAATCGCCCCAGAGGACAAAGCGCGGCGCGGAAGCCGCCTGATCGCCGATGAAACAGTCTTCACGTTCGCGCTGTCGGCCTTCCTTGCCGAATCCGCAGAGGCCGCCGTGTTGGACGCGCGTTGGCGTTGCGCGCGCGAGCGCGGCGATCTCGGGGTCAAGCCGCCCGGGTAAGCCCCGGCCCTTGACGATGATCTGGCTCAGCGCGGCGGTGAGGATGATCGCTGCGGCGCCCGCCGCGAAGACGAGCTTGCGTGTGAGGGGTGGGCCCATGCGTCGCGCGGGCTGTTCGATGAAGTGATAGGCCACGGCGGAAATCGCGACGGCTGCAAGCAGCAGCAGTACGCGATGCCACGCCTGCAAATCATGGCCAAACTGGTATTCGGCGAAGACGAGCAGCGGCCAGTGCCACAGATAAAGCGAGTACGAAATCTTGCCTATGAAAACGACGGGCGACAGCGATAGCGCGCGGGCGACCATCGTTTGCGAGAGGTCGCTCGACGTGTGGATGAGTAGCGCGGCGCCGACGGCAGGCAAAAGGGCCGCAAACCCTGGGAACGGGGTCGCTGCGCTATAAAACAGAACCGCATAAGCGATCATCGCCAGACCCAACGCCGCAAGCGCTTCGTTGGCGCGGCCGTGGACGCGCGGAACGAGCCCCATGGCGAGAGCGACGCCGCACATCAGTTCGAAAGCGCGCGAATGGGGCAGGTAAAACGCCCACGCCTCTTCCCTGAAAACGCCCCAAGCGGAGACGCCGAGCGAGGCGATGAACAGCGCCCAGAAGATCGGCGCCCGCCATTTTTTCAGCTGGCGCGACAGCAGCAGAAGAAGGAACGGCGCGACGAGGTAGAACTGTTCCTCGACGCCGAGCGACCAGGTGTGCAGGAGCGGTTGCGTCTCCGCTGCGGGGGCGAAATAGCCGCCCTGCCGGGAGAAGTAGAAATTTGACCAGAACGCCATCGCCGCGAAGGCCGAACGGCCGAAGAGGAGATAATCGTTGGGGGTGAGGAGCAGCGCGCCAGCCCCGACGCAGAACACAATGACCAGCAGAAGCGCCGGAAAGATGCGCCGGATACGCCGCTCGTAGAAGCGCGCCAGCGAGAAACTGTCTCGCTCTTCCTCCTTCAGGATGATGGAGGCGATGAGATAGCCGGAGATCACGAAGAACACGTCCACGCCCACGAAGCCGCCCGGAAACAGGCCGAGCTTGGCGTGGAAGATGATGACCGAGAGAACGGCGACTGCTCGCAAACCGTCGATATCGGACCGGTACGCGACGGCCGTATGGGGCTGACCGGTCGATCTGGCCGTGGTCTGAAGCAACAGGGTTATTCCTTCGCGCGCGCCTGGGATGCCCGCCTGCGGTGGCTGAGGCGCGCCTCTCTAACAGACACAGCCAGACAGGTCACGCCGCGCGCCCGCGTTGGAAGCTTCTTAATCCGTCCTTCGTCGATTCGGGAGAAGCGAATGCAGACCGCGTGTTCGCGCCCACCGGGCCGGTCGTAAAATACGGGTGGACAAGACCCTCCATCGACCCCGCAACGCCCCCCGCGACGCTGCGGCCGGAAAAACACGCTTGTGCAGGGCGGGGCCTCGTCGTTTATGAGCGAAGATCAGAGATGCTCGCGGACAGCCGCGGGGCGGGGAATCAAATGGCTACGAAAATGTCCGAAGACCTGCGCACGGGCGCGCTGGTCTATCACCGGCTGCCGAAGCCGGGAAAACTGGAAATTCAGGCGACCAAGCCGCTCGGCAACCAGCGCGACCTCGCGCTCGCCTATTCGCCGGGCGTCGCCGCCGCGTGCGAAGCCATTGTCGATGATCCGCAGGAGGCGGCCAACCTCACCACGCGGCAAAACCTGGTCGCGGTCATCACCAACGGCACCGCCGTTCTGGGCCTTGGCGATATCGGCCCGCTTGCGGCCAAGCCAGTGATGGAAGGCAAGGCGGTTCTCTTCAAGAAGTTCGCTGGAATCGACGTGTTCGACATCGAAATCGAGCAGAAGAACATCGAGAAGTTTGTCGAGACGGTCGCTTCGCTGGAGCCCACCTTTGGCGGCATCAACCTTGAGGACATCAAGGGGCCGGACTGTTTCGAGATCGAAGAGCAATTGCGCGCGCGCATGTCGATCCCGGTCTTCCACGACGATCAGCATGGTACGGCCATCATCGTCGCCGCCGCCGTTCGCAACGGGCTTGCACTGGCGGGCAAGGATCTTTCGAAGGTGAAGATCGTTTGCTCGGGCGCGGGCGCAGCGGCGATCGCGTGCCTCAACCAGCTCGTGTCGCTGGGCGCGGACCGTAAGAATATCTTCGTCGCAGACCTTGAAGGCGTGGTCCACAAGGGCCGCAACGAGCTGATGGATCGCTGGAAGGAAGTCTACGCGCAGGAAACGTCCGCGCGCACTCTTGCGGAAATCATCCCCGGCGCCGACGTGTTTCTGGGCCTGTCCGCCGCCGGCGTGTTGAAGGCGGAGATGGTGAAGGCGATGGGCGAGCGTCCGCTCATCCTCGCGCTCGCCAATCCCAACCCGGAGATCATGCCCGAGGAGGCGCTGGCCGTGCGCCCGGACGCGATGATCTGCACGGGCCGCTCAGATTATCCCAATCAGGTGAATAACGTCCTCTGCTTCCCCTACATCTTCCGGGGTGCGCTCGATGTGCGGGCCACCACGATCAACGAAGAAATGAAGCGCGCGGCCGTGGAGGCTATCGCGCAATTGGCGCGCGAAGCGCCGTCGGATGTGGTGGCGCGCGCCTATGGCGGTTCGGCGCCGCTGTTTGGGTCCAACTCGCTCATTCCCTCGCCATTCGATCCGCGGTTGATTTTGCGCATCGCGCCCGCCGTCGCCAAGGCGGCGATGGACAGCGGCGTTGCGGCAAAACCCATCACCGATTTCGACGCTTACGCGGACCAGCTTGACCGCTTCGTGTTCCGCTCCGGCTTCATCATGAAGCCCGTGTTCGCGCAGGCCAAGTCAGACCCCCGCCGCGTGATCTACGCCGATGGGGAAGACGAGCGCGTGCTGCGCGCCGCGCAGGTGGCGATCGAGGAGCGCATGGCGATCCCGATTCTCATCGGTCGCCCGTCGGTCGTGGAAAAGCGCATCGAGCGCTTCGGGCTGCAGATCAAGCCGGGCCGCGACTTTGAGCTTGTCAATCCTGAAGACGATCCGCGCTATCGCGATTACGTGCAGACGCTGATCGATGTCGCGGGACGCAAGGGCGTGACGCCGGACGCTGCGCGGACGCTTGTGCGCACCAATAACACGGTGATTGGCGCCATCGCGCTGCATCGCGGCGATGCGGACGCGTTGATCTGCGGACTTGAAGGCCGTTTCCACACGCGCCTGCGCTACATCCGCGACATTGTCGGGCTCGCTCCGGGCTGCAGCGATTTCTCGGCGCTGTCGCTACTCATCACGCAGCACGGCAATTTCTTCCTCGCCGACACCCACGTGCGCGCCGACCCAAGCGCGGCTGAAATCGCCGACATGACGGTGAGCATCGCCGAACACGTGCGTCGCTTCGGCCTCACGCCGAAGATTGCGCTGCTGGCCGACAGTGATTTTGGCGGACTTGATTCAGAGACCGCGTTCAAGATGCGCGACGCGCTGCAACTCGTGCGGGCGATCAATCCCTATCTGGAAGTCGACGGCGAGATGCAGGCCGACACGGCGCTGTCGGAGGCGATTCGCGAACGCGTGATGCCCCATTCGCGGCTGACGGGAGAGGCGAACGTACTTGTGATGCCAAATCTCGCCTCGGCCAACATCGCCTTTCAACTCGTGAAAGTGCTGGCCGACGCGCTGCCCGTAGGCCCCATTCTCATGGGCGCGGCCAAACCCGCCCATGTGCTGACGCCCTCTGTCACAGCGCGCGGCGTCGTCAACATGACGGCCATCGCAGTCGCGGAGGCTCAGGCGCAGGACAAGTACGACCCCGCGTGAGACGAGGAAGGATCAACCTTCCTCGTAATTCTCGCGCATCCGCGTCACGTCCTCGCGCGACGGCAGACCGGCCTCGTTGCCAAGGTGCTGGACCTTGAAGGCGGAAGCGGCGCGCGCGAAGCGGAAATGGTCGATCCATCGCCCGCTTGGGTCGTCGAGGTACGCGGCCACATATGCCCCGTGGAAGACGTCGCCGGCGCCAGACGTATCGATAACGAGCGTCGGGGGCACATCGAGTGCGGGCAGGCGATGTATGTCGCCGGCCTCGTCGTACCAGAGCATGCCGTGCTCGCCCTCGGTTACGCCGCCGATTTTGCAACCGCGGGACTTGAGGTAGTCGAGCAGCTGCTCGCCATTCATGTTCATCTGTTCGCAGAGGCGCGTCGAGCAGATCGCCACGTCGATGAAGCCGAGCAGATCGTGCGTGTTCGAGCGCAGGCCGCCGCCGTCGAGCGAGGTCATCACGCCCATCTGCCGACAAAGTTTTGCGTAGTGGATCGCCGCGTCCGCCTGATGGCCGTCGAGATGCAGCGCGTTGATGCCGGCGATGTTCAAGTTCGGCAGGGGATGCAGATAATCGTCATCGCGCGCGCGCAGGATGGCGCGCTTGCCATCGTTGGGCAGGACGACCGACAGCGAGGACCGCTTCACCTTTCGGCCGTGAACGGAGATTTGATACTTCGCCGCCATGTCGAGAAACATGCGCCCGAGCCAATCGTCCGAAAGCGACGTCAGCATGTCGACGGAGTGGCCGAGGCGTGCGGCGCAAAAGCCCGCCGTGACGGCGTTGCCGCCGAAAGATACCGCATAGTCGCGCGCAACAGCCTTGTCGTCTCCAGCAGGCATCGCGTCGGCGAGGATCGTCACGTCAATATAAGTTTGTCCGATAAAGAGGGAATGCATCGTGCCTCGCCATGCTTCGTTTGTTAACCTTTGGCGTGCGACCTTATTGGCGCGCCGGTGCTGGAATCGTGATCCTTATTGCGCCTGTGCTTACGCTTTGGATTCTGTCGCGTATACTTTGTTTCTAATTATCAAATTGATTCGCGGTCGCCCCTTTCAAGGACGAACACTATGAAGACCCATGTTGCCGACGCATCCTTGGATCAGGCTTGCTCTGAGAGCAGTCTGTTGGAGGAGGCGGCTCGCCTGTCTGACAATCTCGAAAAATCTGAGCTACAGATTGCCGCCCTTAACCGCGTTCTCGACTTGATGCGCAAGACTGCGCGCGACAGATTCGCCGGTTCGCCTGAGGCGGCCCAAGCGATGAGCGCCTGACGAACGGGCGGCTAGACCGAGAAGCTCGTACCACACCCGCATGAGCTGGACGCGTTCGGATTGTCGATCCTGAACGCCTGACCCATCAGGTCGTCCACGAAGTCGATCCGCGAGCCGCGCAGAAAGTCGAGCGAGACTGGATCGATGACAACGCCGACGCCATCCCTCTCGATCAGCAGGTCATCTTCGGCGCGGATTTGCACAATTTCAAAAGCGTACTGAAAGCCCGAGCAGCCGCCGCCATTCACGGCGACGCGCAGGAGCGAGCCGTCCGGCTCCTTCGCCAGAATCTTTTTCACGCGCTGGGCCGCGCGCTCCGTTACGACGGGCGGCGCTTCTGTCGAATCTGCAAGTGACAGGGTTTCGCTCATGTCGGTATCTGGCTCCTTGCCGTCTTGGCCGCCTCAATATAAGCCCGCGTACGTGACCGTTCAACGCGCAACCTTCGCCGCCGATCCACAGACTAGCCGCGGCCGACTGCTTGCCGAGGCGTCGTCGCCCACGCGCACGCAGTTTCAGCGCGATCGCGACCGTATCATCCATTCTACCGCATTTCGCCGTCTGGCGCACAAAAGTCAGGTCTTTGTGCCCCATGAGGGAGATCATTACCGCACGCGGCTGACTCACACGATCGAGGTCGCCCAAATCGCGCGCGCGATTTCCCGGGCCCTCAACCTCGACGACGATCTGGCGGAGGCGCTCGCCCTTGCTCATGACCTTGGCCATACATGCTTTGGCCATACGGGGGAGGATGTGCTCGATGCAGCCATGCAGGCGCATGGCGGGTTTGACCATAATGCGCAGGCGCTGCGCATCGTGATCAAACTCGAGCGTCGCTATGCGGAGTACGATGGGCTGAACCTCACCTGGGAGACGCTGGAAGGGCTGGTGAAGCACAACGGTCCGCTGCTTCAAACCGATGGCGCGCCCATGCCCAAATACGCGGAGAGCGGCGTGCCGGCGCCCATCGTTATTTTTGATGCGGCCGCCCATCTGGGCCTGACAACATATGCTGGCGCGGAGGCGCAGGCCGCCGCGATCGCCGACGACATTGCCTACAATGCGCACGATCTCGACGATGGATTGAGAGCAGGGCTGTTTGAAATCGCCGATCTGCGTGACGTGTTATTCTTGCGGGACATCGTTGACGAGATCGACCGGCGCCACCCCGGTCTTGAGCGGGTGCGATTCATTCACGAGATTTCGCGCCGGGTCATCACGCGGCTGATCGAGGACGTGATCCACGCGAGCCAAGCGCGCCTTTTGGAGCGCCAGCCGCAATCAGCCGATGACGTGCGGGGCGCGGGAGAGGTCACCGTTTCGTTTTCGCAAGGGTTCGTCGCTGTGGATCGGGCACTGAAGGATTTTCTGTTCCCCCACATGTATCGGCACCCGCGCGTCATGAAAGTGCGCCACGAGGCGGCCTCGGTGGTCGAGGTCCTGTTCGCGCAGTTCGCGGCTAATATCCAGCTTATGCCGGAAGAATGGGCGAACATGGCCGCGCGCGCGCCCAATGATGCCAAACGATTGCGGGTGGTCTGCGACTATATTGCGGGCATGACCGACAGGTACGCCGTAGCCGAGCATGTGCGGCTGACAGGCGGCGCGCCGAGCTTGAGATAAGCCCGCCCTTTGACGCTTCCAGCGATTTCCGCTAGGCCGCGCATCAACTTTGCCCTCTAAAGCTACGCGCGGAACAAACGGTCAATGAACGTCTTTGCCGAATTCCAGGATCGCATCGGCCAGATCCTCCAAGGTCTGATCGACAACGGCCAGTTGCCGGCGGGGCTCGATCTGTCGCGCTTCGTGGTGGAGCCGCCGCGTGACCCCTCCCATGGCGATCTCGCGACCAATGCGGCGATGGTCTACGCGAAGGAGGCGAAGCCCGGCTTTGCAAGCCCGCGCGAA
>JAUXWZ010000040.1 GCA_030684835.1 Beijerinckiaceae bacterium
AAATCAACTTGTTCAATGATAGCAAAGGGAAGTTAACTCGCCTTAGCTTCACAAAATCGATCCTGGGGCGACCACAACACGTCGGGTCACGCTGACTCTTAATCATCGGGTCCCAGGTTCGAGCCCTGGTGCGCCCACCAATCATTTCAATGGCTTAGCGCACATTTGATCTGATTGCCTTCCCTCGCAAGGTTAGGTCTAGGCTAGGTCGTGATCTCAAAAGCCGTCGCATTTCGTCACGCGTGATCGACGTGCTCCCTATCGCGCTCCATCGCTTTGCGTATCTGTGCTGCGACGTCGCGCAACGCGCAGGGGCCAACGCATCGGATTGCGCGGGCCTTGTTGCACACGTCGCATCGGGAGCTTTCGCGCGATGCGTTGAGGTGGTGAGTTGATCGCATTCGTTGACGGCTCCCATTTGACACGCAAACACTCGCGCAATCGATTATAGGCGCCTCAACTCCTCAGAAAACCTTAGGTTGTGTTATATGTGATGCGCGTCACACAAGGATCTGCTAGGAGCGGTTGTGGGTCCCCTGCGCGGTCCCGAGGGTGCGTGACAAGGGGGAGTCCCGTTTGCGCGATCAGGGACCCCTTCGCCGGGGTCGTCGCGGGGGTCAAATCGAGGGCGTTAATACAGCGTTGTCGATCAATGACGACAATACGGCGCGCGGAAGCCCGGACCCCCGACAATGAGATCCTTGAGCGAAGAGGAAACCGAAGCCCTGAATGAAATTCGGGCTGGCCTGCCGAAGTTCAAGCCAACCGCGGTTACCATTCCAAGACAAGGTGTAAGTAAGCTCGCCTGCATAGGCACTTCGATCGAACCAGACGTGGGACGGAAACTACGTCGCCCCAGCGCCTCCGATGAGCGCGCCGCTCCCAGAACGAACGATTTGTGGAACGCCTTCCTTTGGGTACAAGGCCAAATGCAGGCCTATCGCAGACGCATCAACAACATGCGCGTGCCCGAGGTGGTGAGGGATGAGTTTATCAAAATTGCATTGCTGTATGTTGTTCCTAATACCGAACGTGCCGTAACTACCTACGATCGAGCAGAACTCGAAGTCGTGAAGGAATATTTGCGCAAGATCAACAGGTACGATTTGCCTGAGGAGATGTACGTTAAGAATTGGCGCGGCGTTAACGATAAGGACAACGCCCAGGAATAATTTGCAATTCTTGCCAGTCTCAGTCTGAGCCGCCTTTGGTAACCCTGAACTCCATCGCAACACGCAATGGAGTAACAGTTATGGTCAATCCGATATCTGATAAAACTAGGCTCGAAACTCTGTGTACAAACGCGGAGCCAAATGTGCTTCCGCAGCCTGGCGAAAGAGAGGCCCTTGAGATCACGTTGAACTTTGGTGTTCAGATTTGCAGAACAGGCCTCGTGATGCCGGGGCAGCTTAAGTTCGAGGAGTGGGTAGCACTCGGAATAAAACTTGCGACTATCAACAACGGCATACAGTGGGCGATAGGCGATCACTGGGTCTATGGGATGGAGAAAAAGTACGGCAAGAGGAAAGACCTAGCGAAGAAGCTGCCGTACGCTTACGCAACGCTTGTGAACTGGGGTTCAATTGCCAAACGGGTAAAACCCTCACTACGTAGTGAGGTTGTTAGTTTCAGTCATCATGAGAAAGTGGCCTCTCTCAAGCCCGAGCAGCAGGCCGAGTATTTGAAGCGCGCGGCCACCAACGATTGGACGGTCGCGCAACTTGGTGAGGTGATTGCGAAGGAAGGGAACTATTTGCGGAATAGACTTTCCGAGATGATCAATATTCCGCCAAACGGGCCACCGCCTTGGGCGATCGATATCGACGACTATGCAACTCGCTCCGCTAAAGCCCTGAAAATCTACCATTCGAATGAAGGTCGGTTTGAAACGATCCACGACCATCACTTCCAGAAGCTCCTGCACAGTTGCTGTCGAGCAGCTAGCGCTTGGGAAGAAATCGCGATCGATCTTCGCAAGAAATACGATAAGCACTTGGCCGCTCAACTTAAAGAGGGTGATTTATCTCCATCGTCTGCCGATCTACCGATTGAGGCCGCGGCATGAGCACGCCTGCGGCTGAGTACGATGAAGAGCCCGATGTTTACGGCGATTGGAGTCACTGCGTTCGCGCTGGCCAGCCGATCGAAGACGTTATCTTCAACGTGATCGAGTGGCACTTCGATCCGGCAAGCGCGGCACTCGTTCATGAATGGATGGGACAACGCATTGCTTACCACGACGCAATGGTTCAATTTCTCGGGAGCGATAATCCTCGATAACGAAAAACCCCGCCGTCGCCCGGAAGATGAAACACGACGACGGCGGGCTTCCCGACCGCGGAACTGACACGCGATCGAAATGATGCCAGCCACGCGGGGGTATCAAGCCCGCTGCTGGCTCTAAGAGACGATCACTCGTCGCTCAGCGCCCCTCGCACGGTCTGCGATCCGAACGAGGATCGAGCCACGTCGCGCACCAAGCGACTGCCCGCACTCAGAGGCCGGAGATAAAGCCCCTGAGGATCGGTGATCACGCTGCGACCATGTCCTTGATGACGACGAGGCCCAAAAGAGCCCTGATATCCACGTTCGGTCTTTGCTCGATCACAGTGCCCTCAGCGAGTGCAGCCTCAATGTGCGCCTGCTCGATCCGTTCGAGTTCGAAGAGTTCATCCTTGATCTCGCCGAGGCGGGTCTTGCGGTCGGCCGCCGTCATCGCGTTCGCAGGCTTATCCCGAGCCTCAATCATTGCCCTCAACCGGTTCAAGACAATTGTCGGGTCGATCCACGCCAGCACTTGCAACGGCGTCGGGTCCTTCTCGCTGATAACGCCCCGGCCGAACTGCATGTCGAACCGGTCATGCTCGATGATCAGGCGAGGTGTTGCGTGTTCGGCGAGTGACTGAACAAAACGCGCGGCCTGCGCCTTGATCTCCTCCGTGGTCGGGGAGGCTCGCTCGACGCGGGAGCGTTCACCGATCAGGGCCAGTATCTCGCCGCGCATTCGTGCCACGACCTTAAGATGGGTTTCGCCAGCGCCCAGCTTCGGCTTGATCGGCTTCGCGTCGTCAAGCGCGACGTGCGCGGGCAGCATGTCGAGGTAACGCCTGATTTTCGCATTGAGGTCGGCAAGCGCCCGATGTCGAGCCTGATTGTCGGGCTGCAACGCTTGAAGTCGAGCAACTTCACGGGCCAGCGCGAAAGCTTTCTCGCCACGCGGGTTGACGTCGTGGGCATACTGCGCCTCACGGATCGCGCTTTGCGTCATATGCATTGCGGTGCTGGCCTGTTGCTCTGCGTCGAGCAGGGCCATCACCTTCGATTGTACGCGGCTTGGTAGGTCCGACATTGGTTCACCTTCCTGGGGTTCGAGGGGGCGCCCCATGTGAGGGTTCACATGAGGTCGTTGTCGTCAGGCTTTGGCCTTGGACCAAGCTTCCGAGGTTCGCTTGTCGCGGTCGGCGATCACCTTGTCTGCCGCCGCCCGTCGTTCGGCATCGTTGGTGCCCGTGGGCGCGACAATGGCATGTGCCTCGGGCTGCTTGGTCTCGACCAGTGCAGGCGGGTTGCGCCACGCGTCCCGATTGCGAGCGTGGTATTGATCGCGCACGGTTGCGGCTTCGGCGTTGGCGTCCTGCGTGCCGAAGCCCGGCCGATGTCCGCGCGCGTCGAACTGCTCGTTTCGACGAACGGCGGCTGCAAGCGCTGCACCCGCTACGAGAGAGGGGTTCGCAGCATCCATCATGGTCATCGTCGTGACTAAGGTATCGCCGTCCTGCACAATCCCGCTTCGGCGAACACGGTTGCCTTGACGGTCGATCACTTCAAAGTCTTGGGTATTCATCGTCGTAATCCTTTCATCGAGTTCAGTTGTACTAACGCGGACAGTTTCTGCGCGGAGTGTGATTGGCAGCGGGAGGAAAGGTCAGCGACGTCGTGCATGTGGCCAACCCATGACATGCTTCCGTCGTAGCGATACTTGCGCACGCCCATTGAGGTGAGCACCCCGGCGACGGCGTTCGCGACGTCATCATGGCCGCCGGGCGCGTGGTCGATGCTGTCGCGACCTGATCGCGCAGTTCTGCGTTCGAGCCCGATCAACTGATTGATCAGCCGATCGTTGTCGAGGAGGTCGCACTTCTTGGAATTCAGCAGGGGCAGGAACGCTGCGTACAGGTCAGACTTGGGCTTTGCACTCTGCTCGTAGACGATGCCGTGTTCGTGGAACGCCTCGACGGGCCAGAGGTTCGCGTATCGGTCGCCCGTGAGCTTGCGGATGTTATAGGTCTTGAGGAGTTCGGAGTAATCCGAAACGACTTGCTTTGGTGAGAAGGGCGGCTTGACCTCGCGCAATACGTCGAGTGTGGGGATGCCGTCCTGAACGTGCCCGATGGCGAGGGTGAAACTGTCCTTGCCGGAGCCGCCCGCGGGGTCCGTGAATGCGCGATAGCGTACGCCCGCGACGTAGGGTCGTTCCCGTTCATCGGAGAGAACGGCATCGATCGCCTCGCGCGCAATGAAGGCTTCGACGTCTGAACGGAACTGCGCGCCGTACTCCGCGCTGGCACTGATCGGGTCATCCTGATACGCCTGCGCGATCACGCCTTGATCGACAGCCGGGTTCATTCTCTCGGTGTTGGCTTGCCAGGACAGAACGCGAGGATCGTCCTGCCCGTGGTAGCGCTTGTGCATCGTGTAGAGCACACCCTTGCGGGCGTACGGACTGGACGCGACCAAAAGCAGACTGGTGGGGATCGTCAGCATGCCCGGTCGAATGGCGTTGATGATTTCGACGTCGGGGTTGGCGCTATCTTCCGACTGCCAAAATGCAACCTCGTCGCAGAGGGCGGCGACCACGGTCCTGCCGCGCACCGAACGAAACGACCCTGCGGTGACTTCGATGACGATGGAGTTCGAGAGTTCGAGGCCGAACTGGGTCTCGCGCGTGATCATCTTCGCGAGCATGGGCACCCGTTTGATGAATGCCTTTGCGTATCGGATGATGGTTTTCGCTTGGTCCTTGTCAGCTGCAATGGTCTGCACCACGCCAAGCTCGCCATCGTCGAGGTAAGGCTTGTAGTCGTGGAAGCAAGCAAGCCACACCGCGATCAGGGCGAGGATGCGCGACTTGCCCCCGCGACGGCCGATGACGAGGACGGCTTCACGCATCGCCCCCGTCGGAGGTTCGGTGCGACCAGTGCACTCGCGATAGATCGCCAATTGCGGTTCGGTCATGGGCAAGCCGAACACGCTCGCGATGAAAGCGGTCCAAGCGAGCCAGCTATCGAGGTCCTTGAAGAATGACCCGAACAGCTTGGGGTCCGTCATCGCGTCGAGGAGTGTCAGACGGTCTGATTGGCGGGGGCGAGGTGGTGGTTTGGGCTTTGGGTCTAGACGCTCTCGTATGATGAGGCGTTTGACCATCTATGCGGCTTCCCTCTGTTTGATCAGCCACCAGTCCCAATCGTCAAGGACCACACCGCGCATGAACTCATCGTCGGCCAACTCCGCATCGGTCGCGCCGAAGATCGTGACGACGTACGAGGTGCCGTCGGATTGCACGACTGTGACTTCATGGCCGATCTTCACGGTGCCCGATATGATCGAGGTGCCGACGGCGATCGTTGCGCCTTGGGCTGTGTGAGCCTTGCTTGTGAATGCAGAACCACCAGTCATGCGCAGAGGAACAGTCTCGGCCGAAGCCACACCCGCGATCAGTACTGCCGCAATGTCGAGTGTGACGCCTTGGGCCAAGCCGTTGTTCTCAGGTAGCTCCCCTAGGACTTGAACGCCGAGTATGCCTGCGCCGAGGAGCATCAGTCTTCCTCCTCGTCATCGTCGAGGCGTGCACGGCGGGTCTTGCCGCGCGTCTTCATATAGGTGAGGGGGTCCATGTCGTCGTCGTCAGGCTTGGTGCCGCGTTGGGCGGTCAGGCCGAGGGTCTTCATGTGGCGGCGCATGGAGTTTGTCAGTCGCGCGTATTGGGTGTGCTCCTCCTGCGACATCGCACCCGTTTCCATGTATGATTGCTGCAAGTCTTCCGAGAGTACCTGGAGCATTGCGAGGTCGCGAACGATCGCGCGTTGGGCTTCCGTCAGGTCATCGCCTGCATCACGGGTGTATGCGCTGATCAGGTCCTTGAAGCGTGCTCCTCGTGACGTGCGCAGATCGACGCGAGCCGCGAATAGGCGAGACCCGTTCGTGATCGCAGAACGCGCGCTCTTTCTCTTGCCTGTCACGACGCCATGCATGCGCATTATCCACCTGATCGACGGTCCATTGATTTGACCGCGATTACAGTGCGAACAATGACCTAGAACCTGACCTTGGATCTAGCCCCTTGGTGTGAACCCAACTGTAGCAGGGGTTTGTGAGGTCCCACCCGATGATACGGGATCACATAACTGACATTTATCGATCGTCGCGGGGCAACGTTCTGATTTGCAGGAGTGGGGTGGGATGCGCGTGTTGCGCACTTTTTGATATCGTTTCGGGGCGCATTGGAGCTGTTGACGGGGGCCTTCAGACTGCCTGCCTACCTACCTACTATCTGTCCAGGGTTTGGCTTTGATCGATGGTCATGGACATACAGTCACGTCGTTTGAAACGTCGTCGCTGTGCTTCCCGTGCGTCTGCCCGATATCGGTCGAGGGCCTTTTGCGTGATCAGGCCTTCCGCCATGATCACTTTCAACACTTGCCTGACCATGTCGCGGTGATGGCTGATCAACACCTTGGTCAAATCGCCGAAGCCGTCTTTATCGAGCCTGTCGCAAATGTCGAAGTAGTGCTCATGTTGGAGTGTGAGCAGGGTGATGCGATGCTTGACGCCCGTCGCCGTCAATTTGATCGTGCTCCCTTCCTTTGCGGCTTTTGAATTCGTCGGGGTTTGATGCCGATTGGGTTTGGGTTTGGGTTTGGAGATGCGTTTGGGGATCGTGTCGAGGTACAGTCTCTTCGGCCGTTTCGCGCCCGGTCCCGCGGACGAATAGTCGTTGTTCATATCGAATGACATTGTGGTGGTCCCTCATCTGCGAATTGTTGAGGTGATCAAGCCTATCGCCTTTTGCCCTGCCGACTAGACCGGGCTTCCTCTGCGATTTGCGGTGTTGGCGTCAGATGTCGGCACTGCTTCCCCCTGATCGCGGGGGATTGGGGGTGGTCTCCGTCATTTCGACGCGTCTGACGTTCGCAGGGAGCGGGATGGGGCGGCGCTAGCGTGGGATCGGGGTGTCGGGGACGTTCGATCGTTGAAACTGCCGTTTGCCGCTCGCTCTACTCCCAATCTCGCGGATCCAGTGTCCGCCTTTGGGATCATCCACGATTTAACTCGCTATCGGCGCGGAATAGGCGCGTGGTACCAGTCGGAGACTGCAAAATGGTATCGACTGATCACTTTCGGCAGGAGTTGAAGGCGCAACTGAACCGCGCTGCGACGGGCGGTCGGATCGATGTCCTGATCAATTCGGGAGAGCTTAGCCGATCTATCCCTACTGGGAGTGCGTGGTCGTCACACTGCTGTGATGCCATGGAGGCCGAAATGAAGGTGGGCGACACCATGGTCCTTGCGCGCATTAACGGCGCAGGAATGACGATCCGCTATCTATTGCCACGCACCCGCTGATGCTGCGCAAGACTGTGGCAATGCGCTCGATTGCGAGGAAAATAGGTATCGTCGCGTGCAAATGCATTCAAATGTTGGAACTGAGTTAGCGACCGAGCTCGCCAGTCAGAAACTGGCGAATTTGTCTTTTTCGGTTTTGTCGGCAGCACTGTTCCTATGCGATTATTCGGAGAGGGCTGGTAAAGCTCCAATCCGACATTGCGCCAAATGCAGCACCAAAATGGTCCATCTGAGCGATCTCCCCTCCTTCAGAGGGACGGTACCCACTCGGGTGTTCCGTTGTTACGGCTGCAACAATGTGATCTCAGAAGTTTGGTAAGTGAGCAATATTGATCAACTAGGATTTCGATTTCGATGTATGGTAGCACCTAATCAGAGTTACGCTTATGTCCGACCGATCAGTTTACTTACGCGATCAAGCCGAGAAGTGCCGATCACACGCCCGCGCCATATCAGACGCTCAAACCCAAGGCGAACTGCGGAAGCTTGCTGATGAATACATCGCGCGAGCGGTGGTCATCGAAAGCAAGGAGCTATGATTTTGAAACAGCGTAAAGGGTCTTGGACAGTACTGCGCGGACGGCTTTGTTCGCATCGGTGTGACGGGACGGGTTGTGCTGCCAGTTCGTAAGCTGGTAACCCTTGCGAAGCAGTCTTACGATGGTCTTCCGTTCGAGTTCAAGCGCTTCGGCTCGGTTCAATGGCTTGCGTGTCGATGAACATTTGATGACCGCCTTGCGATCGAGCGCGACCATGACCCTATCGCTCAATTTCTTAGTCTTCAGCTTCGCCGGTGTGAGTGACCGAATATAACGCAGGCGGTCGGGTCCGCGTTGGTCGCGACCTATACCGACGTAGAACGGGTACCCGTCAACGGAGAAGGTGTAGACGTAGAACTCGAGCTTCGATGGGTCCTTTGCTACTGGCATTGCCAGTCTCTCTCAGTTGGGAGCTTCTAGCTGTTTAACGTCGCCTCCTCCTTCAAGCGCTAAGGTGGTTTGAATGCCTTTCGCTGCCTCAGCTAGTTCCTGCGCCATCGCAATGATTAAGCTCTCCCCGTTCGCAAAAAGCATTCGGGCGTCACTTTCGGAAAGCACGACTCGGGGATGTACGATGGGATTTCGATAATCTTCTCGCATCTGATCAAGCTCGGTGAGCGTTTTTTTGAGAGGGCATGGGGTGGGATTGCTAGCCGCGATTTTTTCAAGAGCGTCGATGTACGCCTTCCAACCATGCAGCGTTTCTCCGGGCTTTCCGCTGAACAATTGATAGTAGCTCTCCAGACAGGCCTCAACAGCACGGGCAACGTGAAACCCTGACGCTGACAAAAGACTGAATGCTAAGCACCGCCCCGCCGCTTTCCAGTCATCCTTGGCCTTCTGTGGAATAAAGGCCCGCATTTCCTCTGGAAAGGTTTCATCGGCAGCGTCAACGAGTGCTGGCGTATGATAGATGCCGCGGCGAGGTACAAAGTATGTTGCAGTTTCGCGCATCTCCTCCGCAAACACGGTCTCAAATTCTCGGATGGCTGCCTTTATCCAATCGACAGACCAAGCGTTGACAGGCTCATCTCCGTCTTCGGGAAACCGGAGCATCGGCTCTCCCTTGTCGTTCTTCGTCGAAAACCGCAATGCCATAAGGCTGTCAATTCGATTGAGGAGTTCGCGTGCCTTTCCAGAGGAAACTCCAAGGGGAATAGGATCGCCAGCTAGCAGCTTGTTCATCGAACCTTGAGCCTGCCAAACAGGGAAAAAGACTTGTCGGGTCGTCAAATCGGTGACCTGCTCCAAAAGGTGCAGCTCCTTTCCAAACTCATAAAATAAAAACGGATTAATACGTTCCAATTGCCCCTCCCGCTCCCGACTCAATTGACGGTAGAGTACTATATTTCACGTCGAAGTGGCGCGGCACCATGTTAATGTGCCCCCCAAATACAATCACCCCTACCTAACGCATTGATTTCATTGTTCATGGTCTTTTCAACACGTGCACGTCGTTTTGCACCCCATGTCAGTGTGTGAGGCAGTCTAACAAGGTCGTTATTGGTGTGCAGTGTGATGCGGTGTTCATCGTAAATGCGCTGAACAAAGTCTATTTGGCCGTGGCGCTTCCTGTACGCAATTGTTCGTCGGGCTTGATCGAGGTTCTTTGCTTTTTTCATTACATTGCGGAAGAGCGTCCGCAGACACTTGGTTCGATCGAACTCCACAAATCGCATATGCCTGAGGATCAGTTCTGACGGGTCTATGTTCTCCGAGTCACCCAGCCCGCGAAGCCAATCACCTCTCAGTCGGAAATCGATGTGCGCGACAATGTTGTATGGGTCTAGCTTGGAGACCTTGTCCCAATATATGCAGACGTCGCGCGGCGCTCCTTGAACGTGAGCGTGGGGTACCCAGTAGTATCCGAACGTTCCGTTGACGTTCCGGATTTCCAAAATCCTTTGCGCGGAGCGCTTGATCATCAACATGTGTTCTTTCAAGAACACGAACTGCTGCTCCACGGTCATCACCTCATCGATCCTGGCATCGTAGGCGAGGTCGAGCCGATAGATATTTCCACAGTACTGCCTGCAGAGCCGGGACAGCTCGCGCAACAGGGCCGGCTGCGGACACTGAAAGAAGACGAGCATGTAGCGCTTTTTGCGGTTTCGGTATCGGTGTGGCTTGCCGCCGTACAAATCGCATAGGCGTGACCAGTCGGCTTTCGGCACCACGATCATTGGGAAGAAAATGCCGATCGTGTCGATGTAGCAATCGAATTTGATCACTGGAAGCGTGGTCTTGTCCCACGCGCGGAGGTTCCCTATGATTGCGTGCATGGGCCGTTGCCTTCGTTGTTGGGTGATTGGTTCTTCATGATGCAGAGCCTTTGAGCGGGTTTCGTTTCGTGATCGCGTTGACGTCAACCATTCGGGCCCCGGCACATTGTGAGTGTGTCCGGGGTCTTGACGTCCTTAGGCCGCGTTTTCTTTTGGCGGGTCATTCCACACCGATGCTTCGATCAATTCGTTGATCTGCTCGATCCGGTAATAGGTGTTCGAGTTCAAGCCAGAGAGCTTGATGACGTCGAGCGAACCGCCTCGACGCTTTTCCTTGCGCTTCAGAGTATCGACACTAAAGCCCGTAATGCGCGCGGCCTCGATACGCGAGACGAGCTTGCGTTCGGGTGTGATGGGCTTGGGAATGTTGGGGCGGCGCTCTTTGCGCTTGGCCTTCGGTTGCTGGTTCTTCGACACAACGTGGCTCCAATCGTTGTCGCGGCGGCCAGACGGCTACCGCGATGAACGATGAAAAGAGCTCGTCGCAAGGCTAAGCGGGATGAAGGATGCGCGCTTATCAATCTCGCTGACGCATTGGAGTGTAACCAAATGCGCGGGCTTCCCTCGTTACCCCGATCAGGTCATCGGCCCGATCGATGCGCGCATGTTGACGGCCCCGATGAAATTTGCAAGGGCAAATCGGGGCACGTCGGGCGCGCATTTAAACGGCGGCGGAGCGCGCTGGAGCGGTTCTGCGCGATTGATGCATGTTCGACGTGTCAGGGAGCAACGCGCCGATGGAGCGCCCCCCGCCGGGAGGCGTCAATGGCGATTGATCGATACGACGTTGCCGCCGGGCATTGCGGGGTGCAGGATGGTTTCAATCAAAGTCGCGAGGGCGATCAGCGCGGCCTCGCGTTCGGCGTCGTAGCTGTGGCGATCGTAGACTGCCTCGACGCCGGCAATCGTATGGCCAAGGACGCGTTCGGAGATGTCAGGCCTGATGCCCGCGCGCGCCATCAATGATTTGCTGGTGCGGCGAAGGTCGTGAAAGATCCAATGCGGTGTCGGAGGCTTAGGCTCGATCTCCATCATGGCGCTGTCAATGTCGATCTTCGCCTGGCCGAATGCAGAGAACGCCCCGTAATACTCGCCGGGCTTATTCGTTTTGTTGACGACGCGGGACGTCGGGAACACAAACTCGTTGGTTCGGAGCTTCGCCTGCGCCGCGATAATGTCGAGCACCGGCTTGGGGAGCTTGAGCCGTTCTGCGTTGCCCTTTTCGCGGCTTTCGGTCGCGATCGTCCACAGACCGTCCTCGACGTCATCGAACTTCATCGTTGCGACCTTGCCGATGCGCTGCGCGGTGTAGAGCAATGTCTTGCACAGGTTGCCGGCTGTGCCGACACGGTTGCAGGCCGCGAACAGGAGCCTGATCTCGCGGTCGTCAAGTATTCGGGAACGGGCACGCTTGCGGGGGTCCTTGATATGCGCCATGCCCTTGACGATCGGCGAGGAGTAGGTGTCCGATCGGACGGCATGCTCTGCCATCATTTTGCGCAATATGACGAGTGTGACGTCGGCTGCCCTCGGGCCGCGGGTCTCGGCGATCGTGTCGAGCAGCTTCATTACGTCGCTACGGGTGATGGCTTCGAATGCCTTGTCTCCCAACTCGGGCAGGATCGCGTTGATCATGGCTTTGATCTGGTGAGCCGATCGAAGATTGCCGCCATCGACGAATTTTTTGACGTACCATTCCGACACGGCCCTGAAGCTGTCCCGGTTGGCGAGGGCCTTCTGCGCCCGATCGGCGAGGATGGTCTTGCGGTTCGCCTTGAAGTTCGCCGCTTTATCCCTCGCGTCCTTGAGGGGCATATGATCGGGAGCGCCCGGGCTCCACACCCCGAGGTGTTCGGTCCGCATCTTCCCCTGGGTGGGATCGTAGAAGCTGACGCGCCAAGCCTTGCTGTTTTTGTTCAGGCGCAGGAGCAGGCCATCCTGCTTCTTGTCACGATAGGTGACCTGTGGGGGCTCGCCAGCCCGGAGCTTGATTTTGGAGACAAACAATTCGTTGAACAGGCGACGTCGATCGGTCTTGTTTTCATCAGTCATCGGGTGCCCTAGGTTAGGTATTAGGCTAGGTTTCGCGGACGCCCTGACGATATTTGGCTATCCCCGATCTGCCCCGATATTATATATCAACTCATTGAAATTGTGGTGATTTTTATCTCTATTTGCACGGCTGCTCCCCGATCGTCATCGCTTCAGAATGTGTCTCTTAATCATCGGGTCCCAGGTTCGAGCCCTGGTGCGCCCACCAAGCCTTTCAAGAATTTGGCATAGCGGGATCTCCGGTCAGGGCCGGGGCTCTTGGTCCGGGTCACGTTCGGCTCCGCCCGCCGACATGGCCGCGATGATTGCCGCCTGAACCGGCTTGTCCTGTACCGCTACGGCCCGGCTGAGTGACGACAGCCGCCGGCGGGTGTCATAGAGCTGATCAAGCAGCGACAGCACCACCGGGAGCGTGCCGTCATCGATGTCGAGTTCATAGGACAGGGTGCAGATAAGACGGACGCGCGCGCATTCCATGTCCGAGAATGACAGCGCCCCCGCTACCTGCTGCGGGGCGACCAGGTCTTCGCCGATCCAGCGTTCAAGATCGCTGCGTTGCAGCGTGGATATGGTCGCCAGAAGCTCGTCGATAGAGATCATGTTTCCATCTCCCTGCGCGGATCCTGCTGGCTTTTCGGCCGCCACGCCTGCAGAAACTCGACCAGTTCGGGTTCTTCGGCTGTGGGCAGCACCACCTTCAGGGTGATCAGTT
Source organism: Beijerinckiaceae bacterium (assembly GCA_030684835.1). Lineage (GTDB taxonomy): Bacteria > Pseudomonadota > Alphaproteobacteria > Rhizobiales > Beijerinckiaceae > Terripilifer. The sequence continues at coordinate 13,209 of JAUXWZ010000040.1, forward strand.
GATGACCGCGCTGACCGGTTTTCCGGTTGCGGATGCCTCTTTCGCGCAGGCGCAGCGTGGACCCGGTATTGGATCCCTTCGGGACCGTCACCGTCACCGGTTGACCGATCGTGGGCACCTCGATTCTGCCGCCCAACACCGCCTCGCTCAGGGTCACGGGAACCTCGACATGGATGTTGTCGTCCTTGCGGCGAAAGAACGGATGCGGCTGGACATGCAGCTCAACATAGGCGTCCCCCGGCGGTCCGCCGCCATAGCCCGGCATTCCCTGTCCTTTCAGCCGCAGCATCTGCCGGTCCTCGGCGCCCTCGGGCACGGTCACCTGCAAGCTCCTGCCTTCCGGCAACGTGATGGTTCGCGTGGCGCCATTGGCGGCGTCCAGGAAGGCGACGGGAAGCACATAGCTCACATCCTGCCCGCGCGCCTGAAACGCTCCGCCTGAGCGCTGCGCCCGGCCGGCAAACGCCTGCGCCAGGAATTCTTCCAGCTCTTCGTTGCTGTCAAACCCATCCTGCGCGGCATGTGAGGTGTAGGCAGGCCCGTCGGCGAAATCACGATAGAACCGCTGCTGCGGTCGCTCCGCGCCGCTTGCGTCGATCTCACCCGCATCGAACTTCCGGCGCTTCTCCTTGTCCTTGAGCAGATCGTTGGCAGCCGAGATGGCCTTGAACTTCGCCTCTGCTTCCTTGTCGCCCGGATGGAGATCCGGATGGCATTTTCGCGCCAGCTTCTTGAATGCGTCCTTGATCTCCTTGTCGGTCGCAGATCGAGTTACGCCGAGCGTCTCGTAGGGATCTTTCATTCACCCGATTCCATCCAGTTCGCTCAGACGTAGCCGAGCCACCGCCAGTAGGTGGCGCCCAGCAGCATCACCAGCGCCAGCGCAATCACGGTCAGGACCAAGCCTGTGCGCACGAAGTCCTTTGCGTCAAAGGTCTCCGTGCCATAGGCCACCATGTTCTGCGGCGCATTCACCACCAGAATGAAGCCGAAACTGACCACGAACTGAAGCAGCATGGTCATTCCGACAATGTTGATGCCGGGCGTCGCCACGCTCTGCAGCACGGCGATGACGATCGGAATCATCGCGGAAGCAAGCGCGGTCGCGCTGGCGAAGCCGAGATGGATCAGGGTGAGGAACAGGCTGAGTGCACCGAGGATGAACAAGGCAGTGGCGTTCCTGAGCCCAAACTGGGCGACTGCGAGATCGGCAAGCCAGGACGCGCCCTTGGTCTGCAACAATGCCGTTCCAACGCTGATGCCGATGCCGAACAGCACGATGGTGCCCCACGGAATCCTGGGCTGGGCTTCCTTCCAGGTCATGATGCCGATGCCCGGCAGGAACATCAGCGCCACGGCCGCGAGGGTGGTCGACGAAGTGTCGAGGCGGTGAAGCACACCCTCGGTGGACCAGAGCAGCAGCAGGGTCAGCGATATCGCCAGCAGTTTGATCTCCGAGGCCTTCATCGGGCCGAGGTCGGTCAGCGACTTGCGGATCTGTTCGCGACCGCCGGGAATTTCCTTGACCTCGGGAGGCATCATCCGGGTCATCACGAAGTACAGTGCGATCGACATCAGAATGCCGAATGGCGCCGCAGCGATGAACCACTCCAGCCAGGTGATGGACTTCTGCAGGGTTTTTTCGATGAAGCCGACCGCTACCATGTTCTGCGCGGCCGCCGTCTTGATGCCGACGTTCCAGATGCTGGCGGTCTGTACCGTTGTAATCATCAGCATGCCGGCAAACGCGCCCCTCTTGTTGACACCGAATGCCGAGATGATGCCGAGCATGATCGGCACCAGGCAGGCGACGCGCGCCGTGGTGGAGGGCACCAGAAAGGCCATCACGAATCCGACCAGGATCGCGCCGAGGACGACGTGGTGGACTTCCCCGCCGACGCGCGAGAGGATCGTGAGCGCAATCCGCTTGTCCAGGCCGGTCGCGGTCATCGCGACCGCGATGAACAGGGCCGACGCCACCAGCGCCAGCGCGGTATTGGCGAAGCCGCTGAAGGCAAGGCCGAGTCCGGCGCTGGTGCCGAGCAACACCTTCGGATTGGCCGGATTCGGAGCAAATCCGAGCAGAAACGCCATCAGCGCGGCGATCACCACCGCGGAGACGGCGTAGTCAAGCGCTTCTGTCATCCAGATGATGACGGCAAAGGCAAGAATCGCCAGCATGCGCTGGCCGGCGATGGAGAGTCCTTCCGGCGTAGGCAGCCATATCACCGTGACAAGGGCTGCGACTGCGAGCAGAATGCCCCAGTTGGATCGCAGCCAGGTCGGCTTCGCCGGGGACGGCACCTTGGCCCCCGCGGGATCGGATATTGCGTCGATCGTAGCCATGAGAATTCCCCCTGCCGCGGCAATTGAATGGCAGTCGATCAGGTTTGTGGATCGAGCGTTTGAGCCAGATCAACTGAGCCACGAGAGGGCCGTGACTGTTTGACCTGCATCAATCGTGAAGAGCCGATCTCGAACTAGCCTTGAAACGAAACCGGAGTTCTGAAATGCGCGCGCATCAAATCATGACCCGCAAGGTGGTCACGGTCAAAGCCGACACGCCCATCCTCGAAGCCGCCAACCTGATGCTGCAACGTCGCATCAGCGGCCTTCCCGTGGTCGACGACACTGGCGGGCTGATCGGTATTGTCTCTGAGGGCGACTTCATGCGCCGCGCCGAGATCGGGACGCAGGGGCCGCGCATCCGGTGGCTGGACTTCCTGATGGGGGCTGGAAAATCCGCGGTGGATTTCGTGCGCGAGCACGGCCGCAAGGTCGGTGAGATCATGACGCGGGACGGTCTCTTCACCGCGACGGAAGACATGCCGCTCGAGGGCCTGGTGCGATTGATGGAGCGTCAGAAAGTCAAGCGCCTGCCCGTTGTCCGCGGCGATACGCTGGTCGGAATCGTGACGCGTTCGGACCTGCTCCGTGCCGTTGCATGCCTTGCTCGGGACGTTCCGGATCCAACTGCCGACGACGACCACATTCGCGACCGCGTGATCGCATCCATCGAGAAGAATGAATGGCAGCCCATGCAGCTCGGCGTCACCGTCCGGGACGGAATCGTGCATCTGAGCGGCATGATCACCGACGAGCGCTTTCGGCAGGCGACCATCGTGGCAGCCGAAAATGTTTCCGGCGTCAAGCTGGTTCACGATCACCTCTACCTTTTCGATGCGACGTCCGGGCTTTCGTTCCCATCGCCCGAGGATGAAGGATGGGCAAAGGTCGGTTAGTGCGCGACGAGATTAGGTTGCTGGAGCGGCACCGGAATTCACCCCTCCCTTCGGGAGAGGTCGGCGCGTAGCGCCGGGTGAGGGGTTACGGTCTCTCGTTAGGCCAGCACCCCCTCACCCGATTTGCTGCGCAAATCGACCTCTCCCCGCTGGGGAGAGGTAAG
>JAUXWZ010000059.1 GCA_030684835.1 Beijerinckiaceae bacterium
TCGAGACGCATATCGGCAAAGGTGACTTCTTTGAGATCCCGCCGGGACACGACGCCTACGTTGAAGGCGCCGACCGGGTTGAACTGATTTTGTTCGCGCCGCCCGAACACCAGCACTGACAGGCTATTAAGACCAACTTTGGGCTCCGAGGTGGTTTGACGTTTTCCTGCCCCGGGCTTCAGCAGCCTTCAGCGTGTTGTCGTGAAGCGTTGGCCATAATGTTAAACGCGGCTGATCATCTTGATCGTCCGGGAACGATTTAGGACGATACTGGTTCCCACGGGCGGAACGGCAAGCCCGAGCGGGCGGTCGAAAACCTGCGACTGGTTTGCAGTCATTGAGGCAGGCTCTAGACTTCGTCCGGTCCGTCGCCCGCGCCATTCCCGTGTGTGCTGGCGTGCAAGCCTGTCACCAGCAAACGGGCGACCACGAGCTCGTTATCAAGCGCGGGCGTAACCTTCAACGTTTAGATCACCGCCGCGATCTGAACGTGCGGTCTTTGCTCGGTGACGGCCACGCCAGTGCCGCGCCGGGTGCAACGTGCTGGACATTCACGAGAATGCGAAGGTCCAGGTCGCGATCAGTTCGTTTGCCGCAGCAGGCGATTGTCCGTTCCGCCCAAGGTTCTCAGCGCCAAGAGCAAACTTCCCTCACGCGTCCCCAGTCGTCCCGCACCCGGCGACAAACGCGTCTTGGCCTGCGCCGCTCCCAACGCTCCTCTCTATAGCCCCGCGCGCGCCCGTTGCTCCACGGGGGAGGTCCTCGCCGTTCGCCCCTGCCGCGGTAATCCTCCCGACCGCCCCGGCGACCGTCGTCCCAGTCGAAGCGCTGGGCTTCCGTCGCACCTTCAGCTGGCAGATCTGCCCTACGTTCAGCAGATGAGGCGTGTGCTACAGCAGATAGGGATGCGACTCCGGCTATAGCCCCGGCGAGGCCTAAAAGAAAGTTGCGACGATTTTCCATGGTGGACCCTTATAAGGTGAGGCGCACGGGGAAATCTCCGCTCGCGCTATATTGTTCCACCGAACGCTTTGTGACAGCTTCTTACGGTCGCTATAAATTATATGTTAATTATAAAGCCTCGTATCTTGCGAGACGACGAGAACACCGGCCGGGGACCGATTGTAGCTTGAAATTGGAGTCATAGTCGCCGGTTGGGGAGGCGCTGGATGGCTCACCTACCTCTTGGATGATGTGGACAGGTGAGCTCCTCACCCACCCGCTTGATCGTCATCATTCAGGTATTCATCAATGAGCCTAGATAGAAGCTGCAAGAGCGCCTCGTGCTGGGGCCCTTGTTGCTGCGCCAGAAATTCCAACAAGCCGAAATTAGCCGGGCGACCGCCCGAGGATGCATTTGGTTCATGCCGTATAAAGACTGCAGGTTCGCCGCTCACCCGCCCAAGAAGCCACTTATCTCCGTTCGAGCTCTCATACATTGATCGAAGATACATAGAAGTCGCCCTCTTGCAATTCAGGAATGAGCGGAACGTTGCTTTCCGCTCCTAGGCGGATTTTTGCAGGTCATCACTAGCCGGCTTACGCCCTTTCCCAGAATCATGAGTCACCTGACGGATTCAGGAGGTGCATCAAGCGCCTCCACTAGTGCTTCCGCTAGCGTCATCTGACGCGGGCTTCGCCGGGAGTCACTAAGCTCACACCCTCATCGTATCTGATCTTGTCCATGCAATCCTCCCGGCGAACTGCGGTAGAATAGCGCCGTCTATGGTGAGTGCGAGCCACACCATTCCAGCATGCAGAAGCGCTAGAAGCGCCTGCTACTCTGCAAAATCACGCTCATCATCGCTGTTTGTCGCTGCCACTTCAAGGTCGCCTACAACAAAGAAAGGGAGCGGAGCGTCACTGAAAGGCCCGAATCCACGTTTAGTTGTTATGGTTAATTACCTTGGCGGACCGTCGCACTGCACTTCGAAAGTGCATTACGGTCTTCCATGGTTGGAAGATATCACCCCAAAAAACTCCGATTGGACCTGTCCATGACCGAACGCTTAGTGGATGTGCTGGATGCAAACGGGCAGGTGATACATACCTATCCGATCACTCTGGGGAGCTCCGACGGCGAAGCGAGCATAGCTTCATACGAGGCGAAGGCGCTTCAGGCCGCCGCTCATGGACAGTTGGTTCCAGACTCCGAGCTTGCATCATTGACTGCCTGCATGCACCGCAGTCATGGCGGCCCGATGCAACCTTACGGCGATTTGGTAAGCTCCGATTCTGAAACGAGACTGGCACTCGAGCAGGCCGTGCGCGAGCGAGCCTATTTGTTGTGGGAAGAAGAGGGCCGTCCGGATGGCCTCGCGGAAGAATACTGGCGCCGCGCGCTCGACCAGCATCTTCGTGAACGGGCCTATGTGTTATGGCGGCAAGAAGGAAGCCCGGAGGGAGGAGCCGAGGAATACTGGCGTCGACTCCAAGACTTCCAAGCGCAATAGGGCAGAAATCGGACACGTGCTGCGCAACGTTTGCGGGCGAGGTAGCACCGTTCGAAATCCATCCTATGCCGACGCAGATCATCTGCTTAATTAGTTCACAGCGCGCGGGATCCGCCACTCCGACGCGCATTGCTCACCAAACCGCCTGATGTGACCCGCTGGTTCGCTTGGAAGGCGAACCTTGGCCCTCACCTTCACCTACCGATCCGCCACGATCCGAACGGGCGGCCCTAGCATGACGAGTGGCCACGCCTGTGCCTCGGCATTACCAGCGGGAACTTCGCCATGCAGTTGCATCACTGGAAATGGAGAATGTTGTGTCAGGAAAAACGAATTTTGCACCCGACGAATGGGCTCGCGTAGTGGCAAGCCCCATGATCGCTACGATGGCAATCACAGCAGCCGATCCGAGCGGCCTTTGGGGCCTGTTGAAAGAAGCGATGTCTAGCGGCTGGGCGATGCTCGAAGTGAAGAAGGACGATTCCGCCAACGCGTTGGCTAAGGCGGTCGCGGATGACTTCACCGATGCAACGATCCGAAC
>JAUXWZ010000063.1 GCA_030684835.1 Beijerinckiaceae bacterium
ATGCCCGAAAACGTCGTGAAGCAAATCAAGCAGACGTGGGCAAACGACATTCAGACCCAGTAAAGTGTGACGATCGAGGGGCGAGTCGCCGTCCCTCGATCGTACCTGAGGTGTTCTTTGAATAACCGGTTGCCAAGTGACGCGCGTGAGACAGAGGCGCATATGACCGATTTTGCCATGCAGGCCGCCACAACGCGCGAAGCGCCCGTTGCGGACCGTGCGCAGGCGCTCAAGCGCTTCGCGTTGAGCGACAAGACATTTTACTGGCTGACCCGTGTGTCCGCCGTTTCCGTGCTGCTGCTGCTTGGCGGCATCATCATTTCGCTGACCATTGGCGCCTGGCCGTCGATTCAGCATTTCGGACTCAGTTTTTTGACGACGCAGCGTTGGGCTCCACAAATTGAGCCTGCGCCGATTCTGGGCGGCCTTGGTCCGATCTACGGCACGCTTGTGACGTCCGTCATCGCCATGATCATCGCCGTCCCCATCGGGATCGGCATCGCCATTTTTCTGACCGAGCTCTGCCCCTCCTGGCTGCGCCGTCCGTTCGGCATCGCTATCGAGCTTCTGGCGGGCATTCCTTCGATTATTTACGGCATGTGGGGTTTCTTCGTCCTTGCGCCGTTCCTCGCCGATTACTTCCAGCCTTTGTTGATTGCGACATTTGAAGGCGTGCCTGTTCTGGGCGCGATTTTCGGCGGGCCGCCCTCTTATCTCAGCCTGTTCAACGCGTCAGTCGTGCTGGCGATCATGATTCTTCCGTTCATCACGGCGATATCCCGCGATGTGTTCATGACCGTGCCGCCTGTCCTCAAGGAGAGCGCCTACGGCATCGGCTGCACAACATGGGAAGTCGTGCGCAGCGTCGTCATCCCCTACACCCGCGTGGGTGTGATTGGCGGCGTGATGCTGGCGCTCGGCCGTGCGCTGGGCGAGACGATGGCGGTGACATTTATCATCGGCAATTCGTTTCGTATTCAGGACTCGATCTTCGCGCCAGGCACTACGATTTCAGCGGCCATCGCCAGCGAGTTCGCAGAAAGCGGCGGCCTGCATCAATCCGCCCTGTTCTTCCTCGGTCTGCTCTTGTTCGTGCTGACCTTCTTCGTTCTGGCGGCCGCGCGTCTCATGCTCATGCGCCTCGAACGTCAGAAGGGGACGTGAGATGAACCCGATTTACGCAAGTCGCAGGCGCAAGAACGTCATCATTCGCGCGCTCTGCTATTTCGCCGCTGCGTTTGGCCTGTCCTTCCTTGGGCTGATCCTCTTCACTCTATTCTGGAACGGCCTTGCAGGGCTTGGCCTGTCTGTCTTTACGCAGATGACCCCGCCCCCGGGCTCCAATACCGGCGGCCTGGCAAACGCGATTGCAGGTTCGCTCGTTATCACGATCATCGGCGTTGCGTTGGGTGCGCCGCTCGGCATGCTTGCGGGCACCTATCTTGCTGAATACGGCCGGCACGAAAAGCTCACCACGGTCATCCGCTTCATTAACGACATCCTTCTGAGTGCGCCTTCCATAGTCATCGGCCTGTTTGTCTATGTGACAATCGTCTTGCCGATGGGCGGGTTCTCGGGCTTTGCGGGCTCGTTGGCGCTGGCGGTGATCGTCATCCCCGTGGTCGTGCGCACGACGGAAGACATGCTTCTTTTGGTGCCTAATCCGCTGCGCGAGGCGGCGGCGGCGCTGGGCATGCCGCGCTCGCTTGTCATCAAGCGAGTGGCCTATCGCGCCGCCCGCGCTGGCCTCATCACGGGCGTTCTTCTGGCAACCGCGCGCGTTGCCGGTGAGACAGCTCCGTTGCTCTTCACGGCGCTGAATAACCAGTTCTGGAACCTCAACATGACAGGCACGGTCGCCAACCTGCCAGTGACGATCAACAACTTTGTCCAGAGTCCCTACGACTTCTGGCGCCAGCTCGCCTGGACTGGCGCGCTCATTATCACGTTGTCTGTTCTCACCCTCAACGTCATCGCCCGCGTGCTTGGACGCGAAAGGAACACCCAATGACGATGATCTCGGTCTCGACCGATAACTTTCAGCCTGTCGCCACCGACTCTCCGGTGAAGGTCGACATTCGCAATCTCGATTTCTTTTACGGCGACTTCCGGGCGTTGAAGAACATCAACCTGGGTCTTGCGCAGAACCGCGTGACGGCTTTCATCGGGCCGTCGGGCTGCGGCAAGTCCACACTCCTGCGCGTGCTCAATCGCATGTATGATCTTTATCCCGGCCAGCGTGCGGCAGGCGATGTGCTTCTGGACGGCCGCAACATTCTTGATCCGCGAGAGGACATCAATCTTCTGCGCGCGCGCGTCGGCATGGTGTTTCAGAAACCCACGCCATTTCCGATGACGATCTATGACAACATCTCGTTTGGCATCAAGCTCTACGAGAAATTGCCCAAGAGCGAGCTCGACGGCCGCGTGGAGGCGGCGCTGAAAGGCGCTGCGCTCTGGAAGGAAGTGAAAGACAAGCTGGGCGCCAGCGGCCTGAGCCTTTCGGGCGGTCAGCAGCAGCGGCTTTGCATCGCGCGCACGGTGGCAATCCGCCCCGAAGTCATTTTGTTTGACGAGCCGTGTTCGGCGCTTGATCCGATCTCGACCGCGAAGATCGAAGAGCTGATCGACGAGCTCAAGAACCAGTACACAATCGCTATCGTGACCCATAACATGCAGCAGGCTGCGCGCGTGTCCGACTTCACCGCATTCATGTATCTTGGCGATCTCATCGAGTTTGGCGAGACGTCGCGCATGTTTACGTCGCCGGAAAAACGCGAGACGCAAGACTATATCACCGGCCGCTTCGGCTGAGCGTACGGGAGACAATTATGAGCGAACATACCGTCAAGGCTTACGACGCCGAACTCGACCTGATCGGCGCAAAAATCGCAGAGATGGGCGGGATCGCCGAAAAGATGCTCGTCGACGCGATGGACGCGCTTGGCAGGCTCGACATAGACCTCGCCCAGCGCGTTCTGATGAGCGATCCCAGACTTGATGCGCTTCAACGCGAAATCGAGGACCAGGTGGTGCGCACCATTATTCGTCGCCAGCCGATGGCGATTGATCTGCGCGAATTGATGGCGTCCATTCATATCGCGGGCGATCTCGAGCGCACCGGCGATTTGGCCAAGAACATCGCCAAGCGCGCGATTAAGGTGGCTGACGATCCGCGCGTCATGCGCGCGGTTGTGGGGCTGAAGCACATGGCGGAAGTGGCTGCGATGCAGCTGAAAGACGTGCTCGACGCCTACGCCCAGCGCGATATCGAACGCGCCAAGGCGGTGTGGACGCGCGATGCGGATCTTGATGCGCTGGAAGATTCCATCTTCCGCGATCTTCTCACGTTCATGATGGAAGATCCGCGCAATATCTCGTTCTGCACGCATCTTCTCTTCTGCGCCAAGAATCTCGAGCGCGTTGGCGATCACGCGACCAACATCGCGGAGAAGGTCAATTTCATGGTGACCGGCCAGTCGCTTCCGATGAACCGGCCGAAAGGCGATTGAGCGTGTCCATGATGACGCATTCTTCCACAAGCGCTCCCAATCGCAGAACGAGGCCCGATCTCACGGCCCCGCGCATTCTGGTGGTTGAGGACGAAGACGCCCTGGCGCTGCTGCTCAAGTACAATCTGGAGGCGCAAGGTTATTGGGTCGAGTGCGTCACGCGCGGGGACGAGGCCGATATCCGAATTGCGGAAGGCGGGCTCGATCTTGTCGTCCTCGACTGGATGTTGCCGGGCGTTTCGGGGCTTGAAGTGTGCCGGCGCTTGCGCGCGCGCGAGGCTACGCGCACGCTGCCTGTCATCATGCTGACAGCGCGGGGCGATGAGCAGGAGCGTGTGCGCGGTCTTGCAATTGGCGCCGACGATTACGTCGTCAAACCATTTTCCACGCCCGAACTAATGGCGCGTGTGAAAGCGTTGCTGCGACGGGCCAAGCCGGAGCGCATCTCGTCCCGGTTGTCATTTGGCGACCTGGAGCTTGATCGCGAAACGCACCGTGTCATGAGAGGTCCGCGTGAGGTGCATCTGGGGCCGACCGAGTTTCGCCTCCTGGAGCATCTTATGGAAAAACCGGGCCGCGTACATTCGCGCGCCCAGCTCCTGGACGCCGTATGGGGCTCCACAGCGGAAATCGACGAGCGCACCGTGGATGTGCATGTCGGCCGCTTGCGCAAGGCGCTGGTTCAGGGCGATGAGCCCGATCCGTTGCGCACCGTCCGGGGCGCCGGTTATTCGTTCGACGAGACGTTCGGCAAGCGATAGCCGCCAGTTCCACGGTGATTGGCGGGTGGTCGCTTCCGAGGTTCATGCCTGAAAGCTTTGGGCGCTCCGCATCTTTACGAGGGTGTTATTGCGGATGCCTGCATGGGCTTTGCCGAGACGGGCGGCTCGCGGAGGAAGATATACGCCGTCCCGGACAATCGCGCCGACCCGGCTTCTCAACTACCCGCTTCCCGGTCTATCCTGCATCGCCGGTCGCTTATGAACCGGCGAGCGACGCGTCCCTCGTGGGCGTAGCTCTCATCGCAGGGAACGGGAAACGAACATGAGAGTAATCTTTGCTGCTGCGGCGCTTGCCGCACTCGCGATCAGCCCGGTGCGGGCTCAGACCGAAGTCAGCATGATCAGCTTTGGCGGCGCGACAAATTTACCGGTCTGGATTGCGCTTGATCGGGGGATGTTTGAAAAGAATGGCCTCAAGGTGAAGATGGATCAGACCTCCGGCTCTAAGCAGCAGATGGCCGATCTGATGTCCGGCAAATATCAGTTCGCCACGACCGCCTTCGATAATATCGTCGCTCATACAGAAGGGCAGGGCAGCGCTTCTTACGACAATTATGACCTGCTTGCTATCGGCGGCGTCCACTCTGGCCTCAACAGCATTGTCTCGCGGCCGGAAGTCAAAACCTGGAACGATATTCGCGGCAAGGTCGCGTCCGTCGATTCGCCGAAGTCTGGCTACGCCACCGTCCTTTATGAAATTCTTCAAGGCAAAGGTCTGATCAAGGACAAGGACTACACGATCATTTCGGTCGGCGGCACGGGCGCGCGTGTTGCGTCACTGAAGGACGGCAAGGCCGCCGTCGCCGTTGTCTCTTCGCCGCAAGACATGCAGCTCGAAAAAGAGGGCTTCAATATTCTTGGCGACGCAGCCGCGGCGCTTGGCGAATATCAGGGCAGCGTCTACGCGACGCGGCGCTCTTACGCGAAGGAAAACGAGAAAAACGTCGTGGCCTTCATGAAGACGATCCAGCAGGCCCACGAACTGGTGTTCGCGGACAAGGCTGCCGCCATCGCCATGCTGAAGCAGCGGAGCAAGGGGCTGTCGGACGCCGACCTTGAGACGATGTACAAGCGTCTTACGGGCCCTGGTGGCCTGAACCGCAGTTCTGATGTGAACCAGAAGGGCGTCGCCAGCGTGCTGCGCCTGCGTGGCACACCGGGCGACGGCGCGAAATACATGGACGCGAGCTTCGGCAAGAAAGCCCGCGCGAACTAAACTTGTGATCCTCACGGTAGCAGCGGGCGGCCTGTGGGCCGCCCGCCGTCCATGTAGCCGTCCATGTATCATGTAGCCGTCCATGTACTTGACGCAGCCCTATCGATCCCCCCAGTCTGCACATAACGACAAACAACATTAGAGGAGCCGCCCGATGCGCCATCTCATCGCCGCCGCCGGCATTGTCCTGAGCGGCGCCGCCGCTCACGCGCAGGCCGATCCCGTCGCGGAATTTTACAAAGGGAAGACTGTGACGATCCTGGTCGGTTACGGCACCGGCGGCGGCTACGACGTGTACGCGCGTGTGATCTCGCGCCACTTCGGCAAGCATCTTCCCGGCGCCCCGAACATGGTCGTCCAGAACATGCCCGGCGCTGGCAGTTTGCGGGCTGCGAACCACATCTACGTCAGTGCGCCCAAGGACGGCACCATGTTCGGCACGTTCGCCCGCAACATGCCGCTGATGGGCGTGCTGGGCGGAAATCCGAACGTGCAGTTCGACGCACGCAAGTTCACCTGGCTTGGCTCGCCTTCGAGCACCCAGGACGACGCCTATATGTTGTTCGTGCGCAACGACGCCAAGACGGCCACGATCGAGGATGCGCTCAACAAGAGTAAGGACCCGATTATTCTGGGCGGCACGGCGGAAGGCGCAACGGGCAATGACGTCGCGTTCCTTGTGCGCGACACCTTGGGCCTCAATCTCAAGATGATTGCTGGCTATCCCGATAGCGGCGCGCTGTTCATCGCGATCGAGCGCGGCGAGCTTGACGGCCGGTTCGTTGGGCTCTCCGCCGTCTCCTCGAACAAGCCGGAGTGGCTCAAGCCGGGCGGCCCGGTGAAGGTGCTTCTGCAATTTGCGCGCAAAACGCGCCACCCCAATTACCCCGATGTGCCAACCGCGCGCGAACTCGCCAAGGAGGGCCGCGCCAAGCAACTCATCGAGCTGGCTGAAATCCCCTACATGTTGTCGCGGCCCTATGCGGCTCCTCCGGGCCTGCCGGCGGACCGGGCGAAGGCGTTGCAGAACGCCTTTAACGCGACCACGCGCGACAAGGAATTCCTCGCGGAATCGGGCAAACTGGGGCTGGACGTCAGTCCCGTGGGCGCCGACGAAGCGATGGAGATGCTCGACAAGTTGGCCGCCGCGCCGCAAGATTTGAAAGACCAATTGCGCAAGCTGCAGGGCGGCGGCTGACGCACATCTGACATGAAGGAAGCAGCGTGATGACAGCAGGCGCATTGCCTGACGCCTATCTTACGTGGGCGCATGAACAGGGCGTTCCGATCATCGAGGATTTCGGGATCGATATTCGCAAGGTCCCGGTGGCGCCTTGGGCGCGCTACGGAATGAACGGCGCGTTCTGCCATCTCAAGGGACGCGACGATTATATCTCGATCTTCGCGTTCGAACTCCCGCCGGGCGGAAAGTCCGCGCCCATCAGCCATATTTGCGAAGAAGTGATTTATGTCATCTCTGGCCATGGCTCGACGACCGTAGCGCTTGAAGACGGCCGCAAGCATTCTTTTGAATGGGGCCCCAAGAGTCTCTTCTCGATCCCGCTCAACGCCAAGCACCAGCACTTCAACGGTTCAGGTCTTGAGCCGGCGCGCTTTGCGTCGGCCAATAATATGGTCTTCGTGATGAATCGCTTCCGCGATGAAGACCTCATCTTCAATTGCGGCGTGCCGTTTCCAGAACGCATCGGGCGCCCGGACTATTTTGTTGGCGAAGGCGAGTTCATTTCAATCGCGCCGGGACGGCATCAGTGGGAGACGAATTTCGTCGCCGATCTTTCTGGCTTTGAACTGAGGCAATGGAATGCGCGCGGCGCGGGCGGCTCCAACTTACGCTTCATGCTGACCGAAAATACGATTGGCGCGCATTCCTCGGAAATGCCGGTGGGCACTTACAAGAAGGGCCATCGCCATTTTGACGGCGTGTGCGTGTTCGCCGTGACGGGCCAGGGCTATTCTCTGTTGTGGCATGAAGACGATCCGGATTTCACGCGCATCGACTGGGAGCACGGCTGCGTGTATTGCCCGCCCGATTCCATGTTCCACCAGCATTTCAATGTCGCCGATCATCCCTCGCGCTATCTCGCGTTGCAAATCGGCACGGTGCGCTATCCGCTCCTCAAGATGAAGCGCGACATCTGGGAGGTTGGCGTCGACAAAAACGTCAAGGAGGGCGGGGCGCAGGTCGAGTACGAGGATCAGGATCCGCGCATTCACGACATGTGGCTGAAGGAGATAGCCAAGAGCGGCGTTGAATCTCGCATGAGCAAGTTCATCGATGAGTCCCGATTCGGCGGAAAGGGCGCGGCATGAGCGAGCAACCCAGCGAAATGCATCCGCGCGTCGCCGAGAAGTATCTCGTCGACCCCTACGACAATTGGGCGCGCGCCGAGGGCGTCCCGATTGTGACTGCGCCCGTGGTGGATCTTGCCGAAGTTTCGACCGCGCCCTGGGCGCGTTTTGGCGTCAACGGGGCGATCTGCCATGTGGAGGGCCGCTGCGATTTCCTCACCGTCTTCGTCCTCGACATCGCCGCCGGGCGCGCGACCAAGCCGATGCGTCACACCTACGAGGACATGATTTATGTTCTGGAGGGGCGCGGCGAAACCGAGGTAATCTTGTCAGACGGTGAAATCCGCCGTCTGGCCTGGGCGCCAGGCGCGCTGTTCAGTGTTCCTATCAACGCGACGTGCATCCATCGCGCACCGGGGCAGTCCGCGGTGCGGCTCGCCTCGTTCAACGACATGCGTTACCTGATGGGCCTTTATCGGAACGAGGCTTTCCTGTTCGATAACCCCGCCAAGTTCACCAAGCGACAGCAGCGCGCTTACGATCAACGGTGGATCGTCGACCCCGCAGCCGAGCCCGTGCACGAGTACAACGAAGCCGCGCGCGCCGACATCACGCTGGCGGACGGCGCCATCGGCGCGCAGGTCATAGAGTTGCGTGCCGGCGAGAGTGATCTCGCGCATCGGCAGATGCAGGGCAGGCATCTTTTGTGCGTCGAGGGAGAAGGCTATTCGCTATCGTTCGAATCGCCTGACGGTTCGATCACGCACAGGCCGTGGAAGCGCGGCGTCGTCATCGGGCAGACGAGCATGAACTTCCACCAGAACGTCGCTGGCGCCCACAGGGCGCGCGTCGTCTCTATAGAACTGGGATCGACAGCGTCGCCAATTTTTCGTGGTCGGCGCGCCGCCTACGGCGACACACACGTATATGCGTCAGGCGCCGCGACCATCGCGCGCGCCGACGAAAGTGAACAGATAATCGCGGCGCGCAAGGGCGCGTAGGCCATTTCAGGGGGTATTTATGAACGTCGTCGTCACAGGAGCCGGGCTTGTCGCAACCGCCTACGCGCGTGAAGCCATCGCAAAAGGTTGCACGGTTACCTTTATCGATCCGGAGCCGCGCAACGATTACCTGCGTTTCAAGCTCGGCGACAAGGGATGGAATCTCGTTCGCAAGGATATTCGCGATCTGCCCGGCCTTGTGGACGCGTTCCGCGACAACAAGGCTGACGCGGTTATTCATACAGCCGGCCTGATCGGGTCACGCGTTCAGCAATCGCTCTATAACGGGTTCGACATCAATGTCGGCGGCTCGCGCAATGTTGCCGAGGCCGTGCGCCTCGCGGGCGTGCGGCGGCTTGTTCACATCTCGACGATGGGTGTTTACGACACGCGTCGCAAGACAAGCGCGAACGTGCCCGAAGACTTTGCGCGCGGCGCCAACCGGGGCTATGGCAATTACAAGGCAGCCATCGAAATGGTGATGGAAGCCTACGCCGATCAATACAAGTTCGAGCTTCTGATCCTGCGTCCCGCCAACGTTTACGGCTTCGGGCATTTCTTCGCCGGTTCGTCCGGCGGCATGAAAATGCAGGCGCTCGTTGAAGCCGCCATTGATGGGGCCGCTGCGCGCGTCCAGTCGTCCGAGACGATGGCGAACGAATACATTTATTCGCGTGACACGGGCCGCGCAGTCGAGATTGCGACGACGATCCCCATGCCGAAGGATTTCATCTTCAATATCGGCAACGGGTACGTCAGCGCATTCGATCAGGTTCTCGACGCACTCGGCGGCGTCGGCAAGGTCGGCAACATTGAAGTGGAGGCGGGCGATCCGCCAAAGTCGAAGGCGCATGCGATGGATATCGCACGCGCTGCTGCGCAGCTTGGCTGGGAGCCGAAGTACTCTTTGGCCGAGGGATTCCGCGATTACGCCGATGAGGTGCGGGCTGCGCGCGTTTTCTTCGGGAAGTGATCCGGCCAACCCTGCGTTGCCCGCTAGGCCCGTTCAGGCTAGTTTGCTCGCCAACGCGCGGCGGCAATGCCGCGCGACCAACGATAGAGGGGAGTTTATATGAAGCGCTTTGGATGGATTATGTCTGGCGTCGCGGCTTCGGCGCTTTTAGCAGGCGCCGCGTTGGCGCAGGACGCTTCTAAATTTTACGCAGACAAGACGCTCACGTACTATGTCGGCCTGTCTGCAGGCGGCGGCTACGACCAGAATGCGCGTCTCGTCGCGCGTTACATCAACAAGTACATTCCGGGCTCGCCGCAGGTCATCGTGCGCAATATGCCCGGTGGCGGCGGTCTCGTAATGACGAACTTCGTCGCGGGCGTCGCGCCGAAGGATGGCCTCCACATCGCTGTGCCGCAGCGTGGCGTGCCCTTCGAGCCGCTTCTGGGCAGCGACAGCCACGCGAAGTTCGACCCACTTAAACTGCAATGGATCGGCAGCACCAACAGCGACACTTCGGTCGCGCTCGTTCACAAGCGCACCGGCGTGAAGACATGGCAGGATCTCCGTAACAAGGAAGTCGTCGTTGGCGGCACCGGGGTTGGCACCGAGAGCGTCACTGTTCCCTATCTCCTGAGCAACCTGCTCGGCTTCCGTTATTCCGTGATTGCAGGCTATCCCGGCGGCAGCGACGTGAATCTCGCGATGGAGCGTGGCGAGGTTGATGGCCGTGGCACATTCTCGTGGACGAGCCTCAAGCCGAAAAAGAAGGAATGGCTCGACACTGGCGAGTACACAATCCTCTATCAAATGGCGCTGCGGCCCCATAAGGAGCTAACAGGTATTCCGCTGGTCACGGATCTCGCGCCAGACGCGGACACGAAGGCGCTGTTGCGTCTGCAATTCGCCGCTTTCGAAATGGGAAGACCGCAATTCGTCGCCGACGGCGTGCCCGCCGATCGCGTCAACATCCTGCGTCGCGCCTTCGATAAGGCGATGGAGGACAAAGCGCTGATCGCAGACGCGGAGAAGGCTGAAATGGAAATCGACCCGATGACCGGCGAGGAGATGACCAAGCTGATGCAGGAGGTCTATTCCAGCCCCAAGAACGTTGTTGCGCGCCTCTCCGAAGCGCTCAAGAAGCCCAACAATGTGAAGCTTGCGCCCGGCGCCAAAAAGTAACGCGTCATCCGATGCAGAAACGGCGCCCGCGGGGGCGCCGTTTTTGTTTGGCGATGAGCGTTCTCATTCGGCCGCGATGCCGGGCTTGGGCGGCAGGGTCGGCAATTCGGCTTCGTAGGCCGGCTCCATCTTCGACTCGACGCCGTGCTTGGCGATTTCTGAATGGAAAAGATCGCGCACGAACTTGGATTCGTCTGCGTAATCGATCTGGTTGCCGCCGACCCGTCGGCTGATCCACGATAGCGGAACGCCCTGCGAATTGCGCGGCGAGTTGCCGGGCTTGAAGGCGAGATACCGCGCCGGGGTCGACCCCGTGTTGAAGTGCTGGTGGAACCACTGGTTCGGCGGCACGATGAGCGATCCGACCTGCCAGTCATAGCGCTTGGGTTCATCTCCCTCTGGCCACATCAGCGAATAGCCCTCGCCCGACAGGACGATCACATGAGCTCCCGGGCCGTGGCGATGGCCCTTCTTGTACGTGCCGATGGGGAATTGCGAAATGTGGCTCGGCATTGCGCCGCGCGCCATGTTGAAGCGGATATGCCCGCCGCCGGCGCCACGTTCCTTCGCCGCGATAAGCGGCAGGTTCACCGCGTCCGGCACAAAGTTCGTACGCAGCAGAAAGCCTTCCTTTTCGTCCTTCGCGGCAAAATAATCGGGCTCGCCCGAGAAGCGGCTTTTGAAATCGTGCTTCGTATTGAAGACGAAATCCGTTTCGCCGAACATGTTGATGACTTGCGGCGCGAAGGTGACGCCAACGTAACGCGCAGCCTCTCGGCCGGAACCGTTGAAATGCTGGTGGTGGCAATTGATGGGGACGGCGAACATGGCGCCGGCCTTCCATTCGAAGGTGATCTTCTGGCCTGCGTCGTTCCACACGGTCGTGGAGCCGCGGCCTTCGAGCACGAGGATCATTTCGTCATAGAGCTGGCGCATGGGCGCAAGTTTGCCGCCGGCCGGGATTTCACAGACGTAGCAATCGTTGGAGGTGCGGGAGGCTTCGTGATTGATGAAGACGCCTTTGCCGCCCCGTTGCGCCCACGGCTTGAGCTCGACGTGCCTGAGATTCTTGACATAAAAGGCGCTGATGATGTCGAGGCCCTGGTCCCGCACCCATTTCTCGTACGGGCTGTCTTTCTCGCTTGCGAATTTCTTCGCGAGTTCTTCGGATACGATCGCTGCGCTCGCCATGTTGTTTCCTCCGGTTTGTGGCGCACACTAATGGGTGAGGCATCATCCCTCAAGTCCGCTAAGTGGTGAGACTGAGCCCGCGCCATGCGCTTGCTGCAATGCGGCAAGGTCATTATCATCGGCCCATCAGCCACGGAGACGGATATGAAACGCGATTTTGAAGACCATTGCTGGAAAGACATCGTCAACGAGGAGCTTCTTGAGATTTACGGCGCCTACACGCGGGAAACCTTCGTCGGGCCTCGCTCCGCCGTCCTCGCGATCGACCTCTACAACAAGGCTTACAAGGGCGGAAACCGCCCGGTTATCGAAGTTAACCGTGAATTTGCCGGAAGTTGCGGCGAAAACGCGTGGAAGGCGATTGAGCCGACCCAGCAATTGTTCGCGGCGGCCCGCAGCGCCGGCATTCCGATCATTTACTCGACGCGCCACGCAGACACGGCGGGCGTTCACTCGACCAACCGGCGCATGAAGGCCGAGGACGAGTCCGAGTACCACATCTATGAGGCCTTCAAGCCCGAGCCCGGCGATTTGGTCATTTACAAGGAACGGGCATCCGCGTTCTTTGGCACCCCGCTGGTTGCGCACTTGCGCCGGATGAAAATCGAAAGCCTCATCATTTGCGGCGAGTCGACCTCGGGATGCGTGCGGGCTTCCACCGTCGACGCCTACTCGAACGGCTTCCACAACGTGCTCGTCGAAGAGTGCACGTATGATCGCTCGATGCTGAGCCACAAGGTCAACCTGTTTGACCTTCACCACAAGTATGCTGACGTGATGCACGTCGATGAGGTGGTCGCCCATCTTGCCGGAATGGTCCGCAAGGCAGCCTGAGATCTGCGCCGGCGCGCGTTTTGGGCGCGTCGGCTTTTCACCTAAGCCCGAGCATTGACCTCGTCGTTAGCGGCGGGCATCAAGCCCATCGTCAACAGGCAAGAAAATTTCAGGAGGAACCCATGCCGCACGACGAAGTCTCCAGTCACTGGCACGAACCGAAGGCTGGCCAGAAGGCGGGTCTGGGCAAGTTTGGCCGCCCCGCCATGCCGTATGACGTTTTCATGGAAGCCGAGGGCGTTCCTGTTTATCGCGACATCGGCTGCAAGACGGTCCTCGATCTGCCAATGAAGCCCTG
>JAUXWZ010000069.1 GCA_030684835.1 Beijerinckiaceae bacterium
CAGAGATGGCTGAAGGTTCTGGTGGAATTGGTATTCTCGGCGTGATCATCGGTGCGGCTATCGTGATTGCAGTTGGTCTATTTGCTTTCGGCGTTTTTCCAGGGAGTGGAGGAAAGTCCACTACGATCAATATCGCTCCACCAGCAGTGACTGGCTCCAAGTGATTTTGCGCTCGGGTCGTTGACCGTCTGAAGGTTCTGTCGCCTGCCCCTGCATGATCGCCGCATCACTGGAAGTTGAGCAGCAGGGGAGACGTTTCCGGTGTAAGTGTGACGGCTAACTGGAGAATATCAACATGAAGCTCGTCCTTCTCACCGTATCCACATTCGTAGCGTTAGCAGCTCCGGCTCTCGCTGCCTGCTGCCCGTAAAGTTTTAGCAGTCTGTTCTCAAAGCCGCCCCCGTGGGCGGCTTTGTTGTATCTGGCGAAGCTTGCTTTCGCGTGACCGCGGAAACGCACCACCTACTTGGATTGGCCCTGGCGTGGCCCTCGTCAGGCAAAGGCCGCACGTTCGAATCGTGCTGGGCGCCGTTGCACGGGTGAGTCGTCCCTTTTTCACCCATCTGGACGGCGTCTGTGCCGGTTCGCACATACAGACCTCAAGGCGCATGGCATTTTTCCTTTGTCGGCTGAACGCATAAAGGAAAGCAGCATGAAATATCTGGGAAAAAGCCTCCTTATCGGGGCCCTTTTCGCCGCTCCTGTCGCGCAAGCTCAGGTTCTGGGAGGGCGCGCTGTGGGTGGTGTGGTGGCGGGCGTTGCCGGGTCCGCCGGTGGTGCGGTCTCGGGCGCCATGAGCGGGTCTGGCTCGATAGGCGGAATTACAGGCGCGTCAGGATCCGGTCAGGGCACAGGGATGTTCGGCGCGACGTTCGGTCACCGCGGAATCGGCTCAACTATCAGCAGCGCTTCTGGCAATGCGCAAGGTATTGGCGGTGGGCGCGCTTGGGGAACGTTCGACGAGACGCCGCGGGGCGGTAACCGTGATAAGTCCTTTGCCGAGCGCTTTAGCAAGGTCTCGGATGGCGTGAATTTCGGACGAACCGTCAGTTTAGGCGAGTCAAGGCCTCCAGTCACAGCTCGGGGCACAGGTGAAGCTCAGGCGCGTGCGCCTGGTGCGAACACTTCAGCGAAAACCAAATCCGATAACGCCGCCACTCCTCGTGAAGTCAGGGCCTCGAAAACGGCCCAATCCAGTGTTGAGACCCGACGGGTTCGCGCCAACGCAACTGGCGATGCGCAAATCCAAACAAACCGTTAAACGGCTGGGGGCGGCCGGCGTAACGCTGTGCCGCCCTACCGCGGAGGCGAAATGCCGAAACGATTAATGATTCCGCTTTGTCTGTTTTGCTGGGGTCCGGCTGCAGCAGCGGAGATTGGGTTTGCGAGCAGCGTGGATCGCAGCGCGACGGGAGAACTCGGCGTCGAGCGCCGCAGCCTCGAAAGGGGTAGCAAGGTTCGTTCGCAGGAAATTCTCGCGACCGACGCTCTTGGCCGTCTTTCGCTTCAGTTTTCCGATCGCACCCTACTGACCATGGGGCCTCTCTCTCGCGTTAAACTTGAGAGGTTCGTCATGAAAGCAGATGGCACCGCTCGTGAAGTCGCGCTCCGAGCCACTCAAGGAGCATTCCGTTTCGCCACGGGCATTTCGGCAAGTCGCGTCTACCGCATTGAAACCCCCGCAGGGGTCATGGGCGTTCGTGGGACTCGATTTACATTCGAAGTGCGGGGCGCGCGGCTACAAGTGTCCGTCACCGAAGGCGCCGTTCAGGTGTGTCCGACCGGTGCTGCGCCAAGCGCCTGCCGGATAGCGCGGCCGGGCAACGACGTAATCGTCGCAAATCGACGGGCTAGTCTAGCTCCGGCCGCCAGCGGCCTCGCTCGTCTTGCGCCTCCCCTTTTATCACCCTTGGTAGGCATCCCCCGGGATATCCCACGAATGGAGGCGCTACCGCGAGCGAACCTGCCACAACTGGGACAGTCGCCCTCTCTCCCGCCGACCAACTCGCCGAACTTCGGACCACCTTCACGTGGCCTTCCGCCCGCTCCCGGTCTTCCCTCTTTGCCGGGGGGCGGACTTTTAGGGCGCTAATCCAACGCGATGGGCGTCGCTCACGTTGTTGCAGCAAGTCGCAGTGCAACTCGGACAGCCTTACGTCCGCCCGCAAGAGAACGGATCACCGCAGCGTTGACTCGGCTACGGGAAATCAAAGCAAGCGACGTTACGGAGCGCATCATGGATGCGCAGGATCGCAGCCAGAAATCCCCAAAACACCGCATTCGGCACGCCAATCAATTAGAGGCGACGCCTATAGGCAGGCCATAGCGATGCCGCTTGTTGTTGGCTCCACGTTTGCGCTTTCCGCACAAGATAGTCTTCACATGTTTGAGCTCTTGGAACACTGGACACGGGGTGCCGAGTTCGTCTCGCAGCGGCGAGCGATGGCGATTTGTCGGCGTTGTCGATCGTTGCGCTTGGCGTCATTTCACTGGCGCTGTTTGTCGCGGCTGCGGCGACGCCACTCTGGCGCCGTCGGGAATGCGCGTGGCGTTATTCTCAGATCCCCGATGCGAGGCGCCAATGGTTTTGCTCAGTGCGGCACAACAAGCGATCTGCCGAGCGGTTGCCCGCGCCAGCAGCCAGGCGGGTGAGGCACCCTTGATGCCGGAACATCATCATGGCTCATCGAGTGCCCTTCATTCGAGCCCATACGAAAAGCCCAGCCGCAAAGGCAAGGAGCGCTGCCGCTACGATCAAAAGCCATTTGGCGGTCGACGAAGCTTCCTACCGCGCTCTTCTTCGGATTTGAGGCTGACAATGACATTGCTGTTTTTGGATAGCGCGCCAGGTTTACCGATTGACCCGTCGGCATGGAATTCCCCAAGCACATAAACTGGCAAATCAAAGGGTAATATCTTTTCGACATGTCGCCGCTCGTGCCCGTGCGCATCTGCAATTGAAAGTGCAAGGCTAAGAACTTCCCCACCAGTGCGCTCGGTTGTGTCGAAGGTCGTCGTTCCTTCAACGGCGGCGCCTTCCAGCTTCAAATGGATTTGGCCACTTTCATCTTCGACGAAACAAGGCGCGTAGTGAATTTCTGAGTAAACCGTATGAGTGTCGTAGCTGCTGGATGACTGACCAATAGTGCCCGTCGACACCTTTGGCACTCGCTCGAAAATGTTAGCATTGAAATATGCACAGTTTTGCTTTGAAATATCTGCCTCGATCGGCTCTGGGCAGGAGCTATGCGCGGAAGTTGGTGACGGCGTGAATCGGTGAAGGCGGCATATCATGGGGTTGCTTGACGACCTCACTTCTCCATTGAAGGAGCGATATGCCGTGCCGAACGATAACGTGACCAAGCTGATTCAGCCAGGGTTCTTCGACGATCCGCTCACCGAGATCCGCGCAACGGGGCACGCACTCTGCTCGCTCAGGCCGTGGAGGCCGAGGTTCAAGGATTTCTGGCCAAGCACGCCGACTTGAAGACCGAAGACGGGCGCGCTCGCGTCGTGCGCCACGGCCATCTGCCCGAACGCGAGGTGATGACTGGCATCGGTCCGGTTGCGGTGCGCCAGCCGCGTGTGCGCGACCGTGCGGCCGCTGCGGAGGATGCCGGTCGCATCCGCTTCACGCCCGCGATCCTGCCGCCTTACGCGCGCTGCCAAAGTAGGTAGATGTCATGAAAGACTTCATCGTAACCCACACCTTCAAATCGGAAGAAGCTCGCCAAAAACATTTTTCCACAATGAGCTCAATGTCGCCAGACGCGGTGAAGGGCGCTCTGAAAAAAGAAGCCGCGTCCTTTCAGATGAACTGGGGCAACCAGAACGCCATGGTGACGTACTGCTGGTGGAAAGCAGACACTCCAGAGGACATATTGCGCACTCTTGGCGATTTTGCAGAACTTTACCACAACGACATCAAGGAGATGACCGAGGTACATGATTTCTCTGACTAGGACCTGTTGACGAATAGGCGGGTCCATAAATGGATAGACGCGATCTCGACGAAGCCGAGGTAGCTAGTGGTGAAAATCTAACGCTTGGCACACATGCGGAAACGCGCAGAAAGAGCGGAAGTGGACCTTCTGCATCTGTTCGACGCTCGTCCCGTTGAGGTAACGCGTTTTTTCGCGCGCCTTCACGCGCGACTGAATGGCTCGCATCGGAGTCTCAGACCGCTGAACTCGCTATGATTGAACGAGGAAGACCACTGTCTCTGGCAATACGCCGTCATGCTCCATCGCATCGGCGGCCGGCTTGGTCTTCATAAAAGCCACCAATCGATCCATGTCGTCGACATCCATAACTAAGCCCACGCGGGTCGGCTTTTGGGGGTCAACGAACGTGCGAATGTTCGTTACGCCGATCGGTCCGAAAATCTCTTTCCGCTTCGGTGAGGCGAGCCAGTGCTTCGTATCTTTGACATCGTGATAGGCCATTACTGTTGGCATGACGTCCTCCATTGACTGACCCCATGAGTGGAGCCAAGCCCGCCTCCCTTTAATTACCTGCATCATTACGCCACATCGCAGCCAGCGCCATCGATTTCTCTGGCCGCAAACGCGCCAGCCGCAATGCCGGCTGAACGCAGACAATCCCGCCCCACATCAAAGGAACACCTATGCAAAGGCCCGCGCGCGGGCAGGACCGGTTGCTCACGGTCTCCTGCAAGGGCTTCGATAGCCGCGGCAAGACGAAAGAGCCGCAGGATTTCCACAAGGACGACGCGACGCTGAAGGATTTTCTGGAGGAATCCGCCAAGCGCGCCGGGCTCAAGAGCGTGCGCGTCGATGCAGATTTCGCGCAGATTAAACGCGCTTATTGGTCAGCGGATGCCGAGAGCTTCATTCATCTGGGCGAGCGCATCGCGCGCGAACTTGGCGGCACCTTCAAGATCCGCGGCGACACAGCTGTAGCGCGGAGAAGCGGCTTCGCCTGCTGGCGACGCCATGCCGACCGTGCGCGGCGCCTGGGGCGACAATCTACTGTCGGAGGACATCGCGCCGTTCGTGGGTAGGCCGCGGCACACCAAAGCGCGCGTGCGTTGGTTCGACCGCAATGGGGCCCAGGCGACACGCCGCCGGCGACAGCATCGCCGAAATTCACCGCGAAGGACAAGGACACCGTGCAGCGCCGCGCGAAGGGCAAGAAGTAGGAAAGCGAACGCGAAGGCGGCGAAGGGTCTGCGCGCATCCTGCTCGACCCCACGGCGCAGGCCGAGGGAGCGCATGCTTGTGGGAGCGCGACCAGGAATCGACGGGCTGTATCGTATCGCCGGCGTGACGCACCGCTGCGATAGAAGCGGGGGGTCGATGACTTCGTTGGATCTCAAGCAGCCGCACGGCGAAGCAGGCAAGGATGGGCGGGTTGCCGCAGAGGGCGGGGCGCGATAGCCCCGCCGGGGAATGAGCCGGGTCCCAGAGGCACATGACAGGCTTCTGCAGCCATCATGCACCGCCGAGGTGCGGCCTCGACGGCACCCCGTGCCCAACCTACGAGCAGATCATCCTCCTGATCTTAAGCACAGCCATAGCAAGGCTCCAGCCTTGGTGGTCTGCAACGGCGCTTGAGTTCGGCGTTGTTCGCAGGTCTATTGGCGCTATGGACGACATTTCAGACGCCGAATTCCTCGAACCTACCCTGAGGCTCGTCCTGGACACGGCCATGGACGCCGCCGTGGTGATGAATGAGGACGGAAGGGTCACCGGCTGGAGCCGGCGCGCCGAAGTGACGTTCGGCTGGACCAAGGCCGAGGCGATCGGGAGATCGATGGCTGAGTTGATTATACCTGAGCAGCATCGAGTGGCTCATGAGAGAGGCCTTCGCAGGTATATCGCCTCTGGTCAGGCGCACGTCCTGGGGCGGCGCATTGAAATCACGGCGATCGGGAAAGACGGCGAAGAGTTTCCTGTGGAACTGTCCATAAATGACATTCACAGCAGCCTCGGCCTGCATTTTGTCGGCTTTCTCCGCGACATTCGTGAGAGGAAGCAGAACGAGCACCGTTTACGTCGCCAGGCTGAGGAAGCCAGTCTCGTTCACCGGCTGACCACGATGGCTGCAGGTCCGGCGAGCTTTGACGAAATTCTCCGCGAGTGCCTCGCGTCGGTTTGTAAGCTCATGGAATGGCCGCTCGGTCATGCGTTCATTCCATCCGGGAGCGAGCCGCGCCGCCTCGTTGCGACCAATATTTGGTACGCGGCGGAGGAGGCCTTCGAGGAGTTCCAGGTCGCTACAGGCAGCTATGCGTTCGCTCGTGGAGAGGGGCTGCCGGGAGACGCCTGGGCCAAAGCGACCCCGGTCTGGATCGAAGACGTGGGAGATGAAGCGCGTTTTCCTCGGCTGGCGGCAGCGCACCGGAATGGCATTCGCTCCGCATTTGCGTTTCCCCTATTCGTCTCGGGCGAGCTAGTCGCCGTGGCCGAGTTCTTCACCAAGACGCCCGCCACTCCCGATGAGGGAACAATCAAATTCGTCCAGTCCGTTGCCGAACAGGTCGGACGCGTTCTCGAGCGGAAGCGGTCGGAGGAGAGTCTTAGAAATGAAGTTGCCCGACGCACCCAGGTCGAGGAGCACCAGAAATTGCTACTCCACGAAATGGATCACCGCGTCAAAAACATGCTCACCGTCGTTATGGGCATTGCCAGACAGACGGGACGAAACAGCGCGTCACTCGAGCAGTTTCTGACGTCCTACGAGGCGCGGCTGTCAGCTATGGCGGGTGGATACGACTTGCTCGTGCGTGGCGGATGGAAAACAGCGAGCCTCGATGAGGTCGTCGACACGATTGTGTCCCCGCACATTGGAATGCCTGAGCAACTCAGCACGGCCGGTCCTGCGGTCGCCCTTGCCCCAAAGGCCGCGATCGCATTCGCGATGATTTTCCATGAGCTGACAACGAACGCAGCGAAATACGGCGCGTTGTCTGTTCCTCACGGGTCCATCAGGGTCGAGTGGTCGAACCCGACACCGACTCAACTCACCCTCATCTGGTCGGAGGTAGGCTGCCCGCTGCGTGAGCCCCTGAAAGCGGGTTTCGGGACACGCCTCGTCCAGGCAATGGCAAAGGGAGACCTCGGTGGGCAGGCCGAGCTGCATCCTCAACCAGATGGCATTCGATACATCGTGAACGCCACTTTAGACCACTAGGTGCAAACGCGAATTGGCGGTGATCGTCGCGCGCCGAGCCGCGTTCGTTGCCTCAGCGCAGTCGGCAAATCCGAACGAAGGTGACGATCGAATAGCCAAACCTACAACCCTGCCCCTTAGCCCGCTCTGTAGGCCCGCCCCTCGGCGGGCTCAGAACACTGACAAACCCCGTCATTTTTGGCGGGGTTTTTTCGTTTTGCGACTTGGCGGGATTTCCGGTGAGGGGTGCGGGAGAACGCGGCTTTTCAGGCCGGGTCGTAGGCGCGCAGCACGAATGCGCGGCTGTAGGAGAGCTTGAAGTGGGCGACCTGCAGTTTGGTCCTCTCGCCCCCGATGATCGCCCAGTCCTCTGACCAGTCAAACTGGAACGCCTCGCCCGGCTGAAACGCCAGCGGCCCGTAGGCGCCGCGGCTGCTGCTCTGCTGCTCGCGCTGCCGGGCGGCCTTCCACTCGCGCGCGAACGCCGCCACACGATTGTAGGAACCTTCGTAGCCAAGGGCGACCAGATCCGCGTACAACTGCCTGACCGTCCGCTTCTGCTTGCGGGATTTACCGGCCTCCAGTCGGATCATATGCGACAGCGTGTCGGCGTAGGGATCGAGTTTGCTGGCGCGCTGCCAGACCTTGAACCGGGGTTCATCAAGCACGTCAAAGTGATTGGAACCAGATTGGCGGAAATCATCATGGCCAAGCAAGCATTAGCTCGCGAAAACTGGCCGGACATATGTCAGCAATCGCCAAATCAAGTCAGCCGTCAAAAAGCGCTTGCCAAGCGGGGTCGTGCACATATGTACCGGTCCTGTTAGTCCGTCTCGATGCCTTTGACTGGCATGGAGGGGCTGGAAGGATGTTGACAGTGGAACTCTATGCCGGGATACGACGCGCCGTGATGGTGGATGGGCTGAGCCGCCGGGAGGCCGCAAAGCGGTTTGGCGTTCATCGCAACACAATTCGAAGATGCTGCAGTTTTCGACGCCCGCCAAAAGTTGGAGGATTGGCGTAGAGACTACAACGAGGTTCGTCCACACAGCGCGATCGGGTACAAACCACCGATTGCCTTGCAGAATCCCGGTGACGCAGCCAGCCAGTCGCCGCGATAATAGCCGGAAAACTCCAGCCTCCGGCGGTCCAAAGAATGGCTCAGTGCAAAAGGTCCGGAAATTTTGACTTCCAGTGGTCCAAAGATGGGGAGCGCTTCACCGAAAAATTTGACCAAATTTATCAGCGGCTGGAATTCAGGGACGCAGGTCATTACCATCGGATTAACGGAACCTAAAGCACACAGCCGCAAAGATTGTGGAAGAAAGCGCGGTCGCACAGGCGAGCACGTGCAAAATGATTGGATTTCATCGATGGGATTAGGCCACGCCTTGAAAGATGCCTCTGCGGGGACCCAGCGGGGGCGAGGCGCGGCAGACAAACCAGGCTTTTTTGCTCGCTGCGATCTTCCGCCCGAGCTATCTGCCCACGCGCGTATGACAAAATTGTTCGAGCGCTCATCCGAGGCGGCCAAGATCGGCGTCTGGGAGTGCAATCTCGATGGAGAGCAACTCACCTGGACCGACGTTGTTTATGACATCTTTGACTTACCTCGTGGTTCAAGATTGGATCGCGCTGAAACACTTCGCTTCTATCCACCCACTTCCCGCGTTGAATTGGAGAGGGTCCGCAGCCGTGCGCTTCAGCAAGGCGAAGGCTTCACGCTCGAGGTGCCCATACTTACGGTCAAAGGCAACAAAAAGTGGATTCGCATCACTGCCACAGTCGAACGCGAGGACGGCGCGCCAACGCGCCTCTTTGGATTGAAGCAGGACATCACGGCGGAACGGTTGCTGGCCGAGCAGACCCGATACTTAGCTGAATACGACCTCCTTACAGGGCTCGCTAACAGAACCATGTTCCGCCAGTTGCTTGACGCACTGGCCAAAGCTCCGCGCCCGAGCGGAACATTGATGTTGCTGGATCTGGACGGCTTCAAGCTCATTAACGACCGGTATGGTCACGCTCAGGGCGACGTTTGTCTTCAACAGCTGGCGAGACGCCTGACGTCTGTTTGCGCCCGAGCGCAACTGATCGCCCGGATCGGCGGCGACGAATTCGCGGTCCTGTTAGACCAACAGGTCAAGCACGCGCGTTGCAAGAGGCTGGCCCAGGAAATCATAGAGGCATTCAGATCGCCAATCCATTCCGGAAGCGAGTCGTTCGTCCTAGGAGTCTCAATCGGTATCGCGCAGTGTGGGACTGGTCCGCACGACTCCGACGCTGCATCTATTTTCACTGACGCCGATTTAGCGCTCTATGCTGCAAAATCTGCGAGAAAGAACACCTTCGGTTTTTTCAAGCAGGAACTTCGTGACAAAGCAAACCACCGCCTCAAGAAAATAGCCACGATAGAGGCCGCGCTGGCGAATTCGGAGTTGACGCTCTTCTATCAGCCGAAGGTGCGCTTGGCGGATGGCGGTTTGGTTGGCTTCGAAGCCCTTCTGCGTCATCGCACGGCTGGCGGCCGGATGGTTGGGCCGGGCGAATTTATGTCCGCGATGGACGATCCCGCGCTCTCCCGCCGAATTGGGCGGTGGGTGCTCAATGAGGCGATCGGACAGGCCGCCCGATGGCGTAACGCGGGTTTGGACTATGGGTCTTTGTCGATAAACATCGGTCGGGCGCAGCTGAACCAGCCAGATTTCGCCGAGACGCTTTTGCGCGAGATCGCCTCCCGCAACCTTCCTCCGGAGTCCATAGAAATCGAGATCACCGAAGGAGTCCTACTGGACGACGGAGAGAACTCGAGCCACGAGAAGCTTTTGTCCGTCCAGTCGCAGGGCGTGCGCATCGCCGTGGATGATTTCGGCACCGGATACGCGTCCCTGGTTCATCTTCGAAATTACCCGATTGACGTTATCAAGATAGATCGCTCTTTCGTCCGCGATGTCCTCACCTCCGCATCCGACGCTGCAATCGTCGAATGCGTAATCTCCCTCGCGAAACGTCTCGGCAAGATGCTCGTTGTCGAAGGCGTCGAAACGGCGGATCAGTTGGCCTACCTGCGAGGAATTGGTTGCGAATTTGTGCAGGGCAACTTCTTCTCGCAAGCAGTCCCTGCCGACCAAGCAAGCCGATTGATTCAGAAGGACGCTTCAGCAAGGCGCGTGCGGCTTGATCACCCGGCTTTCACCGCCCGCTTCAAGGCCGATCTGGTTCGTCCGGCCTGCGCGTGCAAATCACCGCCGATGCCTGCTGTCGGCGAGGCGGCCCGCCTCGAGGGCGCCATACCTGGTAGGCCGGACCGCGGTAATATGGCAAACTCGGCCGGCGTGAATTTGCCAAGCGCCGAATAGGTAATTCGGTAACCCGAGCGCGCGGGTGATCACGGACAGCTTCTCGGCAGACGGTCGCACCGCATTCTTATTTTTCGAGGGTCCAATGTGGCTCCTGGATGAGTCAGTCTGCTGCGCGAGCCGCTCGAACGTCAGTTCCATTTCGTTCGCGACTCGCTTATCCGCTCGCCAAATTTCATGCCGCGCTCTCAGCTCGATCGACGCGCGCCCTTTTCTGCGTAGCTATTTGGAAGTCCTTTGAAGAGCAAGCAAGCTCCTACTTCAGTCCGATCGACGAAGATTTGGTCAGCCGCGCAAAACCGACACAAGTCGTCAACGAATTTCAAAGTATGGAGAAGCGAGCAATTTGGCTTTTGCATCGGTCCCTTGGAAGGTGACCTTCGTCATGCAGAAAATTTCCTCAATTGGAACTGATCATGAAACCTTGGGGAAAACACACGCTGGCTGCGGCCTTTTTCGTTTCTGGTCTAGCGACTGGATTGGCGTTAAGCAGCAACGCGTTGAAACCGCTTATCGTAGACAATGTCCTCAGCGGGGCAGTGATTGCCAGTAAATGGCTTGAGTCGTCTTATCTACGCAACGATACGGCTCCGTCCGCTGGACAAGGGTCTCTAAATCTCACTCCGGAGCCGGCATACAACAAAGGCGCCATCTTCGCCTGGGGGCTGGGCGGCGCTTTCTTTCTCATCTGGATAATCCGTCGCCGCAAGCGGATGGCCATCAAGGATGTCGATCGAACGAACGCTTTGGGCGTCGATGGCGCAAAAATGGATTCTCTCACGGCACAAATGCCTAGTGCTGCGCCGATCGAAGTACCACGGTCTCTAATTCAGAACCCATTCTCCAATGAGATAGAAGGCTTCGATTTCGAAACGCGCGTCCAATGGGCGATTTCGGGCTCGCTGCG
>JAUXWZ010000070.1 GCA_030684835.1 Beijerinckiaceae bacterium
CGCAGCGAGCCCGAAATCGCCCATTGGACGCGCGTTTCGAAATCGAAGCCTTCTATCTCATTGGAGAATGGGTTCTGAATTAGAGACCGTGGTACTTCGATCGGCGCAGCACTAGGCATTTGTGCCGTGAGAGAATCCATTCTTGCGCCATCGACGCCCAAAGCGTTCGTTCGTTCGACATCCTTGATGGCCATCCGCTTGCGGCGACGGATTATCCAGATGAGAAAGAAAGCGCCGCCCAGCCCCCAGGCGAAGATGGCGCTCTTGTTGTATGCCGGCTCCGGAGTAAGATTTAGAGACCCTTGTCCAGCGGACGGAGCCGTATCGTTGCGTAAATAGGACGACTCAAGCCATTTACTGGCAATCACTGCCCCGCTGAGGACATTGTCTACGATAAGCGGTTTCAACGCGTTGCTGCTTAACGCCAATCCAGTCGCTAGACCGGAAACGAAAAAGGCCGCAGCCAGCGTGTGTTTTCCCCAAGGTTTCATGATCAGTTCCAATTGAGGAAATTTTTCTGCATGACGAAGGTCACCTTTCAAGGGACCGATGCAAAAGCCAAATTGGTTTTATCTCCATACCTTAAAGATCGTTGACAACTTATGATCGGTTTACAGAAATCGACCATATCTTGCATCGCAAACCGCCTCAGCGGCATTTGCATGTCTGGTCGCTGCGCCACGATTACGATATCCGGTAGCTGAGGTTTCGCAGTGGTTGGGCGTGAGCCTGGAATTCTTCGACGTTGCCATAGCCACATAGCATTCCATCGTGCTAGCAGACGCCAACTCTCCAAAACCTAAAGGTCGAGCTTGCATGGCCCTTCTGCAATTCATCGACCCAATTCGTCAACGGGTTCAGTTTGGCTACGCCTTTGCTGCGTGCGCCTTTGGTCTGGCGTTGCTCACAAGATTTTGGATGGGCGACGCTTTACCGCCAGGGTTTCCGTTTCTAACTTTCTTTCCCGCCGTAATCCTGACAGCGTTTATCGGGGGCTTAGGCCCCGGTATAGCTTGCGCTGTCGCGGGCGGGTTCGCCGCCTGGTACTGGTTCCTGCCGCCCTATAGCTCGTTCGGGATTGACCAACCGGCGCTGCTCGCCCTTGGTTTTTATGCCTTCATCGTGACCATCGATATTGCACTCATTCATTTTCTCGTCCGCTCAATGGCCGGGCTTTCGGAAGAACGTCGACTGACCGGAGATTTGAACGAGCGACTTAGCTTTATGTTCAAGGAGCTTCAGCATCGTGTCGCCAACAACATGATGTTGGTGGCGAGCCTGCTTTCCCTGCAGAAGCGGGCGGTCGCCGCCAACCCCGAGCTTGCCCATGCCGCTCTAGATGAAGCGCATTCGCGCATCATGATGATGTCGAAAATCCATCGGCGACTGTATGATCCCGCCGCGCAGAACATTCCTGCGCCCGTCTACTTTCAAGAACTCTGTAGTGATCTGCTGGACGCAACAGGGGCCAAGAACATCGTCTGTATGGTGGATGCACAGGAGGTCTCGTTCGAGGCGTCAAAGCTCGTTACTCTGTCCTTGATTGCGACAGAGTTGATCACGAACTCACTCAAGCATGCATTTGAAGGCGAACAGAAGGGCACTGTTTCCGTAACCCTCAAGCGCCTTGATAACGCCGAAGCCTATTCGCTCATAATTGCCGATAACGGTAAAGGACTTCCGGGCGGCTTTGATCCGAACAAGAGCACTCGGCTCGGCTTCAAGATCATTCAGGGTCTAGCTGCGCAGCTTAATGGGCGCATTCAATACATGGGAAGCGATGGGGCAAAGGCCGAGCTCGTCTTCCCGGCGTAGTCGCCGCTTGATCTCGGTTTCTACTGGATGGCTCGCCGGCGTTCGCAGTCAAAAACATGACTGGAATGCTGGTCGACCAACTGTCAGCTAAGCATGCGCTCAAGCTGCAATTGCAGCAGCGCTTCCTGCTCTGCGATAAATACCCGCGGCAGATCACTCATTGCTGTTCCCAGATCAGGGGGACATCGACACTTAAGGTATGGCCGGGCGCCGTCGAGGCGGCCTCCCATCGATTTCCGCCGCGGCGCTTAGCGAAGTAGAGGGCGGTGTCGGCGGCAGCGAGCAGATATTCGAGGGATTCTGTACTCGCTTGCGAGGCTGCAATGCCGGCCGAGACGGTGCAACGCAATGGGAAAATCTCGGTCGATCTTTGGGCAAAAATGTCGATGACCCGCTGGATGGCAATCCCCGCCGCTTCTTCGTCGGCGCGCGGCAACACCGCCGCGAACTCCTCGCCTCCGATGCGCCCCACATGATCGCCGAGGCGAAGATTGGCGCGGGCGACCTCGGCGAACAGGTGGATAACGCGATCCCCCATTGCGTGGCCGTACGAATCGTTGATGTCCTTGAAGCGGTCAAGATCGAAGACGATGACGGCGGTAGGTTGCTGGCCTCGCAAGCCCTGCGCCAGCGCTTCCGCCCCGCGGTCTAGCAGCGCTCGTCTATTGGGGAGCCCGCTCAGGGGATCGATGGTTGCTGTCCAGCGAAGTTGAACTTCCAGCCGCTCCTTGGTCAAGGACACGAGCAAAAAGACGAGAGCCTGCACGAACGCGATGGCTTCGATCATGAAGAACACAAACGTCGTGCTCGCGTAGGCTTCTACCGTTGCGTCAGAAACGATCTGGGAGACGGCGACGGGAATCCGCAGGCTGGACACGACTGCATGCACCAGAAGCGTCGCACTCAACGCGCCGCGGCTCGCAAGTCCATCGCGGGCCCAGAATTCACGGGCGGCAAGCAGGCTATAGACCACCACGAGCAGAGAGGAGACGACCGTGGCCATTGGAAACGAGTCACGCAGGGGCATGACCTGGCAGGCAAGCAGCCAGAGGACAGGGCCCGCCGACAGGACCAATAGGGATGGCGATTTGCCGTTGAACACGCGGGCGGACGCCCACACGAAGGCAAGCGCGATGAGGGCGGCGGCGTGGGCGATGTCGACCGTCAGGAACGACGGCCAGCGACCGCGCGCTGATAACATCAGCACCGAGACGCCCACTAGCGCCAATGCGCCACCAGCGAATAGTAGCGTTTTGTCGGATCGGTTACGCCACCAGCTCCAAAAAAGCAGGGCGGCGCCCATCGCGGTTGTGATGAACATGGCTAAAAACAGATTCGGTGAATCGACGTGCATGCTCGCCACCGACTTTCCATCTCGCACTGTTGCAACCTTCACTGGGATTCATGCGCGCAACCCGCAGCGAAAGCTTATGTAGCACAAAACTTGATTGATACTTATGAATAGGCTGCACTGGGCAAGCATGAGCTACGCGGCCAACTCGGTGAATTTGTCGACGCCTGCAACTTTGCTTGAAGCACAAGAAGGTCAAAGGCCTCACGCTATATGAGTCCTGCTGTTGCTTGACGGCCGAGCTGAAAATTCAAGCTGTCCGGCGCAGTTATAACCGTACTGCTTTAGCTGATCCGCGGATCCACCGACATTGGCGACGATACGTGCGGATTTGCGTAGGAGGGTCGCTGCAGCGCCGGTGTTCCAAGGCACGGAAGCAAAGAATTGCGAAGTTGGTCAGGGATATTTCACTGGCATAGCCGCGGCTCATTCGTCAGCGGACTGCGGCCCGCTCGAGACGCCGCCAACCGCGTGAACTCGTTTGACCGCAACCTTTACGGGCTAGGTGTTGTTGCTTGCGGAGTACTCGATGCGACAGATACTTTTGAGAGCCGCTTGGATGGATTGTTTGCACGATGAATGACCGCACGAAGGAAAAGCAGCAAAACGGACTGGCCACCGTGGTTCGTCACCCATTGGGGGTTTGGAGCGGCGGGCGCGAACTGGCTTGGGTGGCCGCCTATCTTGCGCTTGTGAGTCTCCCACTGGTCCTTCTGCTCTTAGGCGAGATGCCGCCGGCGGTCGGATTCTGGTGGGACTTCTCGATGGGACTGGGCTTCGCCGGATTGGCTGTGATCGGCATGCAATTTGCCCTCACTGCCCGGTTCCCACGCCTGACAAGTCCGTTCGGGATCGACGTCATCTACGTCTTCCACCGTTACCTCGCATGGGTCGGCATGGGGCTTGTGGCAGCCCATTTTTCAATCTTGTGGCTCTTCCACCATGAGGCGTTGGGCGCCCTGAACCCGCTCGAAGCCCGTTGGGAGCTTACTTCCGGCCGCGTCTCGCTCACGATGTTTGCGCTTGCGGTGGTCACCTCCCAGTGGCGCAAGGCTCTTAAGCTTGAATACGGACTGTGGCGTTACGCCCATGTGGCCTTCGCCACGCTGGGTTTCGGCGCCGCAGTTGCCCACATCCTGGGCGTCGGCAATTACACCTCCACCCCCACGAAGGCCGCCCTTTGGCTTGTCGTCACCTTATCATGGCTGTGTCTGATCTTGTGGGTGCGTCTGTTCAAGCCCTGGCGACAGATGCAGACGCCCTACCGTGTGCAGGAGGTGCGGCCGGAAGCCGCCGGTGCGATCACGCTCGTTCTTGAACCTGACGGGCACGAGGGCATGCCCACCTTCAAGGCGGGACAGTTCGCATGGCTTACCATTGGGGCTAACCCCTTTCTTTTACGCGAGCACCCATTTTCAATCGCCTCTGCGCCGGAGGCCCTGCCACGGCTTTGCTTCGGCATTAAGGCGCTAGGGGATTTCACAAGCCGGTTGCGCGACATCGCGCCTGGCGAAACTGCTTATCTCGACGGGCCTTATGGCGTGTTTAGCGTGGACAGCTTTCCGCATGCTGCTGGATACGCTTTCATCGTCGGCGGAATTGGGGTGACGCCGGCGATCAGCATGTTGCGCAGTCTGGCTGCACGCGGGGACCGGCGACCGCTCTGGCTCTTCTACGGCAACAACAGTTTGGAAGATGTGATCTATGGCGAGGAGCTTGATGATCTCGCATCTCGGCTCGACCTGCGCGTAATCCACGTCGTAAAGGAGCCGCCTGAGGGATGGGAGGGCGAAAGCGGCTTCCTGGATGGGGATATCTTGGCGCGGCATCTAGTAGACGACAAAAGCGGCTTGGTGTTTTTCCTGTGCGGGCCTCCGCCAATGACGAAAGCGGCTCGTGAGGCGCTGCTGCGTCTGGGAGTTCGCGCCGACAGCATACGCGCGGAAATCTTCGAGCTGGTGTGAGTTGCGAGGAGGAGGCAAGGCAATGCGCGTAGATCGTGCGTTTTGGTTGGCCGTGCTTACGGCGTTACTGACAGTCGGCCTCGCCCTCGGCTTCGCCATAAGGTGAACGGCGACTTCATCAACCTCGAGCCTGCCACTGTGGTGGGTTACGGCAGAGGTATCCTATTTTGTAACCTGATGCTTCGAGCAGTATCCACCATGCACCGGCGTGGTCAGCTTCATCGGCGGTTTCGGTGTGCTTCCGGGAAACCTAAGCGTTGGGTTAGGCTGCGATGCACGCGTCACAGCCAGAAATCAATGCACCGAGATCCACGACGCATGTACCCTGTCCAGCCTACGCATGCTTCACCGTCCATCTGCCATTTGCCAAACAAAGTCGCCGATCACTACAGCTTCGACGCGACCGCTGCGATCGATCAGATTTTCGTCAATTCTGCCGATGTTATGGCTCCGCTCGTTCTCGACGCGCCAGCCACGCTTGAGCTGTGCGTCATAGGCCGGAGCTATCTGAGTAACAGGAACTTCCGCCGGCGCGCGGTGCATCCCCATCAAAAAATTAGAATGATTGCAATGAAACATACTACGAGGAGGGCAAGTGACACGACGATTGTCCTCACCATGACTCCGCCCTTTACGATCCTGCCTTGCCGCACCTCCGTGGGAGACCGTGGATCTTGCTCAGGGCCGCGTGCTTCACGGCCGGAAGGTTCGTTTGGGCTCATGCGTTTTCCCCATGCCAATGTTTGCGGGTAACTAGGTTAACGCCCCGGCTTGAGCAAGAGTGATTTGAAAAAGAGCACTCTATTTACGTGCGAGTCGTCCGTCACACCGCATAGTGGATTGCCGACTTCACCTACGTCTGAACGGCAGAGGGCTGGCTCTACGTCGCAGCTGTCGGCAGCCAATACACAAGTGAGCAGCGCGCGATTGTCGTTCGCTCTAGCGCCGAATCGCTTCCCTATGTTATGGTTGAAACTTCGCTGCGCAATTGCCCATGGTCGCGACGCGCGTCGGCGTTATCCATATCATGGGCTCATCCGCGGATGATCGGATCGCCCCTGGCGATCCGGAAGCGCCGGTAAATGCGATGAAAAAGTTGAAGGCCATGGAGCCGGTTGAAACTCACCGGCGCACACAAGCCCTGGTCGATTTCGTACACGAGCATTTCACCGTTTCAACG
Source organism: Beijerinckiaceae bacterium (assembly GCA_030684835.1). Lineage (GTDB taxonomy): Bacteria > Pseudomonadota > Alphaproteobacteria > Rhizobiales > Beijerinckiaceae > Terripilifer. Next base: position 6,311 of record JAUXWZ010000070.1, read on the forward strand.
ATGACCCCATCCATTCTCACCGCATGCACGAAGGCCGTTGAGGCCAGCTGCAGCGGCGAAGTCGACGTGAGAGGATGTACACAATGAGCGCCTTCAGCGCGGAAGATCTCCGGCTTATCAGCGAGACCAAGACGGCGGCTTCGCCTGCCAACACCGCCGGCAACAAGGCGCAACTGGCCGAGATCGCGAACATCATGCGCGCGCATTCAGATCGAGGGCCCTATTCAGGCGCGGTCATCGCGGGATTTGTTTGCATCGTGGAGATGATGCTCCTCTTCATGGTCAGCATGGGCATTTATTACATTTACGTTGACCCGAACGAGGAGGCGCTGCGCTACGCCAGCGCAACAGCATTGATTGTCTTGCTTGCGGCCTCCTTGTTGCAAGGCGTGCGCAGCTATTCAATCATGGCGTTGCGAAATCCGCTGCAACAAGGCATTCGGGCTGCGGGTTCCTGGGCGTCCGTCGTCCTGATCGTTCTGGTCCTGGACGTCTTGTTCAAGGCAGACGACGTTTTCTCCCGCGTCTGGCTTGCCTCATTATTTATCGGCGGGCTTGTCGTTTTTGCAATCACGCGGGCGGCGGCATTTGTGCTGATGAAACGCCTTACGCGGGCAGGGTTGATCGAGCGACGCGCGGTGATTGTCGGCGGCGGCGCATCCGGCGAAAAATTCCTGCGCGAAGTCACTCGCCAACCCGATTCCGATCTGCGAATCTACGGCGTTTTCGACGACCGCCAGGACGAACGCTCGCCCGATGTGCTGGCAGGATTCCCAAACTTGGGGAATGTCGACGACCTTGTTGAATTCGCGCGCAACGTGCGCCTTGATCTCATCATCTTCACGCTGCCGATCTCGGCCGAACACCGCATCCTGCAGATGCTTCGTAAGCTGTGGGTGCTTCCCGTCGACATCCGCCTTGCGTCACACACAAACCAGTTGCGCTTCCGTCCTCGCACCTATTCCTACATCGGCGGCGTGCCGGTCATAGACGTCTTCGACAAGCCGCTCGCCGACTGGGCCGTGGTCGTGAAAATGATCTTTGACCGAGTCGTCGGCGCCATTGCGCTTGTTAGCCTCTCGCCAATTTTCCTGTTCACCGCCATCGCGATCAGGCTCGACTCGAAAGGGCCAATCTTCTTCAAGCAGCGCCGCTATGGCTTCAACAACGAGGTGGTCGAAGTCTACAAGTTTCGCTCGATGTATGTCGACGCGCTTGACCACGGCGCAAGCAAGCAGGTGACGAAGGGCGACCCGCGCGTGACGCGCGTCGGCCGCTTCATTCGCAAGACGTCAATTGATGAATTGCCGCAACTCATCAACGTCGTTTTCAAGGGCAACCTTTCGCTTGTCGGGCCACGGCCCCATGTGCCTCAAGGGAAGGCGGACAGTCGGCAATACGAAGAAGTGGTCGACGGATATTTCGCCCGTCATCGGGTCCGCCCCGGCATCACCGGCTGGGCTCAAGTCAATGGCTGGCGCGGTGTAACCGACACTCAGGAAAAGATCCAGCGCCGCGTCGAATGCGATTTATACTACATTGAGAATTGGTCGATCATTTTCGACATCTACATCCTCGCGATAACGCCTCTTGCGCTGGCAAAATCGGAAAACGCATACTGATTGCCCTTGAAAACGGGGGCACTCTCTGGCGCTTGCCCTGTTTCGGCGCAGGAACAGCCGCTCTTGGGTTCCAGGGTCGGAAGGAAGTACCTAGAAATGATGTCGTCCAAAGATGAGCGCGCGACGCCCGGAAGAACTAAGCGTATACGTCCGCCTGAAGCGTGACAGCCGGAAGTGCGAAATATGCGTTTTGACGGATCAAGCCTTGGGTTATTGTCTCGCTCGCGGCAGCTGCCAGCAGCTATTGATTGCCTCTTGCCCAGCAAATCGAGCGTCTATCCAGCGTTGCGCCTTGGCGGCGGCTTGATCCACCACTGTTTCGTGATCAGCCCCCGCATAAACAGCGTATTCGATGGGCGTTCCATTCTCGCATAGCCGCTGCGCGACATCGTCTGTCCATGACGGAAGAACAGTCTCGTCAGCACTGCCCTGCGCGATAAAGGTTGGCGCCTCAATTTGCAGCGCCCCAGGATCATTGGACACGGCGACCTTCAGGACGCCACTCAGTTCAGGGTCTTTCAGAAATTGTTGCTGCGGCACGGCGGTCGCCCAATAGCCTGACGAAAGCGTGGCTGTGACACATTGCTCTTGTGTCAGTGGCAGGTTTTCCATTGCGCTTTGGCTCAGAAGGCGGCTCAGATTAATGGTCGGGTGGTTCGACGCAAAAGACTGAAGCACGTACATTGAATAGCCCAGCCGGAGCGAAGGACTGGTGGCCAGTAGCATGCTCGTGAGAGTTTCATCGATGTGCGAAGCGGGCGCGAAGGCCACGTTGCCGAGAAGATTCAACTCGGGGGCGTATTTCGGCCCGAGAGCGGCTGCGAAGAGATTTGCATGTCCGCCTTGCGAATGGCCCATGACAACATAGCGCGTCCCAATAACCTGATCGGCTTGTCGCGCCGCACGAATAATATCAATCGCGTTATGGCCGGCTATGACGCCTTGCAAGAATGGATGTAACCCCGGTCCACCAAGGCCCTGATAATCTGTGGCGACGACCGCATAGCCCCGTTTGACGTAGGTATCTAGCAGCGCCTGTTTTTGCGAAAGGGAAACATGTTCCGGCCCTTTTGGCGTGTCTCTTGACGGCGCGCAAGCCGCTACGAGGCCAGTGGTGCCGTGTGTCCAGGTGATGACTGGCCATCCGCCAGCAGGCGGCGCGCCACGGGGGACCGAGATCGCACCCGAGACAGCAACATCTTCGCCATTAAGGCCCCGCGAGTGGTAGAGAACAAGGATGTTTCGAGCGGCGCTTGGTAACGCCGCCGAGGTGGTGAGTGGACGCATCCAAATCAACGTACCTGGGTCGGCTGGGGCGAGTGAAGGAGGAGGAGTGTAAAAGACATCGCCGGATGGTCCCTCCAGACCACGTGCAAAGGCGCTGAGGCTGAAGCCGGCTAGAGCCAAGGCAATCGCGCCGCCTCGGAACGAGCGTGGAGCTGATATCATCTTGAATGAGCCCGGTTGGATGTTCAAAAATGTCACACCACCGTGCGGTCAAACTCATAACAAAGACGCAACGTGATCGCGCAGCATCTCGGTCCGATTTCCCGCACGATCGACGATCATCAAAATTCGAGGCCCCGCCGTCGAAGGCGACGTGGATCTTGGGGAGCCGCCGCCAATCGGGGTTAACGAGCCGAGGCGGCTCAGCTATTCTCACTGTCATGATGAGTTCGCCGGCCCACGTGGCGTCGGTGAGGAAAGGCGATGCCTGGCGGCGCCAATCAGGCGCCCAGGGCGTTAGCAAACGCTAGCGATTGCCGCCCCGCGGACCCTCGCTTCCGACAGAACGAAAGTGATCCATGCAAAGATTCTTGTTGGGCGGCGGGAAATCTGGAGACCTCCTTCGACAGCATTGCCACTCAGGCGCGGCGCTCGGTGCGCCCGAGGGCTGGCCACACTCCCTTCGCACCCTTGTCGAACTCATGCTCAGTGCGAAGCAACCGATGTTCATCGCGTGGGGGCCCGACCTCATTCTGCTGTACAACGACGGTTATTCACAGATCCTTGGCGAAAAACATCCCGCCGCCATGGGCCGGCCATTCTTGGAGGTGTGGTCTGAGATCGCAAGTGATCTCCAGCCCATTGTTCAACAGACCCTCAGTGGCGCCCCTGTGCACATGGACGACATCGCGCTCGTCATGGAGCGTCACGGATATCCTGAAGAGACCCATTTCGCGTTCTCCTATACGCCGGTGCGCGGAGACAGCGGGGAGATAGAGGGCTTCTTCTGTCCCTGCACGGAAACGACCCAGCAGATCATGACAGAGCGGCGGTTGGCGGCGGCGAGCGAACGGCAGCGTAAGCTGTTTGCGCAAGCGCCGGGGTTCATAACCATTCTCGCGGGTCCGGACCATGTCTTCGAGTTTGTGAATGAAGCTTATTCGCGCTTATTCGGCAGGCGCAACTTCGTCGGGCGGACAGTGAGAGAAGTGTTTCCCGAACTTGAGGGCCAAGGTTTTTTCGAGTGGCTCGACCAAGTCTACGCGACAGGGCGGAGACACGTAGCTCACCAGGTCAAGGCAGAGCTGCAAAACAGCCCTGGCGCTCCTCTTGAGCAGCGCGTTCTGGATTTCATTTACGAGCCCATCACCGACGACGCTGGCCGGGTGACGGGCATTTTTTGCGAAGGGCACGACGTCACTGAGCAGGTCGAGGCGCAGGCGGGGCTTCGGGCCAGCGAGGAGAACTACCGCCAGATTGTCGAAGGCGCCGACGACTTCGCGATCATCAAGGTGGACAGCTGGGGTGTTATCAAAAGCTGGAATCGCGGAGCAGAACGGCTTACCGGCTTTAAGGAGCAAGAGGCGATAGGGAGCCCGACATCGATCTTTTTCACCGAGGAGGACAAAGCTGCCAGCATACCTGACCACGAAATGAACCAAGCGAGCGAGAGCGGGCGGTTTGTGGATGAGCGGTGGCACCAGCGGAAAGACGGATCGCGCTTTTGGGGCTCGGGGTTGATGATGTCGCTTGAAGGCGGCGGTTTTTTGAAAATGTTCAGGGATCGGACCGTCGAACATCAGGCGGAAGCCGCTTTACGGGAAAGCGAAGGACAGTTCCGGGCCTTCGCTCAGGCAATGCCTAATCATGTTTGGACGGCGCCTTCGGACGGAGTGCTCGATTGGTTCAATGACCGAGTTTATGAATATAGCGGAATGGGCGCTGAAGCATTGCGCGGCCACGGCTGGTCCGAGCTTGTTCACCCTGAAGACCGCGCTGCCGTTATTGGGAGCTGGTCTTCGGCCGTTAAGCACGCAGACTTCTATGAAGCTGAATTCAGGGTGCGGCGGGCCGATGGCGCCTACCGCTGGCACTTGGCGCGAGCCGTCAAAATTACCGTCAACGGAAGCCGCACCGAGCGGTGGGTGGGGACGAATACTGACATCGAAGATCAGAAAGTTGCTGCGGCAGCGCTGGCAAACCTTAATCGCGATCTCGAGCGGCAGGTGGCTGAACGCACGGCGGATCGCGACCGGGTCTGGCGCAACTCGCGAGATCTCCTCGCAATCTTGGGAGCCGACGGTATTTTCCGGGCAATTAATCCAGCTTGGCAGCAGATGCTCGGCTATTCGCCGGACGAAATGATAGGGCGACATTTCCGCCAATTTGTGTGGCCGGACGACGTTGATCAGACGGCCCAAGCTGTCGAGAGCGCTTCGTCGAGCGTCGAGCTCACAAACTTTGAAAACAGATATCGGCACCAGGATGGAACGCCGAGGTGGATCTCGTGGCACAGTTCGACCGAAGGCGAATATGTCTTTGCTTATGGGCGAGACATCACCGCGGAGAAGCAGCGACAGGCAGAGCTGGACTTGGCGCAAGAAGCTCTGCGACAGTCTCAGAAGTTAGAAGCGATGGGGCAGCTGACCGGAGGCGTAGCGCATGACTTCAACAATCTCCTGAGCCCCATCGTTGGCAGTCTCGATCTACTCAAGCGCCGCAAAGTTGGAGGCGAGCGGGAACAACGGCTGATTGAGGGGGCGATCCAGTCGGCCGATCGAGCCAAGACACTGGTGCAGCGGCTTTTGGCGTTTGCGCGCCGACAACCACTCCAAACGGCGGCAGTCGATATTCCAAGCTTGATTACAGGGATGGCGGAACTTGTGTCCAGCTCGTCAGGCCCACAGATTGAGATGGTAGTTGACGTGCCGCCCGATCTCCCGCCAGCAAAAGCTGATCCCAACCAGCTGGAGATGGCGATCCTGAACTTGAGTGTGAACGCGCGTGACGCGATGCCGCGCGGCGGCAGAATAACTATCACTGCCCGGTTGGAGGAGATTGAAGGCGCCCTCGGAAAGCTCAAGGCCGGCCACTATATCCGGCTCTCGGTCGCCGATACCGGCGTAGGGATGGACGAGAAAACACTGTCGCGCGCAGTAGAGCCCTTCTACTCCACCAAAGGAATTGGCAAGGGAACAGGCCTCGGCCTCTCCATGGTGCACGGTTTGGCGTTGCAACTTGGGGGAGCTTTGGAACTCTGGAGTATGCCTGGCTCCGGCACCAAGGTGGACCTCTGGGTTCCCGTTAGCACCGAGGCCGCTCGTAGCGAAATTCCCACTGACGTTAGCGTTGCCAAGCCGCGAGTGGGAACGGCTCTCGTCGTCGACGACGAGGACATCGTACGCATGACCACAGCCGACATGTTAACGGACCTGGGTTTCGACACAAGCGAGGCAGCATCCGCAGAGATGGCGGTTGAGCTGCTCCAGAGCGGCAACGCGTTTGACTTGGTGGTCACGGATCACTTGATGCCGGGGATGAACGGGGCCGAGCTCGCGGCGCTGATCAGAGATCGCTGGTCAAGCACCGCCGTGCTGATCGTCTCAGGATACGCGGGCGTTGATGGCCTTTCCCCGGATGTCCCACGCATGACTAAGCCCTTCAGGCAGGCTGATCTTCAAACGATGCTCTCGAACATCATGCCCAGTTATTCCTCAATAACATAGCGGATGGTGGAAGCTCTTTCCTGCGACGGGTGCGTTAGCCCTTTGAGAGACCGGCCGCTAGCAATAACGCAAATGCGCCCACCGCGCCTCTTCTTCCCCATAAATTGCTGATGTCCGCACGCCGCCGGTGGCGCGGCGCACCCTGACATTAGGCCATAGCGCGCCCGAGACTTTCTAGTTCCGCGCGTAAATCGCAATGCACCCACGGCAGGGCTGAGCCTTATCGGTTACCGCGACATACAGCCTGCCGGTCGACTGATGCACCGCTGCCGACCGCGCCCCACGCGACGTCTTGATCTGCTGCTGGCCCTGCTGTGTCTTGATGTCGACGACCATCAGGATGCCGCCTGAAGTTGAGTGGTAATACTGGCCAACTCCCAGATTTGCAGTCGAGCCGCCATTGCCGCCGTAATTCTTCAGGGAGCCAACGACTTTGGCCGAGGGGATATCGAAGATCGCCAGATCGCCGCCCGGCTTTTTGTTCGGTCCATGAGCGCTGCTGCAACCCAGAAAGATAGTGGTGTCCGAAACGATCGAGAGGCTGTGCGGATGGCAGGGGAGTACGTGCAGGTTGACCATCTTTCCGCTCTTGGGATCGGTTTGCGCCAGCAGCCCTTTGGTCTCATCGGCGTTTGAAACCGGGATCGCGGTGTAAAACATCCCGCTCGGCGCGTGATAAGCTGAACGCTCCAGATTTTCGGCGGATTCTGGAATCATTACTTTGCCCAGGATTTTGTTGCCCGCCTCGGTCGAGATGAAACTAAGGTAGGGCGGGGCGTCGTTTGAATTTGCGACGATGACGGTGTTGATGTTTCCGCCGAGCGTCATCCCGTTCGCGCGTTTCTTCCCCCCAGTGCTGAGCGTGCGCGTGACCGTATTGGTCTTGATATCAATCACCTTGATGGTGCTGTCGCCATCGCTCACCCATACCTCGGCGCCGTCCTTCACGACGACGACACCATTTGGCCCGGACGCATCGCCGTCTTTCATTCGTCCAACGAAGCCCGGAATTCGGGTGACAAATGTGTCAGTCTTGGTGTCGAAGACTACGACGCCTTTGTTGGTTTTGTCGGCCAAATAGCCAAGGCCGGAAGCTTGGTCGATCGCCATGATCCCGATGTCGGTGATCGTCTCACCCGGTATGGCGATTTCGCCGACTTTCCTCAGCCCGTCAGCATGGGCGGGACTAGCGGATATCATGGCGGCAATCGCGGCAAGTATGACATAACGGGAATGCATGGCTTCCCTCCCTTGACAGTTTTTTCATTAAAATTCTCACAGCCGGATTTTGCCGGTTGAACGTTGAAACGGAGTAAATGGTAGGCGCTTTCTCACCAGCTTGGAAGCCAGAAAGGCGACCTGAGTTGGCTAACGCCGTTGAATTGCGTGAATATAGACTTGGCCTTGATGAGCCGTATGCGGCGCGTTCTTGGCCGGAAAATTTACTTCGTACTTTAGCTTCCACGTGAGGCCGGAAGCAATATATCGCTGCCTTGCAGGAATATTAACTCGCAATCACGCTAGCGCGATCCCCTCAAAAATCACGGAATCATACCCGGGTCAGATCCCGTTGATCAGAGCCTCAATGGCGATAAATTCGCGGCTTCAAATTAAACGCGGTGATTGCCATACTTGACGACCGCCGCCACCCGTGTGAGCCTGAAGAAAAGATAGCGTGAGGAGACGACGGATGGCGGTAAAATTCATCGATTTGGTGAAGGAAGAAGAGCTTGACTTGGGCCATTCCAAGAAGGTGCTCTTTGGAACGGATCATTTTCATACATGGATCCACGGCGATTGGCCCGGGACCAAGGGCCCTATGCACAAGCACACTGCCGATCAGTTTTTTTACTGTGTCCAGGGTGAGTGCACGTTTCACTTCCCTGATGGATCAAAGCAGGCGGTCGGGCCCGGCAAGATGATGATCATCCCCAAGGAGCACCTCTATCAGCTGGATAATACCGGCACAGAGTACATGATTTTGCTCGGCGCGCGCGCCGAAGCGGCGGCAAAACCCAGGTTCAGCCCCAAGGACGAGCTGGTGGGTGACAATAATTATGTGTTTGAGCATCCGGACAAGGTGAAGGTTCCGCCAAAGCATCGCCCGGTTGATCCTTGATAGCCAAAGCAAAAATTCAGAGCGGGACATTAAGGCCGAGATGACCATGGATAACGAGGTGCAGAATGATTTCGAGCTTCAAGCAACGCAGACGCTCTGTAAAAGCCGCCCGCCGACTGACAGGCTCCGCGGTTGTCATTCTCGCGCTCTGTTCAACTGGCGCTTTGGCTGATGCCGTCGAGGCCTTCTATAGTAAGAACAATCTTACGGTGGCTGTAGGGACAGGCGTTGGCGGTTCGCATGATGGGAACGCCCGCGTATTGGCGCGGTTCATCGGCAAGTATATCCCCGGAAATCCCGCAGTTGTCGTGCAAAACATTCCCGGTGCGGGAAGCCTTACGTTAGCCAATCAGCTGAACCATACAGCGCGGCGCGATGGCAGTTTCATTGGCGCTTTGAATCGGGCGGCTGTGTTCGAGGAATTGTACACAGGGCGCTCAACCAAGTTGAAGTTCAACCCGCTTGAGCTAAATTGGATTGGCGCGCCGGACCGCATTACGGGCGTTGCTATTTCATGGCACACATCGCCCGTCAAAACCGCAAAGGATCTTCTGCACACACAGCTGATCGTTGGATCGTCGGGCGGAACGACGACCACGGTTCCCAAAATGATGGAGGAAGCTGCTAATTTCAAATTCAAGATAGTGATGGGTTACAAGAGCGGCGGCGACGTCGACCTCGCGATTGAGCGCGGAGAGATTGAAGGTCGGGCGGCCACCGCCTGGGGAGGCCTCAAGGGCCGAAATACCAGCTGGATAATGGATAAGAAAATTAACCTGCTTTATCAGACCGGTTTGTCTAAGCATCCTGAATTGCCGGACGTGCCGCTAGCCCTGGAGTTCGCGCGCAATAGCGAAGACAGGCGCATGATGGAATTGTTTTTCGCAGCGGAGGATATTGGCTATCCTTACGCAGCACCCCCGCAGACGACCCCGGCAATGCTCGCGGCTCTTCGCGAAGGATTTGCCCGCACCATGAAGGATCCAGATTTTATCTCCGAATTGCAGAAGCAGAGTCTTGACGTGAACCCGGTGTCTTGGGAAGCAATGACAAAAATTATACACGACGCTTACACCGCACCGGAGCATGTCAAATCTCGTCTTCGCAACGCGCTAAAGGAATAAGTCGCCTTGCAGAAAGTGATCCAAGCGCCAGTGGGCGACAGTGTCATGGGCGTACATGTCTTCAGTCCAAATCCCAGTGAGGTGATCAAAGCCGTCATTATTCTCATGTTTCCACGTAGCGGAATGGATGGCTTCCCGCAGCGCATCGCGCATGAGCTTTCAGAAAACGGGTTCGTCGTTTTCGTTCCCGATGTCACCCATCGCGCCCCGAGTGAAATTCCGATCAGGGATCGTAAGCGCTTGCTAACAGACGACGGCGTTATTGAGGACATCGGCGCGGTACTGTCGATTGTGGAAAAATCAGCGTCGGCGGATAAGCCACGTTTCATCATGGGGCACTGCATGGGCGGTCGAAATGCGCTGCTGGGAGCAAGCGTATATGACTTTACAGGCGTCGTGACTTTCTACGGTGGTGAAATGTTCGACGCCTGGGGTGGATCGACAACTCCGTTCATGCGGCTGCAGAACATCAAATGCCCGGTTCTGGGATTCTTTGGCGGCAAGGACAAGAATCCTTCGCCTGCCGACTCAGAAAAAATAGGCCAGGAATTATCGCGGGCGGACATTCAACATCGCTTCGAGACTTACGAAGATGTCGGACACGCTTTTCAACAAAATGCCGGGCGATCCCCGGAGGAGCGGCAGGCAGCGGACGATTCAACTCGAAAAGTCATTGGCTTTCTGCTTGAGCAATGCGCAAGACAAATCGAAATCAGCCGAGGCGGATCAGCCGGTGTGGCGAGCAACGTGGGGATAATGTGAGATGAATGTCCAAATCAGTGAACCTGCACTCTCGTACAGCCCGGATCTGGCGAAGACGTTCGTCCTGACCTGCCGAATCCTCCTGAACGAGGGCGTCTCGGAAGCCGCCTTCAATGTGAGCTGTCGGCTAGCTGGCGGAAACATGCTGACGATGCCGGTCACCTCACCTTCACTCGTCACGGAAGACGGCCTGCTGGTAAACGAAATTTCCGCCTACGACGGCCCGTGGAAGGCGCACAACGCTATCTATGAGGCGAGGCCGGATGTTGGCGCAATCGTTCACGTTCATCCAACTTATACAGTGGCGTTTGGCACGCTCTTGCAGGAATTTCAGCCGATCCACCACTACGGCGCTCCGTTTTTTGGAAACCTCCCAAATTATGATCGGCCTGGTCAGACCGGCAACAAGGAGGAAGCCCGACGCCTGGCGCAATGTCTGGGCGACGCGCGAGCGATGTTGCAACAAGGCCATGGAATGATTGCAGTGGGGCAGGATCTGCGAGAGGCGCTTCTCCTGACGCTGTACCTGGAAGAAGCGTGTCGCCTGTACTCTATTGCGTGCCAGATGGGTAAACCTCACCCTCTCACACAAGAACAGAGTGAGACGATCACGCGTCAGATTCTGAAGCCGCGTTCCCAAGGGAAAGCCTGGGATCATTACTGCGACAAGCTAAGACGACGCGCCTGACCTGTTTGGGGCCTAACAATTTTCGGCTGGCGGCTTGCTTCGCTTGACGCTTGCATTGTCTGTGTCGCCCCTTTGCAGCGAAAGTTCGGCGACATTTCGCACCGAACTTTCCTATAAGCTCGCTCTAACGCGGACTTTACCTTACACTCGCGCCGTCAATGCTTCGCGGTCGGAGCCTCTGCCGCTTTGACGCTAGGGAGCTAATGTACATGGCTAAGGGTCAGCAGAAGAGCAACAAGGAAGTGAAGAAGCCTAAGGCGGACAAGAAGTCCAAAGGAACCGGATCTACATATAAGCAGAGTAATGAAAAGGGCTCGGGTCTGGTTGATTCGTCCGGGCGCAAGACTTGACCCCCGGTCCCGCTTAGCATCTTTTTACCTGGCCTAGCTCTAGAAACGTCGTTTGAGGCGCCCCTCCGCATGGATGACGCAACAGGCGTAATTTAGAAGTATTCGCTTCCGGCGTTTGCTGCGCACGCCGGAAGCCCCCTGTTCGCACAACGTCGAAGTTTCGCCACTTCCGCGCAGTACTCAAAATTCATCTCGCGGCAAAAACTTGCGTAATCGCTTCGCCAAGAGGCAGCCAGGCCGAGATGGCGGCGTCGGGCCCTGTCGCTGATCGCGAAGCACAATAGGTCCTGTTATCAATTATTCTGCTTTCTAGTTCGTGATATCCTCGGATTTCCGGAGGCGAATGTCATGACGTCAATCGCGGTTTCGATCCTCGTTGGCACCACCAAAGGCGCTTTTGTCATTGAGGGTGGGTGCGAGCGAAGCGGTTGGAAAGTGACGGGCCCGCATTGCGAAGGGTGGCCAATCAACCATGTCGTCGGTGATGCCGAGACAGGCTTGATCTGGGCGGGTGGCGGCGGTGACTGGCATGGCGCCGGGGTCTGGCGCTCGGAAGACGGCGGGGCAAACTGGAAGCTTACACGTCTCACCACCGGAAAGATGGATGATTGGGCCTCCAAAGATCCCGTTTTTGCAAAGATGATTAGGTGGGGCGGCGCTTCGCTTCCGTTCGAAAACAGCTTTTCCCAGATATGGTCCCTCTGTCGCGCGCATGGCGATCTCTATGCTGGCGCCAAGCCTGCAAAGTTGCTGCGCAGCAAGGATAACGGAGTAACGTGGGCCAAGGTTGAAGGCCTGACCAATCATCCCTCAGCAGCCGACTGGAACCCTGGGGCGGCGGGCTTGGTGTTGCACTCGATTGTGGCGGATCCATCTGATCCACAAAAACTCTGGATTGGAATCTCCGCCGCGGGCGTGTTCGCGACAGAAGACGGCGGCGCAACTTGGGCGCAGCGGAACCGCCTGTCAAACGAGGAAGCGAGCCAGCCCAACGCCCATCCCGCAGCGCCGCAGGGAGGCGACGTCGGGCTTTGCGTGCACAACATCGTCCGCGCGCCCGGAAGCGATGACGTCCTTTATCAGCAAAATCATTATGGCGTCTGGCGTTCAATTGATGGCGCGCGCAGCTGGCAAGATATTTCTGAGGGTCTGCCTTCAACGTTTGGTTTTCCGATTGCCGCACATCCGCGCGACTCAAATACCGTTTGGGCTGTGCCTCTCAATGGTGACATGGCGGGGCGGTTCCCGCCGAACGCCGCAGCGGCAGTCTGGCGGTCGCGTGACGGGGGCAAGACATGGCGCGATCTGCGTGCGGGGTTGCCTCAGGAATCCTGCTTTTTCACAGTCCTCCGGCAGGGCATGGCTAATGATACCCGGGCCCCGGTCGGAGTCTATTTCGGCACAAACAGCGGTTCGTTGTTTGCAAGCCTGGACGAGGGCGACAGCTGGCAGGAGGTCGCGCGCCATCTACCAACGATTCTGGCCGTCGAGATTCTCGAACGGCCCGGCGCCGTGTTGGAATAGATTACAGCCGGGCAGGTATCGGCGACGTCTGGCAGGGTGGAATTGCAACAGTGTTTTTTGGCGCGCTTGGCGTCGAACTTCCCTGTGGGAAAACGTTGCTCCGAAGCCTTTTTTTATAGATATTCCAATCCAATCACACGCGGCACTAGGCATCAGCAGCAAATTCTGCAATTATGCGCCGCGAAACAGAGGTAGGACATTATGCCAAGCGGAACAGTTAAGTGGTTCAACGGTGAGAAGGGCTACGGCTTCATCCAACCTGACGATGGTGGGAAGGACGTATTCGTCCATATCAGCGCCGTCGAACGGGCGGGGTTGCGCACCCTGAATGAAGGCCAAAAGGTCGAATACCAGGAAGAGCGTGACCAGCGGTCGGGTAAGACCTCCGCCGGAAGCCTAACTGCCGTCTAACGGCATTTGCCACTCCAAGACAGCCCGGCAGCGAAGCGAGCGACTACGGTCAGTTGCTTGGTTGCCGGCTTTTGCGCAAACTAATCCGGCCAGCTTTGCTTCAGTGGCGGGGATAAAAGCTTCTGCGCTTCAGACCGTTTTCGCAACCGTGATTCTGCTCTAGGATCGCTATTGCTGACGCACCCATTCCGCCGCACAACAGCCGCGAACGGCGCTTTCCAGCGATTTCCACAATTTCCGTCACGCGGGCGGCAGATCGCGCGTTGATCCTCCAAACCATATTCCGGCGCGTCGGCAACTCCCCCAAAGGTCCTTTGACGTTGCTTCGACAAGAGTCGATGATTGCACGCGCGTCGCCGACATGAAGCGGGACTACCGCTTGCGACGCGGCCAAAATGGCCGGGGAAACTCATGTACGAGGTCGAATCTATCGTCGTGGGGGCGGGCGTCGTAGGCCTCGCCATTGCCCGGGAGTTGGCGCTGCGCGGGCGCGAGGTCATCGTGTTCGAAGCCGAGGCGCACAAGGGTGTGCATGCAAGCTCCCGCAACACGAGCGTAATTCATGCTGGAATCAGTTATGTGCCGGGCAGCCACAAGAGCAGGCTCTGCGCTGACGGCAAAAAGCGACTTTACCGCTATTGCGCGGAGCGCAACATCCCGCACAGGATGATCGGCAAGCTCATTACGGCGGACGTTAACTCAGGCGAAGAGGGCGTCGACGGTCTCAAAAAAATACAGCAACGGGCGGCCCAGCTGGGGCTCGACGATTTGCATCTCATCTCTGCCCACGAGGCGCAGCGTATGGAGCCGGAGCTGATGTGCGGCGGCGCATTATGGTCTCCCACATCCGGCATCATTGACGTTCACGCTTACATGGATGCGCTCGAAGGCGATCTGCGCGATGCGCGCGGCGCCATCGCGTTTGCATCGCCCGTTCGATCAGGAAAGATCGAGGCTGGTCGAATCCATTTATCGCTTGCAGACAAGGACGAAACGCAGATCGCGTGCCGGTTGCTGGTGAACGCTGCGGGCCTGAACGCGCCCCATGTTGCTGCGTCCATCGCCAATCGTGCGCACGACGCGCTGCCGCCGCGTCTGTTGTCGAAAGGCGCTTACTGCGTGCTGCGGCGCGCGTCTCCGTTCTCGCACCTCATTTATCCGGAGCCGCACGGCGTGCACTGCAGCCTCGACCTTGGTGGGCAATTGCGCTTCGGGCCGGACTCACAATGGATCGACGAGATTGATTACACGTTTGACGAAGCCCGTATCGCGCCGTTCTACGAGAAGATACGCGCCTTCTGGCCGAACCTGCGTGATGGCGACCTCGCGCCCGGCTGGGTCGGCATCCGTGCGAAGATCAGCACGGGGAAGACAAACGAAATCGATTTCAGGATCGATGTGACCAATTCCGGCGCCTGTCGCCTCATCGACCTTTTCGGCATCGATTCGCCCGGTCTCACGGCATCCATGGGCATAGGCGCAGAAGTTGCCGCGCTCGCTGCATAGAACTTCGGGGTGGTTTCGCTGCGTGGCGTCCGCCGGATGAAGCTTGTCACATTGGAGCCCCTGTGATATTTCACAAGCTTCGGAGGCGTGATGTCAAACTTTCTCGACGTGAAACTGGTTTCGGCTGATGGCGAGCGCGCCGCGCGCGTGTCGATCGAGCGCCTCATCATTGCTGGCTGGACCGGCAGGGACAGGGCGGCGGTCGAGAGGCACATCGTCGAGTTGGAAGAGCTGGGCGTCAAACGACCCTCGTCGACACCGGTCTATTACCGCGTCGCGGCTACCCGCGTTACGACGGAGCCCGTCATTCAGGTCTCTGGCTCAGCGTCGAGCGGCGAAGTGGAGTTCGTGCTTGCCCAGTGGGACGGCGAGTTATGGGTGGGCGTTGGCTCCGATCACACGGACCGGCAAGCCGAAGCCTATGACGTCACTGTCTCAAAGCAGATGTGCGAAAAGCCGATCTCGCCGATCTTCTGGCGGTTCCGCGATGTCGAGGCGCATTGGGATGAGATCGCGATGCGCTCCTTCATCGATGAAAACGGCGACCGTGTCGCCTATCAGTCTGGCAAAGTGTCCGGCATGATTGCACCGCGTGATCTCATCGCGGGCTTTAACGCTGAGGGTCTTCCGGAAGGCGTTGTGATGTTCTGCGGCACGTTCGCAGCGATTGGCGGCATTCGCCCCTCATCGCGGTTTGAGGGCGAGCTCGACGACGCACGCATGGGCCGTCGAATCTCCTTCGCTTATTCTGTCGAAGAATTACCGGTCGTTTCGTGACCGAGAGTGCCCGGTCACCCCTCGAAGGGCCTGGCGCCAATCCCCCCAGGGCGCTTCGCGACCTGGCATACGACGCTATCAAGGCGCGCATCATTACGTGCGTCCTGAAACCCGGTGAATACATCAACGAAGCGGCCGTATGCGCGATGACGGGCTTTGGCCGCACGCCGGTTCATCAGGCTATCGACCGTTTGTGCGTTGAGGGCCTCGTTGACGTCATTCCCCGCAAGGGCGCCATCGTCAAACCGATGAGCTTTGACGAGATTATGCAGATCGTCGAGGCCAGAAGCGCGAACGAGGCGCTCGGCGTAAGACTGGCCGCGCAGCGCGCGCAATCTGATGAGATTGTCCGCCTTCGTGAAACTCTCGTGCAGGCTGAAACGGCGCTCGCGGAGGGCGCCACGGAAAACCTTATGCGGCTTGACCGCGATTTTCATGGCCTGATCGCACGCGCGTCGCGCAATGGCGTGCTTGCGGACATTCTGTCCAAACTGCATGACCGCTCTTTGCGCGTGTGGTTTGTCTCGTTGAATTCACCCGGTCGCAACAGGCTCGTTCACGAGGAGCACGTTGCGATTTGCGATGCTATCGCCCGCCATGATCCAGACGCAGCCGAGGCGGCAATGCGTTCGCATATTGAGTCCTTTCAAAATCATCTCAGACAAAACGCCTGACCGCGTATCCGGAGTTGCCCTGATGCAGAAAGATCGTTCTGTTCTGATTTCGGGCGGCGGGCCTGTCGGCCTGTTTTGCGCCCTGTTGCTCGGCCGCGCCGGCGTCGAGGTAACGCTGTTCGAGGCGGGCGCGCAGATCATGGACGATCCTCGCGCCGCGACGACCCATCCCGCAACGCTTGAAGTGCTTGGCAAAGCCGGACTTGTCGACGACATGATGACAGCCGGACTTGTCGCGCCCATTTTCCAGTTTTGGGATAGGCCGACCGGGCAGCTTGTCGCAGAGTTCGATCACGCGCTGCTTGCTGATGAAACGCCGTATCCTTTTGTCATCCAGTGCGAGCAATTCAAGACCTCGAAGATCCTCATGCAGCGTTTGCGCGCGATGCCAAATGTGCGGGTGATGATGAGTCATTCGTTGCAGACGATTGAGCAGGACGCAGATTCAGTCACCGCGCAAGTTATGACGCCCGAGGGCGTAAAAGCTTTCCGCGGGTCATACTTGATCGGCGCAGACGGGGGCCGCAGCACTGTGCGCAAGCAGGCGGGAATTCCCTTCGAGGGCTTCACCTGGCCAGAGCGTTTTCTTGTCCTCACCACGCCGTTCGATTTTGAGAAGGAGCTGGGATATTGCTATCGCAGCTATTTTGCTGACCCCGAAGAATGGTGCAATTGCTTCAAGGTCGCCGCAGACGGTCCGCCGGGCCTGTGGCGAACGGTCTTCCCCGCCAATGCCGAAGTTTCGGAAGAAAGCTTGCTGCAGGACGATGTTGTCCACGCCCGCTTACAGCGCTTTTTTCCTAAAACCGAACCCTACGACATAGTGCATCGGAACCTGTACACAACGCACCAGCGCGTCGCCGCGACATTCCGTCAGGGCCGTATCCTGCTCGCAGGAGATTCTGCGCACGTGAACAATTCCATCGGTGGAATGGGCCTGAACGGCGGATTGCAGGATGCTGCAAACGTGTCAGAAAAGCTGGCGCATGTGCTGATGGACAATGCGCCCGACAGCATGCTTGATTTGTATTCAATGCAGCGGCGCACGGTCTGCATCGAATTCGTGCAGGAACAGTCCATCGCGAACAAAAAGCGACTGGAAGCAAAAGAGCCCGACGAGCGCGCCAAGAACCTTGACAATCTTCGCAAGACCGCTGCCGATCCAGAGCGCGCCCGCGATTTTCTGCGCCGCGGCGCGATGATCACCATGCAGCGCCGCGCGGAATCCATCACCCTCGACGATGTCACCGCCTGACGGTGTGAGGAGCCAACAATGGCCATCAACAAATTGCACGATGAATTCAAGTCACTCGACATGAGCGTTGGCTGGGAGGTTCCTGCCGGTTACCCGGAAGGCATCAAGCAGAAAATTCTCTCTGGCGCGCTTGATGAAGATGCCCGCAAAGGCAGCCGCACGCGGCTTCTCAAGTTTGACCCCGGCGTCTACACGACAGCGCCCTTCGTGCACACCTATTGGGAAGAAGTGTTTCTCGTCACCGGCGACCTTACGGTTGGCAACGACGAGAAAGGCGAGGGCGGCGAATCCTTCAAGCCGTTCACTTATGCCTGCCGTCCGCCCGGCGCCTTTCACGGGCCGTTCAAGTCCGAGACAGGTTGCATCCTTCTCGAAGTCCACTACTTCGATCCAGCCTGATTGATCGGGGCCAGCTCATGAAAATTCTAAAGCCGCAGGAGCCGTGGATTGGAAAGCGGGGACGCATCGGCGTCATCATTCCATCCACCAACATCGGTGTGGAATACGATTGCCAGCAGATCATGGCGCCGGGCGTTACATGGCACTTCGCGCGATTCTTCGTGAGCCAGCCAGATTTGTCATCCGACAACATGTTCCTCGCTTTCATCGACGAGATCCGCAAAACGATCCCTGACGCGATGCGTGATGTGATGACGTGTGAGCCCACGTACATCATGATGGGCATGTCGGCGGAGACGTTCTGGGGCGGTCTTGCGGGCAATGTTGAGTTCGAGGAGCGCCTGCGGGAGCAGATCGGTCCCCATATGGGCATCACAAGCGGCGCCGCCGCCTTGAAAGCTGCACTGGACGCCTTTGGCGCCAAGCGTGTTGCTGCGCTCACGCCTTATCAGCCAGTTGGCGATGAACAGGTGCGCCGCTTTCTTGAAGAGTCCGGATATGAGGTCACGAACGTAGTGGGTCTCAAATGCGATACTGCAACATCCATTGCCCATACGCCGCCCCAACAGGTGATTGACACCATCCTGCGCGAGCTCGATGGCAAGGACGTCGACGCCATCGTGCAGGCGGGCACAAATTTGTCAGGGCTCGATATTTTCCCCACACTCGAAAAGCAACTTGGCAAGCCGGTCATCCCGATCAACGTCGCAACAATCTGGCATGCTTTTCGCGCCACGGGCGTCAACGACAAGTTCTTCGGCCGCGGCTGGCTGCTCGAACAACATTGAGGTTTGAAGGAACATGGCGAACGATCCGGTTCTGATCGCAGGCGCAGGCCCCATTGGTTACACGACTGCGCTGTTGCTTGCGCGGCGTGGAATTCCCTTCGTCCTGTTCGAAGGCGGCGACAAAATTTTCGACGACCCGCGTGCTGGCACTATTCATCCGCCAACGCTCGAGCTTTTCGAAGAGAGCGGCGTGACAAGCGCGATGATGGAGCAGGGCTTCATCGTCAATAATTATCACTACCGAGACCGCAAGGCGGGCCTAATTGCGGACTTCAACCTGAACGTGCTTGGCGATCAGACGAAGTTTCCATTCCGTCTGATGCTGGAGCAACACAGGATCTGCTATATCCTGCGCGACATGCTGAAGGCCATGGGGCAGCACAATGTGCACATGCGCCATCGCGTCACCAAGGTCGAGCAGGACGCCGACGGCGTCACCGCAACGGTGCAGTCCGATGAGGGCGAACGCACCTGGCGCGGATCGTGGATGGTCGGCTGCGACGGCGGCCGCAGTCAAGTCCGTAAATCCATGAAAGTCAATTTCGACGGCTTCACATATCCAGAACGCTTTCTCGTTCTGAGCACGCGTTACGACTTCGCCCAGCACGGCTATGCGATCACTAATTACATCGCCGATCCCGAGGAATGGTGTGCCCTGTTCAAAGTGCCGGGTAACGATGGCAAAGGCATGTGGCGCGTAGTCTTCCCGGCGCCGCCTGAGGCGAGTCAGGAAGAGCTGTTCGAAGAGTCATCCGTGCAAGCGCGCATTCAGGGCTTCAACCGCAAGGAGGGAGCTTATGAGATGCATCATCGCAATTTATATGATGTGCATCAACGCGTCGCTTCGCGGTATCGCGATGGTCGCCTTATGATTGCCGGTGACGCTGCGCACATCAACAACCCGCTTGGCGGCATGGGCATGAACTTTGGCCTGCACGACGCCTTCAATGTCGTCGACAAGCTCTCGAAAATCATTCTCGAAGACGCCAGCCACGAACTGCTTGATCTCTATGATCGTCAACGGCGCACCGTTGCGCAAGAATACCTGCAACGCCAAACCATCGAGAACAAACGCAACATCGAGCAAAAAGACCCGGTGGAGCGCGAGAATTTCTACAACGAATTGCGCGGCATTGTCGCCAGCCCTGACAAGCTTCACGCCTATCTGTTGCGCGTCGCCATGATTGAAGGCTTTCGCCGCGCACAATCCATCACCTGATATTATCTCAAGAGCGTAAGGAACAAGCCATGAAGATCGCTATTCCGGACATGATTTCGAATTCATACTTCCCTGCGGTGGCTGCGGTCGAGCTGGGTTTCTTCAAGCAGGAAGGTCTCGACGTCCAATTGGAGCTGATCTTTCCCGTCAACAAGACGCTGGAAGTGTTGCGTGACGGCGGCATCGACTTTGTTGGCGGTTCCGCGCACAGCGTGCCGTTCGCTTTCCCGGAGTGGAAGGGCGGCAAATTACTCGGCGCGCTGGCGCAAAACATGTACTGGTTTCTTGTCCTGAAGAAGGATTTGAAAGCGAAGAAGGGCGACATCAACGCCATTAAGGGCCTCAGCATTGGCGCCGCGCCGCTCGTTGATCTGGGACTGAAGCGGCTTCTCGTCGAGTCCGGGATCGACCCGGACAAGGATGTGAAGATTGGTCCAGTGCCTGGCGCTTTCCTGGGCGAGAACAAGAACTTTGGTGTTGCCGCCGCCAAGGCGCTCGGCGCAGGGCTTATCGACGGCTTCTGGGCGAACGGCATGGGCGCCGAAGTTGCCGTGCGAAACGGCTGGGGCGACATCATTATTGATGCGCGCCGCGGTGATGGACCTGCGGGCGCAATCAACTACACGCAGCCCGCGCTGATCACATCGGATGAAGTCATCAAGCGCGATCCTGACGCGGTCGCCGCCGCCTTGCGCGCGCTTGTCAAAACGCAGAAAGCGCTGATCGCCGACGTGTCGTTGGCCGCTCAAGTCGGAAAGGCGCTCTTTCCTGCCGAGGAAGCTGCGCTTATCGCTGATGTTGTGCAGCGTGACTTGCCTTTCTATACGCCCAACATTTCGAAGGAGTTTGTGACGGGCATGGCGCAGTTCCAGCGCAACATGGGCCTCATCACTGGCGAGGTCGCATATGAGGACGTGGTTGCGACTGAGTTTTCGCATCTCTGGAACGGCTGAGGCGGGCGCATGACAGTTGACGTTTACGCAAAGCAGGGTTTTGGCGCGAGCTCGGGCTTCGGTCTCGCGCCAGCATTGCTGATCGTCGATTTCGTCAACGGATTCAACGATCCCGACCTGTTCGGCGGCGGGAACATTCCTGAAGCGATCGCAAACACTGGGCGCCTGTTGGACGCCGCGCGGCAGAAGCACGTTCCAATCTGCTTCACGCGCGTCGTGTATTCGCAGGATGGGTCCGATGCAGGCGTCTTTTGCCTGAAGGCGCCCAAGCTTGCTATGCTCACGGAAACAAGCCACGCAAGTCAGATTGTTGAGGAACTCGTTCCCCTGCAGGGCGAATACACCCTGCGTAAGACCCAGCCATCGGCGTTCTTCGGCACGGATCTCGCGCCATGGCTTATTCGCCGGCGCATCGACACTGTCGTCGTGACAGGGGCGACTACCTCGGGCTGCGTCCGCGCCAGCGTGATCGATTCAATGAGTTACAATTTCCGCACCGTGGTCGTATCCGACGGTGTGGGTGATCGCGCGGCAGGCCCGCACGAGGCCAATCTTTTCGACATGCGGCAGAAGTATGCAGACCTGATGACTGCGGATGAGGTTATCGCGCGGTTCCGCGCTCTGGCGTAGCGGTCATCTAGCCGCTAGTTCGCTCACATATTGCCGGAATGTTTTTGGCGCCCGGCCAATCAGCCAGCCCAGCACATTGCCGTTTCCCTGCAATCCGTGCCCGTCATAATGTCGGTTCATGATGTCGAACGTTTCGATGCGCCAGTCCGGCATTCCCGCAGCGCGCGCTTTTGCCAGAAACGCATCAAGCGGTGCAGCTTGCGCGCGAACGGGGCGGTCAAGCATTTCGGAAATCTGACGCGCGCAATCCTCAGACGATAGAGCTTCCGGCCCTGCAAGTTCGTAGATCGCGTTCTCGTGACCGGTGTTTGTCATCACTTCCGCCGCTGCGCGGGCGAGATCGTCAAGATGCGCGAGGCTGAAGCGCGACGATGTCGAAAAGGGAAAAGCGTGTATTCCTGCGTTGAAAACCTGAGGCCAGATCGATTCAAGATGCTGCATGTAGCGGCCTGGCTGCAAAATGGTGAACATCAAACCTGAATCAATCAGCGCAGCTTCCGCCTTTTGCTTGCGCCGATGGTGCGGCACATTGATGTGCGGATGAAGCACGGACCAGAGAACGAAGCGTCCGACGCCTGCCGTCTTGCAGGCCGCCATCATGTCTATTGCCAGTGCATCTTCCTGCGGATGCATTGGGGGACAAATGTGCAGAACAGATTCCACGCCTTCAAGCGCTTGCTTCATGACGTCTGGTGCAAACATGTCACCGACAATAACTTCCGAGACGCCCTTTGCACGCAAGTCGTCGGCTGCCTCTGCGCGGCGCACAAGCGCCCGTGTGCGCGCGCCCTTTCTAATCAAATGCGCAAGACAGGCGCGGGCTGTTTTTCCTGAAGCGCCGGTGACGAGATTGAGTTTGCGTTTGGTCATGGCCCATCATCGCGATCTGAACGCCGCCTTACAAGGGCAGGGCGGTTGAGTATTTGATTTGATCGAGTGCAAAACTCGACTCGATTGACGATATGCCATCAAGGCGCGTCAGCCTCTGCTTCAAAAAACGCTCATAAGCGGCCAGATCCGCAACGACCACGCGCAACAGATAATCGCGGCGCCCTGTCATCAGGTAGCACTCCAACACTTCCGGCCAATTTGCGACCGCACTTGCGAAACGCTGCAGGTCTTCTTCTTTCTGCCGTGTCAGCTTGATTGAAATGAACACACTAACGGGGAGGCCAACCTTGCGCTGGTCCACGGTCGCAGAGTAACGGGCGATCACCCCCCGCTCCTCCATCAACCGGATGCGACGGTGGCAGGGAGAGGGCGACAGGCCGACGCGCTCCGCAAGTTCCTGCAAAGTGAGCCGACTGTCCTGCTGCAGCAGCGTCAACAGTTTGCGGTCAATTTCATCAAGGTCGCTCAATTGGAAAAATCCGGCGTGGAGATGGCGCGTAACGGCTGATCTTACCAAAAATATCTAGCTGCGCGCAATAAATTGGAATTTTTCGCCCTATTGCCCCCCGTAAAATGGCTCCGTTATATTTTAGCGGAGAAACAGCGATGCGCGATCGTGAAATTGATATCCTGAAGGAGCTTGAGCGCAAGGTGCTCTGGCTTTCTTCCTGGATGATCCACAACGCCAATCATCTGCGCCCGAGCTTGGATGGACTTAAGGTGGGCGGCCATCAAGCTTCGGCAGCATCCGTCGCAACAATTTTGAGCGTCCTATACTTCCGGGTGCTGCGGGCTCAGGACCGCATTGCCGTGAAGCCGCATGCAAGTCCGGCGTTCCATGCAATCCAATATCTGTTCGGGCTGCAGACGCGTGAGAAGCTTGAGGCTTTCCGCGCAATGGGCGGCGCGCAATCTTATCCCTCACGAACCAAGGACATTGAAACAGTCGATTTCTCCACGGGGTCAGTAGGGTTGGGCGTGGCGCAGACGCTGTTCTCCTCTCTGGTGCAGGACTATGTGCGCGCGCACAATTGGGGAAATGAACGGCCACAGGGTCGCTATATCGCCATCGTCGGCGACGCCGAAATGGATGAAGGCAACATTTACGAAGCGCTTGTAGATGGATGGAAACAGGACGTTCGAAACCTATGGTGGATTGTCGATTACAATCGTCAGTCGCTGGATGGTGTTGTGCGCGAGGGCTTATGGGAAAAGTTCGAGCGGATGTTTCGCAATTTTGGTTGGGACGTCGTCATCCTCAAATACGGTCGCTTGATGGAGGCCGCCTTTGCGGAACCCGGCGGCGAGACCTTGCGCTCCTGGATAGATCATTGCCCCAACCAGCTTTATGCAGCGCTGTGCTTCCAGGGCGGGGCCGCTTTCCGGCGCAAGCTCATGGCGGAGCTGAGTTCTGATGCTGACCTCAAGGCTTTGCTTGATCGCCGCACGGATGAGCAATTGCACGCGCTCATGAGCAATTTGGGCGGGCACGACGCAGAGGCGCTGATCGACGCTTTCGAAGCGATCGACCACGACCGTCCCGTGTGCTTCATCGCCTATACGGTGAAGGGTATGGGACTGCCATTTCAGGGGCACAAGGATAACCACGCGGGCCTGATGACGAAGGCGCAAATGGAAGAATTACGCATTGCGCAAAGCATCACGCCGGGCTGTGAATGGGACAAGCACGAGGGGCTGCGTTTTGAGCCAAAGGAAATTGACGCTTTTCTAGCGCAAACGCCTTACATGCAGGCGACAGAGCGCCGACTGAAGGCGCCGCTTGTGCCAGTGCCGGAACGGCTTGGTTATGCGGCCGCGGCATCCATGTCCACGCAGCAGGGCTTTGGACTTATTTTGCATGACCTTGCGCGCTCCGATGGCGCGCTTGCGCAACGCATCGTTACGACATCGCCCGACGTCACCGTTTCGACCAACCTTGGCGCATGGGTCAATAGACGCGGACTTTTCGCCAAGGCCCGACATGACGATTTGTTCAAGCATGAGAAGATTCCTTCCACTTACGCCTGGGAATTTTCGCCGTCGGGCCAGCACATCGAACTTGGCATCGCCGAGATGAATCTGTTCCTCCTGCTGTCGGCGCTCGGTCTCTCGCATGACATCAATGGCGAGCGGTTGCTTCCTATCGGCACGCTTTATGATCCATTCATTCAGCGCGGCCTGGATGCTCTCAATTATGCTTGCTACCAGGATGCGCGCTTCATGGTCGTGGCGACGCCCTCGGGCGTCACGCTTGCCCCGGAGGGCGGCGCCCATCAGTCGATTGCGACCCCGCTGATCGGCATCGGCCAGCCGGGCCTCGCCTCCTTTGAGCCCGCCTTTGTCGACGAACTTGCCGTCATGATGAAGTGGGGCTTTGAACACATGCAGCGTCCTGGCGGGTACGGGCCGGCAGACGAGGCTGGCGGCTCGGTTTATCTGCGCCTTTCCACCCGTACGTTAGAGCAGATTCCACGAGTTATGACCCCCGAGCTTGCCCAATCCATAATCAACGGCGGGTACTGGCTGCGCGAACCGGGCCCCAATTGCGAAGTGGTGATCGCCTATACTGGAGCTGTCGCGCCCGAAGCTATCGAAGCTGCAGGATTGCTCGGCGAGGATCGCCGCGATATCGGGCTTCTCGCAGTCACTTCGGCGGATAGGTTGTTTGCACAATGGTCGCGATCGCGAACACTGCAGACGCAAAGTCACGCAGCGCTTTTGCTGGGAGCGGCGCCGCCCCATTGCGCCCTCGTCACCGTTAATGATGGCCATCCCGCTGCTCTAGCTTGGCTTGGCGGGGTGAAAGGTCATCGCGTCACGACGCTCGGGGTTGAAACATTCGGTCAATCAGGGTCGCTTGATGACCTCTACGCCTCGTTCGGCATCGACGTGAATGGCGTCATCCGGGCGGTCGAACAGGTCACCGAAGGAAAGCCCATCCGCCATCGCAAGAGTCTTAACTTCGTCTGAGCGGAACCCCTGTGGCTGGCAAAGAAAGGCGCTTGTCAAAGGCAAGATCGCAACTAAACTCACGCCTGCAAAACGCGCGGTAAGCGCGGAGGGGACGAAGACTTTCGTTAGAAATCAGGAGCAGTCATGCCGAAGGGCTATATCATCGCGCGTGTCACCGTAGACGATAACGACGCATACATGCGTTACGCACAGGCCGCGTCTGTCGCCATGAAGAAATATGGCGCCCGAATTCTCGCGCGCGGCGGCAAGTATGAGGCGCTCGACGGGGTCGCCCGTCCTCGCAACGTCATCCTTGAATTTGAAAGCTACGACCAAGCGAAGGCCTACTTCAATTCGCCTGAATATCAGGCTGCACGTGAACATCGCGTGGGCGGAAGTACGGGAGAGTTCGTGCTTGTCGAGGGCTTCGACGGACCTCAGCCTCACGAGCATTGAGTTAGCGCGGCATGAATGGTGCATGGCGGTTAGCACGGTTTGATTATTGGAGCACACACGGATGACTTCAACGATTATGCGAAGCAAAAAAGGCACTTCCCTGACGCGTCGACTTTTCGTCGCAGCAACCTGTGTCGCAGGATTTGCTGGCATGGTGGCGACAGCAAGCGCGCAGCAATGGCCAACGCGCCCGGTCACAATCGTTGTGCCTTTCCCTGCGGGTGGCAACACGGACACGATGGCTCGCCTTTCGGCCGATTACTTGTCGCGCACGCTGGGGCAAAACTTTATCGTCGAGAACAGGCCGACAGCGGGCGGCGTCGTTGCGTCGTCGCAGGTTGCGCGGTCTGATCCGGACGGTACAACATTGTATTTTGCGTCGGCCGGTCAGCTCATCATTCTGCCGCTGATGCAAAAAGTTAATTACGATCCTGAGAAGGACTTCATCCCGGTCAGCATTTTCGGCACGGGCCCCTTTATTCTCGGGGTTCGCGCGAATTTGCCTGCGAAAACGATACCGGAGTTGATCGCTTACGCGAAGGGGCACAAGGACAAGTTGAATGTGGCGTCCGCCGGGCAGGGGTCCATTGGTCACCTTTCCGCCGCCTTATTCGGCAAGCGGGCAGGCGCCGATTTTGTTTTCGTCCCCTACAAGGGCGGCGGGCCCGCCATGCAGGCGCTGTTGAACCACGAGACCGACATCTACTTCGGCAACGCCTCCGAGCTTCTTCAACACATTTCGGGCGGACGCATCCGCGTGCTCGGCGTTTCCTCGGAAAAGCCTCTTGCGCAGATACCTGATGTACCGCCGGTCGCCACAATTCTCCCCGGTTTCAAGACATCGTCGTGGAACGGGTTCTTCGTGCCGGCCGGGACACCTCAAGCGATCGTCACACGTCTCGAGCAATCAGTGGCCGCGGCTACCAAGGACCCCACGATCCGCAGCAGACTTGAAGCTCTTGGTATTGAGCCGGTTGGCAATACGTCGAAAGAGTTTGCCGCGATTATCAATGCTGACAAACCGACTTATCGCGAAGCAGTGGAGGCTGCGGGCTTGCTCGCCAAATAAGAGATCACGAAACAAATTATACACCGACTCACCTGATGCGGAGGCGAGCGCCATGCGCAAGAATGGATTTCCAGCATTCCTGTTTGGTTCACTTGTCTCCGCGTTGGCGGTTCCCGCCAGCGCAAACGAATTGGCAGATTCCTAAAAATGCCTTAAGGTATCGCCCGTTAGCGGTGAAAAGGTATTGAAGCTCCTCACCGCACATATTCGACATCCACTGATCTGGTCGGGCGGGCGAGGCAGGCTGTAACGCAAAAGCCTCGAACCGCGACTGCTATTTGGAGCCGGCCTCACCCCATCATCGATTGCAAAAGGGGCGACTGCGGGCTGGCGGCGGGCGCCACAATTCGGCTAGTCTGCAGTCCCAGACTTTTCGATGAGGCCTGATGCCATCCCCTGACGTCATGACAGTTCGCTCGTTTGACGGCGCAGCGCTGAGCCTGCAACGTCTTCGGCTTGCAGATCGTCCCCGGCTCATTCTCTCCCACGGCAATGGCTTTGCCATGGGCGGTTATCGCGTTTTCTGGACGTTGCTCGCTGCGGATTTTGAACTCGTTCTGTTCGACCTGCGCAATCATGGATCAAGCGGCGCCACGCCCATAGAGGCGCACACCATTGGCGCAATGGCGAACGATCACGTCAGCGTGGCCTCAGCGTGTCGCGATGCTTTTGGCGCACGCGAGACGTTTGGGGTTTTTCATTCAGTTTCCGCCATTGCGGCTACGCTTGCTGGGCAAGCGCACAACGTTTGGGATGGCGTTGTGCTCATCGATCCGCCGTTGGTGAGCCTTGATCCTGAAAAGGGGCTCGTGCGTAGCGCCGACGAGCGGCTGGCGCAATACGCGCGGAATCGCGAAAAACGCTTCGATTCCGTTCGGGCTTACGCCGCTTTGTTGGCAGCAGGTATTGGCCGATATTGGGTAGAAGGCGCGGCGCTCGACATGGCGCAATCAGTCACTCGCGCTCATCCAGAAGGCGGCGTTGAACTTGTCTGTCCGGGCGAATACGAAGCCCGAATTTATGAACAGAATGGGCAAACGAACTCCTACGCCGCTCTCGGCGCCATGAAGGACCGCGTGGCAATACTTGGCGCTGACGCAGACGCGCCCCGCGCGCTCCATCCCGCCCGCGTCTCGCGTGTCGCCGCAGAAGACTTTGGTCTGCCTTACGTCGCAGTCGCGCAGACGAGTCACATGCTGCAAATCGAAAATCCGAAGGTCGCCGCAGCCGCGCTTCGCGGTCTTTTGAAAAGTCTGAAGTCAGCCTAAGTCCCGCGAGGCGGAAGCTGGCGCGTTGGTCCGGCATTCGCTATCATTGCGGGAATGAAAACTAGCGGGGGCGCGAAAACGCGCTTGGGCAAGGAAACGTGGGCGAAACGCTTTTTGATAAAATCTGGGATGCGCATGTCGTCGGTCGCAGGATCGACGGACGAGAACTCGTCTATATCGACCGCCATGTACTTCATGAGCTCCATGCGCCGCACGCCTTCAAGAAACTGAAAGCGGCAGGTCGCAAGGTGCGCCGGCCGGATCTCACCTTCTCGGCGCTCGATCACACGCCCGCTTCAAAGCCGGGCCGCGACGAGTTTACGAATCCGGAAGGCAAGCCGTTTATTGACGCCATGCGCCAAGGCAGCCGCGAGAACGGCGTGCGCGTGTTCGACCTCAACGACGCGGAGCATGGCATATCGCATGTGGTGGCGCCGGAGATTGGCATGGTGCTTCCGGGCGCCACCCATGCAGTGCCAGACAGTCACGCTTGCACGGTTGGAGGGCTCGGCGCTCTTGCGTTTGGCTGCGGCACAACAGAGCTTGAGCATGTTCTCGCCACGCAGGTCATCGCTCTCATCAAGCCCAAGCGGATGCGGGTGAACATTGTCGGGAAACTTGGTGCGCACGCGTCCGCCAAGGATGTGGCGCTGAATATTTTATCTCAAATAGGCAGCTCTGGCGGCCGTGGACACGCCATCGAATTTGCAGGCGAAGCTGCCCGCGCGTTGTCCGTCGAGGGGCGGCTCACGCTCTGCAATCTGACGATTGAAATGGGCTCGCGCAGCGGTCTCGTAGCGCCCGATGATACGACGTTCCAATGGTTGGCCGGTCGCCCGTGGGCGCCAGGTGGCGCCATGTGGGAGCGCGCGCTCACTCATTGGCGCACGTTGAGAAGTGACGACGACGCGTTCTTCGACAAGGACGTGACAGTTAATTGCGAAGGCCTTGCGCCGCAGATAACCTGGGGTACAGACCCCGCTCAAGTCATTCCCGTGGATGGTAGAACACCTGATCCATCATCAATGCCTGCCGACAAGCGCGCCTTGGCGGAGCGCGCGCTTGCATACATGGGGCTTGCGGGCGGCGAACATATCGAAGGCCTTCCGGTGCATCGCGTGTTCATCGGCTCCTGCACAAACGCTCGCCTGCCTGATTTGCGCGAAGCAGCCGCCATCCTGCGCGGACGCAAAGTAGCGGAAGGTGTTGTGGCGCTGGTCTCGCCCGGATCAGGCAAGGTGAAGCGGGAGGCGGAGGCAATTGGCCTCGATAGCATTTTCAAGGACGCTGGCTTCATTTGGGGCGAGTCCGCATGCTCCATGTGCGCGGGCGCCAATGGCGACGGCGGCCAGTCAGGCGAGCGGATACTCTCAACTACGAATCGTAATTTTGAGAATCGTCAGGGCAGGGGCGCGCGCACGCATCTGGTCGGACCGGCGCTTGCCGCCGCCGCCGCGGTAAGTGGGCGAATTGTCGATGTGCGCAAGCTCGCGGATGGTCAGGCATGAAAGCGTTCACGAAAGCTGCAGGCGTCGCAATTCCGTTTCTCGAAAACGACGTCAACACCGATCAGATCGCGCCTGTCGGCGGCGGTGTGAAACTGCACGAAGACTACACCGAGACACTTTTCAAGAACCGTCGCCGCCGGGATGATGGTAGCATCGATGAAAGCTTTGTCTTCAACAGCCCTCAATTTCGTCGCGGCGCGATCCTTGTCACCGGACATAATTTTGGTTGCGGCAGTTCGCGCGAATCTGCGGTCTGGGTCTTTCAGGCAATTGGAGTGTCCTGCATCATTGCACGCAGCTTTGCTGACATTTACCGCGAGAACTGTCTTCAAAATGGCGTCCTTGCGCTTGCGCTGCCTGAAGCTGACGCGGCCAGGCTGGAGTTGAGTGTCCTAAGCGCCAACGGCGCGCCGGTTTTCAGCGTAGATCTGGTCGAAAGGACCATCGAGGGACCAGACGGGTTACATATTCGTTTTGAAATCTCCGAAGCAGAACGTACTCGCCTTCTCGAAGGCCTGGACGATATTGGGCTCACGCTGAAGCAACTCCCGGAGATCGAAGCGTGGGAAAAGCGCATGGCGAGCGAAGCGCCGTGGGCGCAGCACGCCAACGCATCCTCGTTGTGAGGTCGCTGCAATGAGCAAACGCAAACGCTTTCGCGAACTGATAAATGCGCCCGGTATGGTCTATGCGCCCGGCGCGTATGACGCATTGTCTGCGCGTATCATTGAGGCGCAGGGTTTTGATGTTGTTGTCGCGGGCGGCTACGCCGCAGTCGGCGTTCTGCTGGGTCAACCCGACACCGGCCAATCCAATGTGCGCGACTACGCTGATCACTATGGACGCATCTGCGCTGCGGTAAATGTCCCGGTGTACGTGGACGGCGACACTGGATTTGGCGGCGTAAATAACGTGCGCCAAATGGTGCGCGCATTCGAAGACGCCGGCGTTGCAGGGCTTTTCATTGGCGATCAGGTTTTTCCAAACCGCTGCGGCTATATGGAAGGCAAGCAGCTCGTTCCAGCTGAGGAGATGTTATCGAAGTTGAAAGCCGCCCTGGATGCGCGCCGCGATCCCGATCTCTACATCGTTGCGCGAACCGACGCGCTTGCGGTCGAAGGGCTGGATCGGACCATTGAACGTGCGCAGCTTTACAAGGACATCGGCGTAGATATGGCGAAAGTCATCGGCGCCGACCGGCTCGATGATTTTGGACGAATTCTTAGCGAAGTGCCTGGGCCCCAAATGGCCAATATGTCGAATGCCAATCCCAAAGGCATGCCAACGCCCGCCGAGTTCGAAGCTGCGGGCGCCGCAATGATGACGTTCCCGTCAGCAGCATTGTTTGCGGCAGTGGGCGAGGTTACGCGCGCTATGGCGTCGCTGAAACGCGACAGCAATCTTGACGCTGCACGCCCGGGGTTTTGCGCTCTGCAGGATTATTACGAACTTGTCGGATTGGAACGGCAGAACGCGGCGGAACAGGACTATCTCGCCGCTGCGCGCGCCGTCATCGAAAAGCGCCGCCGATAGCTGTTGAAAAATAGGGGGGAGACATGCGCGTAATTATTCAATCGCTACAAATAGGCGCGACGGCTTTGGCGTTTTTGAATGTATCTCAGCCAGCATTCGCACAGCAGTCGGGAGAATTCTACAAGGGAAAAACCATAACCGTTGTGGTCGGGCTCAACGCGGGTGGCACTGTCGATCTGTTTGCGCGCATGTTCTCGCAATACCTGCAAAAACATATTCCAACACAGCCGCCAATCGTTGTGCAGAACATGCCCGGCGCGGGTGGCCTGCTGGCGACCAATTTCGTCTCCGAACGCGCGAAGCCCGATGGCCTGACAATTCTCTGGGGGCCCTGGGATCCTCTAGCGCAGGCCATGAAACTACCCAACATGCGCGCGCGTTACGAAAATTTTGAATTCCTCGGAGGCACGGGTGATACGCGCGTTCTCTATGCGAGAACGGACATCATTCCCGGTGGCATGAAGAAGCCCGCCGATATCGCGAAAGCTGGTTTACTCAACGTCGGTGCGCTCAACCCGACCGATCCATCCGGCCTTCTCGCCCATCTTGCGCTCGGCGTGCTGGGGGTGAAAGACAAGCTTATAATTGGCTATCGCGGCGGAAACGACGTTTTTCTCGCCATGCAACGCGGCGAGGTGCAATTTCACTCGACGAGCATCACAACGTTTCGCAGTCGCAACGCCGACTTCATAAAGTCCGGTCAGGGAATGGGAATTGCTTATCTCGCGCCCGTCGATGCGAGCGGCAATGTGCAGGCCAACCCGTTTATTACGGAGATGCCGGCCTTTCCAGATCTCTACCGTGAAATTCACGGTAAGGCGCCATCAGGAGCCTTGTGGGATGCGACGAATTGGCTCGTAAATCAAATTGGCGAAATGACGTTCGTTGGTCTTGCGCCACGCGGCGTCCCCGCTGAAGCGTTGGCGGAATTGCGCGCGGCTTATGCTGCTGCAGCAAACGATTCAGCCTTCACCAAACAGTCCGTATCCATGAACGGATTGCCTTATTCTTTCGTCAATGTCGCCAGAGGGCAGCAAATCTTTGCATCACTCGCCAACGTAAGCCCTGAAGTTCTTGATACGCTCAAGCAGGTCGTCGATATCAAGTAACGACGCAGTCGCGGAGTATTTACATGGCGGAAGTTTCCTTCAAGCGTGAGATTGAAAGCTTGAAACTGAAGGACGGTGAAACCTTCCATGGAGAAGGAATTATCGCAGTCACAAAGGCGCTTCTGCAATCGGGCGTCACGTATGTGGGGGGCTATCAAGGAGCGCCTGTTGGTCATCTTCTAGACGTGCTCGTTGAGGCGCGCGAAGAGATGGAGCGTCTTGGCGTCCACGTTGAGCCATGCACGAATGAAGCGGCTGCTGCGGCAATGCTCGGCGCTTCTATCAATTATCCCATTAGAGGCGCCGTCACCTGGAAATCGATCGTCGGAACCAACGTCGCCGCTGACGCGCTATCAAACCTTGCTTCGCCGGGTGTAAAGGGTGGCGCGCTCATCATTGTTGGTGAAGATTACGGCGAAGGCGCAAGCGTCATTCAGGAACGCACCCATGCGTTCGCGCTGAAATCGTCGTTGTGGCTCATGGACCCGCGTCCCGATTTGCCGACCATCGTCAACATGGTCGAAAAAAGTTTCGAATTGTCGGAAGTATCCAACACGCCCGTGATGATGGAGCTGCGAATTCGCGCGTGCCATCTGTTCGGATCTTTTGCTGCGAAGACAAACAAGCCTGGCGAACGATCCACGCAAGCCAGGTTCGATGCGCCCTCCCCGTTTGAATATATCCGCCTCGCCCATCCGCCTGTCACGTTCATCCAAGAAACCGACAAGTTTCGCCGCCGCCTACCTGCTGCACAGGACTTCATCATGCAAAAAGGACTGAACGAAACGATGGGCCCGCCGGTGGGCGACATTGGCGTGATCGTTCAGGGCGGGCTGTTCAACGTCCTCAACAGTCGCTTGGAGGCAGCCGGCCTTTCGAACATTTATGGCGAACCGTCGATCCCGCTTCTGGTGCTCAACGTCACTCACCCACTCGCGCCGAAGCAAATTGAAAACTTTTGCGCGGGTAAAAAGTCGGTCCTCATTGTGGAAGAAGGACAGCCGGATTTTCTCGAACAGGCCATCGGACAGATCCTTCGCAAGGCTGACCTCAACACGCGCATTTTCGGCAAAGACGTTCTGCCCATGGGTGGCGAGTATACACAACGCGTTATGGGCGAGGGTTTGGCGGCGTACCTGCGCGCAAATGGTCTCACGTCCTCGTCGCTTGAGGAGTGGCTCGCATCAATCGCCAGGAACATGGAAGAAGTCCGCAGCGCATTCGATGCGCCTTTGCCAATGCGCCCTCCCGGTCTATGTACCGGCTGTCCTGAGCGGCCGGTATTTGCCGCTATGAAAATTTTACGCAAGGATATAGGGCCGACGCATGTAGCGGCGGACATCGGCTGCCATGCGCTGGCGACGTTCGCTCCCTTCGACCAGGGCAATTCGATTCTTGGCTACGGAATGTCGCTGGCGTCCGCAGCCGCCGTCGCAAATACGCAAACGCGAAAGCCAATCAGCATCATGGGTGATGGCGGCTTTTGGCACAACGGCCTCCTCACCGGCGTTGCAGGGTCCGTATTCAATCGTAACGATGGCGTGCTTGTTATTATGAATAACGGCTATTCCAGCGCCACGGGCGCGCAGGACTTGCCGTCAAGCGCACCAACCGACGATGGACGTGGACGCGGCGTCGATATTGAAAAAACTTTGCGCGGTATGGGCGTTAAAGCCATTGAACGCGTTCGCACTTATGACGTTGCAAGGGTGACGCGAAAACTGAAAGCGGCTATCACCGACAAGTCGAAGGGCCTCAAGGTCATCATTGCGGACGGTGAATGTCAGCTTGCACGCCAGCGCCGTATTCGACCTGAGAATGCAAAAGCCGTTGCTGCAGGCAAGCGCATTGTGCGCACGCGCTTTTGGGTCGATCCCGAAGTGTGCACGGGGGATCATTCATGCATCAGGCTGTCGGGCTGTCCGTCACTCACGATTAAGCCGAACGAAGATCCCTTGCGCACAGACCCTGTCGCTCACGTCAATAATGATTGCGTTGGGTGTGGCGTGTGTGGCGAGGTTTCGCACGCAGCGCAATTATGCCCCTCCTTCGCGCAGATAGATATCGTACAAAATCCAAACTGGCTTGATCGCATCCGCAGAAAGTTAAGTGCAAAGGCGATCCGCATTCTTGGCGGCGAGGCGCGCGGATGAGCGCTCAAGTGAGAGTGCTCATTGCAGCGCTGGGCGGCGAGGGTGGTGGTGTTCTTGCCACCTGGATCGCGGACGCCGCCATCGCTGATGGATATATCGCTCAGAGAACCTCCGTGCCCGGCGTTGCGCAACGCACGGGCAGCACGACCTATTATATCGAGTTCGCAAAGACCGACGGACGCAAGCCCGTGCTTGCGCTGTCGCCGGCGCCTGGGCAAGTGGATCTTTTCATTGCATCTGAATTGCTTGAAGCAACGCGACAAGTACAAACAGGGCTTGTGACGGCGCAGCGAACATTTGTCATTGCGCCAACCCATCGCGTTTACACAATTCATGAAAAAATCGCGATGGCCGATGGCCGCGCCGATGTCGCGAAGATGCTTGCCGTCATTACGCGTTTTTCACGCGCTCGCAATGTCGGTGATTTCGCAGCACTTGCGCAGCGCACTGGATGCCAGCTCAACGCTATTTTGCTCGGTCTCGCAGCTCGCCAATTGCCCATCTCCAGCGATGCTTTTCGCCGCGCTATTCGTGCCGATGGCCGCGCGGTAGAAGCCAATTTGCGAGGCTTCGAGGAAGGGTTCAAGTGTGCGGACGCGCCTGTGGTACAGACGCATCCTGCGACCGATCTGCAGGCCGCACAAAACGGCGTATCCACTATTCCAGACTCCTTGGCTGCGGAAGTTAACCGATTACCAGAGGCTTCCAGAGTGTTTGCGCGTGAAGGTGTCGCGCGCGTACTTGATTTCCAGGATGCAAGATACGCGGGTCTATACCTCGATCGGCTTCATCGCTTTGCCGCGCTTGATGGCTCTTCAGGTGATTTCATGAAGGAGCTTGCGCGTCATCTTGCTGTTCGTATGACGAGCGAAGATGTAATACGGGTTGCGCAGTTGAAGCTGCGCGCATCGCGACTTGCTCGCGTGTATACTGAAGCGCGTTCCAAGCCGGGCGATCTCGTCGAGATCACAGAATTTTTGAAACCCGGACCTGCTGAAATTCTCTCGATCCTCCCGGCGGGTCTTGCGCGTAAGCTCCTGCAATTCGTTGACAGGCGTGGATGGAGCAGCGTCTCATTCCCTATGAAAGTGCGAACCACCAGTCTCTGGGGTTTTTTGCGCTTGAGGGCGCTCACTTCGCTTCGTTTCTTGCGGCCCGTTTCCCTGCGAGGCGCAGAAGAACGCGCCTGGGTTGAGCGTTGGCTTCACCTGGTAGAACGTGTGTTGATGGTCGATCCAGGCGCCGCCATCGAGGTCGTTCAGACAGCGCAGCTTGTGCGTGGCTATGGCGAGACGTGGGAGCGGGGTCATCTCAATTGGCGATGTATTGCTGACGATTTGATTGAGCCGATGCTCCAGCTATCGCCCACACCCTCGCATTTTGCGGATGCGGTTTTGCAGGCGCGGATTGCTGCAAATTCTGACCCCGATTGTTCACTATTACAGGCGGTCCTGCAAAGTGTCCATAAGTCCGCGGTTGCGTAAAAGATTCAGAGTGAGGGTATGCTTACGGAACTATGGCGAAGGCGCGGCCGTTAGAAAGAATTGATGTTCATCTAAGGTCCGATTGATGGCGACATATGCCTGAGCTTCATCTTGAGGTTGGAGTTATCGTTGCGCGACGTACTCCGCGCACCGCGTGGGCGAGCGCGGTCTGGATCCCGTCCGCTGTCCTATCTGCGCCACCCCAACTCGCAGTCGGGGCCTGCATTTGCAGATCAGAATATGAAGACCTTTATTATGCCGGCGCTGCGGCACTAGCGCTTTACGCGTCAGAGGCTAGTCATTACCGAGACAATCTCGCCTGCGATCGAGCATCTTTGTGGATTGCGTTATCTGATGCTGGCGAGGTGCCGAACGTCAATATGGTAACCGCCGACCCCTACGAAGGTGAAGCGCTGGCTGAAGTTTACGGTGAGAAGATCGATGCGGTGCCTATGCCGCAGACAATCTTTGAAGTGATCGCGGATTTCGTCGGGAAGCACTACGTCGAACGTCAGTTTGTTAAACGTTCCAGATCCTAGGAACTGTCGGCGACGTATTGCGTTTTGTACTTTGAGGCCTTTGCCGGCATTGGAGTCCGAGATGGATCGCGAACGCGCCAAGCTTAGTAGAAGAAGCTTTTTTCGCGGCGCCGCACAGGTTTCAGCAATCGGAGCAGTAGCGAGCGCCAGCCTGACGGGAGAGGCAGATGCCTATACGCCCGGCGGCGATGAAATGCGGGCGAGGTACCGTGTTACCGATCACGTCAAGGCGTTCTACGCAACGAATGGCTACGAGACAAAAAGCAAGAAGTGAAAGGGAGCACGATGCTCGTAAAGCGCAGGTATGCGGTTGTCTCGCGAGGGTCCGCGTTTAGCGGCCAAGCCGACCATTCGTTCTTGGATCGTCGAACATTTTTAGCACGATCCGGCCTGACCGGTGCGGCGGTTGCGTTGACGAGTTCGTTTGGCTCGGTCCGTAAAGCTAGCGCAGCGGGAGCTTCTGTCAGCGATCCAAACGTCGTCTTGCGCAAGAATATCTGCACACACTGTTCCGTCGGTTGCAGCGTCACAGCTGAAGTTTTGAATGGCGTGTGGGTAGGTCAAGAGCCGGAATGGCGTAGCCCCATAAATCGTGGCACGCATTGCGCTAAAGGGGCAGCCATTCGCGAAATCGTGGGTGGCGAACGGCGCTTGAAATACCCCCTGAAG
The DNA here is from genome assembly GCA_030684835.1 of Beijerinckiaceae bacterium. Classification (GTDB taxonomy): domain Bacteria; phylum Pseudomonadota; class Alphaproteobacteria; order Rhizobiales; family Beijerinckiaceae; genus Terripilifer. The sequence continues at coordinate 43,695 of JAUXWZ010000070.1, forward strand.
CTCGTGGGCGGACAATGGACGCGAGTGAGTTGGGACCAAGCCATAGACGAGATTGGTTCAAAGCTCATCGAAATTCGACAGAAAAGCGGAGCCGACTCGGTATATTGGCTCGGTTCGGCGAAGTTCACAAACGAGGCGGCTTACATGCTGCGCAAGATGGCGGCGTTTTGGGGAACCAACAACGTCGATCATCAGGCGCGCATTTGCCATTCCACAACAGTCGCGGGCGTTGCAAATACTTGGGGCTACGGCGCGCAAACAAACTCTTACAACGACATTCGCAATTCCAAGACCATGATAATCATGGGCGGAAATCCCGCTGAGGCGCATCCGATCGCGATGCAGCATATCCTCGCCGGAAAGGAACTTAACCGCGCGAACATGATCGTAATCGACCCGCGGTTCACACGTACTGCTGCTCACGCAAGCGAGTACGTGCGTATCCGTCCGGGCACTGATATTCCTGTCATTTGGGGGATGCTCTGGCACATCTTCCAAAATGGCTGGGAAGACAAGGAATTCATTCAGCAGCGCGTGTACGGAATGGACGCGGTGCGCAAGGAAGTTGAAAAGTGGACGCCGCAGGAAGTTGAAAGAGTTTCAGGTGTTCCCGGCGAGCAACTCAAGCGCGTCGCTCAGACGTTTGCCTTGGCCAAGCCTTCGACGCTCATCTGGTGCATGGGTGCGACGCAGCACACAGTAGGAACCGCGAACGTGCGGGCGTTCTGCATCCTATGCTTGGCGACGGGTAATGTCGGTAAGCCGGGCACCGGCGCCAATATCTTCCGCGGGCATACGAACGTGCAGGGCGCAACCGACCTAGGCCTCGATGTTACAACGCTTCCACTTTATTACGGCATCGTAGAAGGCGCATGGCGTCATTGGGCCCGCGTGTGGGATGTCGAATACGATTGGTTCCAATCGCGCTTTGATGAAGTCCCTGCGCTAGGGAGCCGTAAGCCACGTTCTAGCAAACAAAGCATGGAGACGCCTGGCATTACGTCGACGCGTTGGTTTGACGCGCTTAACCTTGATGCGGAGCAGATCGATCAGCAATCGCCGCTGCGCGCAATGATCGTTATGGGACACGGCGGCAACACCGTTACGCGAATGCCTGAAGCAATTAAAGGCATGAACAAGCTTGAATTGCTTGTGGTCGCCGATCCGCATCCCACGACTTTTGCGGCTCTCAACGCTCGACAGGACAATACATATTTGCTCCCTGTCGCAACGTCGATGGAGATGGATGGTTCTCGCACAGCCTCTAATCGCTCCTTGCAATGGGGCGAGAAGATCGTTGAACCTATCTTTGAGTCGAAGACCGACTACGAGATCATGTATCGACTCTCGCAAAAACTCGGCTTTGCCGAAGAGATGTTTAAGGGCATCAAGATTGAAAACAACGTGCCTTTGGCCGAGGACGTGCTACGCGAAATCAATCGCGGCGGATGGTCAACCGGATATTGCGGGCAAAGTCCCGAGCGCCTGAAGGCGCACATGCGTCATCAGGACAAGTTTGATCTGGTGACCTTGCGTGCGCCCAAGGATGCGCCGGAAGTAGGCGGCGATTACTACGGGCTTCCGTGGCCCTGCTGGGGCAAGCCTGAATTGCGCCATCCGGGCAGTGCGATACTTTACAATACGGACGCGCACGTCATGGATGGCGGAGGAACATTCCGCGCGCGCTTCGGAATTGAGCGGAATGGCGAAACGCTTCTCGCGGATAATTCGTTCTCGCGCGGGTCCGATTTGACGGATGGCTATCCGGAAATGACCATGGCCGTCTTCAGAAAACTGGGTTGGGACGCCGATCTGACTCCTGATGAGCTAGCGCTTATTCAAAAGACCGGCGGGCAAAACGTCGACGCCGTGAGTTGGGCAAATGATTTGTCCGGCGGCATTCAGCGCGTTTCGTTGCAGCATGGCGTGATGCATTATGGAAATGGTAAGGCCCGGGCTAACGCGTGGAATTTGCCTGATCCAGTTCCCGTGCATCGCGAGCCTATTTATTCGCCGCAGCCGCAGCTCGTAAAACAATATCCTACGCGTCCTGACGAGCGTCAGTTCCGACTTCCCAACAACGGTTTCACGGTCCAACAGGCTGTGGTCGAAAAGAACATCGCGCGCGAATTTCCGATTGTTCTGTCGTCCGGGAGGCTCGTTGAGTATGAGGGCGGCGGCGAGGAAACGCGCTCAAATCGTTGGCTGGCTGAACTTCAGCAAAACATGTTTGTTGAGATTAACCCGGCTGATGCGAGCGAGCGTGGCATTGCGGATAATGCATGGGTCTGGGTTTACGGTCCTGAAAATAGCGCCAGGGCACGCGTTCGCGCATTGGTCACGGAGCGCGTCGGACGCGGCGTCGCGTGGATGCCCTTCCACTTTTCCGGATGGTATCAAGGCGAAGATATGCGCCGCCATTATCCCGAAGGGACTGATCCGTATGTTCTGGGCGAAAGCGTGAATACTGTCACGACATACGGTTTTGATCCTGTGACCGGCATGCAAGAACCGAAAGCCACTCTTTGTCAGATCCGTGGGGCATAGGGAGGGGATACGCAATGGCTCGTATGAAGTTCCTATGCGACGCTGACCGATGCATCGAGTGCAATGCTTGTGTCACTGCATGCAAAAACGAACACGACGTGCCGTGGGGAATCAATCGTCGCCGCGTCATTACGCTGAACGACGGCAAGCCGGGTGAACGATCCGTGTCCATGGCATGTATGCATTGCACGGATGCTCCATGTGCCGCCGTGTGCCCGGTTAATTGCTTTTACACTACCGGCGATGCGGTTGTGCTGCATTCAAAAGACATTTGCATCGGCTGTGGATATTGCTTCTACGCGTGCCCCTTTGGCGCGCCACAATATCCACGCCTTGGCAATTTTGGCTCTCGCGGCAAAATGGACAAGTGCACCTATTGCAGCGGCGGCCCCGAAGCGGATCTTTCGGAGGCGGAGTATGTCAAATACGGGTCGAACCGGCTCGCCGAGGGCAAGTTGCCTCTGTGCGCCGAGATGTGCTCGACCAAGTCTTTGCTGGCAGGCGATGGCGACGTGATTGCTCAAATCTATCGCGAGCGAGTGCTACAGCGCGGGTACGGATCCGGCGCATGGGGTTGGCGGACAGCCTACCGTGAAACCGTGACGATCTGACGAGGGCTACATGATGAATCTGCGCTCGGCCGTTTTCGCAATTGCGTTGGCAGCAACTTGTGGGGTGGCCGCAAGTCCGCTTCGCGCACAGGCGCAGCCAGCGCCACAGGCGCAAACGACTCCCGAGGCAGCGCAACCGCCGCAGCAGCAGGTTCAGGTGCCCCCGCCGCCACCACGTCAGTCGGTGACGGAAGATATGTTGTTGCGCGAGAATGACCGTATCATCGGCCGCGTCTCGATCCCGGATACGCGGCTTGCATTTCTCGAGCAACCGCAAGGGCGGACATGGCGGCGGTTTAATGAGACGTGGGCTCCGTGGATTCTGGGGCTTTCGGTTATTTTGCCGCTGTTAGCGCTTTTGCTGCTTTATATGTTCCGTGGCGCGCAGCGGTATGAACGTGACGCCTCTCCCATATACGTCATTCGTTATAGCGCCTTTGAGCGCTTCAATCATTGGATGACCGCAACGTCATTTGTTATCCTCGCGCTCACCGGTCTCAACTATGTTTTTGGCAAGCGGTTGCTCATGCCGCTCATGAGCCCTGGCACCTTCGGTGACTTTTCGCAAATTGCAAAGTACGCACATAATTTCTTCGCCTGGCCATTTATACTTGGTGTGCTTGTGATGATCGTCGTATGGACGCGCGACAATCTTCCCAGGCGGGTCGATCTAGCGTGGCTCCGCGCCGGTGGCGGGTTGTTCAAGGATACGACGCATCTCAGCGCGGGTCGATTTAATGCTGGCCAGAAGCTTCTTTTCTGGGCGGTGGTGCTAGCAACCCTGGTGACCTTCGGTAGCGGTTTGGCGCTCATGTTCCCGCTCATGTTCCTTGATGTGAACGGTATGCAATTATGGGGCTCCATTCATTCTATTGCGGCGGCGCTGTTCATCGCGCTGATCATCGGTCACATTTATATTGGGACGGCAGGCACTGAGGGCTCCTTTGGCGGCATGGGAAGCGGCGAAGTCGATCTCGCCTGGGCGCGTCATCACCACGATCTGTGGGCTGAAGACGCCCCGCGCGCTGATCCGAGGGAGGACGCGCTTCCGCAACCGGGTCACGTCTCGCCGCCACCGCACCGCACATGAGGAGAGTTCGCTGATGATTCGCCTGTCTCTCAGCGCCACGTTGCTTGGCGCCTGCGTCTTGTCCGCACCGGCGCTCGCGGCTAATCCCCCAGCCAATATCTGCGTCGAACTGACCGCATGGATCGACCAGACAAATAAGGTGGCGGGGCAGAAGCCGGCTGATCCGGCCAGCGTTCCTGCATCTCAGGCGCCGGCCGATCCCAAAACGGCGACTGCCGTAGAGCCAGCCAAAGGAGGGGGGGCGCCTGCGCCCGGACGCGAAGACAGCCCGCAGCAAGACTCAGGGTTGAGCGGACCTGTGACGAGTGACGGGCCTGGCGCTGCTGGGCCCCAAGGGGCCGCGCAGGAGCGCGCCAAATCCGCCGAAGTTAACCCGAAGGCAGCCGCTCAGGCGACTGCGGCGCCCGCGCCCGATCCCAAAGCCCCTCCGGCTAGCCCGGAAGCCATCGAAAAAGTCCGTCAATCGGCGGGCGCCAATGATCTTGATGCGTGTGCGGCTGTGGCGCGCGAGATGAGATTAGCGGGTGTGGCGCTGCCCAACCCAATCATCGCGCTCGCGGCTCTCAAGCCTGAAATCAGAAATACAGCGTCGCAGGGACCCGCTCCCGGCGTACCCCCCATTCCGCCGTCAGGCGTTGATACGCCTCCGGCGGAGGGGGCCTCCGGTCAGCCGCCCCAGCCGGCGCCTGCTGCGCGCTGAAAGCGTCGGCGGCGATCAGCTTAAATGCAAACAAAAAACGCGGGGCCCAAAAGCCCCGCGTAAAATCTCAAACGTCAACCGAATGATCAGTAACGGCGGCAGACGCGCTGGCCGTACGAATTGTACCAGCAGCGATACCGCGGCCGGGTCGAGTCAGCCACGATTGCGCCGCCGACGCCGCCGATGGCTGCTCCGGCCAGAGCGCCGCGGCCGCCACCAGCCAAACCGCCAATGACCGCACCCGTCGCCGCGCCAATTCCTGCGCCGGCAGTCACACGCTCTTCACGCGGGGTGCAACCAGCAACAGTTCCTGCAAGCGCGACTGCGCCAACTGTGAGCAGAACCTTTTTCATAGGCGTCTCCTGTGTTCGATAAGGACAGAACTTAAGCACAAACCCGGCAAGGTATACAATAGACTCGCGCTGCATCGCTAAGTTCCAGGGCCGCCAGGCGAT
>JAUXWZ010000074.1 GCA_030684835.1 Beijerinckiaceae bacterium
AACTGACCATCCATCGCGCTGATCTTTTAACCGCGCTGGCGGAAGCTTTTCCGCAGGAGAACATGAAGTTTTCAAAGCGGCTTCGTTCGCTTGAGCAAGACGGCGAGAGCGTGCGTCTTCATTTCGAGGACGGTTCGAGCGCGACGCACGACGCGGTGGTGGGCGCGGACGGGATTCATTCGCGCGTGCGCGCTGCGCTGTTTGGCGAAGAAAGCCCACGTTTCACAGGCGTCGTCTCCTTCCGCGCTGTCGTGCCGTCTGCAAGCGTGAAGCACGTTCCCGAGATTGAAGCGTTCACCAAGTGGTGGGGGCCTAATCCACAAAGCCAGATCGTGACGTTTCCGCTGAACCTCGGTCAGGACACGTTTGTGTTCGCCACGACCGGCCAAGCGTCATGGCATGAAGAATCGTGGACTAGCGAAGGCGACGTGCAGGAGCTGCGCTCGTTTTACAAAGACTTTCATCCCGACGCGCGCGCGCTTCTGGACGCATGCAAGTCGGTGCTCAAGAGCGCGCTGTATGAACGCGATCCGCTGCCTCAATGGTCAAAAGGCCGCGTAACGCTGATGGGCGACGCCTGCCACCCCATGCTACCCTTCATGGCGCAAGGCGCAGGCATGGCGATTGAGGATGGCGTCGTGCTTGGCCGGTGCCTTGTTGGCGAAGACCCTGTGCTGGAAATGAAGCGCTACGAACAGGCGCGACAGGATCGCACCGCCCGCATCCAGATCGGATCCCGCGGCAACCAGTGGATGAAGGGACAGGAAAGCGCAGACTGGGTTTATGGCTACAACGCCTGGACCGCGCCCCTGCAATGAAACCGCTGTTACAGGACCATAAGGTCTTGACCGACGATGATGGCGCCGCCGAAATGCTTGGCGGCTTCGCGCGCCCAGACTTCATCTGACACGAGCCCATCGTCGGACGGCAAAAGATGCGTCAGCGCAAGCGTCTTCACGCCGGCGCGCTGCGCTATACGCCCGCAATCTTCCGCGCTCGTATGCCCGTTGACGAGGAATGAACGCAGCCCCGGCGGCACATAGGGCCGCGAGGCCAGCATCGCGTCTATGCCGGGCTCATACATGGCTTCGTGCAACAGAAGATCCGCGCCCTTGGCAAGCTCAACCATTGCTTCGCATGGCGCAGTGTCGCCGGACAAGACAATGGAGCGATCCTGCGCGCGCGCCCTGGCGTCAACACGAAAACCGAACGCGTGCGCGAACGGCGGGTGATCGACAAGGGCGGACGACACGCGCACGTTCTCATCCTCAAACACGACGCCAGGGGCGGAAATTTCCTGCACGGCGAAGCACTCGGCGGGCGGCGTTCGCCCCGTGGCGCGGATGCGGATATCAAAGTCTTCGCCATGAAAAGCTAGCGCCGCAGTGTGAATGCGCTGCATCGGCGGCGGCCCAAACACGGGCAACTTGCGGGTCAGCCCCTGTATCCAGGCCAGATGGATGAGGTTCACGTAGTCAGCGTTGTGATCGGAATGATGGTGCGTGATAAAAATCGCGCGCACATCCGCCAGCCGCAAACCCGACGCTGCAAACCGCGTCAGCGCGCCATAACCGCAATCGAACAGATAGACGGCGCCGTCAACGACAACCGCCTGCGACGACATCATGCGGCGCGGATGCAGAACCGGGCCAGCGACGGTCCCAAGCAACACGAGGTGCGCGCCCTCTTTGGGCACGCTCACGCCTGGCCCCGCCGCTGGCTCATTCATGCTTGTCTCCCAGTGATTACTCGGCCTTGATGTTGAGCAGACGAACGATTTCGCCGTAGCGCTCGTAATCGGCCTTCACGCGTTTTGCCAGAACTTCGGGCGTACCGCCGAGGATCAATTCGCCGGTCTGCTCAACCTTCTGCTTCAAGTCGGGCAACGCCAGGAGCGCGTTGATTTCCTTGTTGAGTCTGTCAACAACTGGTTGCGGCGTGCCCTTTGGCGCCAAAACCGCATACCAACCGCCGACAGCGACGTCCTTGAAACCCTGCTCGATAGCGGTCTGCAATTCCGGCATGGCGGGACTGCGCTCAGGCTCGACGACAGCGAGCGCAACGAGCGCGCCAGACGCGATGTGCTGACGAACGGGAGCAATTCCCGAGAACGTGACTTCAACATGGCCTGCAATCACATCCGTGACGGCGGGCGCGATGCCGCGGTAGGGAACATGCGTGAGATTGACGCCTGCGCTATTGGCGAACAACGCGCCCGCGATGTGCAGCACGGAGCCGTTGCCGGAGCTCGCATAATTCATTGGCTTCTTCTTGGCGAGCTCTGCAAACTCCTTTGCGTTTTTCGCGCCGATCTTCGGGTTCGCCACCATCAGCATCGTCGTCTGTGACGGCATGATAACGGGGACAAAGTCCGCGATCACATCGACGGGCGGCTTAACGCCGGCGGGCATCAGATGGGGCGCAATAAACAAGGTGTTTGGCGTCAGCAGCAGCGTATGACCATCGGCGGCCGCGCGCGCCACTGCTGTCGCGCCAACCATGCCGCTCGCGCCGGGCCGGTTCTCAACAATGATGCTTTCCTTCAGCACGGGGCCAAGGCGCTCCGCGATCAGTCGCGCCATCACGTCTGGGCCCGCGCCCGCCGGGAACGGGACGATGATCGTGATCGGCTTGGTGGGATAAGCGCTGACCGGGGCTGCAAGGCCCAAGGCCGAAGCGGCGGCGCCCATCGCCAGAGCCGCGCAAATTCGCCTGCTGAACTTCATGACCCTACCCCTCGCGAGAAAATGTCTGGCGGCTCTCCGCACTCGTTGTTTTATATTTGAAACATTGGTTCGTTAACGAGACAGATAATGCGCTGCCCGCCAGCATTTTTCAATGCTTGCCAGAGCAAAGTTGAAAGAAATTATTCGGGCTTAATAATGGGGCGGCGGCGGCTCTTCACCCTGCCCCGATGGCGCAACATTGCGCATCTCCTCGCGCAATTGCGACAAGTGTCTGTCAAGCAGATCGATCTTGCGCCATTGCTCGGTGATGATCTCGTTCAGGTCAGCAATCGTCCGCTCGTGGTGCGTGAGACGCACCTCGAGGTCTTCAAGGCGTCGGCGATCAGCTTCCTGCATTGTCAATTATCCAGCGCGCGCGGCTGGGCGCGGCAACCCCAAATGGTCGCGCAACATACTGCCTTCGTAGTGCGTGCGAAACAGGTTGCGGCGCTGCAGTTCCGGCACCACGTGGTCGACAAAGTCCGTTAATCCGCCGGGGGTGAAGGGCGGCATGATGTTGAACCCGTCAGCGCCGTCGTTCTCAAACCATTCCTGCAGGGAATCGGCGACGTCGCCGGGGGTGCCAATGAGTTGCCGATGGCCTTTGGAGACGACGAGCTTCTCATATGTTTCGCGAACAGTCATGTTCTCGCGTTTGGACTGCTGGTAGATGCTGACCGAACGGCTCTGCGGCAGCTTTGCAACGTCCATGTCCGGCAGGGGCTTGTCGACATCGGCGCCCGTGAGATCAACACCCATGGAGCGGCTCAGTTGAAGTAGTCCGGCCTCCGTGTGGATCAGGGATTGCAGCAGTTCATACTTGTCCTGCGCTTCCTGACGCGTGCGTCCTACAATCGGCAAAACTCCGGGCATGACCAGTGCGTGCGCGGGATTGCGACCGAAGGAAATTGCTCGCTCCTTGATGTCGCGCGTGAAGGCGCGCGCCGACTCAAGATCGCGCTGGATGGTAAAGATCACCTCCGCGTATTTTGACGCGAGATTCTTGCCGTCTTCCGAGGAGCCGGCCTGCACCAGAACCGGATTTCCCTGCGGGCAGCGGGGCAGCGACAGCGGTCCGCGCACCTTGAAGTATTTGCCCTCGTGATTGAGCACCCGCAACTTGGAGGGCTCAAAGAACGCGCCGTTTTCCTTGTCGATGATGACGGCGTCGTCTTCAAAACAATCCCAAAGCCCGCGCACAACCTGCGTGAATTCATCTGCACGGCGATAGCGCTCGGCGTGTTCGGACAATTCGTCGACGCCGAAATTGGGAGCCTCGTTCGCGGATGAAGTTACGATGTTCCAGCCAGCTCGCCCGCCGCTGATGTGATCGAGCGAGGCGAACTTGCGCGCCACGTTATAGGGCTCGTTGAAGGACGTCGTCGCGGTGGCGACAAGGCCAATCTTGCTGGTCGTCATCGAAAGCGCAGAGAGGAGCGTGAGCGGCTCAAGCCTGAACGCGTCAACCCGCTTGGCGCGCGGCGAGAATGAAAACACATCGGCCACGAACAGCAGGTCGAAGCAGCCACGCTCGGCGATCTCCGCAAAGCGCAGGTATGTCTTCACGCTGACGCCATCAGGATAGGCTTCCGGGTGACGCCACGCAGCCATGTGATGGCCGCCGGGGGCTAGAAACAGGCCCAACTTCATCTGCCGCATCTTCTTCCTCCCGGCGCAGCGATCACTTCGTCCGCCGCTGCTCGCGCTTTACAGACTAGCGCGCGGGCGCAAAAAAATCTTCGACAATCCGCGCAAGTTCAATCGGCTTGTCGTGATGAATGTTGTGGCCGGTCTCCGCCGCTTGCGTCCACGCGCCGTGACGCAATTGCGCGAAGCGCCATTCGAACCCGCCCTCACCCTCGCGATCCATACGCTCGAAACGATCGCCAGCAGCGATCCAGAGCGTTGGCGCTTCAATGCGCTTCCAGCAGGCAGCCCAGTCTTCGACGCCATAGGTTGTTGCGAACGGGCGCTGATGCCCAGGATCAAACGACCAGGCAAAGCCGCCATCCGTGGGGCGTGATGTGTGCTCGGCCAGAAACAGCGCCTTGTCGCGCGTAAGGCGCTTGTTGGCGGCGATCAACCGCTCCGCCATTGCGGCATGGTCTGGATACACGCGCGTCTTGAGTTTGTTGCGCCACGATGAAAGCCACGCGTCAAGCAGTTCGGGCGTGTCGCGCAGATCGCGCGGACGCAGGCCGAAGCCATCTATCGAAGCCAGACGCTTGACGCGCTTTGGCCGCACGCCAGCATAGACATTGGCTATATTGCCGCCCAGCGAATGGCCGATCAGCGAGACCGGCGCATCTGGCGAAACATGATCGATGATCGCGTCGATGTCCGCGAGATAATCTTGAAAGCAATATCCATGCGCGCACCATTCTGTGGCCCCGTGGCCGCGCCAGTCCGGCGCCACGATGCGCCAATCGCGCTTGAGCGCATCGATCATGAACTGGAATGTCGCGGAACCGTCGCGATGGCCGTGGAGGCAGACAAGCAGCGGAGCGGCGGGATCGCCCCAGGAACGCAAATTATACATAAGCCCGCGCACCGGCAGTTGATCGGCCCCGGACACGCGGGCCGGGACGTATGCGCTGTCTATCAAGCGAACCTCCGGTAGCCAAAGCAAATGGCGCGGACCAGCCGCGCCATCTGGAATTGTATGCGCTCTTTAGCGCGCTGCAAACTGCGATCAGTCACCTGCGCAGGGGCTGCTGCGCCAATGTCACTGCACAGCAGTCAGCTTCAAAGCGCGATCAATAACACTTCGCTCGAATGTGCCGATACGCTGCACAATCTTCTGCATCGCCTCACCCGTCACGGGTTCAACGTCGATGCGAAGGCGATTAGCCTCGGCGACGAACGCGGGGTCTTTCATCGTGGCGTCGAAAGCGCGACGAAGCGTGGCGATACGATCCGCAGGAACGTCCGGCGGCGCGACGAGCGGCCACGCAACGGCCTGCGGCGAGAAGAGGAGTTCGAGGGCCTGACGATCGATGTCGCTTTTCGCGAAGTCCATCACGCTTGGCGTGTTGGGCAAATCGGGCGCTTTCTCGAGGGCCATTTGCACGAGGATGTTGATTTTCTTTTCGTCGAGCCATGGCCGTGACCGGCTCTTAAGGCTGCCCCACGACCAGCCAAAGCGCGCGTCCACTTCGCCCTTCTCCATGGCCGAGGTCACGTCGTTGCCGCCGGGATAACCGGTGACGATCTTGATTTTGGCGCCGGTTAAATTTTTGAGTAGCGTCGGGAAACGGCCGGTGTCGTCGGTGGTGCCGGTGGCGCCGGTTGTGATTTGCTTTGTCTGCAGATCTTCCAGGCTCGTCACGCCAACGGTATGCCAGACGACGCCCACGGACACTTCCGTGCTTGTGCTGCCAATTGGATTAAAACGCGTAGGGTCGTATTTGGCGGCTTGCGGATTGAAGACCGGCTCGATCGGATAGCTGCGCGAGAGCATGCCAAGCGTTGTGCCATCGCGCGGCGAGACACTGTAGAGATGCAGGATTGTCTTGATGCCGCCGGAGCCCGGCATGTTCTGAGGCACCATTCCCGGATTGCCGGGAATGTGGCGGCCCATATGACGCGCCAACAGCCGGGCGGTCGCATCATATGTTCCGCCCGCCGCGTAGCCAATAAGAACGGTGATGTTCTTGCCGGCGAAAGGTTCACCCGCCGGAGCCTGCGCATGCGCTGCACTAATAGCTACAACGCTTACCCCGACAATTGCCGTAAAGGCGGCTAGAGGCGTTTTAATCATGTCTTTCCCTCCCCTTTGCCGCGCGCTTCCCTTTTTCAGGCGCTGCGGCTTTTACAGATCCGGCGCACGCCATGACAACGCGCAGCGGGTGCTTTTTTAGATTTTGAGATTGAACAACTCAATGGCGTTATCGCGGGTGAGCTTCTTGCGCTTCTCCTCGGACAAGCCTTTCAGATGATGCTCCACCACCTGACGCGAATGGGGGAACGTCATGTTGAAGTGCGGATAGTCGTTCGACCACATGCAGTTCTTCTCGCCCCACCACGGGAAGAAGCGCGTGCCGACATAATCTTCAAGGAACGTGCCGTAGACATGCTCCTCGAATATTTCACTCGGCTTGCGCGTGATCGCAAGGTCGTGCGTCTTGCGGAACCGTTCGAAGTAATAATCCCACTGTTGCAGAAGGAACGGCAACCAGCCGATCTCGCTTTCGGCGAGGAGCAGCTTCAAATCGGGATGCCGATCAAACGCGCCCGAGAAAATGAAATCGAACAGCGTGTTCGCGGAATCGTTGGTCTTGACGTTGGTTGCGTCCTTCAGGCCCTGCAGGCCCTTCTTCTGCCCCGTCTTGATGTAGGAATGACCTGTCAGGATGTGGCAGATGACAGGCTCCTTGGCTTCCGCGCATGCGGCCCAGAGCGGCTCGTAGTGCTCCGATGTAAACGGCAGGTTCGGATCAGGAACCTGCCAGATCATGGCGCCCTTAAGTCCGTTAAGATGGCCACGCTGCATTTCCTTGATGCCGGCCTTGATGTCGTAGACGGATACCAGCGGCGCCGCGTAGAGGCGCTTGTTGTCAGCCTGGCAGAAATTATGGACCCAGTCGTTGTACAGCTTGAAGGATTCTTGCTGGGTCTCCAGGTCGTCGATCCCAAACAGGGCCATGCCGTAATTGGGGAACAGAATTTCAGCGGCGACGCCGTCGGTGTCCTGATCCCGCAGGCGCAAGTGCGGATCGGTCGCGCCCGGAGGCGAATTGCGGAACGGCACACGCGGCAAAAGGTCCTGCAATCGCTTGGGCAGATCAGTCCACAATTCCTCGGGCTCCATCACGTGCGCATCGGTGGAGATCATCTTTGGCATCGCGGCCGTCTGCTCTTCAGACAGGTGCTCGCCCACGACGGTGCGGCGCGGAAAGCTGCGCGCCTGCTCTTCCGACATGCCGGCGAACTTGGAGGCGTCTACTGCTAATTCAGGCATTGCATGCTCCGATCAGAATTCTCATTTGCTGGCGCGCACTGCGGGCCGCTGATGGGCGACTCAAGTCGGCGAAAAGTATTTGCCCTGCGCGTAGACGCGCTTTTTGGACGTTTCGCCGTTCTTGGGAGAGTCGCCGACCTTCTTGGTGCCGTCACCGAATTTGGTCTGGTTGACGACATCGCGCGGGGTGCCGAATGGGGTCAGGCTGTCGAGACCTTTGACGGCGCGCACGCCGCCGCCGACTCGCATCATCACGAGATTCTCGGCTTCGTCGGCGACGAACTTGTATTCGACATCCTTGGGGATCATCACGCCCTCGTGGACGCCAACAACCTGCGTGCGGCCATCGCCAAACGTAAAGGTAGCCTTGCCCTGCATGATAATGAAGGCGTGGTCTTCACCGCCATGGGAATGCAACGCGTTTTCTCCGCCGCTGGCGTAGACCTTCATGCTGAGCCAAAGATTTTCAGCTGTTGCAAGCGGATCATACGTCGTTCCCTGCTCCAGCAGAGGCAGATTGCGCATCGAAAAAATGGCCGCCTGATCGATGGCCGCTATGGGGCGTCGTTCAAGAATTTTCGCGTCGTCCATGTGGAAATACCTCCCGAAATCTTTTTTAATTCAGTCTTATTGTCGCGCGCGCCCGCCTGCAGTGTCAAGGCGCGCGCCTGATCGCAACCTGTGCCGCAAGCCGCGGAAAATGAATGGAATGGCTGTGGCGCCGCCGCTCGCGAACCACGCGATCATGGGCATAAATCAAGGCTATTGCCTGCACGCGATAGCTGAAATAAAGTTATATCTAAATCAAGACATACAGCGTGCGGGGAGGCGATGGACTTAAGACACCTCAGAAACATGCTCGCCGTGATTGAAGAGGGCAGTCTGGGAAAGGCGGCCGTCCGGCTGCACATATCCCAGCCGGCGCTGACAAAAAGCATACAGCGGCTTGAAGAACATCTGGGGGTGAAGCTTTTCGAACGCGACAGCCGCGGGATGAAGCCAACGCTCTACGCCGACAGCCTGCAGGGATACGCAAAGGCTGCGTGCGCCGGCATGGTGGAGGCCGAGGGGCGCATACGTTCCCTGCGTAGCGGCACCGAGGGGGTGGTGAAAGTGGCGGCCCCGCCGCTCATCGCTACGGAATTCTTGCCCCGCGCGCTGGTCGCTCTCTCGAATGAACGTCCGAACCTGAAGGTGGAGGTGGTTTCGCAGAACCGAAATCTCTTTACCGACCTTCTGGAAGGTCACTTCAACGTCGTTGTCGCGATGATGTATGATGAACTTCCATGGGAGGGACTGACGAAGCGCTGGCTGTTCGACGACAGACTGGTTCTCGTCTTGCGGCCCAACCATCCGCTGGCCAAACGCAAAAGCCTTCGCGTTAAAGACTTCCTGGAAGAGAAATGGGTTTTTACGGCGGCCGACACCTGGAGCAATCGACGCGTGCGACTGTACTTTGAACAAAGCGGCCTGCCCATGCCCCGCGCGCGCATCGAAAGCCGAAATCCCGCTGTACTCAAAGCGATCGTGGCGATCAGCGATCACATCGGAATCATCTCCCGCCTGGGCGTCGAACGCGAGCTGAAAGCGGGGACGCTGAAAGCCGTCGAGCTTGACTCACCGATGATGCAGCGTCCCATCGGCATTGTTCATCGGGCAATTGAGCCCGCCTCCCCCGCCATCAAATCACTCGTGTCTTTGCTGGAGGCTGCCTCAACAGAACGCCGGGGTGATCGGGATCACTCATAATCGCGCATTATGACCTTTGGACAATTTGATAGTGGCGCAAAATCCTTCGCCGCCTCACGATCCGGCCGACGTGAAACGCGCGGTGTATGGCGCCCATTAATCGTGACACCGGGAGGCGGCGAAATATGGAAGCTGAAACGCAAGCGCGTTTTCTGGAATGGGACCGCGATACAAGGATGCCGGCGCCCCCACCTCCCGCGCTTAGCTGCGACAGCCAGTTTCATATCTATGGCGACATAAGCCGGTATCCCACCAAGAAGGGGGCGCTTTATGAGCCGCCCAACGCAACCTTCCAGGACATGCAAGGCGTATTGCGCAAGATGGGGTTCACCCGCGGCGTTATCGTGCATGCGATGCCGTACGACACCGATCACCGTCTACTGATAGACACGCTCTCGGCGATTGAGGATCGCGCGAACATCCGCGCGACTGCGATCATCAAGGAACACGTCACCGACACGCAACTCGACCGCCTCAATCAACTGGGCGTTCGGGCCGCGCGATTCAATATCGGAAAGTATTACAAGGAAGACCAGACGCCGGAAGAGATGATGCGCTCGATGGCGCGCGCGCGCGAGTTGGGCTGGCATGCACGGCTTCATGTGGCGGGCCCCAATATTCTGGACCACGCGCCGTGGCTCAGCCATGTGAAAGACCTGACGTTCGTGGTCGACCACATGGGTCACGCCCATTTTGAGGAAGGCGTCGGTTCGCCGACGGTTCAGTGGCTTGTTGATCGCATCAAGAACCACAATTGGTGGCTGATGCTCTCCAACGGCGCGCGCCTTTCAGCGCAGACGGAAGGCTTCGACGATGCTGTGCCGTTTGGCAAAGCGTTTGTGGAAGCTGCGCCTGATCGTATGATTTGGGGATCCGACTGGCCGCATGTACGCTGGCGCAAGGGGCGGATGCCGAATGAAGCTGAGCTTGTTGAATTACTCTACCGCTATGTGGACAATGACGCTGCGCTTATCGAAAAAGTTCTTGTCGCCAATCCGGCGCGCCTGCATGGTTTTTGACATTAAACTAATTGGCTAAAAACTAAGTAATGAAAAGGGAGGGACTCATGAAGCGATCACTCGCAACAATGACCTTGGCGTCTCTGATTACTGGCGCGCCAGCGTTGAGCTGGGCACAGAACGCCGCCGACTTTCTCAAGGAGAAGCGCGTAACGCTCTTCATTGGATCGTCAACTGGCGGCGGGACGGACGCATATGGTCGTGCTGTCGCCTCGTTTATCGGTCGACACATTCCCGGCGCACCCAACGTCATCGTCAGCAACGTGCCCGGCGCGAACGGTCTTGTAGTCGCCAACCAGCTTTACAATTCGATGCCGAAGGACGGCACGGCCATCGCAACTTTTGATCGCGCCGCAGCGCTTCACGCCATCTGGAAAAATCCGCGCGCGCAATTTATCGCTACAGAACTCAACTGGATCGGCAGCGCAAACATCGACACAAGCACCTGCGTAACCTGGGGCTCCAGCGGCATCGACACCTTGCAGAAGTTCATGTCGCAAGAGGTCGTCCTTGGCTCCACGGCCGTCTACCACGCCAACATGTTAAATTCGCTTTTTGGCGCAAAACTCAAGCAGGTCACGGGCTATCCCGGCGGAAACGACGTTCTGCTCGCACTCGAACGCGGCGAAGTTCAGGGCCGCTGCAACTGGTCGTATTCGTCCATCATCAACACGCGCCCCGCGTGGGTGAAAGAAAAAAAGATCAACGTCATTATTCAGTTTGCCGACGAGAAACATCCCCAGTTGCAAGACGTCCCTCTCATAACGGAACTTGTCCAAAACGAGCGGCAGAAGCAGATGATCGACCTTGTCCTGACAACCCAGCTAATGGCGCGACCTTTCGCTTTGCCCCCCGGTGTGCCCACGGATCGTGTTGACGCAATTCGCAAGGCCTTCAACGATACGATGACCGACCCCGCGTTCCTCGAAATGGCGAAAACACAACAACTTGAGATTGAGCCCGTGAAGGGCGCGCGCATTCAGGAGAATGTGCAGCGGGTCTCCACGCTTCCGGCTGCATTGATCCGGGAGATGCGCGACGTGGTTCTGGGCGCGCAAGCCTCGGCCGCCATGGATAAAGTTAAGTAAGAGTGAAGGTTTGACGCTCGCAAACGCCTCCCGCATACTCACCTGAAGAATGAGCTATGCGTCCCGACAGCGGGACCGGAGGAATGCGCCAGTAATGAACCCCAGGATCGAGACGCTCGATTTATGCGCCGTGAAGACGACAATTGCGACAGCAGGAAGTGGACCCACACTGCTCGTCCTCCAGGGCGCCAATCATGTGGAAGGTTGGCTTCCAATCTACGATTCACTCGCGCGTGACTTCACCGTGATCCTGCCCACTCATCCCGGTTATACCGGAACCGGCCCTGCCCTTTGGCTTGATCATGTTTCTGACCTTGCCAATTACTATCTCGACTTTCTCGCCGCCAAAGAACTGACGGACGTGCATGTACTCGGGCTTTCGCTAGGGGGGTGGATCGCTGCTGATCTCGCAGTGCGCGATTCATCGCGGCTCGCCTCGCTGACGCTTGTGGCGGCGCCGGGTATTTATTTACCAGGTTGCGAACCACTCGATATTTTCCTGCGCAGCGATTCACAGTTTCTCGACGATCTTTTTTATTCGCCGGAGATTGCCGCCGCCGCAAAGCTGACGGCGCTGGACCCGGCGCATGAAGACGCCCTGTTGAACAACAAAGTTACAACAGCCAAACTCACGTGGTCGCCACGCTTGTACGATCCAGACCTGCGCAAATGGCTGCACAGGATAAAGCTGCCGACGCAAATCGTC
Source organism: Beijerinckiaceae bacterium (assembly GCA_030684835.1). Classification (GTDB taxonomy): domain Bacteria; phylum Pseudomonadota; class Alphaproteobacteria; order Rhizobiales; family Beijerinckiaceae; genus Terripilifer. Next base: position 12,249 of record JAUXWZ010000074.1, read on the forward strand.
TGGGGCGAGCAAGACGCTATTTTGCCAAGCGCCTATGCCGACGAATGGGCGCGTCTTGTTGACGGGTCGCGCGTGTCGCTCATACCCGATTGCGGACACGCACCCCAGATCGAGGCGCCGAAGGAGCTGGAATCCATCGTACGCAGCTTCATAGCGGCGAGGTCATGACATGAAGATTTTCAACTTTCATTTAATGCCATATGCGCATGCCGATCTTGACGCCATCAAGAAGAATGGCACGGCGTGGCTGACGTATTCCAACAAACACTATGACCCCGTGCTTGGCTCGGACCTGTATCACCAATACCTCGATCAACTCTGCTTTGCCGATGAGCTTGGCTTCGACGGCGTAGCCGTCAATGAACATCATCAGACCGCCTATGGCCTCATGCCGACACCGGGCGTTCTGGCCGGCGCGCTTTCGCGCAGCATCAAGAAAGGCTCGCTTGCGATTCTTGGCCGCGCGTTGCCGCTCGTTAACAATCCGCTGACGATTGCCGAAGAATTCGCGGTGCTCGACAACATTATGCGCGGTCGCTTTATCGGCGGCTTCGTGCGCGGCATCGGCGTCGAATACCACACGATGGGCGTCAATCCAGCTGAATCGGCGGAGCGGTTCAATGAAGCGCACGATCTCATCATTCAGGCGTGGACGAAGCCGGGCCCATTCACATTCGAAGGCAAGTATTATAAGTTCAAGTATGTGAACCCATGGCCACGGCCTTACAGCAGCCCGCATCCGCGAATTTTCATTCCGTCATCTGGTTCGCTTGATACAATCCGTTGGGTCGCGCAGAAGCGCTACACCTATTGCCAGACGTTGGCGCCCATCGAAGCGGTCGCCAAGACGTTTGCGTTGTTCCGCGAAGAAGCGGACAAAGCTGGATATAAGGCCTCTTCAGACCAGCTCGCATGGTCAAACGCTATTTTCATAGCGGAGACAGACGCCAAGGCGCTGGCGCTAGCGCGGCCGCACCTTGAAACTTACATGAACAGCTTCTTGTCCAAGAATCCCGCGATGATGTCGCCGCCCGGCTATAGCAGCGTGGAATCCATCAAGCGGGTTCGCGCGATCAAATCTTATCGTTCAGCCTATCAAAGCGCGGAAGACCTGATCGATCGGGGCATTGTTATTGTGGGAAGTCCCAATACCGTGCGGGAAAAGCTGGCCGCCTATCAGGATCTCGCGGGCTTCAACATCTCGTTGACCAAGACGCAGTTCGGGACAATGCCGCATGAAATGGCGCGCGAAAACCAGATTGCCGTTGCAGAAGAAATTCTGCCCTACTTCCGAGACCGTGCGCCGCTGGAGTTGGCGCAATTCGCATAACGACATTTTAAACGGCGCCTGAAAACAGCAGCCAAGGAGACCGATGGACATGGCGCATACAACGCTTCTGATATCGCTCGCGGCAGGCGTCGCGTTCAGTACGACAGCGGCAGCGCAGACGGTCGCCGATTTTTACGCCGGCAAGACCATCAGCGTGAACATTGGCTTTTCGGCTGGCGGCGGGTTCGATCTTTATGCGCGCACTGTCACCCGTCACATGATGCGACACATACCAGGCGCGCCGAAGGTTATCGCGCGGCAAATGCCCGGTGGGGGAAGCTTCAGGGCCGCGCAATTCATGGCCACCAGCGCGCCGCAGGACGGGACACAGCTTGCCACTCTTGGACAGAGCATTCCGCTGCAGCAGGCCATGCAGGACCCGAACGCCACGTTCGATGTGCGAAAATTCGCGTGGATCGGAAATCCGATCAACGGCGTCAGCACCATCGGTTTCTGGGCTGATTCAGGGGTGCGGACGTTGGAGGACGCACGTCAGCGCGAAGTCACCGTCGGCGCCACCGGCCCCAATGTTACGATGCAATATCCGCTCGCGATCAATGAATTGTTCGGAACGAAGTTCAAGGTCATCCATGGATATCCCGGCGGGGCGGACATCGATTTGGCGATGGAGCGCGGCGAGGTGGACGGCAAGGGTCAGTTCAGCTGGTCCACGCTCAAGTCCGCGAAGCGGGACTGGCTGCGCGACAAGAAGGTGACGCTCATCTTGCAGCTGGGCGCACGCAAGGAGCCCGAGATTTCACAATACATGGGCTACGACGTGCCACTGGCGTCGGAAATTGCAAAGAATGAAGAAGACCGCATGGTCATTGAGCTTCTGACATCTGGCGAGGTGATCGGGCGCCCGCTGCTGACGACGCCGGGCGTGCCTGAAGATCGCGTCACCGCACTGCGCCGCGCATTTGACGCCACGATGCTGGACCCCGAGTTTCTCACCGAGGCGGAGAAAGTCGGGCTCGAGCTCAATCCGATCAGGGGCGAGGATTTGCAGGCGGCTGTTGAAAAAATTCTCAGCGCGAAGCCCTCAGCCGTGCAGCGTTTGCAAGCGATCCTGAAGCGGACTTGAAGAGCCGCTGGCTAATCGACCCCTGAGTATTTTTCGACGAAAGCCTTGATCTCCGGCTTGATGGTCAAGGCCTGACGCACCTGCCTTGAGACCTGCGGGCCCGTTTCGAAGTCAGGCACAAAGCCAATTGCCTTTAGCGTGTCTCGTGCAAAGTCAGGGTCCTCGTTCAGTTTCTCAAATGACTTTGACAAAGCCTGCGAGGCCGCCTCGGGCGTTCCAGGCGGCAGCGCCGCGATGCGCTGCATCGTGCCACGCAGCGTTGTGATGTTGAGGTAGGCCTCCCACAGGGGGCCCGATGGCTTCGAGCCTTTCAGTTTCTCGTAAACTTCGTGAAACGGCAGAATACCAAGGTCCGCAATCTGCTTGGGAACCGGATAGGATTCGCCATTGAACACCGTGTCGTAAAACACCGGGATGGCGACCCCTGATTTAATCAGCGTTGGCGCCACGCTCGCACGGTAAGCAGGCGGTGATTCAACGAAGAAGTTGATCTCGTTGCGCTCGAATGCGAGGCGCGCTGGCTGGTTGCTGCCATAGCCTGTGACGTATTTGAATTTCGCTCCGAGCATGTCGAGCGTGAGGCGCATGCCGAGGTCCTTTGAGCTTGATCGCTCAAGTCCACCGGGGACAAGCTCAGTTGCGCGAACAAGATCGGCAGCCGTCTTCATGCCTGGCGCGACATCGGTTCTAACGTAGTAGATGCTCGTTCCCGGCTGATAGGCGATGAATTCATAGTCCCGGAACGGAACATCAAACTTATCGGGCGTGCTGACGGCGGGCCAGGCAGCGCTCGTGAGATATCCCATCGTGGTGCCGTCTTTTGGCGCGATGCGTCCGAGGTAGTTTGTTCCGGTCATGCCGCCGGCGCCCGGGCGGTTTTGCGTGATGACCGTCGGTTTACCGTCAATATGCCTACCAAGATATCTCGCAACGAGACGGCCTTCGATATCCGTCGGGCCGCCGGGCGCGAAGTTGATGACGATCGTCAGAGTCTTGCCCTTGTAGAACGGTTCCTGAGCGTAAACTGGCGAAAACGCCAATGCTGCAACGGTCAATGACGCTGCGCGCAAGCAAGTGCGATGCATACGATCCTCCCTTTTCACGCGGCGAGCCGGGGCTTTTTGCCTCAAGGCCGGCGCTTATTGCGTCAAGGATGGAGCGGACCGGAGCGATTTGCAACTCGCACCCGATCACAGCCTCAGCAGCCGACGCTATCAGACGCTGGCGCCGCCTGCGACGCTGAGGATTTGGCCTGTGACGAAGGAGGCGTCGTCGGAGGCCATGAACGCAATCGCGGACGCCTGCTCCTCAACACGGCCGCGCCTGTGCATGGGCATCTGGTGATGCACAAACTGCCGCATTTCATTCGCCCAGACATCTTCCTGCGCGGAGGCTGGCGAGGCGTTGCGCGGCGTGGCGCGATCGGGCACGTCCGTCCCGCCCGGCGCCACGCAATTGATGCGCACGCCGCTCTCCGCCAGCTCAACGGCGAGCGAGGTTGTGATGGCCATGACGCCGCCCTTCGCCGTTGCGTAAGGGATGCGATAAATGCCGCGCACGGAGTTGGAGCCGACGTTGACAATCGAGCCGCTCTTGCGCGCGATCATGTGCGGGATAACGGCGCGGCAGGCCCAGATGGTGGGCCACAGCGACCGATCCATTTCGGCCTTGATCTCGTCTTCCGTGTACTCGACGAACGGCTTGATCCAGATCGTCCCGCCGACATTGTTGACCAGCACGTCGATGCGCCCGGCGCGTGCGACGATGTCGTCAATCACCTTCGACGCTCCGGCCCATGTCGCCATGTCAGCGATGGCGACGTCAACGTCGAGCCCATCGGCGCACAGAGCTTTCGCTGTGGCGCGGGCAGCGTCCTCCGCGCGGTCGACGATGAAGACCTTGCCGCCCTCCGCCGCCATACGCTCCGCAGTCGCGCGGCCTATGCCTTGCGCGCCGCCCGTGACAACCGCGATTTTGTCGCGGAACCTGTCCAGCTTCATTGGGTTCATGGTCGTATTCCGCTGCGCTTGGGTTCGAATCGCAAACGACAGTAAGGCGCGCGAACGCGACCTCCAACCCGTAGGTATGGGACGACAGGAAACTGGCAGCGGAACAGCGCGCCAAAAATCGCGCGCGCCTCTCAGGGTTTTGTGTAACGCACCCGGAATTGATGCGCGGGCGCGTTAAAGCGTGACTCCACGCGGGTGACGGCCAGCCCCGCCGCGGCCATCCTGTCCATGGCGGCGGCGAGTGTCGCCATATCTTCGGGGGCCAGCGCGCTCAGGCCATAGCGTTGCGCAAAGCGGCTGGCGTCATCGGTGGTGAAGGGCGCGTTGTCGCTCATGTCACAGCTCCGGGCGGCGGGTGGACCAGGGGCGCGCGCGCTCATAGACGCGGCCGACGCGCAGGACCGAGGCTTCGTCGAAATAGCGGCCTACGATCTGGCAGGATGTGGGAAGGCCGGCGTCGTCGAACCCAGTGGGAATAGCGAGCGCGGGATGGCCAGACACGTTGAACACGGCTGTGACGCTGTGGCCCATGAAGTCCCGCACCTTTTCAGCGTCGGCGATCAGCGGCGCGGTGTGGTGCGCTCCGGGCAGCACCAGGGCGTCGTATTTGTCGATCAGATCGGCCAGCCCATCGGCTAGCACACGGCGCATGCGCTGCGCGGCGATGTAATCCACCGCGCGGGCGGAAGAGCCCATCATAATGTGTCCGCGCAACTCCTGCCCCATCAGATCGGCATGGGCCTTGAAATCCGCCTCGTGAACGGTCGCGCGCTCGCTTCCGCTGATCAGCGACGTCACCTCGCGATAGCGTGCGGGCGGCAGCGGAAGGCGCGTCTCCTCGATCATGGCGCCGCCGTCCTTCAGCACGGCGATGAGGTCTTCCATGCCCGCGCGCACGGCGGGATCGCTGGCGATGCCGTCGCCCACGTCGGGAATGTAGCCGATGCGCAATCCCCGGCATCCGCCGTCGAGGTCGACCATGTAATCGGGAACCGCGATATCGACGGTCGCCGCATCGGCGGGATCGTAGCCCGCCGTCGCCTGCAGAATCAGGGCGCAATCCTCAACCGTCCACGCCATTGGGCCGGGGACGTCCATCGACCAGGAATTAGGCAGGATGCCGTGCCGGCTTATGCGGCCATAGGTGGGCTTAAGGCCCGTGATGCCGCAAGCGGCGGCGGGCGCGCGGATGGAGCCTCCCGTGTCGGCCCCAAGGGCGAAGACAGCTGTACCCCCAGCGACTGCCGCGCCGGGCCCCGTGGAGGAGCCGCCGGTGAAGCAGGCGACGTTCCACGGGTTGCGCGCGGCAGGAATGACGCCGTCGTCAAAGTGCAGGCCGTGGCCGGTGCCAAACTCCCATGTGTTGAGCTTACCCAGCAGGATGGCGCCCGCGGCGCGCAATCGGGACACCATCGCGGCGTCAAAGTCTGGCACATGGTCGAGGAGAACGCGCGAGTTGGCGCAGGTGCGAAGGCCCTTGGAAAAGAAATTGTCCTTCGCGCCAAACGGCACGCCATGGAGAGGCCCAAGCCATCGGCCCGCTGCGATTTCAGCCTCCGCGCGTTTGGCCGCATCAAGCGCGCCCTCTGCATCCACCAGAAGGTAGCTGTGAAGGCGGTCATCCACCGCGTTGATGCGGGATAGTAGCGCCTCGACCAGATCGACTGGCGATATGTCGCGCGAGCGGATGAGACGCCCCGCCTCCGCCGCACTCAGTTCGTGAAGCGCTTTCATTTCTCAATGTCCCCCATGGCCGCGCCAGATGCTGCGAGCACGCAGCGAACCTGATGGAGCGGCGCAATCTGCGTGAAGGCGGGCATGGCTTGCGCGCATGCCGGACGGGCAACGCGGCAACGCGGTTCAAAACTGCAACCGGGCGGCAAGGCCGTGGGATCTGGCGGCGCGCCGGGAATCGGCTCAAGCCGTGCGCCGGGCACGTCGGGGGTGACCACGGAGCCCAATAGGCCCGCAGTGTAGGGATGGCGCGGGGCGTCGATGATGCGCTCGATAGGCCCCATCTCGACGAAGCGGCCGGAATACATGACGGCCACCTGATCGGCGATCTCGCAGGCGACGCCGACATCGTGCGTTACAAAGACGGTCGCCATACCGAGTTCGCGCTGGAGTTCGCGCAGCAGCAAAAGCACCTGAATTTGCACGGTCGCGTCGAGCGCCGTGGTGGGCTCATCGGCAATCAGGAGTTTGGGCCGGCAGGATAGCGCGAGCGCAATCATCGCGCGCTGGCGAAGGCCGCCGGACAGTTCGTGGGGATAAGCGTCGAGGCGGCGTTTGGCGGACGGCACCTGCACCAGTTCCAGAAGATCCTGTGCGCGGCGCGTCGCGTCCGCCCATGAAACCTGCTCATGCGCGCGCACCGTTTCCGCGATCTGGTAGCCGATGGTGAAGGCGGGATCGAATGATGTCGCCGGCTCCTGAAACGCGATCGCGATCAGCGGGCCGCGCACGGCGCGTAATTGCGCGGGCTTAAGCGCCAGAATGTCGATGCCATCGACAATGATGCTGCCCTCAACAATGGCGCCGGGCGGCAGCAGGCGAAGGAGCGAGCGCACCGTGATGCTCTTGCCCGACCCGGATTCCCCAACAAGGCAAAGCACCTCACCTTGATTGAGCGAGAAATTGAGCCCGTGCAGGAGCGTCACGTCCACATCTGGCGTCTTGATGCGGACGCGCAGGTTTTCCACTTGAACCAGCGGCGGAGGCGCTACGGCGGGCGCTGGAGCTTGCTCAGACTCTTGCGCAGACTCTTGCGCAGACTCTTGGGCGGCGAGTGTGGCGGCTAACGTCATTGGCTCGCCCCTTCCCCCGCGCTGGCCTGCGTGTGGCCCGAGCCCGGCGTAACCGCGTGACAGGCTACCTGCTGGTCCAGTCCAAGCGACGCGAGAGGCGGCTCGCGTTCGGCGCAGACAGTTTCAGCGAACGAGCAGCGGGTGCGAAAGCGGCAGCCGCTGGGCGGATCAATGGGCGATGGCGGATCGCCAGAAAGCGGCGGCTCCGTGCGGCGCTGGCGTGGATTCATCGACGGGCGCGACGACAGCAGGCCTCGCGTATAGGGATGAAGCGCGTGGTCAAAGACGTCCTTGACGTCGCCGATCTCAACGACCTTGCCCAGATACATAACCATGACCCGGTCGCTGATGTAGCGCACGACATTGAGATCATGGGAAATGAAGAGGTAGGTGAGTCCCAGCTCCTGCTTCAGATCCTGCAGAAGATTGAGCACTTGCGCTTCGACAGACTTGTCGAGCGCAGACACCGCTTCGTCGAGAATGAGGACGCGCGGGTTCATCGCGAGCGCGCGCGCAATGTTGACGCGCTGACGCTGCCCGCCGGACAATTCGTGAGGCAACCTGCTGGCGAACACCTCTGGGGCCAGCCCCACCCGCCGCAGCATGTCGTGGGCGCGGCGCATGGCGGCAGCTTGCGGAATGCCCGTGGCGCGTGGCCCAAACGCGACCGTGTCCTGCAATGAGAGGCGTGGATTGAGCGAGGCGTAGCTGTCCTGAAACACCATCTGCACCGAACGGCGATAATCGCGAAGGCTAACGCCGCGCGACATGGCCACGGGGTCGCCGTCGAGAATGATTTCGCCTTCATCCGCGCGAATGAGCTGCATCAGAAGTTTTGCGGTGGTCGACTTGCCGCAACCCGATTCACCCACGATGCCGAGCGTCTTGTTTTTCGGCACGTCGAACGAGACGCCGTCAACCGCGCGCACGACGGCGGCCTTCCCGTTGAACCCGCCGCCAATGCCGAAATGCTTGCGCAGGCCCTGGACGATCAGCATGGGCTGGCGCGGGCCGCCGCGATCTGGCGCCGTGTCATAGTCGCTCTGTGGCGAAAGGATCGTCATCGCCCTATCCCTTCACGTTCATGGCGCTGCGGATGCCGTCGCTCAGCAAGTTCAAAGAGACCGATGTCACGAAGATCATGACGCCCGGCAGCACCGAATTGAGCGGCGCGAGGTAGACCGACTGGCGCATGCTGCTCAGCATCATTCCCCATTCCGCTTCGGGCAGGCTCACGCCAAGGCCCAGAAAACTCAGGCCCGAGGCGATGATGATCGAGACGGAAACGAGGCTGGTGGAGAACACGAAGATCGTTCCTGCAACATTGCGCAGGACGTGCGTCATCAAAATGCGCCACGCAGGCGCGCCCGTCGCGCGCGCCGCCTCGACATAATCCTGCGTGCGCACCTGCACGGTGACGCTCTCCGCCACGCGCGCAATGGAGGGCGTGAACACCAGCGAGAGCGCGATCAATCCGTTGCGGACGCCGCCGCCCAGCGAGCCGGAGATAGCGACCGCGAGCAACACTGAGGGAAAGGCGTAGAACACGTCCATGACGCGCATGATGGCCGTGTTGACCCAGCCGCCCGCGTAGCCCGCCACGACGCCAAGCGTGCCGCCGATGATTGTCGCGATGAAGACCGGCGCCAACCCCATGAACAGCGACATGCGCGCGCCGTACATCAACCGGCTGAGGAGATCGCGGCCGAGTTCGTCCGTGCCGAGAATGAAGCCCTCGGTTCCAGGCGGTTGCAGCCGCTGGAGCATATTGACCTGATAGGGATCGGCCGGGGCTATCCACGGCGCGAACAGGGCCATCAGCACGATGGCGACAAGGAAGCCGAAGCACAGGATCGAAACGGGGTCGCGACGCAGCCGCCGGCCCAGCGTTTGCCAAAACGTGCGCGCGATGTTTCGGGCTGCGGCGGGTCTGACGGCGGGCTGGTCAATCGCGTTGCTGACAGACATGAGCCTATCCCCGGCGCGCTGATTTGACCCGCGGGTCGAACAGCATCTGCAGGATGTCGACCAACAAGTTGGCGACGATGAAGAACATGGCGAGCAGAAGCACGGTGGCCTGCATCACGGGCAGATCGCGCATGAAGATCGCCGCATTGAGCAGGAAGCCCGTTCCCGGCCAGGAAAAGACCGTCTCCACAAGGATGGAGCCGCCAAGCAAATTGGCGAATTGCAGGCCGATCACGGCCAGCGCGGGGCCGGCGGCGTTCTTGGCCACATGCAGAAAGATGCGCCACGCCGGAAGGCCCTTGGCCTCCAGCGCCTGCACAAACTCCTGCTGTAGCGTCTCGGACACCGTAGAGCGGACGGATCGGGCGATGATGCCTGCGGGAACCGTCGCCAGCGTGAGGATCGGCAGGACGTAGAAACTCAGCGTCCGGCCGAAATCATCTCCAGGTTGCCCCATGCCCGACGCTGGCAGAACGCCCAGCTCCACCGCGAAAATCGCCACCATCACCATGGCGAGCCAGTATTGCGGCACTGACATGCCAGCGATGCCCACCGCACTGATCGCCCGATCCGACAGCCGTCCGTTGCGATAGGCCGCTAGTGTTCCCAAGGTGATGCCGACAAAAGCTGCAAGGAGCGCCCCTCCCCCAGCCAGAGACAGTGTGTTCATCATCGCGGGGATGACCTCATCGGTCACAGGGCGACCCGTTGACAAGGAGACGCCAAAGTCGCCGCTCAGAACGCGCCAAAGCCAGAGCAGATACTGGATAGGCAAAGGCCGATCAAAGCCATAGGCGGCCCTGATTTGTGCAGCCACTTCCGGCGACGCGTCATCGGGAATGATTGAACTCGCAGGATCGCCCGGCGCCATATACGTGAGCGCAAAGCAGATGAGCGATACGCCAATGCTGATCGGCAACACGTACAAAAGCCGGTACGCGATGAACCCGGCCATCGCTCAGCCGACCTCGATCTGAGTCAGATCGACGTACCAATTTTGCGGCGGGTCGAAGTTCTTGACGTTCGCGGCGAGCGCGCGCGGATTTGTGTCGTGGACGACCCATATCCACATCGCCTGACTTACGATGTAAGCATGAAGATCGGAAAGCGTTCTGTCTCGGTCCTCCGGCGTGAAGGCGTTAACAGCGGCTTCGCAAAGCTTGTCGGCGATTTCGTCCTGATAAAGCCCCCAATTGTTGCCCTTGGGCACAATACGCTTTGACCATGTGACGCTCAGCATTCCGAAATCGGGATCCTGAATGGACCACGAATTGTTGAGTCCGAACACGCTGCGGTTTGATTTGGCGCCCGCGCCTTCGCTGCGCCGCGCGCGCAACGCCTCCCAGTCAACCACTTCAATGGTGACGTCGAAGCCGACCTTGTTAAGGTTGGCCTGAACGAATTCATTCATCGCCAATGGTTGCATCTGCCCCGATCCGGCCTGCGATGTAAGCAACGTGATCTTGCACGGCTTGCCGGGGCCGTAGCCTGCTTCCGTCAAGAGCTTGCGGGCTGCCGCAGGATCGAAAACGATGTCGAAGGTTGGTTTGCCGAACCACGGACTTGAAGTGTCGACCATGCCCTTTGCCGGCTTGGCGTAGCCGCCGAGCAATTTTGACATGCCGTCGCGATCAATCGCGAGGTTCGCGGCCTTACGCACACGAATATCAAGGAATGGGGAGCCCTCCGCGTAGCTGAGCCAATAAGGCCACACGTGCGGATAGACCTTGCTAAATATATTGATGCCCGACCGCTTGAGGCGGGGAATGGCGTCGGGCGGCAACGCCTCCACCCAGTTTACCTGTCCCGATAGAAGCGCTGCAACGCGTGTGCTGGGATCGGGCATCGCAAACAGCGTCAACTTTTCCACCCGTGGAACGCGTTGCTTGTCCCAATATTCGGCGTTTCTCACTAGATTTGCGCGCGAGCGCGGAACGAAACTCTCAAGCTTGAACGGCCCCGTGCCCGAGGGCGTCTTGGCGAACGCCGCCCAACTACCGCCCAAAGCTTTCCAATGCGCGGGCGAAGAAAAGTACACCGCCGACACGCGATAGAAAAACATGGAGTCCGGCTCCGCCGTGCGGACTTCGACAGTGTAATCGTCGAGCTTCTTGTAGGAAACGACGCCAACAAGACGCGACGCAGCCTGATTGGCCTGGTTCTGATCGAACTGCGGCGCGTCTTTTTTTACAAGCTTATCGAAATTCCACAAAACAGCGTCAGCATTGAACTCAGAGCCGTCGTGAAATTTTACGCCCTTTCGAAGATTCAAAGTCCAGACGGTGCGGGTTTCCTTGTCGACCGAATAAGACTCGGCAAGCGACGGCACGAGTTCAGCGGGCTTATCCGTTTGCGACAGATCCCAACGGAAAAGCGCATCATAAATTGTCATCGCGATGAAGCGCTGTCCCTCAGCGCCCTGCGTCGACTGACCTGTTGTCAATGGAATATCGCTCAGCGTCATCGCTATTTTCAGTTCCGAACCGGGACGCACGCTTCGGCTCGGCTGATTGGAGGCAAGTACGGCTGTGGACGAAGGAAGAATGGCCGTCATGGCCGCTGTCTTCAGGAAATCTCGTCTGTCCATGGCCGGTCTCCGAGTTAGAACTGAACGTGTTGATCCGGTTATGAACTCCTGGGCAGCATCGCGCGGGGCAGCAGACGCCGCCTCTTCACCGATCAACCTAATTTACTCAGCAAGAGACATGCCACGCCACTCCAAGGCGCAGGACTTTTAGTTGAGCAGCGTCACGAGCGACGCTCCGATTGATTTGCCTGCATAACGCCGGACATTTATTCGAATTGACATCGGTATCGCGGCTATCGAGGACAGAAAGGCGCAAACGCTCAACGCCCGGCGCTCGCAGATGTCTCTCAATTGCTATAACGTAACCGTTTATACATTAGCGCGCTTAATACAGTTTTTATTCAACTTGCCTACGCCGCCCACAATACGGGCGCCAAGCCATCTGGCGCTTCAGCTTGGCGCATCACGACTTATCGACGACGCTGTAAGGGGGCGCGCTTTGCGTTATTCACAGTTTTGAAGTCATTTCCTGCTGCAGAGAGACGACAGAGAGAGGCAACGAGACTCGCGCCAAATGCGCTCAGGCATATGCCAAATTACCGCGGCACAGAATTTGCTGAATTTCTAAACTCCTGCATCTACTGTGGCAGAAGCAGATTGCAGCCCTGATACCAGAAGCAATGGAGACGTCCCTTGGCGAAGAACATAAATGGACCCCTCTATTATGAGAAGATGGGTCGAACGGGTCCTGTCATGGCCTTTGTCCATCCAAACCCGATGGACCAATCGTGCTGGATCTTCCAGATGGCGCACTTTTCCACTTGGTATCGCTGTATCGCCATAGACATTCCGGGATACGGTCGGTCGCCGACTGCCGAAAAGGGGCTGACCATGCAAGACATGGCTGACGCCTGCTGGGAGGCGATCGACGACGCATATCCCGGCGAGGACGCCATTCTTCTTGGATGCTCCGTGGGCTCCTCTATCGTGCCGTACATGCATCATGCAAAACCAGAACGCACCAAAGCGCTGATTGTTTGCGGCACAGGCTATAATCCGGGCAAGGAGTTCACTAAAAATCGGATTAAGCAATATAGCGAGATGGGGATCGACTTTCGCTGGGACTACACGTTTCAAGACCTCAGTGCGCACTTCAGGCCGACGCCGCTCGCTCACTGGTTCGCGAACATGTTCCAGGAACGCAACCCGATGGCCGATTTACAAACTATCCTCAACCAGTTCGAAGCGCTGGCAATGCCCGACGCCGAGGATCATCACGCAAAGATCAAGTGCCCGATGATTATCTTGACCGGAAGCGAGGATAATTCGCATCAACGAGCCTTTGATTTGAAGGCGCGCGTCGAGGGATGCGAGCTGAAGGTACTGGCTGGAGCCGGCCATGCTTGCCAGATCGAACAGCCGTGGCTGTTTGATCGCTACATGATCGAATTTCTGATGAAGAAGGATCTTTTCCCAAAAGAGGGACCGCCGCCTATCATGACGTTTTGACGAACCAACGAGGCGTCTAGCGCTATCCATAGTAGGATCAGGTCTCCGCCTTTGGTTTTCGCCAAGGCGGAGCCGATCCGAATATGGCTGCGTAGCCGATATTTACGCGATTGCAGGAAGTAAGGAGCGCTCTTTCAGGAAGTCCAGAACCAGCCGGTCGAAGCCAGCCGGGTCTTCCAGGCAGCAGGCATGATTGGTTCCAGGCAGCACCTTGTGCACGGCCCCAGGAATCAAGCGCGCCGTTTCTTCGCCAGCGGGACGCGAATGGTCGAACTCACCATTGATGACGAGAACAGGCGGCTTCATCGTCGCAAGCCTGTCGGTCGTACTTGTGGAGTTGGCAGCCTTGAAAACTTCCGCAATCGCAAAACCATTGAGGCGCGGTTGTCGCTCAATAAACCTGCCAAGCAAATATGAACCCAAACGCGAGTTGGCGAACTCACTTTGTACTAATAAATGCATATGCTTGAGGTGATAGGCCGGGAGATCGGTCGTGTATCCGGCGATACGGTCTTGATAACGCGTGCTTGCCGAGCTGTTGCCACCAACCAGAATTACGGCGTCGAACAGGTCAGGGTGGTCCAGACCGAGCAGCAAAGCCATGCTTGATCCGACGCTGCAACCCCCGAGTATCGCCCGCTGCGTGCCGGTATCCTTCATCACCCCGACAATATCGTTACACATGTCCTTGAGTGAATACGAGGTGGTGACCTTGTCCGATCTGCCATAGCCGCGAATGTCGATACTGATGACTTTATACCAAGTCGAGAATTGCGTGATCTGATACGACCAGAGTGTGTTGTCGAATGGATTTGCATGGATGAGGATCATACTTGGTCCATCGCCGCTGATTTCGTACCAGATCTTGACCCCGTTGGCGTTGCTGTAGGGCATTTCGTCCTCCTGATGAAACGAGGTTTAAGTCTACGAAATTTTCAATCGACATTCCTATTTATATTTACGTGAAGCCTCTCTAAAATAGCGTTCGCGCGGACGGTGTCCCAACCGCAACTTCAGGAAAAGGGCCTCAAGGTTGGCGGCAACGTCACACTTGCGGATGCCGAAACATTGCAGAAGCCCGTCGAAAGCGTCATGGCTGCTCCCGAGGGCCTGGCAAAGTGCGCGCAAGCTCATGCATGGAGCGAAGTGATAGAAAAACCATGGATACGAGAGCCGATTGGGGGCGTCGTCGGCTCTGGTGTGGTAGCCATCAGCAACCTGTTCTCCCGCTGCGTCTGCCGTGAGCCACAAGGCGCGATGGATGATTGATCGCTGGCTTTAAAAACACAGACCGAAGGTTGTCGCGCTTTGTGCGAATGCGACTCGCGTCGCGTTGAGCGGCGTCGCTATCCGTTCTCCGCTCGCTTGTACCAACCGCGTGTGGCTGCATTTTATGAACTACTGGAACAGCATGAGAGAGGCGAGCGCAACGTTGCCTGAGTGACAGCAATGTCAGCATATTCGAGAGCGAGATCGCAGGTCTTGGTCGAGCCAATTTCAAGGTTGAGGGCGATCATCACACAAGAAAGCGAGCAAGTCGGCAAGCGGCATGAGATGACGCGCGTTTAGACTGGTCTGCTCTGGGGTAAAACACGTCTCCGGGCGGCGCTGCACCGCTATGCAGGGGCGCGGTCGTGCATGAACGTGCAGGGCTAGGCTGGACTGGCGATGGTCGAATTGATCGTCAGTTTGCAGGTATTCTGAGACGTAATCTGAAGCGCTCACCGAAACGGGTGCGCTCACCGCTCATGATACGTAAGCCTAAAAAAGAATGGTCGGAGTGGCGGGATTCGAACCCACGACCCCTTGTCCCCCAGACAAGTGCGCTAACCGGGCTGCGCTACACTCCGACTGGCGGTCTTATAGATGCGAGGCGGCTTCGGCGCAACCGAAAGGCGCGATCATATGTTCGCTGCGCTCAGGATTCTTCGGCACTCGGCCAGTTCGGCTGCAATCGCCACCAGTCTGCGGTGTTGCGCGGTGGTCCATTCTGGCGCGGACCGTCGCGCTGGGCGAAATGAAGCGGCCATTTGTGCGTCTGGCCCCGCCAAGATCGCATGTGGGCTCGCAGCGGCGCTTAGAGGTGGGCTCGCAAGAGCCGTCGCGCCCCTTGCCGGCTCCTGGTCCGCAGGGCCTAAAAAAGCTGGCGCGTCTGTCGGAATTTCGTTCTGATCGCTCCAGGGGGGCGAAACGGTGGGACCGCGCGGCGCTATTGCGGACTGCTGAAGCGCCCCCTGCGGAAGTTCAGGCCCGCCCGCCGCATCATCTGCACGCAAGGACAGTACGGCGCGTACGCCCCGTTCCTTCAGGATGCGCTGCACGCCCTTGATCGTATAGCCATCACTATAGAGAAGTTGTCTGATCGCCCGCAGCAACTCGACATCGTCCGGGCGGTAATAGCGGCGTCCGCCGCCTCGCTTCATCGGTCGAATTTGCGGGAACCGCGTTTCCCAGAAACGCAGAACGTGTTGCGGAAGATCGAGGTCTTCAGCCGCTTCACTGATCGTTCGAAATGCGTCTTCGCTCTTGTCCATCGCCTCGCAACCTTGTTGCGCCGGCGGACGCAGGCTCAACCGGCTCAGTCTTCGTCGGGCAGCGTCTGGCCGTTTATGCGCGCTTTCATGATGTTAGACGGCTTGAAGACCATCACGCGGCGGGGCGTGATCGGGACTTCCACGCCGGTTTTCGGATTACGCCCGATTCGCTCGCCCTTGTCGCGCGCAATGAAGGATCCGAAGGAGGATAATTTCACGGATTCGCCAGATGCTAGACTGTCGCATATCTCCTGCAGAACCACTTCCACAAGCTCAGCAGACTCTGTGCGAGAGAGACCGACGCGCCGATAAACGGCTTCCGTCAAATCAGCTCGGGTAATTGTACGGCTTTCCCGTGACGCCGAAGCATCGTCTTTCATACGGCGGGCCAATCTTCAATAAATTATGTAGCAAAAATCGAGATAACTCGTTCGAATGCGGACATAATGGCGAAGCTGACGCTTTAGTCAAGCATAGGCGAACTTGCGGAGACTTAGCCAAGAACGACTCAACCTTTTCACCATCTTAGCATCACCGAGCCCCAGGTGAAGCCTCCACCCATGGCTTCCAGCATCACAAGATCGTTGGCCTTGATTCGCCCATCCTCGCAGGCCGTGGCAAGCGCGAGCGGGATAGACGCGGCGGATGTGTTGCCATGCATATGCACGGTCTTGATGATCTTCTCGCGCGCGATGCCAAGCTTGTCGGCTGACGCGTCGATGATACGTTCGTTGGCCTGGTGGGGGACGAACCAGTCAAGATCCTTGGCGGTTGTGCCTGTCGCGGTGAACGCGTCCGTCATCACATCGGTCACCATGCCGACCGCGTGACGGAAGACTTCCTTGCCGGACATTCTCAGCTTGCCGACAGTGCCTGTGGTTGAGGGCCCACCGTCCACGTAAAGTTTCTCACGGTGCCGCCCGTCCGACCGAAGGTGGGTTGTAAGAACGCCGCGAGCCCGGCCTTCGCCCGTGCCTTCCCGTCGCGATAGCACCATGGCGCCGGCGCCGTCGCCAAACAGGACGCACGTCGTGCGATCCTCCCAGTCGAGAATTTTGGAGAATGTTTCCGCGCCGATCACCAGCGCGCAATCGTGGGAGCCAGACGCCAGGAACTTGTCGGCGATCGCCACTGCGTAAACGAAGCCAGAGCAGACGGCCTGCACGTCGAACGCCGCGCCGCGCGTCACGCCGAGCGCGGCCTGCACCTGCGTTGCGGTCGAGGGGAATGTGAAATCGGGCGTGGAAGTCGCCAGCACGATGAGGTCGATGTCGGCTGCTGTCCGCCCTGCCCGCTCGAGCGCCTTTTGGGCGGCGCGCGTGGCCAGAACCGAAGTGGTTTCGCCGGGCCCCGCGATGTATCGCTCCCGGATGCCGGTGCGCTGCACGATCCAGTCGTCGGTCGTGTCGACCATTTTTTCAAGGTCTTTGTTCGTCACCCGGCGCTCTGGGAGGCTCGCCCCCATACCTTCGACGACCGAGCGCCAGATCTTTCTTTTGTCCGTCAATACAGCACCAGATTTGTGATCAGTTAGACCCGGCGGCGGGCACGGCCGCCTCGGCGTCGATTGCGATCTGGCGCCTGTCCTGCGACTGCGCGATCAGCTCGCTGATTTTTGTTAGAAACTTTTCACGCGCCATCTCGCGCGCCGTGTCGATAGCCCCACAGAAACTCAGCGCGTCGGCGCCGCCGTGGCTCTTGATGACGATGCCTTCAAGGCCGAGAAAAACGGCGCCGTTGAAACGGCGCGGGTCCACCCGCTCCTTCAACGAATCGAACGCGCTTTTCGCGAACAGATAGCCAATGCGCGACATCAGGCTGGAAGCCATCGCCTCTTTCAGCAAGCCTGAAATGAGCTTGGCTGTCCCCTCGGCCGTTTTCAGCGCGATGTTGCCGGTAAAGCCTTCCGCGACGACCACGTCCACAGTTCCTGCGCTGATGTCGTCTCCTTCGACAAAGCCGTGATAGTCCATGTGCGTAAAGTTCGCCTCGCGCAGAATGCGACCGGCGGCCTTCACTTCCTCGATGCCCTTGATTTCTTCGACGCCGACATTGAGCAGGCCGACGCTGGGGCGCTCCACATGAAGCAGGATACGCGCGAGCGCCGCGCCCATGATCGCCAGATCGACGAGATGTTGAGCGTCGGCGCCAATGGAGGCGCCAAGATCGAGCACCAGCGATTGCCCACGCGCTGTCGGCCAACGCGCGGCAAGCGCGGGCCGATCAATCGCCGGCATGGTGCGCAGGCAAATTTTGGCCATGGCCATCAGGGCGCCGGTATTGCCCGCAGAAACGGCGGCGTCCGCCTCCCCCTTCTTCACGGCTTCTATCGCCATCCACATGGAGGACGAGCGGCGGCCCTTGCGCAAGGCCTGGCTTGGCTTGTCGTCCATGCGTATGGACACCGGCGCGTGCACGATATCCGTGCGCCGGGCAAGATCCTGATGGGCGGAAAGCGCGGCGCGTATAAGCGTCTCGTCGCCGAACATCAGAAAGTGAAGGTCAGGGTTGCGCCGAAGCGCCAGCCCGGCGCCGGGAACAACCATGGCCGGACCATGATCGCCGCCCATGGCGTCGAGTGCGATCCGAACCTCGTTTGACATGATACTTTCCGCAGCTTCTGCCTCGGGCGCTCCGCGCCTGTTCAAACCGGCGTGGGGGCCGAGCGGCGGCGGACAATAGCCGTTTGCGATGGGAAGGCAAATCGGTAAAGGCGCCCTCCCCGATTCAATTTTCTTTTTTGAGCCCCGCAAGCTGCGCGAAGGGCGACTCGTCAGCCGCCTCCTCGTCCCCGGTCTCAGCAAAGGCTACGCCGGGCTTGCGAGGATAAGGATCGAGGCCCAGCGCCATGAATTCCGCAGCCAGCGCGCCAAGATCGATCTTGCCGTCGATGATCGTGTCCGGCGGATCATCTTCCTCATGAGTCGCAATGACCGGCGCAGGCGCAGGGCGGTGCTCCAGCAAATCTTGAGCGCGCCGACGGGAAAGGCGCGCGCCGTCGCGTGGTTGTGACGGCGGCGGACCCACCGGAAAAGCGAATCTGACATCGACGTCTTCGACAATCTCGCTGGTGAACGGCTCGAGCGTCACGACGCATTCCTGTGTGACGCTGGCGCGAACTTCGCCCGTCACCCGAACTTCCTTGCCCTGCTTGTTGATCTTGAGCACAGCCTTGAGCGCCTCGATTGAGGCGACTCCGTCTTCGCGCGCAAGCGCAAGCAGCTCGTCCGGTTCAGCGGTGATCGTCAGCGCCTCCTCGGGTCGGCGAAGCAATTCATCAACCGAAAAAGAGCGCGAAAACGGCGGCTTTGGCGGCGCAGCGCCTGCCCCCCCACCAGTGGTTTGCCCGTCTTTAACCGCGCCGCCCTTGGCTTGAGCTTTTGACATGTGATCTCTCCAGTTTCCGACGCTACACTGTGGCCGGATCGGTGAAAGTGAGCGGAACGCCGCCCAGATCTTCCAGGCGGAGCGTTGAAAAGGCTGAGTCGAGTTCAAAGGCGTAGCGCGCGAGGCGCGTCGCTGCCGGATCGGCCGCCGTATTCGCATCGCCAAAAACATTGCGCGCAATCGCAAGGGAAAGCGCGGGCTCATCACGCGCGACCAAAGCTTGCCGATAGACGACGCCGCGACCCAGCCAGCCCTGAGCCATCTTTTTGATTTTCTTGGGCACCGTCAGGTCGCCCACGCCGATCTCACGCAGCGCAACGTCGAAATGCGTAAAAACCGAGTCGGTCAGCTCCTGCGCGATCTCGGGGCCCGGCGGGGGAAGCATCTCAATGCGGCGCAATGCGACGGTCGCGAGAAGGCAAAGCAGCTCGAAGCGGCCCTCGACCGTGTCGGCGACGCCATACCGGAGGAAAAACTCCGGCTGACGCGCGCCGGCCATGATCTCGCAGTGAAGGCGGTCGATCAACGCCTTGTTCGATGAGCGGCGGAAAAGCCTGAACAAGATGAACCTCTCTCTTCGTGAATGCTGCAACACCGAACACGGCCTTGCTAACCGGGTTTTGCGAAACCTTGCTTTTCACCCGACCGGGGGTTAGGCATCGAACGCTGACGATGCAAGAAGTATCTTCTTGTCCGTAAGCTATTGCGGCGAGGCCAGGCCGCGACAAGAAACATGGGCGATTTCGCCGGAGTGACCAGATGCGCGATGTGACTGCCGTAGAATTCCCCGATTCCGCCAAGCTCCCCCTGCCCCGCGCGCGGCGCATTTGCGCGCTTGCAGGCGCGGCCCTTCTGGCCTTTTCGCTTGGCGGCTGTCTCGGCACTGACGGCGTGAATTATCGCGGTTATGTCATCGACGCCAAAACAATGGACCAGGTGCGAGTCGGCGCATCGGCCGAACAGGTGCTGGTCGTCATGGGCACGCCGTCCACCACCTCCACCATTGGTGGCGACGCGTGGTATTACATCAGCCAGAAGACCGAGCGCACGATGGCCTTCCAGCAGCCGAAGGTGACCGAGCAGCGAATCTTCGCGGTTTACTTTGACAAAAACAAGAAAGTGCAGCGCGTCGCGAACTACGGTCTGGAAGACGGCCGCGTCATCGATTTCGTGACACGCACGACGCCCACAGCCGGACCGGAATCCTCGTTCCTGCGCAACATGTTCACGGGCCTGCTGCGGTTCTGATCGGCGAGTTGACCTAAGGCCGCCGTCGTTTCGGCAAGCCTTCAAAACCAACGCCTCACAAACAAAAAGCCCCGCGGTTTCCCGCGGGGCTTTGTCGTTTGAGGTTCGCTCTCTTAGTGCGCGAGGATCGCGAGCAGGAGAAGGGCGACGATGTTGGTGATCTTGATGGCCGGGTTCACGGCCGGGCCGGCGGTGTCCTTGTAGGGGTCGCCGACGGTGTCGCCGGTGACGGACGCCTTGTGCGCGTCAGAGCCCTTGAGGTGCTTCACGCCGTCCTTGTCGACAAAACCGTCTTCGAAGGACTTCTTGGCGTTGTCCCAAGCGCCGCCGCCCGAGGTCATCGAGATGGCGACGAACAGGCCGTTGACGATCACGCCGAGCAGCATGGCGCCGAGTGCGGCGAAGGCGTCAGCCTTCGAGCCCGAAATCGCCAGAACGCCGAAGTAGGCGACGAACGGGGCCAGCACGGGCAGCAGCGAGGGGATGATCATTTCCTTGATCGCCGAGCGCGTCAGCATGTCCACGGCGCGTCCGTAATCGGGACGCTGCGTGCCCTGCATGATGCCGGGCATTTCCTTGAACTGGCGGCGCACTTCTTCCACCACGGCGCCGGCCGCGCGGCCCACCGCCGTCATGGCGATACCGCCGAACAGGTAGGGAATCATACCGCCGAAGATCAGGCCCGAAACGACGTAGGGATTCGACAGGTCGAACGAGACCGGACCGACGCCCTTGAAGTATGGAGCGACCGTCGAGCCCGCCCTGTTGGCTTCGGCGATAAAGTAGTTGAGGTCGTACGAATACGCCGCAAACAGAACCAGCGCGCCAAGACCCGCCGAACCGATGGCGTAGCCCTTGGTGACCGCCTTGGTGGTGTTGCCGACCGCGTCGAGCGCGTCAGTGGACTGGCGCACTTCCTTCGGCAAGCCAGCCATTTCCGCGATGCCGCCCGCGTTGTCCGTGACAGGACCGAAAGCGTCGAGCGCCACGATCATGCCGGCGATACCAAGCATCGTCGTGACGGCGATCGCCGTGCCGTAGAGGCCGGCGAGCTGGAAGGTCGAGATGATGCCGCCGATGATGACCAGCGCGGGAAGCGCCGTCGATTCGAGCGACACGGCCAGACCCTGGATCACGTTGGTCCCATGCCCCGTGACCGAGGCCTGCGCGATGGACACCACAGGGCGCTTGCCCGTGGCGGTGTAGTATTCGGTGATGTAGACGATCGCCGCCGTAACAATGAGGCCCACGACGCCGCACAGGAATAGCGCAGTGCCAGTGATCTCAACGCCGTTGGCCACGCCCATTACGCCCCAGCCGTTCGGCAGGAACTGCGTGGCGAGCGCGAGACCGGCAACCGAAAGCACGCCAGTGACGATCAGGCCCTTGTAGAGAGCGCCCATGATCGAATTGTTGGCGCCCAGCTTCACGAAATAGGTGCCGGCGATCGAGGTCACGATGCAGGCTGCGCAGATCGCGAGCGGATACATCATAGAGGCGAGCAGCGCGGGCTGCCCGGCGAAGAAGATTGCGCCCAGAACCATGGTGGCGACAACCGTCACCGCATAGGTCTCGAACAGATCGGCGGCCATGCCGGCGCAGTCGCCGACGTTGTCGCCGACGTTGTCGGCGATGGTCGCGGGGTTGCGCGGGTCATCTTCCGGGATGCCAGCTTCCACCTTGCCCACGAGGTCGGCGCCGACGTCCGCGCCCTTCGTGAAGATGCCGCCGCCAAGGCGCGCGAAAATGGAGATGAGCGAAGCGCCGAAGCCCAGCGCGACAAGCGCGTCAATCACCGTGCGGCTGTTGGGAGCCAAGCCGGCGATGCTCGTGAGATACCAGAAAGAAACAGAGACGCCGAGCAAGGCGAGACCGGCCACGAGTAGACCAGTAATGGCGCCCGCCTTGAAGGCGATGTCGAGGCCGCCAGCCAGCGAGTGCGTCGCGGCCTGCGCCGTGCGCACGTTCGCCCGCACCGATACGTTCATGCCGATGAAGCCAGCCGCGCCCGAAAGCACCGCGCCCACGAGGAAGCCGATGGCGACCGTCCAGCCCAGCAGCAAGCCGAGGCCAAGGAAGATCACCACGCCGACAGCGCCAATGGTGATGTATTGGCGGCGCAGGTATGCCTGTGCGCCTTCCGCGATCGCGCCCGCGATCTCCTGCATGCGCGCATTGCCGGCGTCGGCTTTCATGAGCGTGGCGTTAGTCACAACGCCGTAGACGACCGACAGTAGGCCGGCCAAGATTATTAGATACATCGCCATAGGTTTTCCGCCCTCACTCGATTTCCGAGATGTTTTACATTCCGCCCGGACCCGCGACGCTCAAATGTGTCAGATTCTAGGCGATAGACCGCCGTTCCTCTTGCCAGAATCTTCATCATCCCGCAATCGGGCGTTCTCCTTGGGCGTTCTCCTTCGACTTGCGGGAGGGCGCGGGAGAAATCCGAGAGGTCACGCAGGCGGCGGCCGGTCGCGCATTTACGGCATGCGGGAGCAGCGGGCGCGCTGATCAGGGCGCGAGCTTACCAATCCAGAGATGGAGCCCGTCGCCCTGCCTTTTTCGCTAGCCGCGATCTCAGCCGCGAGGCGGCGCTGTATTTTTCAGGTAAGGCATCATCTGGTCCATCTCTTCGGCGCAGCCCATCATCACGGCGACGCGCTGATGGAGGGTCGCGGGCTGGACGTCGAGCATAAGCTCATGGCCGTCAAAGGCTTTTCCGCCAGCTTGCTCGACAATCATGCCGAGCGGATTGCCCTCGTACATCAGGCGAAGCTTGCCGGGGCGATTGGGCTCGCGCTTGTCCCACGGATAAAGAAAGACGCCGCCGCGTGTGAGGATTCGGTGGATGTCGGCGACCATTGATCCGGTCCAGCGCATGTTGAAATCGGCGCCGCGCGGTCCGTCTTTTCCTGCCAAGCAGTCGTCGATGTAGCGACGCACCTCCGGCGCCCAGTGGCGCTCGTTGGAGGCGTTGATGGCGAACTCCCTATTGCCCGCCGGGATTTTCATGTCGCGATGGGTGAGAATCCAGGACCCGACTTCACGGTCCAGCGTGAAGCCGTGCACGCCCGACCCGAAGGTGAGCACCAGCGTCGTCTGCGGCCCATAAAGGGCATAGCCTGCCGCCACCTGTTTGCGTCCCGGCTGCAGGAAATCTTCCTCGGTAATGTCACGCTGAGCGGACCCCTCCGGTGCGGACATGATGGAGAAAATCGTTCCGACGCTTAGATTGACGTCGATGTTGCTGGACCCGTCGAGCGGATCATAGACCAGCAGATATTCGCCGCGAGGGTAACGATGGGGGATGGGATGGATCGCCTCCATCTCCTCGGAGGCCAGCGCCGCGAGGGTCGCGCCCCATTCGTTCGCCTCGATGAGAAAGTCGTTCGCCAGGACGTCGAGCTTTTTTTGCACCTCGCCCTGTACGTTTTCCTGCTCAAGGCTGCCGAGCACGCCGCCCAGTTCACCCTTGTTGATCGTGTAGCTGATCGCCTTACAGGCGCGGGCGATAACCTCGATCAGAAGGCGCAACTGCGGGGGAAGATTTCCGCACTCGCGCTGCTGTTCGATCAAGAAACGGGTCAATGAGACACGGGACACAATCAGGCTCCATCTTAAAACGCAGAAGCTGACCTTAAACTTCCAGCGCGGCGAAGGACAGTTCCTACGACGCTCTAGCGCGCAGATATGTCAGGATGGCTTACGCCAGCTGAACGACCCCCTAGCTGCTTTTGAATTTCAGCGATCTCGTTACGATGTACTTCCCATTTCTTGCGGACCTCAGAGAGAATCTGCTGAGTTTCTCTCGTTTGTTGATACTTCTCGTATTCGGCTATCCGACGTTCGCATTCGTGCAATTTTTGTTTCGCGACCTGAAGCTTCGAGATTGGCTCTGTCTCGGTGTGCATGAGTTTAACTCCCATCGAACCTGCCTAAACCTCAGGCAATACGGCGACCCGGTCAAGCATTGGAACTTTGCGGCAAACGCATAGTTGCTGAGACAAAAATGCACTCTGAAACAGAGTGTTGGCCCAACTCGCTGGATTCCGCGGCATATCGAGGCCGCGAGCAACCCCGAGCAAAATGTGAGCGAGTCGCAATAAAAATCACCGTACTGCTCATCATATAGTCATTGATGGATATGCGCGTTAGAGCGTTTTCCGATCATGTAGCATCGTATCCTGCGGCGACGAGGTAGTTGCGGCATTCGTTTGGCGTGAAGCGTTTCAGGGCATCGGCGATGGCCTGCCAAAGTTCTGGCATGGTGCGCGCTTCGGCGGCGCGGAGCAGCGCCTTCAATTTCGAGAAAACCATTTCGATCGGGTTGAAGTCGGGACTGTAGGGCGGAAGATATAGCAGGCTCGCTCCGACACCCTCGATAGCCTCCTGTACTCCCTGAACCTTGTGGGCCGGTAGATTGTCCATGATTACCGTATCGCCATGGCGCAGCGATGGTGCGAGCGATTGCTCGACCCACGCGAGGAATGCGTCACCATCCATGGGACCGTCCAATACGAGCGGCGCAATGAGGCCATCCGACCGCAGGCCTGCCGTAAAGGTCGTGGTTTTCCAATGCCCATGTGGAACCGCGGAGCGGCAGCGCTCGCCTCGTGGGGAACGACCGTAAAGGCGCGCCATCTTTGTATTGGCTCCTGTCTCGTCGATGAAGACAAGGCGGTCTGGATCGAGATCGAGTTGCCCGTCGAACCATGCCTCGCGGGCCTCGTTTATATCGCTGCGTCGTTGTTCGGCGGCGTGCGCCGTCTTTTTTTGAGTGTGATCTGCCGACGTTTGAAGAAGCGCCAGAGTGAGGCGATGCCGGCAGCTACGCCATGCTCCATCAACTTGCTGCGCAGTTCGACAAGCGTGATGTCCGACTTCGCCGCAACGGCGTTGAGGATCAATTGGGAGTGCTCTTCGATCCGCTGCGATCTACGATCGCCGCCTTGCTTCTGGGGCGTGAAGTCGCCGGCCTTTTTCTGGCGATCACGCCATCGGATGGCGCTGGCGGCGCTCACGCCAAAACGCTCCGCCGCAGCCCGGCACGACAAGCCGCCCTCGATCGCGGCGATGACTCTTTGGCGAAGATCAACGGAAAGCGATTTGGCCATGCACGCCGGCCTCCTTCGCCAGCATGCAGTTTGAATCAGACTCGCGCCCGAATGGGAATCCCCTTCGATTCATTCAGCTCGAAAAACGCTCTAACCTACCGACAGGAAGAAAAACATCTCTACAGGAACCTTACCGCGCTGGAGACGATAATCACAATGCCGACCGCGATCATCAATGGCCTTACTGGTAGGCGGGAGACCACATAGGCGCCTAGGGGTGCGGCGAGCACGCCGCCTATGATCAGGCCGATAGCAGACTTGATCTCTGTCCAGCCGATAGCCAGCACAAACGTGATGGAAATTACCAAAGTCACCATGAACTCGGTTAGGTTAGTCGAGCCGATTACCTTCTTAGGGTTATGTCCGCGGCCGACCAGCGAACTCGTGACGATCGGGCCCCATCCGCCGCCACCAGCCGCGTCGAGGACGCCGCCAGCGAAGCCGACATAGGGAACAATCCAGTCCCGAACCTCGCGGGGCCAGAGCGGCCGGAAAGCCTTCATGATAATGTAAAAGCCGACGGCGACAAGATAAGCGGAGATGAAGGGCATGACTGCCTTGCCGTCCACCATCGTCAGGAGATAGGCGCCGATGGCGCCGCCAATCATGCCTGCGGGCGCGAGCCGAGCGACGAGCCGCCAGTCTACGTTACGGTGATAGGTGTGCGAGGCGCCAGAGGCGGCCGTCGTGAACACCTCGGTGACGTGGGTCATGGCGCTGGCCGCCGCCGGCGGTACACCCATCGCAAGAAGGCTCGTGGTGGTCAGAACGCCAAACGCCATGCCAATCGCGCCATCAATGAGTTGCGCGAAGAAGCCGATGGCGATGAAAATGAGGATGTCGTCAGGCATAGCGGTCTCGCTGCGTGTCAGGCCGCGTGTGAAATAGCGCACGGATGCCGGCAATCCTGTAAGCTGGTAAAGATATTCCGGCCATGTCCCAGCCTCCCCGATGCTTGCAGCCCACCAGTCTTTTGCTTAATATGATCGCTCGGGTTCTGATGTCCGGTCCGGCTCCGACATCACGGATGCTGATCTTGACCAGATCTCAGCCCCAAAGCTTACTGTCTATCGCAAGTTTGAACAGAGCGTGGTCACGAATGCGGCGCTCACGATCGAGAAGTGGTTTTAGATTATTTGTTCGGGGCTATCGGGTGGAGTAATCATCGTTGCTGCAACTCCCACTCGGGCGCCCTTCGTTCCTATTCTTAGGCGCGCTCAGGGTGAGGCGATGGAGGTGACTGCCACCAGTCACCTCCACTTTTACTTAATCGGTAACGCAGACTTTGGTGGTCTTAAGCGCCGAGCGCGCCTCGGTTTCGGTCTTATAGATGGTCCCGTCGCTACCCACGATTGTCATTGAACTTCCGGTGGGGCGCTCACGGGTTACGGTGCACCGCTTGGTGCTTGTGTCCTGAACGATATAGAAGCTCCCGCCACCGGTCGTCGTTGTTGTCTCAACGGTTGTGCTCTGAGCGTGGGCGAACGCGGTTGCCGCCAGCAATCCAGCCAATGCAAGTTTCATTCTCATAGCGGGTCTCCCAATCCTAGCCATTATGGCTTCTTCTGAACCCTCAGGGCTCGTTAGCGTTCCGACTGCCTACTCACACGTCTGTAGGTGATCATCCTATTACAGATGAACCATACGCCTTACCGGCACGTTGCGTCCTTCTCGTCAATGAGAGCCGAGATAAGGCAGAAGAAGCCCCAGGAGACGATGATGAATAACCTCAGAATACTGACGTTGGCTGCCTCTTTATGCTGCGCAGGTGTGGCGCCTGCCGCTGCGCAGGGAGTGGAGTTTGGCCCCGGAGGCGTTCGGATCGATCCAGGCTTCCGTACCGAGCGAGGGTACGATCGGGAGATGATTGGTCGTGGTGAAGCCATCAGGGCGGCACGTCGCGCAGGGTTGATTGATGTTGAGGTCGCTATCCAAAGGGGCCGGACCTGGCAGATAGAGGGGTCGGATCGGCGAGGCAACGAAATCAGTGTCACGGTGCACGCACGCACCGGCGAGGTCATCAACGTCGAGCGTTAGTCCGAGCAGAGCGCCGCCGATCCGTCTCGGCCGGGGTACGCGTTAGGGAGTTCGTCGAAGCGTACGATATTGGCCCACTGCTCGATGCTACGACGGCATGCAAAACCCGCGCAACGTTGCTAATAGCTTCTCGAACGGACTACCTGCGCGCGTCGTCACGCAATGTCACGGAAAAGTGGAACGCACTGCTGACTGGGATTACGGCAATGATTACTAAAGGCGAAGGCGGCCTCGATTGGCCGCCTTGCTTGTAACTCATTCATTTCTTGATGCTTCTGCTCGGCACTGTGAGTGGAAGCTCTGACCTGCTAATCTACTTCAATCGCAGGTTATTGTCGTTGCCTTCGCAGCGTCGGCGGTGCAAGTCATGCCCGCAACGATGTCTGCGCGAGTTCCTGGAGCATTTTTGATAACTATTTTCGTCCCGGAGGCACTGATTGCTACTTTGGTGCCGCCATCGATTACAACGGTACGACCTTCACCCTCAACTGCCGTCACTTGTCCCTTCACCTCCTGAGCAAGGGCCGCGCTCGCAAAAAAGCCAAGCGCTGACATGGCTATTGCGACACTTAGATTTTTCATGATTTTCTCCCCACAGATTCGTTAAGGGCGCCAGCGTGCGCCATCGAGATAAATCACGGAGCATAGCTAAAGTTCAATCATATTCATGGCAATGAGGCGTTGAACCACGATTGCTGGGAACAGGGACCCGCACTAAGACGAACTGTACATCGGATTAGACTTGGCGGACTTGGCGGTGACGCTCGGTTACGAAGTTGTAGGACCGACTACATGCTCAGAAGCCGCGCTGGCTGTGGCATCAAAAAGGCCACCCGACGTCGCTATCGTTGACGTGAATCTGACGGACGGTCCCACCGGGCCGTTCGTTGCCTCACAGCTATCCGCGTTATACGGCACGGAGGGTGCTTATGGCTACCGCTAACCCTGAGCTCGTGGTTGCGGGTTTTGGTGGCGTCGCGGCGGTACTCCGCAAGCCCTATGACCTACTACAGCTCGCCGATATTCTTCGTATGCTCGCTGCCCACGAAAAACGCAAGCTGAACCGTGAGCTCTGGGGTGATGATGGCATTCCCCGAGGACGATGCGTTACGGCCAAAATGGGGGCGCGAAGCCGAAGTCGCTGAAAGGGCAGCCGAGCGCAGGTATAGGTCAAAAGCCGTCTTTGCACCGAAAGCTGCCTATTCTCATGTTGGAGGGGAAACAGATCCCAGTTGCTCCGCCCACGGCCGTTCGGCAATCGCGCACAGGTCATTCAGCGACAGCGCCAGCGGCACGCGTCTGATCACGAGACGTTC
>JAUXWZ010000083.1 GCA_030684835.1 Beijerinckiaceae bacterium
CCGCTATGATCACGGCGTGACTGGGCTCACCGCCGCCAACCTGCCGGCCGTGCCGTTCAATCCCGCTAACCGCCCGAACATCGCCAGCGACCGCTTCGACAGCGAACGGCCCGACACCTGGGGCTTTGTTCCGGCGGCGCGCCGCGTCTTCGGCCTCGCCGTGCATGAGGGCCGGCTGTATTACTCGGTGATGTCCGGTCCGCAAATCTGGTCGGTCGGCATCGAGCGCGACGGCCGCTTTGCCGCCGATCCGCGCTGGGAGCTGGACGTTCCCGCGCAGACCGGTGCCTTGCCGGTATCCGATATCGCCTTCTCGCAGAAAGGCGCGATGATTCTGGCGCAGCGCGCGTTGATCGCCGGTGCCTACGACTATTCCGCGTTCACACGTCCCGGCGAACCGCAGGTGTTTCGCGTGTGGCTCAAGGGTCCGAACGATCCGCCGTCGCCCGGCCGCTGGAAGCCGGTGCCGGAGGAATACGCCGTCGGCTTTGCCGGCAATCACCGCAACACCAATGGCGGAGTCGCGCTCGGTTATGGTTACGACCGCGACGGATTGCTCCACACCGGCTCTTGCGAACATTCACTGTGGACGACCGGACAAAATCTTCGCGTAAATCCGGCGCTGCAAAGCCGGCTTGAGCCCGGCGGACCGCTGCTGGTGCACGGCCTTGCCGGCATGCCGTCAAGCCCGGTGCGCCCGTTCAACCAGCCGCCATGGACCAGCTACGCTATTGATTACAATGACAGCTTCGCGGACCCCCGTGCCGCCGGACACATGGGCAGCGTCCGCATCCTCACCCAGCCTTGCCCGGCCGTCGCCGCCTATGGCGGGCCGGGCTATGTCTCCAACCCGCCGTACATCAGCGGCGGCGGCGGCGATGACCCGGTCTGCGTCGGCCCGCGGTGCCGGCCGGAGCCGCCGGTCAATGTCGCCATCGAGAAAACCGCCGGTGCGGTCAAGTTCGACGAGAAGACCGGACTATGGACGATCGAGTTCAAACTTGACGTCAGCAATGCCGGCCGACCGTTTGCGCCCGGCAATGCGATCCAGCTTAGCGATCCGGTGCCGCCGGGTCTGACCCTCACCGGCGCTGCCGGACCGGGCTGGACCTGCACGCCGGCCCTGCCGATTTCATCCGGCGGCATCAACTGCGGCTATGCTTTCGGCTCGGGCGTGTTCGCAAGCAGCGCCCACCTCACGCCGCTGGTCCTCACCTACACCACCGACAAGCCGGGCAAGTATGAGAACTGCGCCACTGTGGGCATTGATCCCGGTTCGCGCTTTAGCGAGACGACCCTGAGCGACAACCGCGCTTGCGACACGGTCACGATCGTCCGCAATGTCGACATCGCGATCGAAAAGACCGCGAAGCTGGTGCCGGCCCAGCAGGGACCGGTGCCGGCCGCAACCAGCATTTCCTATACTTTGGTTGTCACCAATGTTGGCGCCGGCTTCACGGGCACCAACGTCATCAATGTGACTGACACGCCGACACCGGGCGTGACCTTCTCCGCGGTCACATCGACGCCGGACTGGTCGTGTCAGATCGTCGCCGGCGCGGTGAATTGTTCCTATATCGGCACGGGCCCGGCGGCCCCGGGCGACGTGCTCGGTAACATCACGATCACCGCTACGGCGACCGGTGCGGGACCGTGGGAGAACTGCGGCCATACCGGCGTGGACGCAGCTGCGGGGGTCGACACCAACCTCGACAACAACAAGAGCTGCGTCACCGTACCGACAACGCCCTCTTATGACGTCTCGCTGGCCAAGAGCTTCGAAAAAGGCGCAGTCGACGGCAAAGGCGCGTTCACATTCAAGGTCAAGAACCAGGGCGACGCTATCCCGGCTGGCACCACCATCAAGATCAACGACTCGGTGCCGGTTGGCGTAACCCTGACCGGCCTCGGCGGCACGTCGTCGACAAACTGGACTTGCACGCCCGCGTTCAACGTCACTGGCCCCGCCACCCTGACCTGCACCTATACGGGAACCGGCACGGTCGCGGCCAACACGTTCCTGCCCGACCTCGTGCTCAATTCTGATCTGGCGCCCGCCAGCGGCGGCACCGAAATCGGCATCTACCAGAACTGCGGCACCGTCGGGCTGACCAACAGCGGCGCCACGGTGCCGGAGACCAACACCGCCAATAACACCGCCTGCGCCGTCACCACGACGATCAACCAGACCGACTGCAGCGTCGCCGGCAACTGCCCCGACCCGAAGGCGGTCTGCAAACAGGACGTGCTGTTCATCGTCGATGCGTCGGTCTCGATCACCAACGTCAATGCCGTCAAGACCGGCATCAAGAACTTCCTCGTCGCGATGCAGAACAAGGGCGGCAGCGCCAATATCTTCTCGTTCAACAATGGCGGCATCGGCACCAGCAATCCAAGCTGGACCGACATCTCGGGCGGCTGGCAACTGGTCACATCCGCCAATGCACCGACGCTCGCGAGCCCGATCACACTCGGCGGCACGCGCACCAACTGGGACGACGCGCTGCGACATGGCCTGGCGGTCCGGGCGACAGCGCCGCTGCAGCCGCCTTTGGTCCTGTTCATTACCGACGGCGAGCCAACGGCATACATCAACGACACCAGCAACCTGGAGATTGACGCCAATACGATGCCGGTCACGGCATCGCAGGAAGCGGTGACCTGGATCAACCAGATCCGCGCCGCCGGCTCGCCGCTGATCGCCGTCGGCTTCGGCGCTGTGTCAACCTCGGGCTACCTGGACGCCGCTTTCACCGGCAACAGCAGCGGCCCCGGCAACGTCAACCTGACGACTTCCAGCGTCATCAAGATGAGTTCGGTCAGCAGTCTGCCCGGCGTGCTCGCCACCCTCGGCAACCAGATGTGCGGAACGCTGTCGCTCAACAAGAGAATAACGAACGGCCCGACCTTCTATCATCAGATCCCGATCAACGGGACCAGCGTTGCCGTCAACGACACCGTCAACTTCAGCCTGCAAGTAACCAACAACGCCGCCACACCGGTCACGGGGATCACCGTGCAGGATCAGGTGCCGGCGGTTCTGACGAATGTCGCGGTGACACCGCCGGGTGTCGGCACGTCGCCCGCGACGCCGCCCGGAAATCTGATCACCTGGTCGGGCATCACGCTCGGTGCCCAGCAGACCGCCACCCTCAGCTTCACCGGCAAATTCGTGAAGACCTACACGGCGCCGGCCTATGAGAGCTATACCAACTATGCGCAGGTGACCGCTGCCGACAATTATACCGCCACGACGCTCGGCAACATGAACCCGGTCAGCGGCCCGGTCACAGAGGCCGACGAGTCGTTTGCCAAATTCAACGAACAGATCACCAAGGAGACGGCCAACCCGTGCCTTGGCGAAAACGCACCGACGTCGTGTTTCCTTGGTGTGCATAAATACCGCACCAATCCGGGATCGGAGGATACAAGCTGCACGTCATCGGCGCCCGGCGGCCCGGCCAATCCGTGTCCATTCACCATCAGTGTGACGATGAACAATATTCCACCGGGATCGACGGTATCGATTTCCGACCAGTTGACGCTCGCCAATGTTCCTGTGACCTGGCCGGGCAGCGCAACGCCGGCCACCTTCTGCACGACGCCGCCGACGACGGTCTCTTTCACCTGCACGCACACGCCGGCGGCGAGCTTCTCCGGCAACGTGACGGTGATGATCCCACCCGGCCAGACCGGCCAGTTGAAGAACTGCATTACCGTCACGGTGACCAACACGACGACAACGCCGCCCTTCAACAAGGCGGTCACGTCCTGCGCCAACGTCCAGTTGACGCAGCCTTCGGGAATGCTGGCCTGTCCGCAGGGTACGACCAAACGCGGATCAGAATGCCTGCCGCCAGTCTGTTCGCCGCCGATGGTACCGGGGCCGGTCGCCGGGCAATGCATCTGCCCGCAAGGCACCACGCTGCGCGGCGAGGAATGCGTGAAGGTGACGACGTGCCAGCCGCCGATGGTGCCGGGTCCGGTCGCCGGTCAGTGCCTTTGCCCGAAAGGCACCGTGCTGCGCGGACGGGAATGCGTGAAGGTGCCCGAGTGCCGGCCGCCGATGGTGCCGGGTCCGGTCGCCGGTCAGTGCATCTGCCCGGCCGGCATGGTGAGGAAGGGTTCGCAATGCGTCCCACGGGTGATCTGCCGCGAGCCGGCGAAGCTCAACCGCCAGGGCACCGCCTGCGTTTGTCCCGACAACATGGATGCGCGGGGCAATAGCTGCGTCCCGCGCGGCCCGCGGATCACGCCCGACGATGTCATCAGGGTCATCC
Source organism: Beijerinckiaceae bacterium (assembly GCA_030684835.1). Taxonomy (GTDB): domain Bacteria; phylum Pseudomonadota; class Alphaproteobacteria; order Rhizobiales; family Beijerinckiaceae; genus Terripilifer. The sequence continues at coordinate 4,281 of JAUXWZ010000083.1, forward strand.
CCGGATTCCCCGGACAGCGCGGCGGCGGTGGCGGCGGTGGCGGCGGCTCGCCGAACGAGCCGCGCGGCGGCAGCGACAAGCGGTAGCGACGCGCCGGGCAACCGGCGCGCTAGAGGAATGGCCGTCACGTTCGCGGGTTCACCCGCGGGCCATACAGAACCCGGCTTACAGGCTGGCTGATATGTTGAAGGGGGTCCGGTGGGAAATCACCGGGCCCCCGCCAATTTATGCGACGCCGTTACGGCTTCAGAAGCCCCAATTCGTCCAGCACCGTGACGAACTCCGCGCGCTCGGTGTCGAGATAAGCGTCCAGCGCGGGACCCGTCGCCAACAGCGGCGACCAGTTCAGCCGCGCCAGTTCCTCCTGCCACACCGGCTGCGCCGCGGCGGCAGTGACGACGCGCTCCCAATAGGCGATCTGCGCCGGCGACAGGCCGACCGGGCCGGTGACGCCACGCCAGGCGCCGATGACGCAATCGGCGCCAAGCTCGCTCCAGGTCGGAGTCTCGGCGAAGGCGCCCGACAGCCGCGCCGGCGCCGAGATCGCCAGCACGCGCACGCGACCGGCTTTCAGCTCGGCCAGCACGCTGGCGGCGGTGACGGCGCAGACGTCGGCCTTGCCGGCGACGACGTCGGCGACGGCATCGAGCGCGGTGTCGAACACGCGGATGACCGGCGCATCGACTTCGCCGCCGGCATGTTTGATCAGCTTGGCCAGCGCGACATGGTTCGGATTGCCGAGCGCGGTGGACAGCGCGATCTTGACGGCGGCGGCATCGTCGCCGAGCCGCGCCAGCAACGCCTTCCCGTCCGGCAGCGTCGCATCGTCGGCGCGCACCGCGAAGGCGATGTATTCGGTCACCAGCGTGGCGATCGGCGTGTAGCGGCTGTGCTCGAAATCGGCGATGCCGACCAAGAAGTCGCTGACCAGGTTCGGCGAGCTGATCGAGACCACGTGGCCGTCGCCAGGATGCTGGTCGACACAATGCGTCCAGGCGCGGCGCGCGCCATCGCCGGGCACGTTAAGAACCTCCACCGGCACGTCGATCAGTTGGGACTGCGCGATCGCCTTCTCCAGCGCGCGGGCGACGCGGTCGAGCCCGCCGCCCGGCGGCGTACCGGCCACGATCTGCACCGCGTGGTCAGGCTTCCAGCTGTCGCTCATGTCGATGCCTTGTCTTTGGTGGTGTCCGGCAGCAGGCCGAGATCGCCGAGGGCACCGGTCATCACACTTTTTTCTGCGTCGAGGAAGGCGATCTCCTGCGCGCCGGACACGAATGTATTGGCCCAGTATTTCTTGGTGAGTTCGGCCTGCCATTCCGCGGTCGCGGTCGCCTGCCCCAGCGTCTCGGTCCAGAACGCGGTCGCCGCCGCCGGAATGCCGCCCGGCGCGATGATGCCGCGCCACATGCCGACGGTGCAATTGACGCCGCCCTCGACCAACGTCGGCACATCGGCGAACAGACCGCCGAGCCGTTGCGGCGCCGACAGCGTCACGGTGCGCAGACTGCCGGCGGTCAGTTCGGGCACCGCGCTGACCGCGGTGATCACGCCGAGCACGGCCTTGCCCTCCAGCACATGGGCAATGGCGTAACGCGCCGAATCGAACACCTCGATCTTGAGCGCCTTCACGTCGCCGCCGACGTGCCGCGTCAGCCGCGCCAGCGCGATGTGATTGGGATTGCCGATCGCGGTCGCCAGCGAAATCGGCAGGCTGGCCGGATCCTTCAGCCGGCGCACCAGCGCATCGACATCGGTGATGGCGGAATCGGCGCGGACAATGAAGATCGGATACTCGGTGTAGAGATTCGCCAGCGGCGTCAGATCCGCATAATCCGCCGTGCTCACGCCGAGCAATTTGTTGCTAATGATGGTCGGCGAATTGATCGCCAGTACATGCGGGTCGCCGGTGTGCTGGCGCAGGTAATCCCAGGCATTGGCGCCGCCGCGACCCGGAATGTTGGTGAGTTTCACCGGCCGGTCGAGCAGCTTCTGCTTTTCCAGCACCTCGATCAGGGCGCGCGCGGGGCGGTCCTGCCCGCCGCCGGGAGGTGTCCCGGCGACGAGTTCGATGTCACGGTCCGGCCGCCACGGGCGGCCCTGAGCGTCCTGCATGACTTTGCCTTGTCGCCGGCGACGCTGCGGCTACTTCTTGTCGGTCTTGAGACCGCCGAGCACATTGGCCCATAGTGCCACTTCTTCCTTGTACATCTTGTCGAAGAAGGCGGTGCTGCGCTCGGCCGGCGGCGGCACATCGTAGCCGAGCGCGGCAAAACGCTTCACCACTTCGTCGTCGGCCAAAGCGACGTTGAGCGCCTTGTTGAGCCGGTCGATGATCGGCTTCGGCGTCCCCTTCGGCGCCGACAGGCCGAACCAGACCGTCAGGTTGAACTTCGGCATGCCGGCTTCGGTGGTGGTCGGCACGTCCGGCAGCATCGGCGACCGCTTGTCGCCGGTGACCGCGAAAGCCTTGAGCTTGCCGGTCTGGATGTGCTGGGCGATGTTGACGATCTGGTTGCAGCCGAAATCGACGGTGCCGGCGACCACGTCCATCGTCGCCTGCGGCGTGCCGCGATACGAAACGACGGTGGGGTTCACGCCGGCGACGGCATGAAACACCGAGCAGGCGAGATTTGAGATCGAACCGACGCCGGCGTCGGCCTCGGTCACCTTCTTCTCGTTCGCCTTCAGGTAGGTGACGAATTCACTCAGCGTCTTGGCCGGAATTTCGCTGCGCGCGACCAGAACCACCGGCGACACGTTAATCATGCCGATCTGTTCGAAATCGGTCGAGCGGTACGGCAATTCCTTGTTGAGGAATTCCGCCGCGGCGTGCGTGCCGGAGCCGGAGACCATGATGGTGTAGCCGTCGGGCTTGGCCTTGGCCACACGGTTGGTGCCGATGGTGCCGCCGGCGCCGGTAACGTTTTCAACGATGATCTGCTGCCCGAGTTCTTTCGACATCGGACCGATCAGCATGCGCGCCGTCGTGTCTGAAGGCCCGCCCGGCGGAAACGGCGAAATCAGCGTGATTACGCGGGTGGGATAGTCCTGCGCCACAGCGGCGGGCGCAAAGGCCAAAAGTGCGAGCGCGAATGTCAGTGTTTTTTTCAAGGCAAACCTCCCTTTTTCGATCGGTGCCTTATACGGGCGTTTATCAAACGGGGACAGACAGGACATGAAAAAAGTCGAGCAACTATAAGGCGATGACGCGCAATCACGCACCCGGCCGAAATGCCCTCGGTCGGCCAGAGTGTCGTCTTATTTGCATACAGTTGGAACGATAGAGGCATGCGTTCGTTAGGGTTCATCGCGCGTGAAAATTCGCGTGACGTCGATTATTCGATTCCTCTGCCGGAGTTTCCTTCCATGAAATCATCACACGCCTTGTGGCTTGCCAGCACCGCCTTAGCCACCGTCATGGCGCTTCCTGCCGCTGCTTTCGCCGCGCCGGTGGACCGGGCAATGGACCGGGCGTTCATCATCGCCCAGGCGCCGCCGCCGCCGGCCGCCGCCGAGACCGAAGAAGAAAAACGCAAGGCCGAAGAAGAAAAACGCAAGCGCCCGCCGGGCAAACCCGGTGAAGCGGTGAAAAAGCCGACCCCACCGGCTGCCGCTGCGCCGGCGCCGGTTGCGCCTGCCGTTCAGGCCAAGCCTCCCCAGCCACCCGCGCCGCCTGCCGCACAGGCGCCCGCGCCGCCGGCAGCCGTAGTAACGCCGCCGGCAGCCGCACCGGCACAAGCGCCAGCAGCGCAGGCCCCGGCAGCGCCGCAAGCGCCGGCCGCGAAACGCGCGCCGGACGCCGCCGCGCCGCCG
>JAUXWZ010000086.1 GCA_030684835.1 Beijerinckiaceae bacterium
CATATTTCGTGAGTGAGGAGGGTGAGAGTGGTTGGACGCAGACCTTTGGCGAGGACGGCCACATCATCACCGCGACCAGTGGCGATGACGACACCGACAACGACTTTGCCAACTTCGAGAACATCGACATCTCGGGCTACAAGTTCGCCGATCTGAACGGCAACGGCGCGTGGGACGAGGGCGAGCTGGGTCTTTCGGGTTGGACCATCTATCTAGATACCGACACCGACTCCACCAACGGCGGAATCGTCGCTACCGCGCTGACCGATGCCGAAGGCAAATATCAATTCCTTAATCTGGGGCCGGACACCCTTAATTCGGGAACCACGTACTACATCTACGAGCAGCAGCAGAATGGGTGGACCCAGACCTTTGATGGGTCGGCCAGCTTTGCCATCGAGAGCGGCGTCGATCTCAGCGGGGCCTTCGGCTTGGCCGAGGACTTCAACTTCGGTAACCAGCTCATTGAAGGCCCCGGCGTGCGAACGCCCGGGTTCTGGCAGAATCCGACCAATGGCGGAACGTTCTGGGATGGCATCATCGGCAACGAGGCCCATTCCGGACCAACTTTCCCGGACGGTGAGCTGCTGGGCTACAACGATGCCGACGGTGATGGGCCCGGCACGACTTTAATCGCAAATCCGTATATCCTGCTTGGCGATGACGACGGTGATGGGCAGATAACGGCCGCTGATACCGGACCATTCCTCACGATATCGTTGACCGATGCACTGAAGTTCATCGGTTCAAACGGAGCGCCGAAGGGCGATATGAGCTGGAACTTGGCGCGTGACGCCATCGCTACCCAACTCAACTTCCTCGCGGGCAATCCCAGCGGCGATCCGAGCGATCCTACCAGCCCCGAGGCCTACCTGGATCAGGCCATCCTTTGGTTGTCGACCTATGACAAGAACGATGACGGCACTCTTACTATCGGCGAACTGGGGTCCCACAAGGCGAGCAGCAAAGAATGGCAGAAGGGAATTGATACCGACGGCAATGTCTCTAACGGATATGAGATCCTGGCGGGCGCCACGATTCACACCGCGCTAGATCAGTATAACAATGATGGCTCGATCGATTCTACGTTCTTCGCCTTCGACGGAGATTTCGCTTCTGACCAACAGCTTCAGTATATGAACATGCTGCAGGCAGCGTCGATTTAGTCGCTCCGGTTTCACGAACTATCGTCGCCTGCTTTAATAGGGAGGAGCCTTCTTCTGGAAGGCTCCTCCTTTCTTTTTTGTGAGTGGCGGCATGGATCATGGATTGTTGGGTCGCTGAGGGACAGGCGGCCTCGTCATTAAGTCGAGTTCGCCGTGTCAAATCATCCCGCTGAGGCTTAAATTCTAGAGTAGGATGGCGCGTCGCCCAAGCGCGACATCGAAATTCAAATCCAACTAGAGGGTCGTGACATGAAACAAGGTTCTGACAACATTATCGATCGGCACAATGCGCCTGACATTTTTTGCGACGGCGCACTTGGGATCAGCTTTCGTCACAACGTGTGTCGTATCACGCTGCATACGGATCGAGTCGATTCCTCGGATGGCAAGACCGTGAACCGGGTCGTGGTCGGGCATCTTTCGATGCCGCCAACGTGCTTCGTAGACCTCTACAATAAGATGAGCGGAGTAATGGAGCAGCTCAAAAAGACCGGCGTGGTTCAGGCCGCTACCGCGCCGGGCAGGCCGCAGTAAAAGCCCGGGATCGCGATCCCAGCAGGCGACCCCAGCTCACACGCTAACGCTGGGCCCACCGAGGCAGCTCACACATGAGCCGCTTCGGCGGCCAGCGTCGATAGCCACTTTTCTCCGGTTGTTGGCTGTGTTAAACATCATTACAGATAAAGAAAAACCGTAGCGAATACCTGCTATTTAGACTTGGCGAGACTTTCATTCGCCGACGACGAGGCTAGTGGCAGATCATTTTTCAAAGAGGGGCGGGCGATTTCCGCCGATCGTGTGAGTAATCCGCTCAAAAGGCCTGACGAACTGCGGGTATTGCTGCGAACCTGCCGAGGCTATTTTGTTACCGCGGCGATATTCAGTCTCGGCATCAACCTGCTTTATCTGGCCGCGCCGCTCTACATGCTGCAGGTCTACGACCGCGTGATCGCAAGCTCCAGCCAGGTCACGCTGCTGATGTTGACACTCGCACTGCTGCTGGCTTTCATGGCGCTTGCCGGGCTGGACGCCGTTCGTGCCCGGGTCCTGACACGGGCAAGCATTCGGCTTGACCGCCTGATCGCGGGCCGGGTGATGACGGCCATCATCGACCGCGCCTCCTCCTTCGGCGGCGCGCGCAGCCAGTTGCTGCGCGACTTCGATACCTTCCGCCAGTTCATTACCGGGACCGGCATCCACGCCGTCTTCGATCTGCCCTGGGCGCCGATCTACATCCTGGTCATTTTCGCGCTGCATCCCATTCTGGGCGCGTTTGCGCTGGGTTCGGCGGTCGTGCTGGTGCTGATGGCGCTGCTCAACGAGATATTCGTGCGGCCACCACTGACCGAGTCCAATGAGGCGGCGTCGCGCAATTACGGCTTCACCGAAATGAGCCTGCGCAACTGGGAAGTCGTGCAGGCGATGGGCATGATGAGGGGGCTGCTGCAGCGCTGGGGACGCGACCGCAATCGCATGCTCGAGCGCCAGGCCACCGCAAGTGATGTTGCTGCAACCATGCAAAGCATCATCCGCTTCCTTCGGCTGTCGATGCAATCATTGATCCTGGGGCTCGGCGCCTACCTGGTGATCGAGCGGCTTGTGACCGTCGGTGCCATGTTCGCGGCAAGCATTCTGCTGGGCCGCGCCTTGCAGCCGGTGGAGCAGGTCGTTGGCTCCTGGCGCAGTCTGGTCGCCGCGCGCACCGCCTACCACCGCGTTCGTGATCTATTGGCCGCCACGCCCGTCCGCGATCCCAACCTTGAGCTGCCGCGTCCGTCGGGGCATTTGAGCGTCGAGAATCTGTCATTTGCCGCACCTGGGAACACATCGAAACTGATCCTGCGGGGCGTTTCGTTCCGGGTCGAGCCAGGCGAGGTACTCGGCGTGATTGGACCTTCCGGGGCAGGCAAATCCACCCTTGTGCGTCAGATTGTCGGAGTAATGTCGCCGTCGGCTGGCGCGGTGCGGCTCGACGGAGCGGACGTCGCCGTCTGGCCCAAGGATACTCTTGGGCAGTACCTTGGCTATCTGCCGCAGGACATCGAGCTGTTCGCGGATTCAGTGGCGGCCAATATCAGCCGCTTCCAGCTTGGCGACGACGCGGAAGTCATCGACGCCGCACGGATGGCCGGCGTACACGAGATGATCCTGCGCCTGCCCAATGGCTACGATACCCAGGTCGGCGACGGCGGCGCGGTTCTTTCCGGTGGCTACCGCCAGCGCATCGGGCTTGCGCGCGCGGTCTATGGCAGGCCCAGCATCGTCGTGCTCGATGAGCCCAGTTCCAATCTCGACGCCGAGGGCGATGCGGCGCTTGCCGATTGCATCCAGACGCTTAAAAAACGCGGGACCACAGTGATCATCGTTTCTCATCGGCCAACCACCATAGGTATCGTCGACAAGATACTGGTGCTGAAGGATGGCGTGGCCGAGATGTTCGGAGCACGCGCGGAAATCATGGCACGTCTCACCCGCGCCGCGCCGTTGCAGGCGGTCCAGGTTACGGCCAGCTAGGAAATCAGGCATGAGTGTCATAGAGGCTTCAGCCCGCCCGATGCGTCCAGCCGCGGCTTCAAGGGCGGCAGCAGCCGTTGGGGACGGCGCGCCCAGCGAGTCGATCAAGCGTGTGGCCCTCGCGGGCTGGCTGATCATCGCCGTGTTCTTCGGCGGTATCGGCGCCTGGGCCGCGACCGCGCCGCTCAACGGCGCGGTGGTCGGCAACGCCGTCGTCAAGATCGACGGAAACCGCAAGAGCGTCCAGCATCTCGACGGCGGAATCGTAAAGGAGCTGCGCATCAAGGAAGGCGACACCGTCAAGGCCGGGGACGTCCTGATCGTGCTCGACGAGACCCAGGCGAAGGCGGAATATGACGTCCTGTCCCAGCAATACATGGTGCTTCGCGCCACCGAGGCGCGCTTGCTGGCCGAACTCGACCGCAAGCCCGTGCTTGACTTGCCGGCGGATCTGAAGACCCAGGACAGCTACTTCAAGAGCGTCTGGAACGGCCAGGTCAGCCAGTTCGAAAGCCGCCGCGCCGCCATCGAGGGCCAGCGCAGCGTGATCCGGGAAAAGATCAATCAGCTGGGATCACAGATCGTCGGCGCCGAAGCGCAGGTAAAGGCGTTCACGGATCAAATCTCGTCGGTGCGCGCCGAAGCCAGGGACATCGCGCCGCTGGTCGACCGGGGGCTGATTGCCCGGCCGCGCATCCTCCAGCTCGAGCGCACCGCCTTTGGGCTGGAAGGGCAGATCGCCGACACCGGCGCTAGCATAGCCAAGGCGCGCCAGGCGATCGCCGAGCAGCAGCAGCAGATTGCCCAGCTCGACAACGACCGCATGGCCGAAGTCACCAAGGAGTTGCGCGATACCCAGGCCAGGATGCTCGAGGTGATCCCGAAGGCGGTGAACGCCAAGGCAGTGCTCGGCCGCATGGAAATCCGCTCGCCCTATGCCGGACGAGTGGTGGCGCTGACGGTGTTTTCGGTCGGCGGGGTTATTCAGCGCGGCGAGAAGATCCTTGACATTGTGCCGGATCAGGATGGTCTCACCATCGAGGCGCAGATCCTGGTCGAGGACATCAGCGATGTTCGCCCGAACATGAAGGCCGAGATTCATCTCACCGCCTACAAGCAGCGCATCGTCCCGGTCGTGCGCGGCGAGGTCATTCAGGTTTCGGCCGATCGGCTGGTCGATCCCAAGACCAACAATCCCTATTACGTGGCGTTTGTCCGGATCGATCCGGCCGAGCTCGCCGCATTGCCCAACGTCAAGCTTTATCCGGGCATGCCGGCCACGGTGATGATCCCGACCATCCAGCGCACCGCCTTCGAATACATCGTCGGTCCGTTGATCATGTCGTTCAACCATTCGTTCCGGCAGAAGTGAGCCGCAGAAGAGACGCGCGCCGGGTGCTGCCGTCGAAGTGTCGAACCGCGCTTGAAGGGGAACGGCTATGGGCGAAGCTGACGTCAAGCTCCCGGGCAGAACTGCGATAGTCTCCAAGCCCGAGCTCAAGCCCGGCTGCCGGGTTCAACTAACCCCGCTTGGGGTTGCGCGCTGCCCGAAATTGCAAATTCGAACCGGAACGGTTCTCAGCGAGGCCCGGAACGCGAATGGATTCCGTGTTCAGTTCGATGGAGCAAAACATCCTCAGACCCTGCACCGGACCTACATCACGCCGGTTGACTTGCACGGTCCTTCCGAGAAGTGAGTTGTCTTCCGCGAGACCCCCCTTGCAAACTGGTGGGATGTGCGATTGTCCGACCGGAAAGACCAAGCCTTCATGGTATCGGCGCTGCCGGCTTCCGATGAAGGCACAAGGCGGGCCGGTAAGGTTAAGCGCGAAAGTTGATTGCGGTATGGGGCGGCGCCGGTATCGTCGCCCGATGAACGCAAACGTCAAAATCCTTTGTGACGTATATCGTAGTAAGGCCGACCCGTCACTGCGTATAGCAACGGCTCCAGGCGCCCGCTTGCCCGTTCACGTCAAGGCTAAGGATTGGAGTCTGATCCCAAACGGGGCGTCTCCGGTCCATTCTGATGCGTCGAGGGACATTGCTGTCCGCGGGTATTGCTTCTTCCAGATCGCAAAGGGCAGGTGAGCTGGCGGCTGAGAGAGAGAGTCGGAGGTGCGGGCTCCCTGTTGAATAAGGTATGGGAAAGCGTTCAGTCTTCCTCGAAATCAGCGGAGCTCCCGCTTGTTATCTCCGCAAGCAGCGTTTGCAGTTTCCCCATACTCATTTCTTTGCCTTCAGTCCCCGCGAGGGCGGTTCACCATTTCTGTTTCGCTGCAATGCAAACCCAAGAAATCCGAGCACAACCAGGACGGCTCCGGCAACCATCAACCAGTGCGGATATTGCATCGCTGAGAGCATGGCCACGTCGCCTCCCGGTCTCGAAAGCGTTAGTCGTCGCAGGCGTTGGGCCCTTGTGCTGACCGCTTTGCAATTTTTAGAGCGGATATCCTATCACGAAAGTTGCTGATCTTCCGAAACGCGTCTTGACGGTCCTGTCCAGGCGGTAGTTTGCGTGCGGTGGCTGACAGCCTTGCTGCCATTTTTTCGAGTTCGCGGATCTTCGGCGCACTCATTATCCTTTTGCCTTTACCTGACAGGCACTGGTGTTCTAAAGGCGATCCGCCCAGCTTCCGTGATGCGATAGTGATTACCAGCGTTCGCGTCCGGGCTTCGCTCGATCCAGCCTGTCTGCAAAAGGGTGGCAAGCAATCTATCCCCTATGGGGATCAATTTGAGGAGCGGCGCCCATTCGCCTGGCATCAGGAGTTGCAGGACTTCTCGTTGACGGTAGGTAGGATACGGCTTCATTTGCGAACCTTCAGCCCCAGATCTACCAGTCGGCGGATGGCTTCTGAAAGGGTTGGCATGTCCGGCTGCTTCTCCGCCCATCTGACGATCGACGCTCGCATTGCAGCGTCGGCGCGAAAGCCCATTAGCGGTGTGATGCCGGTGCGCGGCCGACCCAAGGCTTTGTGTTTTACAGCTTTTGCCCTCTTCATGTTTTTTGTATAACAAATGAACAAGCTGAAGGGAAGGGTTCAGGTGCCGCCCGGCTCCGGTCCCAGAGCAGGAGAGTAACCATCCTGAAGGCCGATTACCTGATAGAACGCCGCGACCTTAGCCCCCGAGGGCCCTGAGCCAGGAGCGCCCGGGCGGGAACAGGTATACGTTTACGACCTTGAGGCCGGCGCTCGTCAGATCGCCAAGTGATGACTGTCCCTTGCGAGATGCCGCTATGATCTCGTCGGCGATGTACTTTCGAATAGCAGGATTATCCCGATCCGGGGGCAATTTCCGGCAAACATACTCAAGGGCCGCCGTCATGTTGGCGAGAGTCGTTTGATCGAATGTCAGCAATGACTTCATTGGGCCGCGCCATCAATGGGCGACCAAGACTACTGCTGAAAACTTAATCTTGCGTTTTCAGACCGACCACAGCCACGCGCGCTCAGATCTCCGAAACTGGGACAGCCCCTGTTGATGTGTCCTGTTTCGGATCTGCGACGGGCCAAAAAGACGCCCGGCGGCTCACATAATCGTGGCATGTCACTTGCTAGGGTTGGGCTGCCGGGATTTCAGCACCCGGCCCTGGGAATACCAACGCCACCCGGCGATCATACTCCGCGGGGTGGCGTTGTGCGTTGCGCCGGGTTCGTCCGGCCGAACGAAGAGGTGAGGGGATCGCTGCGTCCCGGTCTCATTTGCGGTCGACATTGCAGGAGGCGCACAGCGCCGGATGCTCTTCGGGAAAACTTCGGTTAGCATTCATTGCCCCTGACGAGACGCGCCCTGGGACTCTTGAAATTGTGCTAACCTGAACCCCGGACGAGCCCCTGTCTTCAGAGCCTCACGCCATGACCGATTATGGTAGCCCGGCAGGTTTCGAGGAAAGCAGCTTCCGCGGTGCGCTGGACGATGTGAT
>JAUXWZ010000089.1 GCA_030684835.1 Beijerinckiaceae bacterium
GATGGCCGAGGGACTTGTGCTTCCCTACATCGACGTGCCGTTCCAGCATGCGTCGCCAAAGGTGCTGAAGGCGATGAAGCGTCCCGGTAACCAGGACAAGACCCTGGAGCGCGTGCGTCGCTGGCGCGAAATCTGTCCTGATCTGGCGATTCGCTCGACGTTCATCGTCGGCTTCCCGGGCGAAACGGAAGAAGACTTCCAGTTTTTACTCGATTGGCTGACCGAGGCGAAGCTGGATCGCGTCGGCGCGTTTAAATATGAGGCCGTTCGCGGCGCTGCCGCCAACGATCTTGGCCTGCCAGTGGTGCCCGAGGATGAAAAAGAGCGCCGCTACAAGCGTTTCATGGAAACGCAGCAGGCGATCAGCGCGCGAATCCTCAAGAACAAGGTCGGCAAACGCGTTCAGGTCATCATCGACGAGGCGGGCCCCACTGTCGCGAAGGGCCGCACGAAATGGGACGCGCCTGAAATCGACGGTTCCATTCATGTCGCCTCGCGCCGACCGCTGCGGCCGGGCGATATCGTCAGCGTGAAAGTGGAGCGCGCCGACGCTTACGACCTGTTTGGCGTCGCCACCTGACGTAATCTCAACCGGGTGGGTACACATTTTTGCCGAGGCGGCGCAGAAATCTGCCGGTCTCGATTTCCCAGATGCGTCCGTCCGAGCCCAAGTGGCTGGTCGCCAGATACCTGCCGTCCGGGCTTACATGGAGCGAATGGACGCCGTCTGTGAATGGGCCAAAGTGACGAAGTCGCTTGCCCGTCGAAATGTCCCAAAGCTCCGCATGACGACGCCCCGTGATCAGTTTGCTTCCATCAGCCGAAAAGGCGACCTCGCAGCAGCCGAAGGCCGGATAGGCGACAAAACTCGTCCGAGTTTTCTTCGTGTCTGTGTCTATGACATGCACAAGACCATCCACGACGACGGCCAATTGTTTCCCGTCTCGTGAGAACGTAGCCGAATCCGCAGAAGCGCCGCCTGTCAGATTTATACCCCATAGCCGGGATCCATCCGTCAGTTTGCGCACCTGTAGATCGACTGACCGCCCCGCGCCGCGTTGCGCGACCGCCAAAAGATCGGCAGATTCCGACACCGAGAACGTGAAATACTCCCGCGGGACTCCGGGTATCCCGTAGCGCGGTTTACCCGTCGCGATGTCATGGACGATGAGTGGGCCGCCAAGGTCATGCATCAGGATGAGTCCGCCGGCGGTAACCTCTGTCTTGGGGGCGAGCGTTGCGCCGGGCATGGAAGGATAAGGCGCTTCGGCAACTGGCTCACCGCTGGAGACATCGAAGACGCGCACAGGATGCCTGTCCGCGCTCACAACAATCCTTGAGCCATCGCCCAGAAACCGCGCCGCCCGGACCCGCGCCACGTTGCGAGCAAAGGGTATGAGTTCCGCCCCTTGGTTTTGTGCTTCCTTGCCGGGGTCAATCGTGCGGATCGTTCGGCCCGTCGCTGCGTCCCAGATGCGGACCGTCTGATCGCCGCTGGCGGTGACGATCAGCTTCCCGTCAGAACTCCAACGCGCATCCAGAACCCAATCGGTATGGGTCGCTTCGTCCGCAGTGTCGTGGACCGGCGTGATAGGCAAGTCGATCTGCTCGCACGTCGAGTCCAGATCCCATTTTGCGGTCTTCTTCTCGTAATCACGGCCCTTCTTGATCACGCCATCGACCAATTGTCGACGCGCAGCCTCGTCCTGACAGATTGGGCGCAGGAGTACTTTCGCAGCTTCCTCCGCAGCCTGCTTTGGATGCAAGTTGGTTTGTGCGGGAGCCGGAAAAGCGCCGATTGTGGCGGCAAGTGAAAGCGCAAGGAGCGAAGAGCGCAGCAACATGTTTCCAAACTCCGACGGTGTTCGGCACATGAAGTTTGATGGCTAAGCGCGGAAAAGACAACAGCCCCGCTCGGAGCGAGTAATCAGGTCAGGGAATGAGCACCGTCGATCCTGTTGTGCCGCGGCTTTCAAGCAAGCGATGCGCCTCAACCACGTCCGCCAGCGCGAAAACATGGCTCACGGCGATCTTCACTTTCCCCGAAGCCACAACTTCAAAAAGCTCTGCGGCCATTGCGTCCAGATCCTCGCGCTTGGCGATGTAGGTGTAGAGCGTGGGGCGCGTGGCGAAGAGCGAACCCTTCTGCATCAGCAAGCCAATGTTGAAGGCGTCGATCTGCCCTGAAGCGGACCCATACGACACGAACAGTCCGAGCGGGCGGATACAATCAAGGGAGCCCCCAAACGTGGCTTTGCCAACCCCGTCATAAACGACGTCGCAGAGCTTACCGCCGGTGATCTCCTTCACCCGGTCGACGAAGTTCTCCTCGCTGTACAGAATCACATGATGCGCGCCGGCCGCCTTGGCGATTTCTGCCTTCTCGCGCGAACCCGCGGTGCCGATGACCGTCGCGCCGAGCGCGTTGCCCCACTGGCACAGAATCTGGCCGACGCCGCCGGCGGCGGCATGAACGAGAATCGTGTCGCCGGCCTTCACGACGAACGTGCGGCGCAGAAGGTATTGCGCGGTGAGGCCTTTCAGCATCATGCCGGCGGCGGTTTCAAAGCTGATCGCGTCGGGCAGTTTCACCGCGAACTTGGTGTCGAGCACGCGCTCCTGCGCGTAGCAGCCGAGCGTCGATGTGTAGCCGATGCGATCACCGACCGCGAAGCCGGTGACATTGGGGCCAATAGCGACGATTTCGCCCGCCGCCTCGTTGCCCAGCACGAAGGGCGTCTCCGCCTTATAGGCGCCTGCGCGAAAGTAAGTGTCGATGAAATTGAGGCCGATGGCGCGGTTGCGCACGCGCACCTGCCCCGGCCCGGGATCGCCGACGCTCACGTCCTCAAGCACCATCGATTCGGGACCACCCGGCGTGTGGACGACAACTGCCTTGACCATGAGCGAGCCTTTCCGAGACGCGCCCATACCTGGCATGTCGCGCGTGCGAATGTTTTAAACGTGACGCCGGGGCCCGCGCAATGCCAGCATACCCGTAGAAACACTGAGTCGAACTGGCCCCA
>JAUXWZ010000094.1 GCA_030684835.1 Beijerinckiaceae bacterium
CGCAGACGCCCGCCAGCCTGTCCAGCGCCGCCCTGAGGGAGTCGCGATGCCATCGGCGCGTGCCGGCGATAGGGTGGGGGAGGCGGCCTTCCCGGACCCACAGGCTGAAACCTGCGGGCGACAAATTGCACAGGGCGGACGCCTGCTCCCGGGTCAGGAGAAAGGGCTCAGGGTTTGCTCGGCCCATGTCAGCTTGCGTGAAGGAAGCGGCGCGCGTCATGGGCGGGGTTCCGGGTTGGTTTCGGCTGGCTTGTGCAATGCGCATGTGTAGTTCGCGTTCACACGTCGCGCGTCACTACCTTGCCCCCACTCAATAAGGTGCGGAGGGAGCGGGGTGCTGCACCATCCATAAACAGAGATAAGCCGCGCCGGGTCTGGCCGGTTGATGAAGTGGCAGTTCGCACAGGTCGCATTCTCGCTCATGGGCGTTGCTCCTGTGTGAGAGCGGCGAGCAAGGCGTCGGCCTGTTTGCAGGCCCATCGTGCGCGGTCTGCCAAAATGTCAGGATCGCGTAAGTCACCACGAGCACTTGGTGTCCACGTTCCCATCCCAAGCAACGCCAGCCCCGCGTAATACTGGCGAAGGGTCATGCCGCCCGTAACGGACGTGAATGGCTCAATCAAATCGCCGTGACCGTCTCGCTCACAAGCTTCAACCGAGAGTTGCGGAAAAGCTGGCTGTTCGTGTATGCGCTCGCTCATGGGGTTCGATCTCCGGCTGCGGCAAGGGCGGCGCGGGAGCGGTCAATCATCAAGTCATGGCTGTCTTCAAAAGATGCGTTTTGCACCTCGTATTCTGTTTCAAGTTCGTCAGTCTTTTTCTGCCGTGCAATCTCCGTCAGCGCCTCAATCAGCGCGGCGCCGCGGGCCTCTGCTGCTGCGAGTTTATCAGCCGTGTAGCAATGCGCTTTGTGCAATCGCACATAGTCAGCATCAGTGTAATTACCGCGATCCTCCGTGGGAGCGGGCTTCGCGGCGGTGAGGTAGGCGCGCAGGACTTCGCGTGCGCCAGCAAGATATGGCTCACGGTCGCAATCGAGCATTTCCACAAATTCGCGGTCCAGATCACGGGCGCCGGTGTCGTTCAGCGCACTAGCTTTCCAAAGAGCCAGCGCGCACGCGAAAACAGTATCCTCGTCAATCATATCGGGCTCCTCGGAAACTCATTATGCGTCACGCCGTGGAGCGTGCGGCCGGCGCGCGCTTTGCCGACGCGCTCCATGTGGCTGTCGCCCTCGCGAAAGTGTCCATCGTTCTCACGGTCGCGGCACACATGACGCACGCGATCGGCGCGCATATCGCCGCCAAGGTCTTGGCCAGGCCTCAACTTGTGAACCGCCCACTCGCCCCACTGTTTGAAATGAAACGCGACGCCAGCGGCCTTGCATTGATCCCTAAGACTTCGCGCCCAGCTGGGGTGCATGGGACGCGCGGCCTTGCCGGACTCACCGCCGCAGATCACCCATGAAATGTGCGCGGCACGATCTCCGACCTGCGGAAAATCTGACGGCGGAAGCGCGCGATAGTGAGGCACGCCGTCAGGAGCGTCGTGATACTGGATGCCCCGAAGCGCATCGATGAAGAAATTCCCGGTGCAGACAGTTTCCAAATCCACCGGCCCCAGCAACGGCTCGCATGACAGGAAGCGCACCTTCGCGGGAACCCTCAACAGATGCGGGATGCGGCGGGCGGCTTCCTCCTGGTTCTCGACCGTCGTGCCGAGCCAGACGTTAGGCCACCGATCGGGCCAACGACCGTTCCATGGCCGGTAGCCCGGCGCCCTGCTATCGGTCACGGGAAGCATCTTCGCGATGTTCTGCGGGCGCTTCGTCAACAGCAGCCAGTCGAGGTTCGGGGTTTTGCCAATGAGCGTCCAGAGGTCCGCCCGCCACTCTTCGGGAACCTGATTGTCGAACACGTCGGCCAACGATGCGCAGAACACGCGCCGCCGCTCGCCAGCTTCTGCCGCTTCACGGTCCCACTTGAACGGCTGGCGCCAATAGGCTGCGCTCGTGCGCTTGCGGTCCGCGCCAGGCATCCATCCGCCGGGGTTCCACTGGCGATGATTGTTCTGCGTCTCCGCATAGCAGTGATCGCAACCGGGCGAGACCTTCGTGCAGCCGATCCACGGGTTGAACGTGTGATGCGTCCATTCGATCTTGCTGTTCTCAGCCATGATCGCCGCCCTTCCAGTGCGAGGGATCGCCTCCGGTCCATTCCTCATGCGTCCCGATGGCGTCGTCATCGCGCGGGCGCATCAGCCAGGGGATCACATAGGTTGCGGCGAGAGCGACAAGCGCGCACAGCGCTATCGCTAGAACCGTCAACGTGTTCATTGCGCGGCCTCGAGCACGGGCTGCACGCTGGCCTTGCGCTTGCGACCGCGCTTCGGCTTTACGGGTTCTGGCTGCGCTTCAACGTCGGGCGCGTCGCTGGACTGATCGGCATCGATCGCTGCGGCCATCGCCTGAGCCAGAGAGGGCGAGGCGTCCGCGCCATTTTGGGTGGCGTCGACAGCTTGCTGGCTTTGCGCGGGCAGGTGACGCGCGATCTCCGGCGGCAGCCACTTGCGATCGGTTGCGAGGTTCGCCGTGAAGTCGCGGATGTGCGCGATCTTTTTGGCTTCGCAGGTGTTGCGGCCGTCCATCGCGACAATCGCAGCGACGCATTCGTCCTTCGTCGCCTTCGCAAACCATCGGTTCGGGTTGAACGCGTCGACCATGTGTTCACGCACGGCGGCGCCGCGCAGTGCAGCGGCCTGCCAGGCGCGCGAGATCGTCT
>JAUXWZ010000100.1 GCA_030684835.1 Beijerinckiaceae bacterium
GGACGCTATGCGTCCTCGCCTAAGGTTTGGGAAAATAAAGCGGACTTTGAACGAAAGTTGCTCGAATCACAGAGTTCGCTTGCGGGCGCTCGCGCGCAATCCGCTTCGGGCTTGGAAGGTCTGAAGGCTGCTTGGCCGCAGGTCGATATAGCCTGCAGTGCCTGCCATGAATCCTATCGTATTCGCCAGCAATGAGGCGTCGGTGTAAGGGCGGCTCTAGGCGCGCACCCACAATCGACTCATACCCTTCGCAGCGCCCGGCGATCCGCTCATAGGCCGCCCAGCGCATACCCTTTGGCTTGGGCGGGAAAGGGACGGATCAACGACGCCCAGAACGGCCCGCCGACACTTCCGGTAAGCGCTCGGTGAGCGCGGTAAGCAGCCGGCCCCCTCGCTCTCATGATTTGGCGCTGACAAGACATGCCGTCACGCCCTCGCTTTGTCTTCACCTCTTGGTGGCTTTCCCGCGAATGTCGAGCGATAGAGATGCCGCAGTCCCGTCATGTGGCCCACGAACCACCCAAATTCCCACGCGACGTACTTGAGGGTGATCGTGCCCGTGCTCATGAGCCAGGCGATCTTCAGGAACTCCTTGGCCTTGCGGGCAATCATGACGTGATAGCGGATGAAGGCGCCCGCCGTGAGCGGATCGGCATAGGCGACGAGGACCTGCGCCTGCGAATCCCCCCAGGCGCGACCTTGGCGGAAGCGCGCTTGCCCGCTGTCGCGCAGGCGGTAATGCACGACCGCGTCACGCACGAAGGTGAGGGGGAAGCCGGCAAGCTGGGCGCGCCAGGAATAGTCGATATCCCAGGAGGTGCCGCACGCGCCCGACGGCGGGCCAATCCGTTCGTAAACCTCGCGCCGTAGGCCCATGGCGCATCCGATGCACCAAGGCTTCAGGAGCGGAACGGTCGCGCTGAGAAACCCACTCTCGCGGCTCTGCATCGTCCAGCGGTAGGTCAGCGCCGGATCGTTGAGCTTCTCGTAGTCGACGGCGGCGCCCACGAACGGGTGGATGAGAAGAGCGTCTGCGAGCGTCTGCAGCCATCCCTCGCCGACCTCATCATCAGCCTCGCAAAGCAGAAAATAATTTCCGGCCGCATGCTTAAAGCCGACCGTGTATGAGTAATGGACGCCTTGGCGTGGACCCGAGCCGTCATGCGCTCGCACGATCGTGAGGCTCGGGAGCCGCTCACGATAAGCCTCCACGATTGTGAGCGAGTTGTCGGTCGAGCCGTTGTCGACGAAAACAAGCTCCCAAGCGCCGTCGTATTGTTGGCGTGCGAGTGCATCGAGCTGCGTCGCCAGCGTGCTGGCCCCATTATAACAAGGGAGGATGACGCTGACATTCATAGGTGTCCTCCGTGTGCGCCCAGTCTTGAGGGTCCGCCCTTACTCTAACCTTTACACATCCGCTGTCAGAACGGGAAGCCTGACGTAATCTTCGCACGGCTCGAGGGCGCGCCGCCTGTGATGCTTATGCAAGCTTGTAATAGCGGTACTGTTGTAATGGGGTTTTCCGTGAATCAGGCCGCATGATGGAGCAAATACAAAGACCCTCTCCCATGGGTATGCTGTCTTCTAAAATGCTGTGCGCCAAAAGGTTAGCAACAAGAAAACGTATGTCGGAACATACTCCGGTGGCGAACTACCATTGGGGAACAGGCCCGGCATGCTTCCGAAATTTGTCGTTTCGGCGCACTGCCTGCGGCGTCCAAAAATGCGCAGACCGAGCCTTTCCGGAAGAGTTAGCGCGAAGGCTCATCCACGTACGTCGCCGCCCGGCGCCGCGCGGTCCACGTCGAGATCCTCGTGGAAGCTGGCGCGCCACCAAAGCGGCGTGAGCGCCACGCCAGCGGCGACTAGCGCCATTGTGAGCGCCGTCGAGGCGGAAGAGGGCGCCACGATGAGGCGGCCGAGGCCGGCCAGTAAAAGGAAGAGCGACGCCCCCATTAGCGCTAGCACGCGAATCCGAACCCAAAGCGCTTCGAGAGGCGCGCGGGGGCGCTCGCCGTTTGCGATGGCGGCCCTACTCCAGAATCCGTAAGGATGAACCTGTTTGTAGAACGCTGCGAGCTTGCGTGAGTTGGTCGGTGGGGTGACGTAGGTAATGCCTACGGCCGCGGCGGTAGTCACCGCCGCCATGATTGCGATGCGAATCCACTCTTCGTCGGCGTCGGTCCCGAAAGTATAAAGCAGCAACGGCGCCATCACTATGGACGCGCCCATCGCTGCGAACTCGGAATAGAGGTTCATGCGCTCCCACAGCCAGCGCAGGATCAGCACCGAGCCAACCCCGGCGCCAAACAGCAGCGAAAGGAACCACGCTGTCTGGATAGAGCCGAGATTCGCCATGATGACGAGCGCGATGGCCAGAACCAGCAAGTTGGACAGGCGAGCCGCGAGCACGAGTTCTCGGTCGGAGGCGTCGCGCTTGAGCCATTCGTTGCAGACGATGCGCCGGTACACGTCGTTGCTCCAGTAGGACGCGCCCCAATTGAGATGCGAGTCGATGGTTGAGGCCAACGCGGCGAGAAGGCCGACGAGCATCAAGCCGCGCAGGCCGGGCGGCAGCAGCGCATCGACGCCTGTGACGAACAAGATTTCCCGAGCCGCTGCGAAGCCTTCGCGCTCCCTCTCGTCTGGCGTGAACGGATAGAGGACCAGCAGGCCGACGGCTATCGCGAGCCAGAGGAGGCTGCGCAACAGAATCTGCGTCCATGTAAACACGATGCCGGCGTAGCGCGCCTCACGGTCGCTGCGGCACGCCATGGATCGCTGGGCGAGGTAGCCCGTCCCGTCGGCGTTCATCTGGAACAGCCATTGCAGCGAAACGATCATCAGGAACGGCGCAGCGAGCGCCATGGGCCCGGGCGGCGAAAACGACAGCATGTCGCCAGCCTGCTCGGCGCCGTAGAGCGCCACGACGCGATCGCCGAGGCCCTGAACGCCGCCCGCGGCGGAGACCACGAACCATGCGTAGACGGCCGTGCCGACGAGCGCGACGGCGAGCTGGCCGACGTCTGTGTTGACGACGCTACGCAAACCGCCGGTCATCGAATAGGACGCCGCGAAGGCGACCATCGAGAGGATCGAAACGAGATTGTTGGCCGTGGCCATCGCAGGATCGAGGCCGGTGACGCTCTCGCCGAGCCGCAGGCCAGTCGTGTCGACGAAGGCGACGATGGCGCCGTAGAAGCCCACCGGCAGCCAATCGTGCCACGGCAAAAAAACTTCGGCGATACGCACCGCGGCGACGAGCACCATCGCCATGACGACGCAATTGATGACCGTGCCGTAATAGATCGCCTTAAAAAAACGCAGCAGGAGAACGCCACGACCGCTGTAGCGCAGTTCGGTGAACTCGGCGTCGGTCAGCACCGCGCTGCGCCGCCAGCAGGGCGCGAACACGAATGCGAGCAGCAAGAATGCGAGAGCGTAGATCCACAGCCGCCAGAGGGCAAACACGCCCGCGGTCGCGACGAGGCCTGTGACGAGCAGCGGCGTGTCAGCGGACAATTGCGTCGCAGCCATCGACAATCCGGCCTTCCACCCCGACAGCGTGCGACCAGCGAGAAAGTATTGCGTGAGGTCGCGCGAAGCCGCTCGTCGCGCGACAAGGCCTGTCCCCAGACCGTAGACGATGAAGGCGACGACAATGGCGGCGTCGAGCATCTGGGGCGTCCTCCGATGACGGCAAAGCCCACGCCGCTTAGCCAAACGCCGCAAAGGCGGAGGGGTTCCTCGTGACGCTAACGACGGAGGTCACTGGTTAGTCGCGGCGCTTCGGCTGTCCAGTTTTCGCGACTTTTGGCATTATTTGCATCCCGCGACGAATTCTCCTTAAACTGCATTTGAGATGCGGTGCCGGTGAAAATGCGCGTTGGCGGGGCGAACCGGCAGTTCGCTGCGGTGGCTTACACAGCACGCCCAACGGTAAGGCTGTAGCGGTGCGGCTCGCCTACAAGTCTAGCATACTCGGCGTTCAAACCCCGAAGCGCAGGGCAAACCTCTAGGTGCGCGTTTCACAAAAGCACGGAGTACTTTTTGAAAGTAGGCTGGGTTATCGTCCACAAAACCGCGTAACATGGAACACCTTAAAATTTGTAAGAGCCCATAAATTCTAAAAATCCCGCCGCGCTGCGATACGAGGCAGCAGGTCTTCGACCGGATCGCGGCGTTCGACAATTCTGTCATCGAACGGCTATCACAAGAGGCGTGGGAATGAAGTCCCGCTAACATCTCGCGATCGAGCTTACCGTGGCCAGATAAAGTTAATGATGAAGGAAGGTACATGAGTCAGCGGCAGATGCACCTTGGCGTATACGCGGTCGGTAGCGGCAACCACATCGCCGGATGGCGTTATCCGGGCGCCACGACAAGCGGTGAAAATCTCGAAGCCTTCAAACAGATCGCGGCGTCCTGTGAAAGGGGCAAGCTCGACTTCCTTTTTGTTGGCGACAGCCTTGCCTTCCTGCCCGGGGGGCATCCGGGACAGGTCACGCGCTTCGAGCCGACGACACTTCTCTCGGCGCTCTCCTGCACCACCACGCACGTCGGCCTCATTGGCACGGCCTCCACCACCTATAGCGAACCCTTCAGCGTCGCACGGCAGTTTGCTTCGCTGGATCATCTCAGCGGCGGCCGCGCGGGCTGGAATGTTGTCACGTCGACATTGCCCGAGGCCGCCGAAAATTTTGGGCGCGAGATGGTCGATCACGATCATCGCTACGAAATCGCCGCCGAATTCGTCGATGTGGTTCAAGGTTTGTGGGACAGCTGGGAGGACGGCGCGCGCATCGAAAACAAGGAAACCGGACAGTATTATGACCTAAGCAAAGTGCATGAACTCGGCCATAAGGGACAGTTCTATTCGGTGAAGGGCCCGCTCAATATAACCCGTACCCCGCAAGGTCGGCCAGTCATCGTACAGGCCGGCTCCTCACCGTCCGGCCAGGCGCTCGCAGGACGCATTGCCGAAGTTGTCTTCACCGTTCAGCTCGAACTGGATGTAGCCCGCGAATACTATGATAACATCAAGAGATATGCTGTTGCGGCTGGCCGTCGTCCGGAGCATTGCAACATCCTTCCCGGCATGGTGCCGATAGTCGGTCGCACGGACGAAGAAGCGCAAGCCAAACTCGCGCAGCTCATGACCTATGTAGACTCAACGAGCGCCATGCAGACCATGTCCCGGCGGTTCGGCCATGACATGTCCCAGTATCCGCTCGACGGGCCCGTCCCCGACTTGCCGGTATCCAACCTTAAGCAAGGATACAGCACGGTCGCTTCCGCCAAGGCGAAGCGGTTGGGTTACACGCTTCGGGACATTTACAACGAGATCGCGATCGCGAGAGGCTATCTTCTCGCGTGCGGCAGCCCGACGACGGTCGCCGATATCATGCAGGAATGGTTCGAGGGCGGCGCGTTGGACGGGTTCGTCCTGCTGCCCGCTCATTTTCCCGAAGCCTTCGATGATTTCATCGACCTCGTCATTCCGGAATTGCAGAAACGGGGCCTGTTTCGGAAAGATTATCAGGGGACTACTTTGCGAGAGCATCTTGGTCTGCCGAAGCCGGAAAACAGGTTCGCACGCGCCCGTTCGGAAGCGCAGGGGGACAAGTGAAGGATGCTTTGCTTGCCAATCTTGGAAAGCCGGAGGCGTCGCGCCACGCGACGCCTCGATGGCTGACGTCAGCTCAGCCCTTGTTTGCTCCCACCAGGCTTTCACGCAATGCCTGCATTTCGGCGCGAAGCCTCCCCATTTCGTCCACGATCAACGATTGCTCATTGTGCATTTTATCGCGTTCGGTGGCGACGTCTTCCTCGTGCTCTGCCTGCATAGCTGAGACAACGACGCCAATGAAAAGGTTGAGGACCGTAAAGGTAGTGCAGGCGATGAACGGAATGAAGAAGGCCCAGGCCCACGGATAGGCTTCCATCACGGGGCGCACGATGCCCATTGACCAGCTTTCAAGCGTCATGATCTGGAATAGCGTGTAGGCAGACGCGCCGATGCTGCCGAACCACTCAGCGAACCGGTCGCCGAACAGCTTGGTAGCCATCACGGAGAAGACGTAGAAGACTAGCGAAAGCAGCACCATGATCGATCCCATGCCCGGCAGTGCGCTTAGCAGCCCACCTACGACCTTACGCAGGGAGGGCACACCGCTCACCAGCCGCAGCACGCGCAACACCCGAAGCGCACGCAGCACCGAGAACGCGCCTGTTGTTGGGATCAGCGCAATGCCGACAACCAGGAGATCGAATATTCGCCATGGGCTGCGGAAAAAATCGAGACGGTAAACAACCAGTTTCGCGACGATTTCTGCAACGAAGACGGCAAGGATGAGCGTGTCCACTGCGATCAACAGAGACCCGAAACGGGCCACGACCGTATCGGAGGTTTCAAGACCAAGCGTTATGGCATTGATAATGATCAATACTATGATGGCCCGTTCAAACCGGGGTGATTCGATGAGAGAAGTTAGCGCGTTCATGAGCGGGTCTAGTCGTATGAGGTGAAGATGAGAGCCGCCTTATAGCGCCTCGAGCCGGTTGTTGTATTGCCGGAAACAGAGGTTTGTACAACAGGCGAAAGGGCGCCGTGTACGTTTTTGGCGAGTCTCCTGTGTCTCGCGACAAGGAAATGCGCTGATAAAAGATTTTCCCTACCACCCCGGCGCCGGAAACCTCACCCAGATGATCGGAGGTTTCGCATGAACTTCGCTCCGTGGGCTCGCTGCGCAGCACTTGTGGTTGGCCTCGTTGGAGGCCTCCCTGTTCCGGCGTTGTCGCAGACCGACTTCTACGACGGCAAAACGATAAGCCTTTTGCCGGTGCTCCTCCCGGCGCAGGAGTCGAGGCGAAATGCGGATGGTTGCCCAGCCCCCACAGCGTTTCATCCCTGGCGCACCTAATACGTAGCCAAGAACATTCCCGGCGCGGGCGGCATCGCCTTGGCGAACGTGCTGTACAACAACGCAGCATCCGATGGGCTAGCGATAAGAATGCCGGGCCGCAGCGGCTTCCTCCTAAGCACGATCGTCAACACAGCCGGAGCGCGCTTCGATCCAAGTAAGTTCATTTACATCGGAGCCGCAGGAAGCACGAACAGCATAGTGTGGCTACGGCGGAAACTCGGGATTGACAGTTTGATCAGCGACGCGGACCGCGCAAACAGTTGAAGCGGCGCGTTGGTTTCCCACTGAACCGGTCTCCATTTTTCCGCTAGAAATAAGTACGGCCCGGCTCAAATCGGAACCGGACAGTCCCTTGCCCGTTCTCTTCAAGGACCTATCAAAACATAGGCGCTCTTGTTGGGAGGTCGCGGTGTTCATCAGAATAATCAGCGGTAAGGTCCGACCCGGATCCTGGTCGGAATTTCAGCAGACTTATCTCCACGCCGTATCCGACGCGGGCCCGATCGCCGGCCTGATGGGCCGCTGGCTTACGCAGGATGCAGACGATCCCGACTCTGGAACCACTATTAGCCTTTGGGCAACACGCGAGGCGATGGAGGCTTATGAGAAGAGCGACGTGCTGCGCGACAAGATCAACGCTCGCCTTTCACCGTTTTTCGTTGGCGAGTATCGCACCTCGAAGTCAAAGGTTCTGTTCGCGGAAGGTGACCCCGCCCCCAGCGACTGGGTTGGAGGCGACAGTTGAGTCGATCAGGAACATCGGGATAAACTGCCCGGTATAATTATACGTGACGGTGTTCCTCCCATACCATCTGTTGTAAGCGGCGCTACCTCGCAAAGTGCTGATAGTCCTTGGTGTGTCTGAAATCACCACCCCACGTCCACCCGATACGCGAGAATGCCGTTGTCACGACGTCGCCCTTCCTGATCAAGCCGACCACTGACGCTTTACGCTCGTGGGGCTCGTCGTATTTCCTGCCCGCCCGCGGCGACGTCTTTGGGCCCTCGCGGTAGGGATTTTGGATGGGATTGATGTCGACCGCGAGACCAAGTGCGTGCTTCGAGAGGCGGCCTGTTCCAACGACTGTTCGGCAGTTGAAGCCGCTCGTATTGTTGTCATCCATAGACGCGTCGTCGCTTCCGTCGTAAGCGTCGATGAGGCGCATTTTGGCAATCCGAAACTGCCTGCTCTCATAGATCTCCTGGAAAGCGCCGGCCACGTCGTCCGCAACCGAGCGCGCCACGATCAACAATCCCCTTTGTTGTCTGCCCTCGAAGTCCCAATAGGGAACGGTGAGAAGCGCCAAAGCGCCCCGCTTGGGGCAAGGCAGGTCTGAGCGCCAGGATCGACCTTGCATGCGACTCCAGACGTGGTCTGGTATGGGCTGCACGGAAACTCCCGAGCCCTGCGCGCCAGCGCTTGCCGAGACCGCTAGGGTAAGGACCAGTGCAATTGAGAATATAGCCGCCATGCTGGACTCTTTTTTATCGTCTACTGGATCTTGGCTATTTATAATGGATCGCACTAAACCTGGTTCGCGCCTTCCGCTGAAGAATGCGGATCCTCGTCGCCAAATTCCCTCGCGTGTTTTTCTTCCCGTTTTCATTCGAACGAGAGCAGCGAAGGACGCGCGGCTAAAGCGGGCGGTGTCGAGCGGCTGGCCCTACGGCCCGCCACGCCGCGGGTTCAAAGCCCGTCAATCGCCTTTCTGATCGTGTCGAGGACTGCAGGCGGTGTACTGACGGCCTCTCTCACCACCTTTTCGACGTACGCTCCGGTGGCGGTCTCAAACTCAAGATTCCGCTTCTTGATGGTCGCGATGACGCCCGGGTCCTTCACCATCTCGTCGAAAGCCTTGCGAACCGCTTCCACGCGCTCTGCTGGCATGCCGGGCGTTCCCACAATTGATCTGCCGACGTCCACGCTGCTGGAAATAAAATCGAGCGCGGCGCGGCCCTCCTTGGTCGCCGCCGTTTCACCCATAGTGGGCAGGTCCGGCATCTCCGGGTGGCGCTGCAGTCCCACTTGGTACAGCAACGAGACCTTGTTCTCCTTGAGCCAGTTCGGTCGCGAGTTGCGCAGGAACGAGACGGAAGGCACGAAGCTGTTCACCTCTCCCCGTTCAATGGCGAGGAAAATCTCCCCGATGCCGCCGGCGTACCCAGGCACAACCTTGTAGCGAGTGCCGGAATGGACGTTCATCGTGCGGGCGATCACGCCATTCAGCTCCCGCGGTCCCGAAACGCCAATCAGCAGCTCGCGCTGCCGTGCGTCCTCGATCGTGTGCACGCCCGTGGTGTGCCAGGCGATGGCTACCGAAAAGTTTGAGGTGAAGCGGCCGATCCAGCTGAAATCCTCGGCCTTGATTCCCGTCTGGCTCCCCAGCGCCGTGTCGATCGCGACCGATTGGACAACGCCCAGGAAGACGGAGCCGTCGCGTGGCGCCGCCTCATACACGAAGCGGGCGGCGCGGAACTGTCCAGCTCCGGGCATGTTCTCCACGATGGCGGAGGGGGCGCCCGGAATAAAGCGACCGATGTTCTCTGCGAAAATGCGTGTGTAGGCGTCGTAGTTCGTGCCCGGGGCAGTACCGACGAGGACGCGAAGCGTACGTCCTTTATAAAATTCTTCTACTGAGGAAGCGAAAGAAGGGGATGAAAGACCTAGCAACACCCCAATGGACCCGGCAACAACGCTCTTTTGCATTTGTCCCTCCCTGCTTTTCAACCACTTGGACGCTAGGCCCCGGTCCGGCGAGGATCAAGCGTCGCGGCGGTAAGAACCGCGCCGTCGGGCCTGTCGTTCACTACGACCGCAACGTCCGGCTCACCACCTCGCGCAACGTGCTCGTGACAACATCCTGGAACACGGATGTCGCTGATGAAGGCTTCCGACTTTGCTATTTTACGCTTGCAAGTGCTTCAAGCATCTTTCGAGCCTTTGGGTTCTCTCGAGCGCTCGCCTCCAGGCTTTGGAGCGTCTTTTGAGCTTGCGCGCCGTTCAGGAAGTTGAATTCAAGATTCATCTGCCTTTTCACATCTTCGATTGCGCGAGGGTCCGTAAAGGCGGCTTCGACACCCTTCTGGAGGACAGCCGCCACCTCGGGAGCGACCTGCGGCGGCGCAATGATTGAGTACTGCAACGCGTAGGTGCCGGCGATCAACTTATAGGCTGCGAATTCTGTGCTTTTCAGAGCTTCCGGGTTAAGGCGCGCAATTGCCTCGGGCATGGTCGGAAGATCAGGAATGAGTGGGCTTTTCTGAAACGCGCCATCCGGCTGGAGATCCCCGCGTTGGAGCACCGGCACGAGTCCCTCCTTCCGCCAGGCCTCTTTGTTGGGCAGGTAGATCGGGGCTCCAGCATCCGTCATGTTGGCCTCACCCTGCCTAAGCGCATGAATGGTTGCCGCTTGACCAGCGTAGCCGTGCACCGCTTTGAAGGGCGCGTTCATCATGTTGAGGGCAAGACTGGTGGCGATGTAATTGTTTGAGTTCGCGCCTGTTCCGGCGAGCACGATCGGCTTCGCTGGCTTTTGCAGGTCTGCGAGAGAACTGATGCCCAGCTCCGAGCGTACGATCGTGACCTGCGTCTGCGGAATGGCGCCGAGCCACGTGAACTTCTCCGGGTCGTATTTTGCGGGCAATCCGAAGATTGCATCGTTGACGACCCCGACCATGCCCCCAATAGTCAGCCCATCCGGCTTAGCAACATTGTACATGTAGGCGGCGCCGACGCGTCCTGCGGCGCCGGGCCGGTTCTCCACAATGATCGTTGGTTTTCCCGGCAGATGTCTTTCCATGTGGGGAACGAACGCCCGGAAGAACCCGTCGAGCGGACCCCCTGCTCCGAAATTGATTATCAGACGAAGCGTCTTTCCTTCAAAGGTTGGCTGGGCAGCGACGCCCGTCGCGCTCATCGCAAGACAGGCGGCGGCGGAAGCCATCAATATTGAAATGTATCTCATCGTCCTCTCTCCCAGGGGCATTGTCAGGCGCGTCGTCTGGCGCGGGGCGATTGATCCACATTGCGCATCATTTCCTGCGCCAGCGCTTCGATCATGCTGGCGCGGATGGCTGCATGGTCACGATCATCCCACAGGTTGCGCGACTCATCGAAATCCGACTGCAGGTCGTACAATTCGCCCCAGTTTTCCCCCTGATAGATCGTCAGGCGATGCGTGTCCGTGAGCAATGTGCGCGCCATACATGGCTTGCTGAATCCCATTCGAGCCACGTTGTCCTGATGTTCGATCATCAGCCGGTCGCGCATGGCCCCGGCGCCTTGGAGGGCGCCCAAGAAGCTCTCTCCCTGGATTCCGAAATAGGGCTTCAGGCCTGCGCGCTCGATGATGGAGGGCGCAAGGTCTATTGTGGAAGCAAGCGTATGTGAGCGTCGGCTTGTCCGATCCTCTGGATCAGACCAGATGAAGGGTACGTTCGTGATTGAACGCAGCATGATCCCGCCCTTTAGCAAGAGATTGTAGTCTCCCAGATAGTCGCCATGATCGGCGTTGAAGACGATGACGGTATTTTCGTACTGTCCCGACCGCTTCAAAGCAGAGACGATCTCGCCGACGGCGTCATCAAGCATGGTGATCATGCCGCAGGACAGCGCCATCGCCTCCCTTAATTCGCGCTCGTCCGCCATGAACGCCTCCTGACCGCCGGAGACACGCTTGCCCTCGCGCCAACGCTCATGAAGCCAGCGCATGGGCGGCGTGGGATTGTGATGGGCCTCATAAGGGAGACGGACTGAAAAATCCGCCGGATCGTACATGTCCCAGTATCTGCCCGGCGGCGTGAACGGGTGGTGGGGATCAGGAAACGAAACGAAGGCGAAAAACGGCCGCTCGTCCTTCGCCGAGTCATCGATGAATTGAACCGCCTTGTCGCGCACGAAAGAGGTTGGATAAAGCTCCTCTGGAATGGGCGTGCGGACGGCCTGCGGGCAAACGTAGTTATGAGGCAACTGATTGACCCGGTCGCGCCAGGCGTCCGCCATCGGCGATTTCGCGCGCAGCCACTGCAGATAATGCCCGTTGCAATCCTGGCCGTGGCCGGTGACCATATCGACGTGGTCATAGCCGTAATAAGGAAGCTTGATCTGGTAGGGACTGTTACCGGAATAGCGGCCGGGCGTCTCGTGGTCGTAATCCTCACCGTCGTCATGCCAGGCTTCCTGCAGCAGACCCAGAGCGGCTGGATCGACGCGCTGCTCGGCAGCAAACTCCGTCATCGGCTGAACATGGCTCTTGCCGATCGAGGCGGTATGATAGCCGCCAAGTTTCAACACTTCGGTGAAGGTGGCCGCGCGATAAGAGAGCTCGCAACCGTTGTAACGCAGGCCGTGTGCGGATGGGAAACGCCCCGTCAGTAGCGAGGCCCGATTGGGCATGCACACAGGCGCCGCGACGTGGAAGCGATCGAACATGGTCCCATTTGCGGTGATCGCATCAATGTTGGGAGTCTTCACGATTCGGTGGCCAGCACAGCCGAGATAATCAGCCCGGTGCTGGTCCGTGATAATGAATAGAAAGTTGGGCCGCTTCATGCGATTGATCCTTGATGCGCGCTTACTTGACTGAAACGCCAGTTTTCTTGATGACCTCGCCCCAGCGCTGGCGCTCCGAGGAAATCCACGCCCGGGCGACCTGCTCCGGCGCGAAGGTGGGCTCAATCTGCAGTGTGTTGAAACGCTTCTGCGTCTGAGGGTCTTTCATGACCTCGGCAAGGTGGCCTGCAACAAACTGCTTGATCTTCGGGTCCACCGCGGCCTGCGTCAGCAGCAACATCGCGAACCGCGCTTCAAAGTCTTTGATCCCCGCCTCGCCGGCGGTCGGCACATCGGGCAGCTCCTCGACACGCTGTTGGGACGAAACAGCAAGCGCGCGCAAGGCGCCGGACTTGACATGCGGCGTGAGCGGGCCGCTGACTACAAAGCCCGCCTCCACGTTACCGCTGATGATGTCCTGCAACGCGGGCGCAGCGCCGCGATAAGGCACATGCGCGCCCTTGAGATCACTGACCATGCGCAGGTATTCAAACGCCAGATGTCCCGGCGAACCGATGCCGGCAGATGCAAAATTGATGTTCGTCTTCTGGCTGAAGGCGACGAGCTCCGCAAAAGTCTTGGCCGGTACTGCCTTGGCGTTGACGGCGAGCAGGAGCGAAAAATCGCCGATGCGCGCCACGGGCGTCAGATCCTTATTTGGATCGAATCCCTGGCTTGGGTAAAGATGCGGATTCACCGTCAGAACCGTATCGATAGTGTAAAGCCAATTGATGCCGTCAGGAGCCGCCCGCGCCACAAGCGCGGCTCCGATATTGCCGCCGGCGCCGACACGATTCTCGATTATGATCGTCCGCTCTATCCGCTTGCTAAGGCCCTCGGCCACTGTCCTCGCGAGGGCGTCCGCGGGCCCGCCAGCGGACAGCGGAACCACGAACGTCATTACTCCCTCCGGGAGCGGGTTCTGATCCTGAGCGCTGGCGTGTCCAACGGCTCCCAAGAGCGCGAATGCGCACATAAATCGTTTGAAATGCATCGTTTCCTCCGGTTCATGGCGCGCTATGCCGCTTGCCTGCTCGTTACCCTGAGCTTGATTTCTTGTGAGGAGCGGTGCAAGCACAATCGGTCGCGAGGCCCAGGTAACCTTCCGGTATAACCACGCCGCTCAGCTCTCCTTCTGGCTCGCGGTTACCGCTCGGTTGCAGTTTCAGCGGTTCACGCGGCTCCACTGTGGTTACAGCTAGTCCGAGCGAACTACGCAAAGGTAAACGCTACAATTGGCGCTTCCAATCATTG
This sequence comes from Beijerinckiaceae bacterium, assembly GCA_030684835.1. Taxonomy (GTDB): domain Bacteria; phylum Pseudomonadota; class Alphaproteobacteria; order Rhizobiales; family Beijerinckiaceae; genus Terripilifer. Next base: position 13,732 of record JAUXWZ010000100.1, read on the forward strand.
TGAATTGCGAGGGATGGCGGCCAAGTTCTCACAGCGTCTTTGCCCGATAGCTGTTAGAGCCCCTTGGTAGAGTTACTTGAATTCCTCCTCCGCTATTTTTGTTCGAAGTAAGCTCGCGCCTTCGCTCTTAGAGCTTCTGGCGTAGCAAATAGATCGTCGATGATCTGCTTCATCTCGTCATGGGTGACGGGATCTACGTCTATGTTAAGCGCCGTCGCGTCTTTGACGAACGTTGGGTCGCCCAACATTTCTGCGAACGCGTTGCGCAATGAAGTAACCCGCTCCATCGGCACTTCTGCGGCCATGGCGAAGGGATGACCAAGGTCGCTGCCGTTTGTCACTATTCTGGCGACACGACGATCGTCGGGATTCGTCACGACGTCATCCAAATGAGCAATGTGCGCAAGATCTTTTTGCCGGCGTCCCGAATAGACGAGCATCGATATCTTTCCATCTCTAAGCCAGTCCGGATTGCTGGTCCGTAGGCCGTTCCACGAGTTCGTGCGAGCCTCCACTTCACCGCGCTCCATAGCGAGGTTAAGCGCACCGCCACCCGTATAACCGGTTATGATACGTAGTTTGACCCCGGTCATATCACTTAGCATTTTCGGATACATGTAGGTGATGCCAGACGCGCCAATCGACCCAACCACGACCTCACGCTTTTGCGCATCTTCGAGGCGCTTTACGCCTGTCGTGTGCCACACAATCAGGGTATCGTTCGTGGGCGCGACCGTCCGATCCATTGAAAACTTCGTGCATCAAACTGTACTCCTGGCATACCGACCGCCTGGAATGTTGGTAGTCCATTTTGAATGACCCCAAGATAGGAGCCATCCTTTGGGGCCACTCTGGCAAGGTAGTTGGCCATTACTAATCCCGTCGCGCCCGTCATGTTTTGAGGGATGGGGGTCGGGTTGCCCGGAATAAACCGCACTATGTGCCGTGCCACCAGCCTCATAGTGGCGTCGTACGCGCCGCCCGCGCTCACCCCAACTAGAACATTGAGGTTCTTGCCTTTGTAGAACGCATCGCTATCCTGTGCGCACACGGAAGCGCTAGCGCAACAGAACACAGTCGCTGCATAAAGAGCGCGCATAAAATCCCTCCCTGTTCGCGTTCGCTATTGGCCGCTTGCCTGAAATCATACCTGAACAGGGACGATGGGCAACGAAAGTTTCGAACCTCAACATTTGACGGACCCGTGATTGCAGACAAGCTTTTCGGCAGTTTCTTTCAACGAGGGGCGGATCCTGTATTTATTTTTCCCCTGACTCCCTCGCGTGCTTTTCTCCTGTTTTTATTTGAACGGGCCTGAAGACCACACTTTGTCTGCAGCTCTTCCTGCGACAGACCCGCCTGCCTCCAGAAACCGCGAAGTTTTTACGGATCGCATCAGAGTTTCCATAGTTCTGATTGAGCTAAAATGACGATCATGGGCCTGCACGATACAGATCATCCGCGTGGTCTGAGGGCACTCCCTGCGGGCCGTTAACGATAGCAGGCGCGCACTCAGAACAATGCGGAGGCGTAAGGGCGGCATCTCACGCATGAGGGCGTCGCGGTGGACGTCACGCAGCTTGCTAGTTCCTGGAACCGACGCTCTCCAGCCACGTTTCTCTTCGGCCTAGATTGAGGCAAAGCTGGGAGGTTGGCATGCATAGTATCGTCTGGTTAGTTGGACTGGTCGTGATCGTCCTCGCCATCCTGTCGTTCGCGGGTCTTCGCTAAGGAGGAACACATGGACACGTACAGGAAACTATCGTGGGGCTCCATCATCGCTGGAGCGCTCGTCACGTCTGCGTTGTTTATCATCTTCGTGATGTTCGGGCTGGCCCTTGGTATCGCAATCGGTTCACCCGCGCCGACCTGGCGCGACTCGTCTTTCCCGTTCTGGGTTCTGTCGGGGTT
>JAUXWZ010000116.1 GCA_030684835.1 Beijerinckiaceae bacterium
ACGTGCGAAATGGACATGCTCTCCGCGCCTGCTGAACTGATGATCAGGCCGAGGAGCAGCGACGTTTCGCCAGCGATGGCGAGTATGATGTAAATGCGGGCGGCGCGTTCGGTAGAGGGCGTTCGTTCATGCGCGACAAGAACGAAGGCGGCGAGAGAAAGAATCGCGAATGAGACATAAAATAGCGCAACGTCCGCCGCGAGGAACGCTCCCGCAACACCGGCGAGCGTGAGTTGCCAGAAGGCGCAGAAGCTGCGTTCCCGCGCATCCCCCAGATAAGCGATCGCATAGCCACCGGCGCAGAGCCAGACGAAGGAGCTAAAGCCCAGAAACACCGCTCCGAGGAGGTCAAGCTGCATCGACGCGCCAAGCAGAACGAAGTCGAGACTGGCCTCGGCTCCTTGTGAGGCGAAGGCGGCGGCGAGTCCGGGCGCCGCGCCCCACGGCAGCAGGTGACGCGGCCGGCGCAGGACGAGGCTGAGCGCCGCCAGGACCAGGGGGACGCCCATCGAGAGCATAAGCATTGCGGCGAATGCGTTCATGGCGTGTACGTCTCAGAAATAATCAGCGTGGCCCAACTCAGCGGGCTGTAGACAAATCCTGCGAACACGCCAGCAGCGAGCGCAGCTGCGGCGGTGATCAGCGGCGGCCATATGAGCCAGCGGTCGCTCTCGGGGTTCCGCTTTTCCGACGTCGGCTCAGGTGAAGAGCGCAGCCACGCGCGCGCGAGCAGCGGTAATAGGTAAGCGGCGTTGAGCAGAGAACTCGCGGCGAGGACGAGGAGAACCCATGCCTGACCTGCCTGTACGGCGCCGAAGCCAAGGTACCATTTGCTGATGAAGCCCGCGATGGGGGGGATACCGATCATGCCTAGGGCGGCGATGCTGAAAGCGCTCATTGTCAGCGGCATTCGATGGGCGACGCCGTCGAGCTGGTCGATGCGCGTAACGCCTATCTGCTTGGCAAGCGAACCGGCGCAAAAGAAGAGCGTAATCTTCATCAGGCCCTGATGAACCAGATGAGCGAGCCCGCCGATCGTCGCATACGGACCGAACAGCGATGCGCCCAGGACGATGTAGGAAACTTGACTGACGGTGGAATACGCCAGCCTTCGCTTGATGTCGTTTTGCTGGAGCGCCCGGAGAGATCCATACACAATCGTCAGCGACGCCATGACGGCTAGTGGAAGGCCGACGCCAATTCCATCAACTAGCGCAACTCCGTAGACGTCGTAGATCACGCGGACGATTCCGAATGCGCCGGCTTTGACCACGGCCACCGCGTGAAGGAGCGCGCTGACGGGCGCCGGCGCAACCATTGCGTTCGGAAGCCAGCCGTGCAGGGGAACCATGGCGGCTTTCACCGCGAGCCCGGCGACAAGTAGCGCGAACGCCAGGCGCAACGTCCACTCATCGAGTCCGGCAAGCGCGTTCCGTCGGGCGAATTCGATCGGCCCGACGAGGCTTTCGAGCCAAACAATGGCCGCGAGCAGAAGGGCGCTGCCGCACATCGTATATACGAGATATCGCCGGCCCGCAGAGATCGACGCCTGATCGCCATTGTGGATCACGAGCGGCCATGTCGCGAGAGTGAGCAATTCATAGAAGATGAAGAATGTGACGAAAGATCCCGACAGCGCAATGCCGGTCGTCGCGGCTACACAGAGACTGAAGAAGCCGAAAAAGCGCGAAAGATCCTTGCCGTTATGGAAGTATGCAATGGCGTAAATAGTCGTCAGAAACCAGAGAAATGCCGAGAGCGTCAAGAACAGGAGCGCGAGCGGATCGACTCTTAATACGAGTTCGAGCCCTGGGAGAAGCGTATGCCTGAACTCGTATGTGGCGCCGCTGCGCACACCTTCCAGCATGATGGCGACGAGCGCCAGTTTGGCGATCGCGCCGGAAAGGTTGATGACCGTCCGCATGCGCGCGGACTTTTCAGCCAGAAAAAAGATCAGGCATGCTGGTATCAGCGACGTCGACAGAACGAGGAGCGGCAGCGCACGAGTCACGTAAACCCCTCCGCCGCAGCGCCGGGGCGATCCACCTGCAGTAAACGGTAAGGCGCTTCCGAGAAGAGGCCCAGGAGGATGGAGAGCAGGCCGAGCAGCAATGCAATCGACTGGCGGGCGCGGCTGACCGGCGTGACGGCCAACGCGGGCTCTCTGGCGAACATGAGGCTCAGCGGCCCAAAGAGGTAAACTGCGGAGAGTAGGCCGCCGACAACGAGCACAATTCCCCACCACCATTGTCCGCTGGCGAACGACGATGTCAGCAGCAGGTATTTCCCCGTGAACCCTCCGCTTGGCGGCAGACCCATCAGACTGACCGCAGCGAGCCCAAAGGCGAAGCAGGAAATAGGCATCTCGCGCGCCAGACCGACAAGGCTATCAAGCCGGTCATTGCCGCGCGCCTCCACGAAGGCCCCTGCCGCCAGGAACATGGCGCCCTTTGCGAGGGCATGTGAGAGCGTGAGGAAAATGGCGCCCGTCCATGCTCCCGCCGCCCAGGGCTGTTGCGCCCCCCCACCGCCGGCGAGCGGAAACACAAGCACGAGGTAGCCAAGCTGCGCGACCGTTGAATAGGCGACCACCAGCTTCAGTCTTTCCTGTCGCATAGCGAGGATCGATCCCAGAAGAACGCCGCAAGCTCCCAGCGCCCCAAACGCCTGCGCCAGGGTCGGCGTGACGAGTTCGGGCATCGCCTCGAACCAGATGCGGAGCAATATGACGAAGGGCGGTTTGACAACGAGCGCCGACAGCAAGGCGCTGGCGGGTGCGGGAGCCGCGGAATGGGCTGGCGGCAGCCAGGCGTGCAGGGGAAACAACGCCATTTTCGTCATCAGGCCGGCGCTCATCAATGCAGCGGCGGCGATCGTGGACGGACCAGATTCAGCACTTATCGCGAGCAGGCGGATGTCGAGCACCCCATGAGTGCTGTAGGTGAGAACGACGCCGAGCAAGTAGAACAAGGAGCCGAGAAGGGCGAACATCAGGTAGCGAATGGCCGCCTCAAAAGCCGCCCGTGAACCGCTCATCGCGACGAGTGCTGCAGCGGCGATCGTGGTAAGTTCGAGGGCGACGTAAAGATTGAAAAGGTCGTTGCTGACGAAGGCGGCATTCACGCCGGCAAGGACGCAGAGCCCGAGCGGCCAAAAGGAATAGGCGCTTCGTGTTTCGGGTGTTTGCGTTCTTGCTGAGAATGCCTGCCGCGCGAATGCAAAAGCCGCAATGGAGACGAGCCCGGCGGTGATGAGCATCGCGACCGCAAGGCCGTCCGCACGCAGGACGATACCGAGGGGAGGCGGCCAAGCGCCAACAGCAACCTCTTGTGCGCCATGGGTGGTGACGAGGACTGCGGTCCAGAGCGCCGCGCCAAGGCAAAGCAAGGCCGCGATCATCGCTACGACCGGCGCGAGCGCGCTCGACAAAGCGGCGATGAGAGCTGCGAACAGCGGTATCGCTACACTCAGCGCTATCCAGGGAAAGTCGGGCGCGGCGAGATCAAGGAGCATGGTCATCGTGCTCCGAACTTCCCTCGAAAGCGCCGGGCGCTGGTGCGTCTACGTCTTCCTCCTTGAGCCTGACCACGAGCGCGAGCACGAACGCAGTCGATGCGACGGCGACGACGATCCCGGTGATGATGAGCGCCTGCGGAACCGCGCCAGTCGCGCCCCCGGAGCTCAAGGCGCTCAGGCTACCGAAGAGCAGAAAAACGCCGCTGCCCGTAACGTTGAAAGCGATCAGGCGGCGTAGCAGGTGGTCGTGCGCCATCACACCATACAGGCCGATGCCGACAAGGACGGCGCCGCACAAAGCGAAGGGGATGCTGCCATTCATGCCGACCGCCTTGGAGCGCCGAGCACCAGAAGCATAAGTGTTGCAGCGATGGAGAGGGTGAGGCAAGCCTCGATCGCGAGCGTCAAAGGCTTGGCGACCATAACGGGTATGATCAGGAAGGACTGGGCTAGCACGCCCGTCAGAGCGACGAATGTAAAGAACATCGGGCCAGCTACTGCGAAGGAGCGGATCGACCGCCCCGTCGCATTTGGCGCGTCGATCACACCCGCCATGATCGCAAGGATCCACACGGCTGCAAAAATGGTCCCGGCCTGGAAAGCGCCGCCCCACTTATCCGCCCCGGCCCAGAAGATATGGATCCCCACGATGAGTCCGATCGGGGGCAGGAAGCGGCCGAACGTCGCCAGTATCCCCGCCCGCCGCGTATGCTGGCGCAGACCCGCGCGTTCCCCCCATAGATCGTCGTGGGTCGTGCACCAGGACGCAATCAGCGCTGCAAACAGCACCGATGTTTCAAGCAATGTGTCATAGGCCCGGTAGTTGAGAAGTACGGCTGTCACCGGGTTCAAGACGCCGGTGTCGGGCAGGTTGGCGAGGACCGGCGCCTGCAGCGTCTCGCGCCATTCAACGGTCAGGACAAGGTAAGCCAAACCAGATGCAATCAGAAGGCCGAGCGAGGCGGGTATGACCTTCGCCGCGAATTGCCACCGAGAAACCGCAGCAGCAGGCGATTCCGTGATCTTCAATCGGGCAACGGCGCCAATGAGCAGCACGCCGGTCAGGCCGGCGCCTATCGCGGCTTCTGCGAGCGCAACGTCGACTGCGCCAAGCCTTACCCAGGCAATAGCAACGAAGACCCCGTATATAATTAGCAGAACCGTCGCAGCGAACAGATCCCGAACCGATGACGAACACAGAGCGACCCCGATGATGAGGACGCAAAGAACAACGTCGAACAAGGTGAGCGCCGAGAACGCCGGCGCCATTAAGGACCTGGCTCTTGTTTTACGTCCTCCTCGTGCAGCGCCGATCGCGCGATAAGCTGCGAAACCGTCGCGGCAGCAAGCATTGTCAGGAGCCATATCATGACGAGCTTGGATGCGATCCACACGTCGGCGGCTTGCGGAAGAAGCGCCAGAGTGATGAACCCCAGACCGAGGTTGTCGGCTTTGGTCAGGGCGTGCAACCGCGCGTGGACATCTGGAAAGCGTAGCAGACCCATCGAGCCCGCAAGAAAGAACGCGACCCCGATCAGCAGAAGAAGGATTGTCGTCGCTGTGACGATCACGCTCATTGCGACTCCTCCTCAGGATCGCCCGCACCATCGATAGTGGCCGCCTTGACGAAGGCGACTGCCGCAAACGCCCCGAGTAGAGCGAGCACTAGCGCGACATCGAGCATTGCAGGTGATCCAGCGGGCGAAATGAGCGCTAGGATAGCCACGCCTGCCGTCGCCGCAAGCTGCGCGCCCATCATCCGGTCGGCGCGCGTTGGCCCGCGCAGCACACGTACAAGGCACACTGCGACCGTCATCAGAAGAACTGTCGCAGCGAAAAAGTAAGCCTCAATCACGGGCCCCTCCAAGATCGAAGCCGATGGCTCTTGCGATCCGCTCCTCCTCACTGACGATCGCTTCCAGCACGGGCTGATTGCTATCGAGACAATGAATATACATTACGTCACCGTCTTCGCCGGCGCCTAGTGTCCCCGGCATCAGACTCAGTTCACTTCCGAGCGAGACCCGTGGACCGCCAGCGGGCAGTCGAACCTGATACCGGATCCAGGTAGGTCGCAGCGGAGTGCGCGGGTGAAATGCACGCCATGCTACGTCGATCCCGCCAAGCACCGAGCGCCAAAGAAAGCCGGGCGCCAAGGAAGCCAGTGAACGAAAGTTTACGTGCGTTGCACGGCTCGCGGGGAGCAGATGAAGGCTAAGCGCGGTCGCGGCCCCGGCCGCGATCAGCCCCGGGAGCCACGCACCGGGATCATTCGACGTCAGGATGATCCAAAAGATCGCGAACGGTACAAATCGCCTCAGAGCGAACATTGTTCCCCGCAGGTTGACGCCCATCGACCCTAGCCGGTCGCGCTTTCACAACGTTTCGCTCCGGGCATAGTTCGACGCCGCGGCTCGGATTCGGTGGCCCCAGAGCTGAAACCCGTGCTTGATGCCTCTCCGTGCCGAACCCATGCCGCGCGTTCGCCTCGAGCGCGGTTTCTCCAGCCTCGCGCGCTCGCCTATATTTCCGCAACGGTGAGCAAAAAAAGAGCGGCTGGCGTCCAGGCTTGCCAAAATCGCAATGTTCGATCAGCTTCTAGGTCGAGCCGACTGTAATTTAGCGAATGTTGGATTTCGTCGACAAACAAAAAAACGGGAGGAATACATGGGTTACGAATATGAGACGATCAAAATTCAGCAGGACGATGACGGCGTAACCTGGCTTATTCTGAATAGGCCGGAAAAGCGCAACGCCATGAGCCCGCAGCTTCACGCTGATTGCAATGACGCGTTATATAATCTGGCCACCGACGCAGCGTGTCGAGTGCTGATCGTTACCGGTGCGGGTGACGCCTTCTGCGCCGGGCAGGATCTGCGCCTCTTCTTCCGCGCCACCGACAATGCGCCGCGTGAGCGTTTCGAGGCGGCGGAAAACTCCCATAACTGGCGCTGGACGCGACTGTCTAAGTTTCCAAAACCGACAATCGCCATGGTCAACGGTTTCTGTTTCGGCGGCGCATTCACGCAACTCATCGCCTGCGATCTTGCGGTCGCAGCGGACGACGCTGTGTTCGGACTGTCCGAGGTCAACTGGGGCATTATTCCGGGTGGCATCGTTAGCTGGAACGTCGTCAACGCCATGAATAGCCGGGACGCGATGTTCTACGCCATCACGGGCGACACGTTTGATGGCAGGAAGGCGGCCCAGATGGGCCTCGTCAATTTCTCTGTGCCAGGGGCGGCGCTGAAGGAGGAGACGGTGAACCTCGCGCGCAAGCTCGCCTCCAAGAACCCGGCGACGGTGCGCTACACCAAGGAGGGCGTGCGCGCCGTGCGCGGCATGAGCGAGGCGCAGGCGGCCGACTATCTCGCTGCGAAATCCGATGCTCTGCGGTTCCGCGATTCCGAAAAGGGACGCGAGGAAGCGATGAAGCAATTCCTGGATGAAAAGAAGTTCCGTCCGGGTTTGGGTAATTACGTGCGAGAAGACGCCAAATAACGGGAGCGCGATATGGATTTCATGCTGCCCGAAGAACTCGCCATGCTCGCCCGCCAGGTGCGGCGCTTTGTCGACGAGGACATGATCCCCGTCGAACGCGATACCTGCGACGGTGAGGAGTTGAAGCCCGAGTGGCGCGCCAGATTCGAGGCCCGCGCCAAAGAAATCGGCATCTGGATGATGGACGTGCCGGAAGAATATGGCGGCCTTGGCATGGGGTTGACCGCCAGCGTCGTGGTCTGGCAGGAGCTGGCGCGCACCATCGCGCTTCCCGCGCGCGGCTCCGGCATTACCGGCCCGCATGTGCGCGCCATCCTCTACGATCTCGACGACGAGATGAAGCAGCGTTATCTGCTTCCAGTTCTGCGCGGTGAAAAAAAGGCGTGCTTTGCGCAGACAGAGCCCGATGCGGGCTCCGACCCCGGCTCAATGCGCACGACTGCCGTGCTCGACGGCGATCATTATGTGATCAACGGGGTGAAACGCTTCATCACGGGCGCCGGCAAGGCCGATTTTATCCAACTGATGGCCGCTACTGACAGAGCAAAAGGCTCGCGTGGCGGCATCTCCTGCTTTCTCGTCGACGCGGACACACCCGGCGTGCGGCTGGGCGCCCAATACCAGACGATGATGGGCGACCGCCCCTGGGAAATCATCTTCGACAACGCGCGCGTTCCCGTACGCAATCGCGTGGGAGGCGAAGGGGAGGGCTTCAGTCTCGGGCAGAAATGGCTTGGCGTTGGCCGTGTGCACCACGGCGCGCGGGCGCTGGGCGTTGCGCAACGCTGCCTCGAACTTTCGACAGCCTACGCCAAGCAGCGGGTAACTTTTGGCAAGCCGTTGGCAGAACGGCAGGCGATTCAGTTCATGCTTGCGGACATGTACATCAACCTCGAAGCCGCGAAATTGCTTGTCTACAAGGCGGCCTCGCTCATTGAACAGGGTTCCGACGCGCGGGTCGAAGCATTCACCTGCAAGTATTTCGCCGACGAGATGGCGTTCAAGGCTGCGGATGACTGCATGCAGATTCACGGTGGCATTGGCCTCACCACAGATTTACCGATCGAGAAAATGTGGCGACAGCAGCGCAGCTACCGCATTACCGAAGGCGCGAGCGAAGTGATGAAAATGGTCATTGCACGACACATTTTGCGGACGTTTTGAACTAGAATCTATCGACCGGAGCGAAGACTCTCGGGCGACATCGGAGGGAGGAAGTTATGATGAAATTCCTAGGCGGGGCATTTGCCGCGCTATTGCTCGCGGGCGCAGCGACACAGGCTCAGGCCCAATTCTATCAGGGCAAGCGCTTCACCATCCTGGTCAACTATGCAGCAGGCGGGCCCACCGACATCGAGACGCGGGTTTTCGCCCGTCACATCGGTCGATACCTTGACGGCGCTCCCGCTGTGGTCGTGCAGAACATGGATGGCGCCGCCGGTCTGGTAGGCCGTAATTATCTCGGCGAGATCGCGCCCAAAGACGGCACGATGGCGGGATATTTCACCGGCACAGCATTCCAGTACGCTAACGACACGCGCAAGCATCGCGTCGACTACCTGACTTATGACTTCGTCGCATATCAGCCCGGTACAAGCGTTTACTTTGTGCGCACTGATGTGAAGCCCGGCATGAAGAAGGCTTCCGACATCGTCAAGGCGGAGAACCTCGTTTCCGGTGGGCTTGGCGCGGATAACGCCAAGGATATCCTGCTCCGGCTGACGCTCGACATGCTTGGCGTTAAGTATAATTACGTCACAGGATACAAGGGCAGTCAGGGCGCAAGATTGGCGTTGCAGACTGGAGAAATCAACTTCTATTCGGAATCTCCCCCCAGCTATCGTGGCGTGATTGAACCCTCTCTGGTCGCCAGCGGCGAGGTGATCCCCGTTTTCTACGATCCCAATCACGATGGCGAAAAGTTCACCGACACTAACCAGATGCGCGGTCTGGACATCAAGACGTTCCCAGAACTCTATATGGAGATCAATGGCAAGATGCCGTCTGGCGAATTGTGGGAGATCTACAAGCGCGTCATCGCGCTGAACGGCGCCATGCAGCGTATGATTGTGCTGCCTCCCAATTCTCCACCCGAAGCCATAAAGGCGCTGAGGGCAGCGGTTGAAAAGCTAAACACCGACAAGGCGTACGCAGAGGACGCGGTCAAGACGTTCGGCTTTGTGCCCGAGTGGACAACAACGGAAGATGTTGCCGACCGCGTCCGCCGTGCGCTCGTCCTACCGCAATCCATCAAGGATTTCATGGCGGCCTATGTGAAGGCGGCGCCGCGTGGGCGCTAACCGTAAGTAAAGAAAATATAACTTTCGCAAGTTCGATGTGCGCCGCATCGACTTTTCGCAACGTGTCAGTCGCTGATAATGAGTATTAACTGCAACACGCAAGTAAACGCGATTGGTACAGCTTAGCACCGCGAACCTAAATTGGATCGGGGAGTTCTGAGGTTACCGACCGCGTTTGCATCACATCTGACCTGGCGCCTGTTCCGCAAGAACACATCTCCTTCAGTAGAGTTATCCCGGCAGGCTCAGGTCAAGCCGCTGCTGTGGGTGCGATCCTACGATGCCCGTTTGATTACGACGCGCGAACCTAAAGTGCGCCCACGGCTGCAACACCGCCACAGACGCAAAGCTGGCCGTTGAAATGGTGAAGTCCAGGGTTCTGCTAGAGCTCGGCAGAGGTCAGCCGTTCATTCGCGGATGAGCTAGCCAGCGGCCCGATGAGAGTCCTCTTCAGAATAAAAGAAGGAGAGAATAAAAGAAGGAGCCGATTTCGTGCGCCGTCGGTTGACGAGTTCACGACTGAAATTTGCCAGTTCTGGAACATATGCCGAGAGGGGGCAGTTGCAAAAGACCAATTGGAGGATGAGATGTCGGACCGAGCCAGCCACAAACCCTATGAACAGCCGACGGGAGGATGGGGCTCGGTCAAATCTCTTGTGAAGCACGCGAAGCAGCAGCGCGCCTTATCCGCCGCGCCAAGTCTGGTTCGAGATCATAACAAAACTGGCGGCTACATGTGTACAAGTTGCGCGTGGGCCAAACCTGCTAAACCGCACCCCGCAGAGTTTTGCGAGAATGGCGCCAAGGCGACGTTTTGGGATTTGACTTCCAAGCGGACGACGCCCGAATTTTTCGCCCGCCATACCGTTTCGGAACTTCTCAATTGGTCCGACCATGACCTGGAGAACGAGGGCCGCCTCACAGATCCAGTGCGCTACGACGCCGCCACTGACAAATACACGCGCGTGAGTTGGGAGCAGGCATTCGCCGATATTGGGGAGGCCCTCAAAGGCTACGCTCGAAAGAGTGTTGTCTTCTACACCTCTGGTCGCGCCTCACTCGAAGCCTCGTTCATGTACCAGCTTCTCGCGCGTCTGTACGGCAACAACAATCTGCCTGATAGTTCCAACATGTGTCACGAGACATCGTCGGTCGCGCTGCCGCAGAGCATCGGTACGCCAGTAGGGACGGTATTGCTGGAGGATTATGATAAGACCGACTGCATCTTCTCATTCGGGCAAAATGTTGGAACGAACTCACCTCGTCTGCTTCACAACCTCCAAAAAATCCGTGAGCGGGATGTTCCGATTGTTGTTTTCAACCCCTTGCGAGAACGCGGATGGGAGGAGTTTGTCAATCCTCAACGGCCAGGACAGATGGTGACGAACAAGGCGACGCAGATCGCGACGCAGTACCATCAAGTTCGCTCGGGTGGTGACATCGCGGCGATGATGGGCATCGCGAAAAAACTTTTTGAATGGGATGACGCGGCGATAGCCAGCGGAGGTAGCCGCATTCTCGATCACATCTTCATTGCAGAGCACACGCACGGTTTTGAAGCTTTCGAGGCGAAGGTGCGCGAGACTAAGTGGGATGAACTCCTGCAAGCCTGCGGGCTGTCGCGGAGCGCGATTGAGGACGCTGCGCGGACATACGTCAAGGCCCACTCCGTGATCGCCATCTACGGCATGGGCCTGACGCAACACAAGCTGGGCGTCGACAACGTTCAGATGTTGATCAACCTTCTTTTGCTGCGCGGCAACATCGGCCGCCCTGGGGCGGGTATCTGCCCCATCCGCGGCCATTCCAATGTGCAGGGACAGCGCACGGTGGGGATCGCGGAAAAGGCTGATCTGGCGCCGCTGGACAAAATGGCGGAGCGTTACGATTTCGAACCACCTCGCGAAGACGGCTTGAACACGATCGAGGCCTGCGAGGGAATAGTCGCTGGTGAGGTCCGGGCCTTCATCGGGCTGGGAGGCAACTTCGTTCGCGCGGTTCCGGAGCGCGAATTGATGGAAGAGAAGTGGCGTGATCTCGAGCTATCGGTCCAGATCGCCACCAAGCTCAACCGCTCTCACCTCGTGACAGCCAAAAAGACCTACCTGCTTCCGACGCTGGTGCGGTCGGAGATTGACGAGCAGGCGTCCGGTCCGCAAATCGTAACCATGGAAGATTCGACCACGTGCGTTCATGCCTCTCGCGGCAAGCACAAGCCGGCGAGCGTCAGCCTTCTTTCCGAGCCCAAGATCGTGGCGGAAATCGCCAAGGCGACGCTGGGTGCAAACTCCAAGGTTCCGTGGGACGACTGGGTCGGGAACTACGCACTCGTACGCGACGAGATAGAGGTTTGCTTTCCTGATGATTTCAGGGATTTCAACCAGCGACTTGATTCGCCCGGCGGCTTCCCGCGTCCCATCGCTGCGCGCGAACGGAAATGGGACACAGATACAGGAAAAGCCAACTTTAAAGTCCCGCAAGCGCTTCACTCAAGCTTCGATGATGAGACCGACCCCGACGTGTTGAGGTTGATCACGTTGCGGTCTAACGACCAGTTCAACACTACCGTCTACGGCGACGCCGACCGTCTTCGGGGCATTCACGGGTCGCGGATGATAGTGATGATGAATCGCGTCGACCGTGAACGCTTCGGTATCAAGAAGAACGGCGCGGCCCGTTTAACGACAGCGGTAGACGATGGGGTCACGCGCAGCATGGGGGGGCTTCAAGTGGTGGACTACAACATTCCCGTGGGGACGCTGGCGGCCTATTATCCTGAGTGCAACGCATTGATTCCGCTCTGGCACTACGCCGAAGAAAGCAAGACGCCGGCCGCAAAGTCGGTGCCCGTAAGAATCGAGCCCGACAGGATCGTGGAAAGTGGCTCCCAAACTAGTGTCGCCTGAATCGCCGGAGCTTACCGAAGCAAGTCTTCACTAATTCCGGCCCCTCAGAGCGCACTGATGACGTCAAACTGAACGAAGATGCCGAACTTGCAAGAGTCGGCGCGCCGCTGGCATGGCGCTTTCAACCCGACCGGACGTCGCAATAGCCAAGGCCGGAACGAGCATTGCGATCGCGCGTTGCTTTGTCTCAGAGGAGAGCGGCCATGCAAGATACGCCCCACGCAGCGGAACGGAAGCCATCGCCAAGAGAACTGCTGCTTAACCCTTTGGGGCTGGGACTTGCGGCGCTAGCCGCTATCGCTCTTATCCTCGCAGTTTGGGCCCTCTCGTCCCGATCCAGCTACCAAAGACAGCTCGCTCAATCCCAGGCTGCTGTTACGCAGAGCGAAAATGCCTTCCAGCAACTTGAGGCTGCGCAAGGAGATGCCGCCAGAGCGATGAAACAGCTTGAGGAAGCAAACATTGGGTTGTCGCGCCTGGAGAAGGAGCGAGAGTCTGCCCAACAGCAGTTAGCCCAAAACCAGAAACAGATTGAAGAATCTCAGGCTCGACTTGCCGAGTTAACAGCGCAGGTGAAGAAGGGGGAAGAGGAGTTTGAGCGGCACAAAAGGCTCGCTTCTGAACTGGCCGAGATTGAAAAGAGCCTTACTGCCCGTCGTGGCGAATTGGCCGAGGTTGGTCAGAGGCTCGTTACCGCTCGACAGCAGGAAGCCACATTGCGGGAGAACCTTGCGAAAATGAATGACGAGGCGGCCTCGCGGGCGAAAGAGGCTGGTGCAGCGGAAGAACGCATTCAAGCTGCGCGTGCACAAGAAGCGCAGGCCCAGGAGCAGATCGGCTTCGCACGAAAGAGCATTGCGGATCTGGAGCAGCGCCTTCAGGCCCTCAGTAAGGAATTCGGCAAGCGTTCTGACGATCTTAATGCGCCTCCACCGGCCAGCGGCGCAGGTGCTCCGGCGGCTCCGCCGGTTCCGCCCCCTGCAACGCCAGATGAACGCCAGCCCGAGCCACAGCAATAACGAACCGTCGCGCCGCGCCTTTCATCGTGGCGCTTCGGAACGAGAGCGGCCTCCACGCGCTTTTTGCACATGGTGCAAATCACATTCCTTCTTGCGCTGGCGTTCGCGTCGATACACCTGTTCGTCGGCAAGCTGACCTTATCGAGTCGCGTGCCGCGCAGTCGATGGCTATCGGCGGCGGGCGGCGTCGCCGTCGCTTATGTTTTTCTCCACGTATTGCCGGAGCTGGGCGCGCATCAGCAAGCGCTGGCCGAAGCACTGAACATCGGTATGGGCGTGGCGAAGACGCTCGTTTACGCGTCCTCGCTCGTCGGCCTGGCGGTGTTCTATGGACTTGAGAGAGCCGCGACGGCGTCTCGCCAGCGGGTGGGTGTGGAGCGTGATCATGATTTGATTGAAGCTGAGATTTTTTGGCTGCATATCGCGGCCTTCGGCTTTTACAACATGCTGATCGGCTATCTTTTGCTGCATCAGGACGGTGATGGATGGTCGCTCGGCGCGTATTTCGTCGCTGTCAGTGTGCACTTCATCACGAGCGATTTCGCTCTGCGGGAAGACCAGAGGGTTAGATACGACGCGAAGGGACGATGGGCGCTTGCGGCGGCTGTTCTTGCGGGCTGGGCGCTGGGTGTGAAGGCCACGTTGCCGGATGCCTTCGTCGGCTTTTTCTTTGCCCTGCTTGCCGGCGGCTTGATCCTGAACGTGCTGAAAGAGGAACTCCCTGAATCGCGCCGCAGCAGATTCGGAGCCTTCGTAGCAGGCCTGATTGGTTACGCCGGGGTGGATCTCGCAATCGGTTGAAGCCGGGGCAAGGGTTCGATCCTTCCCTGCGCCGCCAGCCGCCTGCGCCCTATTACAACACAAGGCTGAATGACATGCTCTTCGATTCCTTTAGCGGACTTCTTCGTGTTGTGGTGGTCGGCACTCTTGCTTACGCTGCCGTCGCTATCATGTTGCGCACGTCGGGCAAGAGGACGCTCTCCAAGCTGAATGCGTTCGACTTTGTCGTCACCATCGCGCTTGGCTCCACGCTCGCTACAATCATCCTCAGCAAGGACGTGGCGTTAGCGGAAGGGGTTGCAGCGCTGGCGCTTCTCGCTGGCCTGCAATACGTCGTCGCCTGGCTTTGCGTTCGCTCGAAGCGAATCGAGGCTTGGGTGAAGTCTGAGCCGACTTTGCTCATGCGAAAGGGAGAGTATTTGCAGGAGGCCATGCGCCGCGAACGCGTGACATCTGGCGAAATTCTTGCAGCCGTGCGCGGCGCCGGAGGCGGGGATCTCTCCGAGATTGACGCAGTCATCCTCGAGACGGACGGCACGTTGAGCGTTGTGCGCACAAGCGTGCATTCAGGCATTGATGCGGCGTCCGCGCGTTGAGCGCGTCGCCGACCGACGAGGACGTGCCGAGTGCGGTGCATCGCCCTGTGGACAATGCACCGCCAGCTGCAGAGATCAGAACGTGAGCCGCGCCTTGGCGAAGCCCACTAATGCGCGCAAGATGCATGCCTGACCTTACGGTTCAGGCGCGGCTGCGACCCGCGTTTACCGCGATCCTTCCAAAAGAGGCGTGATACGCCGGACGGTCACACGCCGGTTGGCGCGCTCGGGGCCATCGGTTTGCACCTTGAGGTGCTCCTCTCCGAAACCCTGCGTTGTTAGGTTTTCCGGCGGCACATCGAAGACGTTCGTCAGCGCTTCTGCGACGGATTCAGCTCTGCGGTCGGACAATGTCAAATTGTCCACGTCAGAACCTACAGCGTCGGTGTGGCCCTCAATGAGAAAAATCTCCCGGGGGTTCTTCTCGATTGTCCTGCGCATGCCCGTGGCGACCACTTCCAGACGCCGTTCGTATTCGGGCCGGATATCCCAGGAGCCGGTGTCGAAGGTAATCGTGTTCAAGTCGATGCGCGGCATGTGCGCGCGGATGTTTTCCGTCTGCTGGATTTCCTGCAGAGTGTAACGCCGTGTGATGGCTTCCACCGGCGGCGCCTGAAGAACTTCAATCACCTGCTCCGGCGTCGCCGCCTCCATCTCAACGATGTATCGTTCGCGGGGGATGCGCACACGCGGTGCTGCCACCTCGACGAAGGAGTCATCGCGCCAACGCGGCCCACGGGGTCCGCGTTCCCCTTCGCTTCTGCGATTATCGAACAGGATGATTTCCTGCCCCCCCGGCGCCTGACGGACTCTGCGGATCAACCGCCCATCGCTGTCCACTTCATTGATGATGCGGGTTCCGCCCGGTCTGGCGATGATGGTTCGGGTGACGCCAGCCTCCCCGCGCTCTACGCGCACATCGCGCGAGGATCGCCGAAGCCGTTCCGTTTCGTCGTGTATAATCGTGATGCGATCGCCCTGGCGCACAATCTGGCGCTGGTCGGGCTCGACGATGATCGTGCGTCCATCCTCAACCCGCTCCCGGCGTCCACTCCTGACCGCCTCCAAGGTTTGCGGCGCCTGAGGTTTAGCTGTCGCCCGCTCGCGCGTCTGCTTGTCGTCCGCTGTTGGCGCCGCTGCGTCCACAGGGCCGGCTGGCGCGCGTCTGGAGGGGGTATCCGCAGATTGGCTGTCTGGGCCGCGCTGGGGGGCTGCAGGGCGCGTTGCGCGCTCGGCGCCACCAGGGGGCGTGGACGCCTCACCCTGAGGCGCGGCGCCGGTTCCTGCGGGCGTCTGCGCGGTTGCGGGCTTGGAACTGTCCCGCAACGCCTCGCCTTTTTTCGCGTCAGCGGCGGATTTCGCGCCCACCGCGTCAGTCTTTTCCTGTTTCTGGGCTGCTTCCTTCTCCGCGACGGCGGCTTCCGCAGCCTTTTTCTTCGAGGCGGCGTCTTCAGCAGCCTTCGCGGCAGAGTCCGCAGTCTTCTTTTTCGAGGCCTCATCAGCGGCCGCCTTCGCTGCGGCTCCCTCGGCTGCATTTCGGCCGGGGGCTACATCAGGTTGGCTCTTCTGAATTTCCTTCTTGTCCCGAGCCTCATTGGGCTTGGCCTGCGTCTCCGCCGCTTCCTTCGCCTCGCGCCTTGGTTGACCGTCCCTGGCTCCCTGCGCCTTCTCCTTCACGTCCCCCTCGGCGCCCGGTTTTCTGGCGCGCTCTTTGCTCTCGCGGGCTTTCTTTGACGCCTCTTCTGCGTCGGTGACCGCGGAGGAAGCGGGTCGCTCCTTTGGTGCGTCGGTGGATTGCGCCCACGAGGCGCCGCTTCCCAATACGATTGCGAGGGCAGTGGTAATGTGGAGAAAGCTTGAGCTTTTTACGGGCATAAAGGTTTGTTCCTCATGAACGATAAGAACCGCCAATGCAGAGGGTGGGTTCCGGTTCAGCCGCAAAACTGTTCGCCTGTAGAGGTTGTTGGTTCATATCCATCTTCCTCTAAGCATCTCGGACTTAGCTTTGCAGCGCGCAGTTCCGGCGACGGCGGAAGGCTGCGTCAAGCTGCGCTGCGCTTGGACGTCTCTGCGCTATCGGCGAGAGTTGCCGTCGGGATGCTTTTGCCTGAAACTTGGTCAACGCGTCGCGCAAAAGCGACGCAGATCGAATGGGAGGGATCATGCGGAGATTTTTCACGGCGCTCGCTCTCGCCCTTGCGGTGCTGACGTCCGGTGAGGCGGCCCGCGCGCAATCGCTTGAGGAGTTTTACAAGGGCCGACAAGTACAGGTCATAATTTCCTCGACCAGCGGGTCGACGTATGACAGGTACGCCCGCTTTCTGGCGCAACACATGGGTAAGCACATACCCGGCAATCCCACCTTCGTTCCGCGCAACATGCCGGGGGGCGGCGGCATTGTGGCGACACAATATCTCCATCGCATCGCGCCCAAGGACGGCAGCGCGTTCGGGGCGCAACCTGCCGTTCGAGCCGATCCTGGGGAAGCCAGAAGCGGATTTTGATCCGCTTTCATTCGTTTGGTTGGGCAGCATGAACCATGAGCGTTCCATTGCGATTTCCTGGCACACCTCGAAGGTGAAGACTCTTGCCGATCTTCAGCAAATGGAGTTGCTCGTGCCCGGCACAGGCGCCGGCGCGGACTCCGAGGTCATTCCGCTTGCCTTCAATGCGCTTTTCGGAACGAAGTTCAAGATCGTCCGCGGGTACACGGGCAATACCGAGGCCACGCTCGCCGTCGAACGCGGCGAGATCGAGGGCATTGCATACTGGTCGTGGAGCGCGATCCAATCAGGTCACAAGCACTGGTTGGACGGGAACAAGGTCAATATCTTGTTTCATACGGGCCCGGAGCCAGACCCCGAAATAAAGGCGCCTTCGATTCGAACCCTTGTGCGCGACGACGATCAACGTGCGGCGCTTGAGTTCATTCTCGCACGCGAGATTCTCGGGCGGCCTTTCTTGGCTCCTCCGGGGGTGCCGCAAGACCGGGCGAAGGCGCTCCAGGCAGCTTTTAACGCGACA
>JAUXWZ010000130.1 GCA_030684835.1 Beijerinckiaceae bacterium
CGCGGGCGTCCGCCAGCGAGAGGGCGGCAAGGGTCCGTTCGGGACAAAGTTCATGGGACGGAGTGTGTTGACGAAGCATGGCGGGTCCTGATGGCGTGGTTCGTTTGAACAGCCTCAGGAGAGCACGGTCCGCCCGGGGAACAAGAGGCGGAATGGGGCGTAATAGGGAATAAATGGCTAGCCGCTGATTTATTCCACTCATATAAATCAGCTACTTGACCTGTTTATCAACAGGCATTCTATGGCATCTAGGGAATTATTCCTCTTGAGGTTCCGCCCCTCTGGACTCTCTCCAAGACAGAACGTAACGTGAACATACCTGTTGCGCACCCCGTTCAGAGGATCTTGCCATGACCCCCACCGCCGCTTATCCCAGCACCCCCAGCGGACACTGCACGATGACGCAAGCCACTCAGATCTGGGGCGTGGCCGCGGCGCTGCGCCGGCAGATCGGTACGCTGCCCGGCGTCGTTGACCTCGCTCGGGCCTGCCGGTCCATCGCGGTGAACGGTCGACCGATCGAGATCGCCTGGGACCTTGACCACGCTGTGCATGACGATACGGGGCAGGCGGTGCTGGGCGTATGCGAAACCGATGCGGACGCTGCGGGCGCCGCATACGTGTCGATCAATGGCTCGCTGCTCAAGAATCGTCCCGACCTGATGCTCAGCACCGCGGCTCACGAACTCGGCCACGTCGTCTTCGACGTGCCTGCGGCGCTCGCCGAACCTCTGCCCGGCCGCCGATTCCGCTCCTACACCGCGAGCTCGTCTGCGCTCCTGCGCTCTGAAAGCCGCAGTGAGTGGCGCGCCAATGAGTTCATGGGCGCGTTCCTGGCGCCGCCCTTCGAACTCCACAAGAGCCTGCTGCGCCATGCGCGCGCTGAAGGTCTGAAGCTCGCCCGCGCGCCGAATTTTGGGCGCCCCGCCTGGCCGGTCGTTTGCGGCCGCAATGACCCCGAGGCGCTCTCGGGCGTCGTCGCTGTCCTGGCTCAGGATTTTGGCGTCTCGCCGCGCTTTGTCGAAGTGCGGCTGCGCGTTTACGGGCTTGTCGCGAACGTTAACAAGGGAGCGCTCTCATGAACTTTGGGGAATTTATCCGGCAGCGTCGCAACGAACTCAACATCGGCCTCAACGATTTCGCCGAGCGGATCGGCATTTCGGCGGCCTATTGGTCGCGTATTGAGCGCGGCCGGGAAAAGCCGCCACGCGACGAGCTGATTGAGAAAGCAGCCGCAGTTCTGGGGCTGCGGCTCGACGAGCTCTTCGTCAGCGCCGCTCGCCTGCCCCCCGACATGCAGCGCGATCTGCCGCGCGTGGTCAGCGCCTACCGGCGCATGCGCGCCGCCAAGGCTGATCCCGGGAGGCAGGTATGAAGGCATGGCCAAAGCCCTTCTACCATATCGATGACGTGCTGACTCGCTGGCAGATGAGCGAGCGGGACCTCACGGCCTTCGTGCTCTCAGGTGACCTGACGCTATCCGCAACGGTTGCCGGGCTGCGGGTCACGTTCGGAAGTTTCGATGATTTTGGCGAGGGGCAGTATTCCCGCATGCACGAGGGCCATCGCTACATCATCGGCACCATCGAGCTGCAGCGTCATGACGCCTGGCAGGCTATGCAGAACGAGCATTGGGTGATCTCGTCTCTGAAATCGCCCGACGGCGAGTTCGTCGATGTCGGCGATGGTGTGAGCATGGTCGAGCACGTCGTTGCGCGATCCGATCTCGTGATCACACGCGTCGAGATGCAGAGGTTCGAGGAGGCGTTCGGGTTTGATCGTCCGGTGAGGTCGGAGGATCCGGAAGGCGGGCGCCGCGGCGCGCCGGCGCGCTACGACTGGGATGCGTTCTGGGTCGAGGTCTGCCGAACGATTCATGAGGACGGCGTGCCGCAGACCCAGAGCGAGCTCGTCGCCGGCATGGCCGCCTGGTTCGGACGGCGGCAGCAATCGGCGCCCGACGACAGCACCCTCAAGAAGAAGATCAGGCCGCTCTGGCAGGCGCTCTGCCGCACATCGAGCCCACGCGTCGCACGGACCCCGTGAGAGTAAATCAAAGCCGGCTTCGTAATAGGGAGGGAGAAAGGGCTCTCTCCTATGTCCAACCCGCTTCACCCTGATCTGATGACCCCCGCCGAGCGCATTGCTGAAATCGGCCGCCTTCTCGCCGCCGGCCTCATCCGTATGCAGGCGCAAAAGTCGAGCACTTTATCTGCCGCCGGCGGAGACAGTTCATTCGACATTCTCGCCATGAAGAGCGGACGTGATCGTCGCAAACCACGCAACCGAGTTGGAGGGTGCTGATGCCAGGGGCGACGCAAAAGATCGAGACAGCGCCAGCACGAGGGGAGGGGACCGCCGCCACGGACGCGAGCGTTCTCATGCAACTCGCGGCGCTCAAACAGATGAAGGTGTCAGAGCTGAAGGCGAAATGGGCAGCCCTCTTTGACGCGCCCGCGCCCAACAACAGCCGGAGCTTCCTCGAATTCAGGCTCGCACATCGCATCCAGGAACTGACCTATGGCCGTCCGTCGCGAGAAACGCGGCGCATGCTGGACCTTCTGGCCGATGAGATCGAAGGCAAGGTCAGCCGCAAGGCGATCATCGCGGATTCCCGCAACCCCGTCATCGGCACGCGGCTGGTGCGCGAATGGAACGGGACCGAACACACGGTCACCGTGATGAAGGATGGCTTCGACTGGCAGGGACAAAAGTTCAAGTCGCTGTCGGCGGTGGCGCGATCGATCACCGGCACCCAGTGGAATGGCTATCGATTCTTCGGACTGCGCGAAGCCCGGAGGGATGACCGATGAGCAGACCACCGGCTTCGATCATCGCGATGCCGCGCCGCCAGCGCTGCGCCATCTACACGCGAAAGTCGACAGAGGAAGGACTCGAGATGGAGTTCAACTCACTCGATGCGCAGCGCGAAGCCTGCGAGTCCTATGTCGCCAGCCAGAAGGCGGAGGGCTGGTCCGCCAACCGCGAGGGCTATGACGACGGCGGCCATTCGGGCGGCACGCTGGACCGGCCCGGGCTGAAACGCCTCCTCGCCGATGTCGAGGCGGGGCTCATCGACGTGATCGTGGTCTACAAGATCGACCGGCTGTCGCGCTCGCTGATGGACTTCACAAAACTCGTCGAGATCTTTGACCGCAATCATGTGACGTTCGTCTCAGTGACGCAGGCGTTCAACACCACGACCTCAATGGGCCGTCTGACCCTGAATATCTTGTTGAGCTTCGCGCAGTTCGAGCGCGAGGTGATCGGGGAGCGCATCCGCGACAAGGTCGCCGCCTCGCGCAAGCGCGGCATGTGGATGGGCGGCTATGTGCCGCTGGGCTACGACGTCCGCGACCGCAAGCTGGTGATCAACGAGGCTGAGGCCGCGACCGTCAGGACGATTTTCGAGCGTTTCGTCGCCATCGGTTCAGCGACGATTCTGACCCGGGAGTTGGTCGCCGAGGGCGTGCGCAACAAGCGCGGCAAGCAGATCGACAAAGGCTTCCTCTACAAGCTCATCAACAACCGGGTTTACCTCGGAGAAGCCGTCCACAAGGGCACGGCCTACGATGGTGAGCACAAGGCCATCGTGACCCGCGATCTCTGGGACAAGGTGCACAGCATCCTGCAGCAGAGCCCGCGACTGCGCGCGTCGAACACGCGGCGCCAGACGCCGGCTCTGCTGAAGGGCATCATCTTCACCAACACCGGCGCGGC
>JAUXWZ010000136.1 GCA_030684835.1 Beijerinckiaceae bacterium
GCCCGATTTGCCGCGCATGATGTCGTAGACGAACGTCCGGTTCACGCGGGCGAGTACAGCGACCTGGGCGGCGTTCATCCCGAATTGCCTGCATCGCGCCTTAAGTCGGTCGGCCATGGTTGTGCGCATTGGAAGCTCGAATCAGCCTGTGGATAGAGTGGATGAAAGCGGATGTTATTGATCTCGTCAAGGAAATAGAACAAAGTATGAACAGATAATGCGCAGACGAGAGCAATTGCGATGGTTGAAAAGGATTATTTCACACTGGACGAGGTCATAGAGGGTTGGCGGATTCCCCACCGCGACCTCGTCTATCTGGCTGAAAACGGACTGCTTCGGCTGTCTGCGCGGGTGTTTGGCGTGTGTCTTGAGCGGGGTGGCGTCGAGCAAACGCCTGAGGGCGAGCCGTTCACTGTCCCCTATGAACGCGCCCGCTTCAGCGGGCTCGTCGACCTCAGCGAGCGCGACGTCCATCAAGTCTTCCGCGCCGGCGAAACGCAGGTCCGGGCGTTCCACGTCGACGACGGCTATTGCCACGTCGTTGAACCTTCCGACCCCGTCTCCCTTCGACGGGAAGACCTGCTGGTCCGCCAAGAGGAGCGCACGAAAGTCGAACGCCACATTCTGAAGGCCGATCGAGAAACGCCTCCGACGTGGGACGTGATGCAAACGAACGATTATCAGCAGGTCAGCTTCAGCGGGCTGCAGTTTCATTTCGGCCCGATTCAGGCATCGGTTGTGCGCATTCTGGACAGTGCGGCGCGCGACGGGAGCCCGTGGCGCCACGGCAAACTGGTGCTTGCGGAGGCAGGATCCGCCAGCGTGCGGATGGCCGACATCTTCAAATCCCAGCCTGACTGGCGGCGATTGATCTTATCGGACGGCCGGGGCCGCTATCGGCTGGCGGCGCAGGGGGATGGCCCGGCCGGGTCAGCTATATCAAAGGCTTGCTGAAGGCTGGTCCCCCGGCCATCCCCTTCTATCCCCTGCCTGATCCCCCTCCGGGTAAGTGATTATCCCCCGCCCCGTCCCACTCTCATCCTGTAACGATCTCCACGACAGGCGAAAGCGATCTCGCCATCCTCTCCGCAGGTTTTCGGCAAAACCCACGGAGCACCAGATGACTACGAGGCACCTCTCACAGATCGAGCTTGCTACTCGCTGGAACATTTCTCACCGCACGCTGGAGCGTTGGCGGTGGACGGGCGAAGGCCCGCAGTTCGTCAAGCTGGGCGGTCGCGTCGTCTATCGCCTCGATGACGTTCTCGCCTACGAGGCGGAGCAGATCCGTCAATCGACCCCCGCCGCCACCCGCAAGACAGCCTGAGGGGTGGCCATGAATATCCCCAACCAGATCAAGATCGATGCCCTGCCCCGGCTTCCGGCTGTGGAAATCGCCGCCCTGCCAGCCGGCGAACTCGCACGTCTTCAGCAGGAAACAGACTCGGCGCTGCGGAAAGCCAAGTCCGCTATCGCCCGGCTCGATGAGGCCCTCGTCCTCAAATACGCAGAGCGCGCCAAGATCGCCCGGCTCGAAGCCGAAAGGGATTTCGGCATCGCCCGCTTCCGGGATGGTCACTTCACGATTGTCGCCGACCTGCCCAAGCGCGTCGACTGGGACCAGTACGACCTGGCCAGCCTCGTCGAGCGCATCAAGGAGGGCGGCGAGGACCCGCGCGATTACGTGGACGTCACCTTCAAGGTGTCGGAGCGCAAATTCGCGTCATGGCCCGGCCACATCCGCAAGGCGTTCGAGGCGGCGCGCACCGTGCGTCCGGGCGCCCCGTGTTTCAAGTTCGTCATCGACGGGGAGGATGCCTGATGGCGCTCCCCATCATTCTCGCCGACCAGCGGCTGGCCGAGCGCCGCGGCATCAAGGCGGTCATCTTCGGCAAAAGCGGCATCGGCAAAACGAGCCTGCTCTGGACGCTGCCGCCGGACACGACGCTATTCTATGACCTCGAGGCCGGTGACCTCGCGATCGAGGGCTGGAGCGGCGACACGATCCGCCCGCGCACCTGGGAAGAATGCCGCGATTTCGCGGTGTTCATTGGCGGCGCCAATCCCGCCATTACCGAAGGCCGTCCCTACAGCCCGGGTCACTTTAATCAGGCTTGCGCCAAGTTCGGTGATCCGCGCGGGCTCGACAAATACGCCACCATCTTCGTCGACTCGATCACGGTGGCGGGCCGCCTCTGTTTTCAGTGGGCGAAAGAACAGCCCGAGGCTTTTTCCGAAAAGACCGGCAAGCCCGACGTGCGTGGCGCCTACGGCCTGCATGGTCGCGAGATGATCGGTTGGATCACCCATCTCCAGCACACGCGGGCCAAGAACGTCTTCTTCGTCGGCATCCTCGACGAGAAGCTCGACGACTTCAACCGCAAGGTGTTCGCGCCGCAGATCGATGGCGCGAAGACCGGCCTCGAACTGCCCGGCATCGTCGATGAAGTCCTGACGATGGCGGAGATGGCCGACGCGAAGAAGAAGCTTCACCGGGTCTTCGTCTGCCACACCATGAACCAGTGGAGCTATCCCGCGAAGGATAGGTCCGGCCGGCTCGATGTCGTCGAAGAGGCCCATCTGGGACGTCTCATCGCCAAAATTGGCGAGCCCGGCCGCTCGCCGCTCGACCGCCTGACGTTCAGCCGGCCCGCGCCGACTGCTCCCACCCAATCGCCAAGTCCTGATCAGGAGAATACGCCATGACCGGCAGCTGGAACGACTTCAACGACGCCAAGCAGAACGCCAATTTGATCCCGAAAGGCACGCTCGCCCGAGTGCGTCTCACCATCCGTCCCGGCGGGTTCGATGATGAAAGCCAAGGATGGATCGGCGGCTACGCCACCCGTGGCGTTACCGGCTCTGTCTATCTCAACGCTGAATACACCGTGCTCGAAGGCCCCTACGCCAAGCGCAAGGTGTTCTCGATGATCGGGCTCTACAGCGCCAAGGGCCCAGAGTGGGCCAACATGGGTCGCTCGCTAGTGCGCGGCATCCTGAACTCCGCCCGCGGGCTCTCCGACAAGGACAATTCCCCGCAGGCGCAGCAGGCGCGCCGGATCAGCGGCTTCGTCGATCTCGATGGCGTCGAATTCGTAGCGCGGATCGATGTCGGGGCCGACACAAACGGCGACGAGAAGAATGACATTCGCTCCGCCGTCACGCCCGACCACAAGGAGTACGCAGCGCTCATGGGCGGCGGCGCGCCGGCGTATCCGGCCCATGCGCAGCCCACCTATACGCCCGCGCCGGTTCAGCCGCCGCAGCAGCCGGCTTACGCGTCCCAGGCTCCGCAGCAGGCCGCCCCGGCGCCCGCAGTCGGTGTCCGTCCCACCTGGGCGAAGTGAGGTCACGCCATGCTGCTTCGCCCCCGCCAGAAGCTCTTCGTCGAACGCAGCATTGCTGCGCTCGACACCCATCGCAATACGCTCGGCGTCGCGCCAACCGCGTCAGGCAAGACGATCATGCTGTCGGCCGTCGCCGGCGCATTGATCGGAGAACGTGACGCGAAGGCCTGCGTGCTGGCCCATCGCGATGAGTTGACCGACCAGAACCGGACGAAGTTCGCGCGCGTCAATCCGGCGATCACCACGTCCGTCATCGACGCTGCGGAAAAATCCTGGAACGGGCAAGTGGCGTTCGCAATGGCGCCGACGCTTGCACGGCCGGCGAACCTCGACGCGATGCCGGCGCTCGATCTTCTCGTCATCGACGAGGCGCACCACGCGGTGGCGCAGAGCTATCGACGCATCATCGACCGCGCCACGCAGCGCAACCCCGATGTGCGCATTTTCGGCGTCACCGCCACACCCAACCGCGGCGACAAGAAGGGCCTGCGCGAGGTTTTCGACAACGTCGCCGACCAGATCAGGATTGGCGAACTGATTGCATCCGGCCATCTGGTGCCGCCGCGGACCTTCGTCATCGACGTCGGCGTGCAGGACGAGCTTCGGTCAGTCCACAAGTCGGTGGCGGACTTCGACATGAATGAGGTGGCGGGTATCATGGACCGCGCCCCCATCACCGAGGAAGTGATCCGCCACTGGATGGAAAAGGCCGGCGAACGGCAGACCGTTGTCTTCTGTTCGACCGTCGCTCACGCAGCGCACGTGACCGACGCATTCCAGGCGGCAGGCGTCCCCGCCGCGCTGATCCATGGCGATCTGACCCCCGAACTCCGCAGGGCCCTCCTCACCAGCTATGCCAGGGGCAGCATACGTGTCGTCGTTAACGTCGCCGTGCTGACCGAGGGTTGGGATCATCCGCCAACCTCCTGCGTCGTGCTTCTCAGGCCCTCCTCCTTCAAGTCGACGATGATCCAGATGGTCGGGCGCGGACTTCGTACTGTGAATCCGGAGGAGCATCCCGGAATCGCCAAGACAGACTGCGTTATTCTGGATTTCGGCACGTCGAGCCTCATCCATGGCTCCCTCGAGCAGGACGTCGACCTAGACGGCCGCGAGCTCGCGGGTGACGCGCCCACCAAGACCTGCCCGCAGTGCAGCGCCGTCGTGCCGGCCGCCGTCACGGAATGCCCGCTGTGCGGTCACGTGTGGGAGAGCATGGCGGCCGGAGAGCGCGCCCAGCCGCTCGGCGACTTTCTGATGACCGAGATCGACCTTCTGAAGCGTTCGAGCTTCGAATGGGTCGACCTGCACGGCGACGGCGCGGCGCTCGTAGCGAACGGCTTCACCGCCTGGGCCGGGGTCTTCTTTCTCAACGGCCGCTGGTACGCCGTCGGCGGCGCCCAGAAACAGCGTCCAAGGCTGCTGAGCGTCGGCGAGGAGATGGTCGGCTTGGCGGCGGCCGACGATTGGCTCAACACCAACGAGAGTGACGAGAGCGCTCACAAGACGCGCAGCTGGCTGAGACAACCGGCGACCGAGCGGCAGCTGGCGTATCTCCCGCCTGAGTGCCGGCTGGATTTCAGCCTCACCCGCTATCGCGCCTCGGCGCTCCTCACCTTCCGGTTCAACAGATCGGCGATCCGCTCACTGGTGTTCGGCGCCGCGGAGGCCGCTTTGGCGGCGGCCGCATGATGGAGGCCTCACATGGATCCATCACCCTCCCCGTCCGCCAAGCGCCTCCGGCTATGGCATCCGCGCTTCGAGCTGTGCGCCGTGTGCAAGCGGCCAGCCCGAGGATTCGGCTGGCAGGAGCCACAGCGTGTGAGCCGGCCGCGGCCCTCGGTGTGGTTCTGCTCGATGCTGTGCCAGCGCTTCTTCACGGATCGGGCGCGGAGGTCATCCGGCATGGTTGACCTCACCGAACAG
>JAUXWZ010000139.1 GCA_030684835.1 Beijerinckiaceae bacterium
CTCAACGCCTCACGGCGCAAGAATATGGTGTACTTGATAAACGTGACCGTCAGCGTATCTCTCACGATGAACCGAAGTTCACCCGCAAGGACGCCGCCGTCCACGTCTCTCTTCCTTCTGATTCAAATGTCAAACAGCGCAGTCATAGTAACTTTCAGACCCGGACAACCCGCCAAACCGGCCTTTCGGCTAATTTGAGGGGCAGAAACGGCCCCGCGTCGAAACCAGAAGGTTTGACGGAAGCCATGTGGACCCGAATCCAGAAGGTGTGGAACGTATCCGAAGAATGTCTCGATGTCCAGTGCTAAAAGCTACTTTTCAACGATCCGGTTCCCGGAAGGCCCCGGCAGCAACGTCCGCTGCGGTGAGTGGTGTCTAATCGGCCCCCTCCCCCTTTGCAAGCGAGAAACGGCCCGACCACCTGAAGTGCCGGGGTCGAAGCGGTAAAAGTAAAATAGCATCAATATCTTACGCTGTTGAAAACTTTTCTGTGCGGCGTCTGAAGACCCCGGCCAGTGCGGAAATCACGAACAGAATGATCGCCACCCAGAACATCATTTGAGCCCCGCTCATGGCAGGGCGCGCCCACCCGCCGAAGCCAAAGGCTGCTGCGATGAGCGCAGCGATCAGGAGCACAACCGCCCAATAGAGCAGATCACCCAATGATCTCCTCCAGCGCGCCGCATCGGGTGAGCACGGCTGATGATGACGCCAACGTCAGGGTCAACCTCGAGTTCCAGCGTGCACCCTCAGCAGGGTCCCGCGACATGCCTGGTCTTGCCGGAAACAGAAAACCCCCGCGCCTGGGAGGACGCGAGGGCTGAAAATCAGGATCAATAGAAAAGCGGTTTGTCAGAGGGGCGCCCCGCTTCGCGCCTTTTCGTCAAAGAACAGCGCCTGGCTGGCAAGCGCGGATACGAGAGAGGGCTGGAAGGGCTTGGTGATCAGATACGTCGGCTCCGCGCGTTCGCCGGTGAGCAACCTCTCGGGGAAGGCAGTGATAAAAATGACTGGCGCGCGGACACTTCGCAGCAAGTCATTCACCGCTTCAAGCCCAGAGCTCCCATCCGCCAGCTGGATGTCCGCCAGGATCAAACCAATATCCTGATCGCGAGCGAGTTCCAGCGCCTCGCTATGCGTGCGCGCGATTCCAACCACACGATGGCCGAGCTGCTCCATGATCCCTTCAAGATCCATCGCAATGAGCGGCTCATCCTCGATAATCAAAACGTTCGTTGCAATCTGATCTGCGATTTCACGGCCCGCATCATCAATAAGACAACGGACGTCGCCGATTTCCACGCCGAGAATTTGAGAGGTTTCCTGCTCGTCGAAGCGCTCCATGGCGAGCAGCAAAAACGCGCAGCGCGACCTTGGCGTGAGAGCTTCGATTCGACGGGTTGGATCGCTGCGGGTCGTTGCGTCGAGCGATTGCTGATTGACGCGCACCGACCCCCAGATGCGATCAAAAACTTTGTATAAAGCGACGCGCGACGAAAGCCCGCGATCGAAAACAGAAGAATCTTCCAGCAAGGCTTCAAGCACCGACACCACATAAGCGTCACCTGATGCCTGAGAACCAGTCAAAGCGCGCGCGTAACGGCGAAGGTATGGAAGGTGGGGAGCAAGCTGTTGAGCTATCGACATTCGGCGGAACCTCTAATTTTATTCGCAGGACTGGCCCAACTGTGCCAACCAGCATATATAAGGTCGCAACCTGTTTTCAACCAGAACTCGACAATCGTAAGCGTAAGCGGCGCATTTTCGAAAGAAGCCCACCGCAGGACATATGCTCAATGACGAACAAGCAAACACGGGCAGAGCCTGGAACAGTCGAAGAAGACACCCAGATTGACGAACATATCCAGCGTCGCATCGGCGCAAAGTTGCGTTCTTATTATGATGAACTTTTGAACGAGCCTATACCCGGAAAGTTCATTGAACTGTTGGTGAAGCTCGACGAAAAAGAGCGCAGGGAAGGTAAAACGTGAACGATCGCGCGGATTTTACAGCGGGTCTCATGAAAGCCCTCCCGTCATTGCGAGCCTTTGCAATCTCGTTAAGCGGACGTGCGGAGCGTGCTGACGACCTTGTGCAGGATACGTTGATGCGTGCATGGGCTAACGCCGAAAGTTTTCAGCCCGGCACCAATCTCAACGCATGGCTTTTCACCATCCTTCGTAATCTGTTTCATTCGGAGTATCGCAAGCGCCGCCGTGAAGTTCAAGACGAAGACGGCGTATACGCCTCTCGCTTGTCTGTGCAGGCGTCGCAGGATGCGCATCTCGACGTTCAGGACTTCCGACTCGCTCTCGAAATGCTGCCGCCCGATCAACGCGAAGCATTGCTACTTGTTGGGGCGTCCGGATTCTCCTACGAGGAAGCCGCCGACATTTGCCAGTGCGCCGTTGGCACCATCAAGAGCCGGGTCAATCGTGCGCGCACCAAGCTTTCGGAGCTCCTGTCCATGGACAGCACGGAAGAGCTGGGCGCCAATCCCAAGAGCCGCAGTCTGACTGGGTAAGTTCTGACTGGCTTAATTCTCACGCCTAGAGTTTCTTTACCGCACATTCCATTGGCAGAGGCGGAATCCGCCTCGCCTGACCCGACCATCGACGTGCAAGTGGTCTTCATGGAATGCGTCAGAGTCTGATCCCAGAACAGTCGAAAAGCGAGCACAAGCGCCAGCGCGGATCTCTTCGCGCAACGCACGCGTCTTGTCGGCGCGATCGCCCATGATGTCGATGGGCGCGGCGCCATCAATGACGAGTCGGCGAACGTCAAACGCATTGCCAGTCGCATGCTCGCTCACTGGCCCCACGATCTGACGATTTCTATTCCGGCACGCATGCCCGCCAACCCCGGATAGCCCGCGTAACGTCAGCCCATGGCGCTGCGTGGCAGGCGCCAAATCATCGCGTATCCACAGCGCAAGATCTGCGGCAAAGTTGCAACTCAAGGTGACAGGCGCATCGAGCGGAATCAGTTTGCCCCCTTCAAGCCTAACGCCCTTAAAACTTACAGGCTCCTCGACTGCGCATGCGCCGGCGTCATCATCCTTGGCGAGCGGAGCGTAATCGACGCCTCGTTCCTTGAGAAGTCTGAGGCATGCACTGAGCTCCGCCGCAGGCGCCTTCGATTGCGCCTGTGTTTCAGCGGGTCGCACACTTTGCGACGGCGCCGGCATTAGTGGACCCAACTCTCGCGGGCGAGCGGGCGGCAGAGGCGGATTAGACGGCAACATCATTGCGCGCGACGAGCGTTGCGCGGCCACTTCTGGCGACACCAGAAGAGCGAACAGGCAGGTCGAGACGGCGAGCAGCCCTCGACTCGCTACAAAGACCAAATTCAATTCGTGAACCGCACGATAACACCCGGCTGAACCATGTCGGCGAGTTCCTCTGCATCCCAATTGGTCAGGCGAATACAACCATGCGAGGAGGTCTTGCTGACTTTGGAGGGTTCCGGTGTTCCGTGAATTCCGTATGTTGGTTTCGAGAGCGCGATCCACACGCTGCCAACAGGGTTATTTGGTCCCGGCGGCAATGTGAGCTTATCGACGTTCTTGCCCTGCTGAAAATTCTTGGCAGGATCGTAATAGTAGGCGGGATTCTTAGCGATCCTCGTAATCGTGTGTTCGCCTTCGGGTGAAGGGGTAGTCTCGCTGCCTATCGTGGCGGGATAACTCGCGAGAATGCGCTGATCGTCTGCGTAGACCACGACCATGCCCGTCGTCTTGTTAGCTTCAATTATGCTCGCGGCGCCCTTCCGCGTCTCACGTTTAATAGACACGATGAGCAGCGTTTCGCCGGCCTTGAAGGCGGCCTTCGGATTCATCGCCCGCAATAGACCTTCGCTCATGTGAAAGCGTTCAGCATACATCTCGACGGGGCTCGTGAAGGCAAGCCGCTTCATTTTGGCTTGCTTGGCGTAGTCAGCCGGGATCTCATCCGCGAACTCGTATGCCGCGTCCTTTTCGCTGATCGTATATTCACGCACAATCTGATCCGCGCCGGCCCTGCCCAAGGCGCGCCACACGTCTTCGTCAAGGTGTTCGCCCTGCCCCAGGCCTTCCTGCCTGCGAAATTGGGCAATCGCCTTACGATAGTTCTCGCCATCAAACCCGTCGATGACGCCGGGCGAAATGCTGCGACGCCCGAGCAGCGCCTGTGTCTTCACCACCAGCGCATCAGGCCCGGTGGCCTTGCCTTCCGCCACGCCGGTTTGCGCCAAACTTTCCACGCCGCCAAATTGCGCATCGTTAATCTGCTGCGCATCGAGGGCTCGCGCGCTCACCGCGCCAAACGATAACGACGCGAGAAAAACAGCCGAGGCTAACAGGCGTGTCATGAATCGGCTCCGGGATACGTGGACGTGGCGAATAGAGAACAGCCGAGGCCACGCGCCCGTTCCGTCTCTCTCTTTATGGGTTCAGACCTGCTTGCCTAAGTCGGCAATTCCCGCCAAACAGGATGATAATCAGAACGCGCGCGCGAGGAGACGACGGTGGCGAACGAGACAATGGCACGGGCGGCGGTCGCCGTCGCCTCAGTCAAAACCGAAATCAGGGAGTTTCCGTTACCAGAGATTCCCGCCGACGCGGGGCTCTTGCGGATCGCAGTGACCGGCATCTGCGGCAGCGACTGGGGCATGTACAAGAACGACAAGCCCGGCCCACGCATTCTGGGTCACGAGATGGTCGGCACGATCGAGAAGATCGGCGACGTTGCAAAATACCGCTGGGGCGTGAAGGAAGGCGACCTCGTCGCCCTTGAGGAATATCTGCCCTGCGGGCATTGCGAGTACTGCCGCAGTGGCGAAATCCGGTCTTGCCTCGAAACCGACCAGCGCCTGCCGGGCAAAATCCGTTTTGGGTCCACGCCTATCACCGTCGCGCCATCCTTGTGGGGTGGCTACAGCACGTTCGCCTACATGCACCCGCGCACCCTTGTTCATAAGGTGCCAGCGGGCGTCGCGCCCAATATAGCAGCCATGGCGTTGCCGCTGGGCAATGGCTTCCAGTGGATTTACTACGATGGCGGCGCGGGCCCCGGCAAAACCATCGTCATTCAGGGCCCCGGCCAGCAGGGACTTGGCGCCGTCATCGCGGCTAAGATTGCCGGCGCTGATCTCATCATCGTCTCCGGCCTGTCGAGCGACTCCAAACGCTTCGATCTCGCCAAGGCGCTCGGCGCGACGCACATTGTCGAAGTCGACAAGGAAGAACTCGGCGCCGCAGTTTCGCGCATTACCAACGGCCGCATGGCGGACATCGTGCTGGATTGCTCAGGGCTAGGCCCGAAGAACATCAATCCCTCCCTCTTCCTGCTTCGCAAGCGCGGCGTGCTGCTCACGGTTTCGCGCGGCGATCCGGTCGAGCCTCTCAACGTCAATCACCTCATCAACAACCAACTCACCATCCGTGGCCTGCGTGGCCATAGCTTTGAGGCGGTGGAGATGGCGTTGAGCGTGATGGCGCGCAAAATCCTGCCGCTGGAGCTGATGTCCACGCACCGGTTCGGGCTGGACCAGATCGACACGGCGCTCAAGATTGTCGGCGGCCAGATGGAGGAAAAATCCATCCACGTCTCCATTGACCCCTGGATGAGCTAGCGGGCGAGCGCGCCGCATGACGTTTGGCGTTACCCCAAATCCGGACGACGAGGTTCCCCTGTGCACCTGTTGCGCGGGCTCGCCTGGCGTTCGCGGCGGAGTGAGCGAGGAGGGCAATCCAGTCGCGATCTATTTCGCCGAGCCCGCCGGCATGCCGAAGTTTCCCATGCTGAAGCTAGGGATCGTATCTGGCCGATTCACGGACGACGCCCTGCCCTCGCACCGCCTGTCGCTGGTATTTGTTTGCAGGCGAGGCGCCGATGGCCCCGCGATGGAGCCTGGTGAGCCGTGGCTCGCCACATTTCCCGAACTGACTCAGCTTGGAGAGCGACTCACCCCTGCCGCACTGGCGACCCATCCTGATTTTGCACGGTTTGGGCAGATCGCCCGGGCGATCATCGCGGGTGACGACCGGCTCGCCGAAATGCGGACGGACCCGGGGCGCAGGCGCCATTCGTTCACCGCGACGCAGTGACCTTGGCTGGAACGCTAACTTTTGCTTGAATCTTCACATTCCGCTCCTAATGTGCGCGCAATCCTGACTGGCGTCACACGGAGGAGATCATCGTGGTTGAGAAAGTTCTTGCGGCTGTACGCACCGCCCCGGGCAAAACCGAAGTGCTCGAATACCCTATGCCGGACATTCCGGACGACGCAGCTCTTATGAAGGTGGAAGTCGGCGGCATCTGCGGCACCGACGTGAAATTGTATTTCAATCCGCCGACCAAGGCCAATGTCATCATGGGCCATGAGAACATCGGCTACATCGCCAAGTGCGGCAAGGAATTCACCCGCCGCAAGGGCTTCAAGGAAGGCGATCTTGTCTTCGTTGAGCATTACGTAATGTGCGGCAAGTGCGAGTGGTGCCACAAGGGCGAATACCGCCATTGCGAAAACACCGACTGGCGCTCGAACCCGGACGGCATCCGCTACGGCTACACGACTGCCGAGCGCGCGCCTCACCTGTGGGGCGGTTTCGCCCAGTACATGTATCTGCCGTGGAACGCCGTTGTGCATCACGTCCCCAAGGGCGTGTCGCCTGAACTCGCCGGCCTCGTGACCCCCATGGCCAACGGCATCGAATGGTCGCTGTTTGAAGGCAAGGTCGGCTACAACGACATCGTCCTCATCCAGGGCCCCGGCCAACAGGGACTGTCGCAGACAGTCATCTGCAAGCAGGCCGGCGCCAAGCAGATCATCATCACCGGCACTTCCAAGGATCACGCGCGTCTCGAAGTCGCCAAAAAGCTCGGCGCCGACGTGACGATCGACGTGAACGCGGAAGACCCGCTGCAGAGGATCATGGAAGTGACTGGCGGCCGTGGCGTGGACGTGGTGCTCGACTGCACCGCGGGCGCGGGCACGATCCCCGTTCTACTCGGCATTGAGGCGCTGAAGCGCAAGGCCGGCCGCATCGTCGTTCAGGGCGAAATGCCCGAGTTTCCGAACTTCCCCATCGGAAAGATGACGACGAAATACATCACGATGTTCTCGGCGCGCGGCCACTCGTACCTCGCCTGCGAACTCGCGCTCCAGCAGCTCGCCTCGCAGCGTTTCCCGCTCGATCTCGTCACCACGCACCGCTTTGGCCTCAACGACGTCGATCTCGCGATCAAGTCGGTGGGCAACAAGGAAGGCGCCGTGAAGGACGTCATCCACGCATCTCTTATGCCGTGGCTCTAAGGCGCATCTCCCTATCCCCGTCCTGACGGGGAGAGGGTGTCCGAAGGCCGGATGAGCGGCGGCGCAACCCGCCGCAGAAAGACAACAGGCCGGGAGCAAACAATCCCGGCCTTTTCCACGATCAGCTCGTAATGGGGCGAGCGCAGCGCTGCTGACGCCAAAGTCACGCATGCGCTTGTGCTTTGTGATTCGCGCTGCGACTATCGAAAACAGGGGCTCAACGACGAAGCCCCAATAAATATATCCGAAAAAGGGACTGAAATTGATGCGCTTACATGGGACTTTCAGATCAGGGCTCGCGGCGGCGGCCCTCGCATTGAGTGTTGTTTCCGCTTCGGCAATTGATCTGGCAGGCAAGACGGTTTCCATCATCGTCCCCTTCCCGGTCGGCGGTGGCGTCGATCTGTGGGCGCGCTTTAATGCGCCGCTGCTGGCCAAGCATCTACCCGGCAAGCCGGTTGTCATTGTGCGCAATGTCCCCGGGGGCGGTTCGACCTCTGGCGCCAACCTCTTCGCCCAAACCGCCAAGCCCGATGGGCTTACCCTGCTGGCAAGCTCTGCATCCACCCAATTCCCCTATCTGCTGGGGGATCCGCGGGTGAAGTATGAATACAAGGATTGGCGTATTGTTCTTGCTGGTCCCACCGGCGGCGCGGCCTACGTCACGACCAAAACAGGCGCGAAGTCGATCAAGGATTTCGCCAAGTTGAAGGGTACTGAGTTCTTTTACGCAAGCTCCGGTCCCACGGCGCTCGAACTGACATCCATTCTAGCCTTCCGTCTGCTAGACCTGAACGTGAAGCACATTTTTGGAATTGTCGGACGGGCCGAAGCGCTGCTCGGCTTCGAGCGCGGCGAATTCACGCTCGATACGCAGACGACCAGCGCATACATCCGCCGCTCGGCCGACCTCGTTGCAAAGGGCGAAGCAGCTCCGCTGTTCACATGGGGCGTACTGGACCAGAAGGGTGAGCTTTCGCGCGATCCAAACTTCCCCGACATTCCGCACATTCAGGAAGCCTACGAGATCGTCCACGGCAAGAAGCCGTCAGGCATCGAATGGGAAGCCTTCAAGGCGTTCCTCATCTCAGGCTTCCCTGCGCAGAAGCTGCTCGTGCTGCCCAAGGGGACGTCGGATGAGACGTTGGAAGCCTACCGCGCCGCCACACGCAAGTTGCTGAAGGATCCTGATTACCTGACGAACCGCGACAAGATCATTGGCGAATATGAGCAGGTAACGGACGCCGAGGCCGAAAGGCTCTATCAGGACAGCACCAGCATCACTCCCGAAGCAAGGGAATGGGTGCGCGACTATCTGCAGAAGACGCATCAGGTGAAGTTCTGATCGCCACCGTCGCAGAAGATCATCGCGAATAAAAAAGGCCGGGAGCAACCTCGGCCTTTTTGTTTAGCCTTCAATGATAGGGGGGCGTCATACGCCGGCTTGACCCACGCATCCAGGAACGCGATCAACTATTGAGGCCGGAGGGCCGGATCAAGTCCGGCCATGACGCGGTTGCATCTCAGCTTACACAGCAATCGCCCCCTCACCCCTTCTTCAACAAATCCACCCGAAACACCTGATCGAAACCGAACTTCCCATCTTCCTTGTCACCAAGCGTTTCAAACGTGCGCTTCACGCCTTCGGGATCGGCCTCAAACTTCGCGGCGCGGCGGGCGTCGCGGTCGATCTGGTCGTCCTTCCATTCATCAAAAGACGCGAACACCCGGCGTGAGCGATAGAGATTTTCACGCACGCGCGTGAGTCCGACGCCAAGCGATGCATTGAGCGCCTTCCACGCGTCCGTCCGCACAATCGTCTCGTCGTTCACAAACTTCGTCGCCTCGTGATAATGACCCGCCGCGACAGGCTCCATCACGTAGAGAACGCCACCGGGCGCAAGCACCCGCATCGCTTCGCCGATAGCCTTCGCTGCGTCCGGCATGTGATGCAGCGAGTTGGAAAAGATCACCACGTCGAAATAGCCATCGCTCCACGGCAGGGCGTCCGCGCTGCAGACGCGGAAGTCGACTTTTGCGCCCTCGGCCTCAGCCGCCGTCTTCGCCTTGAGGATCGACTTCTCTTTCACATCAACGCCAGCGACCTCGGGGATAAAGGCCGAAATGCCGCGCGTAAACTTGCCCTCGCCGCAACCGATATCGAGCGCGCGCTTGCGGCCATCGCCCAGCAATTCGCGCGCGAATTTCGTGTTGGCGCCGAGCGGCAGCGCGCGGATTTCCGGGTCGGTGGGCAGGAGCGCCCGGCGCATCGCGTCGTCCATTGTCTTTCCTCCAAAAGCCTTTCGCCACTGTATAGCTGCGCCGGCAGGCGCTGCAACTCGACTGCAGGCGTTGACGCCCGCGAATGTGCGGGCCAAAAGATGTGCAGGCGCGCCCGACGCGCAGAGGAAATAGCGAGGAACGACATGTCCGAGGCTTATGAAACCGTCACCATCCCGCTCATCCAGCAGAGGAAGCGCGACGGAAAGAAGAGCATCGGCGTCGTCGCCTGGGATTATCCCACGACCCGCTTCGCCGATCACGCCGGCGTTGATTTCATTGTGGTGGGCGATTCCGTCGGCGTGAACCTGTGGGGCCATTCGACCCCGCTGGAAGTGACGCTCGAAGAAATCCTGATTTGCTGCAAGGCCGTGCGCCGCGCCACGTCGCGCATGGTTGTCTCCTGCGACATGCCCTATGGCCCCGTGCAGGAAGGCCTCTCCAGCGCGATGAAGGCCGCCGTGCGCATCATCAAGGAAGGCGGCGCCGACATGATCAAGGTCGACGCTGCCGCCAATCACCCTGACGTGGTGATGGCGATGGCGCAGGCGGGAATTCCCGTCTTCGCGCAATTCGGCCTCACGCCGCAGACCGCGCTGAAATATGGAATTCCTTACTCGTCACAGAGTTCGTCCGCCGCACTCGCGACCAAGGAAGCGGCCGCGAAGCTGGTGGAAGAAGCGCAGATGCTTGAAGAATGCGGCGCCGTGGCGCTCGACTTCACGAACTCCGGTCCTGTGGCGGGAGAAGCGGTTGTTAAGGCGGTGAAAATCCCCTGCATCGGCGGCTTCGGCGGCGGCCCCTGGCTGGATGGGCGCGTGCGCCTCGCCCAGACTGTGCTGGGCCTGGGCGAAAAGTGGATAGGCTCCAAGACCGATACGTATTTCAACACCGCGCAGGGCTCGATCGACGCCTTCAAGGCGCTCGTCGCGGACTGCAAGAGCGGCAAGCAGATCAAGGGCTGACGCATCATGGCTTTCGTCGAGATCGACGGCATCCGCACACGATACGAAGTGTCGGGCTCCGGCCCGCCCCTGCTGCTGTTCTCGCCGGGCGGCTTCAACGCCGTCATCGAGCAATGGTCCGGCCTTGGCGTGTACGCGAAGGTGAAGCCGCTCGAATGGCTGTCGCAGCAATACACCTGCATCGCGTTTGACCGGCGCGAGTGCGGCCAGTCCGGCGGGCGCGTGGAGCGCGTTACATTCCAGCATTACGTAACGCAGGCTGCGGGTCTGCTCGATCATCTCGAAATAGAGCGCGCGCATCTTATGGGCGGCTGTATGGGCTGCTCGCCCGTCGCGGCGTTCGCGACCGCCCTGCCCCATCGCGTTAATGCAATGGTGTTGTGGTGGCCCACGGGCGGCCCGAAATATCGCATCTCAAGCCACATGCGTTTTGCCGATCATCTCGGCTTTGTGCAGCGCGAAGGCCTGAAGGGCGTCGTAGATCTCGTGCAGCGCGACGGCAAGCCATTCAATGCGGACCCCCGTGGCGGGCCGTGGGCGGCTGTCATCAAGGCCGATCCCGATTTCGCCGCGCGCTATGCGGCGATGGATGTCGAAAAATACAAAATCATCGTCGATGGCGTTTTGCGCACAATGTTCGACCGAGACACGGCGGCGGGCGCGGAGCCCGAAGATCTGATGCAACTCGACACGCCCGCGCTGGTCGTTCCCGGCTACGACAGCTTCCACGGCACGTCAGCGGCGCGCTATCTGCAGGAGTGCCTGCCGAAGTCAGAATACTGGGACATGCCGCTTGATGGGCAAACGCGAGAAGCTGCGGAATCGCGCGTTCTGGAGTTCTTGAAGAAGAACGATTGAGTCTGATGCTGTCATGGTCGGCCTTGCCGACCGTGACGTCCCGGACCTACTGCTCCGCCCATCCCAACGCCGCGATCATCGCTTTCGCAACCGCCACATCCTCGTCCTGATGCGCGCCGCCAGCGCCCACGCCGCCGATCGTCTCGCCATTAATGACGACTGGAAAACCGCCGCGCACGTTAGTGAAATCGCCATCCATACGAATCTGCATCGAAAGCACGCGATGCTCTTCCGCGTAACCGGTAGCAAGGCGCTGAGACGCTGCGGTCTTTGCCTTCTTCGTCGTCGTGCGACCGGCAAAATGCCGCGCGCCGTCCATCACCAGATAGCCGATGATCTCGCAGGATTGGTTGCACACCGCGAGCGCGACCTTCACGCCCAGTTCGTCAGCTTTGGCGACGCCCGCCGCCAGCATCTTCATCGTGGCTTCGTGCGTGAGGCGATAGGTGGGAACGTATTCGGCCATGAGCCCCTCGCGCATGATAGCGTGCAAAGACGGCGGCGCACGCGGCGCCGCCGCGCTCATTCAGCCGATGAGGCCGAGCGTTTCTTTCACGAAAAGATCTTCGATCCGCTCATCGCCCGCGATAATGCCCTGCTTCTTGGCGTGGCTGATGAGGTTCTCGACAACTCCGCGATTGGGCTCGATGCCGTAAGGCATTGGGTCGCCGCCGGTGATGTCCATGACGCGCTTGTGCATCTTCGCGTCGCCCTTCAGCTCGACGCCGCCGGCCTTGAGCTGCTCAACGTAAATTTGCTTGGCCTTCGCAAAGCAGTTGAACACTTCCGTCGCAAGACCGGGATTGGCGTCGATCAGTTCGTCGCGGATCACAACGAGATGGTTGATCGGGTAATGACCGTTGCGTTGAAGTGCGGCAAAGCCAGTTTCTTCCGCATTGAGAATCAGCGGCACGATGTCGGGATGATCGACGGATACGCCGATGGCGGCGACAAGTTCGCCCGAGATCAGCATGTCTTCCATCTTCTTGCCGGCCTCGATCGGCACGACATTGCCAGGCGCCTTGTATTCGGCGACATGCTCGTCGCCTGACAGCACCCACGTCACTTTCGACAGATCGACGCCGTACTCATCCTGCAGGATACCGCGCGCCCACACGCCCGTAGTCACGGTGTAACCGCGGTTAACGCCGACGCGCTTGCCTTCAAGGTCTTTCGGCGAATTGATGCCGGCGTTCTTGTTCACGAGAATCGCGCCGTGATGAAACTGGCGCACGATGAAAATCGGGATCGCTGTGAACTTCTTCCCGTACGACTTGGCGCACATGTAGGTGGTGATGGCGAGTTCGCAAATATCGAACTCATAGCCGCGCACCATGCGACGGAAAGCGGCAATCAGCGGGTCGACCTCGACCCACTCGAATTCGAAGCCATTAGGCTTCACGAGGCCGTCCTTGAGGGCGGCGTTGGCGACCTGGGTGCGGGTGACCGATTTGTAGCGAGGAAGAGACATGCGGGGTTTCGCTCCAGTTTCTTGTGAGGAGGTTTTA
The DNA here is from genome assembly GCA_030684835.1 of Beijerinckiaceae bacterium. Classification (GTDB taxonomy): domain Bacteria; phylum Pseudomonadota; class Alphaproteobacteria; order Rhizobiales; family Beijerinckiaceae; genus Terripilifer. Next base: position 12,908 of record JAUXWZ010000139.1, read on the forward strand.
CGGGAAAGCCGCTCGCGGCGGAAGGGGTCCTGCGATCCAGCCCGGTCTTGTGCCCCGGCGCTCCCATGCTATGAGGGCCGCAACGCGCATGCGCAGGAGCTTAACCCTTGACCGACTCCAACGAATCTCCGCCCGACCACCTGTCCACAGATCCCGACAGCCCATTCTACAACGAGGAGGCGCTCTCCCGTGAAATCGGCATCCGGTTCAAGGGCGTCGAGAAAACGAACGTCGAGGAATATTGCATTAGCGAGCGCTGGGTGCGCGTGCCTGCCGGCAAGGCGATGGACCGTTACGGCAATCCGCTTCTGATCAAACTGACCGGCGACGTTGAAGCCTGGTTCAAGGACAAGAAAGACTGAGGCCTCGTCCCTCTAGCTTCAGCAGCATGAGCACTGAAAGCCCTCGGGGGTAATCAGGGCGTCCTTCATCCAGGCCGGCGGCAAGTCGTCGTCGCTGACGTCGACCGCCGGCTTGAAAATGCGCCAGTGTCGTTTTTGACCATCAGCGCACTGAAAGACGATCAATGTCTGCCGGAGCGGTACGCCGGGCAAGCGCACCTCCTCTTCGGTCACGATCGTCAGATCATCCTCGCAAAGAGAGAAACGCTCGCGCGTCCAATTCTTGATTTGCCGCAGGGCGGCGCGTTGCGCATCGTCCTTGCGCGCCTGTCCGAGCTTGTAGGAAAGCGGCTGCATAACCCATCATGTACGCCAGCATTGGAGATTTGCAATCGCTGGCCGGAGCGCAATAGCATGGCGTCCCGCAACAAGGCTGCATCATGACTAATCCTTACGGCTTTCCCGATTACGTGATTGAACGTGTGCTCGCAAAACGCGGCCGCCTCCCCGTCTTTGATCGCTTTGACGTCAAGCGCACGGCTCTGCTCGTGATTGATATGCAGAATTTTTATGTCGGTGAAATCGACTCCGTGGTGGGCATTATCCCCAACATCAACCGTCTCGCTCGCGCGATTCGCGATAAGAGAGGCGTCGTCATATGGGTTGGCATGACGGCCGGTGCAGAGGGCAAAAGCCATTGGCGCCTTTACCATGAGCATTTCTTCACGCCCGAAAAAGGCGCCAACCATCGCGACCAGCTTTCGCCAGAGCATGACGGCCACGCATTCCACAAGGATCTAGACATCCGCGACGGCGATTCGATCGTCTGGAAGAACAGGTTCAGCCCCTTCATCGCGGGCGCATCCAATATCGAGGAAGTGCTGCGGCCTCGTGGCGTCGACTCGCTGATCGTAGCTGGCACCGCCACGAACATGTGCTGCGAGAGCGCTGCACGAGACGCCATGATGCTCGACTACAAGGCCGTGATGGTGAGCGACGCCAATGGCGCGCGGTACGCAGAGGATCACCTTGCCGGACTGACCTCGTTCTACCAAAGCTTCGGCGATGTCCGCACCACGGACGAAGTCATCAACGACCTGCTGCGATAAAATCGAATCGCGCTAACTCAGGGGCGCATCATCATTGAGGCCAGAGCGTAGATTGCGCCCAACACAAGCAAAGCGGGCGGAACCCAGAGCAGGAAATCAAGCTCGCGACGCAATTGGCTCATCTTCTCGGCCTTGCCGGTATTTTTGGCGCTGGGCTTGGCCAGCCCCGCCTTCACCAGCACCATGCGCAAGATGACGAACCCCATGCCGGCGGCGACGAGTGCGAGAAGGAATTTGACCATTCCAGCTGTTTAACCCCGCATCGCCGCGCCGTCATGAGATTTCAGCATCGCGACTGCGACGCTGTTCGTCAGACTGGCAACAGCGCAGTCTCACCTTCGTCGAGCTGCATGTCGAAAACGCACAGCATGGCCGCAGTCGCGGAGTACTTGCCCATAAGCGCAACGACATCAACAAGCTTTCTGGCGCCGAAACGGTTCATCGCCCGCTTGTAGGTTTCCGGGGAAACTTTTCGGTCGCCAAAAGTCTCACGCCCAAGCTGCACGATGAGGGCGTCTTCTTCCGGGACGCCGCTTAGGGATTGCTTGTGCTTGATCGCCTGAATGGTCTCCTCCGGCACACCGCAGGTGCGGCCTTCCGGCTCGTGGGCCGCCCACTCGAATTGACTGTCGCACTCGCGCGCCGTGATCAGGATCGCCACTTCGCGCTCGCGCGGGGTGAGACCGCACTCGAATCGAAGGTATTTGTTAATTGGGCGATTCATTTCCGCCAATTTGGGGGAGTGAAGCTGGATGCCGCCCGGCCCTTGCAGGCCACGAATCGATCCGCCCTTTGGGTCCACATAGGTGTCGAAGACCGCCTTGCCAGCGTCATCGAAATCCTCGCGCTTGGGCGGTGGCACACGGCAACGCGATACAGGATGAATGTCGTCAGGCAGCATTTCCAACCCTCGTTTTGTTTGTTGACCGCCCATCCTATCCCCAACGCAGCGGCGCCGTGAAGGCGCCCCGCGACTTATGGGACTCCGGTTTCCAGCTGACGTTCCCTTCCCCGCGCAAAGGAGACCCAAGGCGCTCCCATCAGAGTTTCGGGCGCTCTCGCCTCGACGCTGCCCTTCCGCAGAGCATCTCCCCGCGCTCAAGCGCCAGATTGGCAAGTTGGGGCTGGACAAGCCTGCCGCCCCTTTCTATAAGCCGCACACCGTGAGACGTCGTAGGCGTCGCCGGTCGCCCAGGTAGCTCAGTTGGTAGAGCATGCGACTGAAAATCGCAGTGTCGGTGGTTCGATTCCGCCCCTGGGCACCACATCATC
>JAUXWZ010000145.1 GCA_030684835.1 Beijerinckiaceae bacterium
GCATTCCGTGCCCCCTCGATTCCGACGGCGAACCAGCCCGATTGGTCTCATTAGCTGAAGCGACTGATCCGGCTCGCAGCTTGTACGTGAGCCTTTCCAGCACGCCTGTGCGGCGCGTCCGCTGTAAGCCTCATGCCGAACGTAGCAAACTGCCAAAAAACCTGTGAATCTTCCTGGAAACAAATTTACGTACATTCCCCTCGGATGAAAACAGGACGCTCAAGGAGAGGGCAAATGCTTTCCAGACATTACGCTAATGTTGAACGCGCATCTCGCTACCGCATTTCACCCGTGACACGTACTGTTGACCAGTCAATTCGATCCGGGGTAACCTTCAAAGAGGAGGAGCATAGGCACACTGCGGGTAGCGCGTTTCTTTCAACGCCGCTCGAATAGGCCTTGATCGACACACCGTGCATCGTTGTGGAAGCGATCCGGCAGTCGGCTCGCGGGCATTAAGGAGGTTGTGCGTGGATCTGCGACAACTCCGGTATTTTGTTGAAGTCGCCGAGGTGCGCGGTTTCAATGAAGCCGCAGCCAGACTGCATGTCTCGCAATCCTCCATCAGCCGGAGAGTTCGTGACCTTGAGCTTGAACTCAAGGTTCAGCTGTTTGAGCGCGATCCCGGCGGAGCCCGGTTGACGGCGGCAGGGCGCACCCTGCTCGATCGTGCAACGATCATTCTGCGCCAGGTTGCGCTCGCGCGTCTCGATGCGCTCACGGGCTCGCAGGAGCCGACCGGCATCGTGTCTCTGGGCATTTCGCCAGCATGCGCGCAGCTTTTCATCTCCTCACTTATGAAAAGAGTCGCCGCCACATTACCTATGATTCAACTTCGGTTCCTCGAAGGAACACAATGCGCGCTATTGCAGGCGATCGAAACGAACAAAGTCGATTTGGCGCTGGTTGTATCACCGGGCGCACGAGACACCTACATGGTCCGCCGATTGCCCCCGGAATCGCTTCACCACATCTCGAGCGGCCCCCACGCTGCGGATGGCGAGATCGAGATTTCCAGGCTCTCGGGCGTGCCACTCGTTTTGTTTCCTCGCCCGAGCGGCAACCGCGATTACCTGGATCGAGCCGCTGCGCTCGCCGATTTCGACCTCAAGATTGCATACGAGATCAATGATCTAAGCGTGCAAAAGCAGCTGATCCGGGATAATTGCGCACACGGCATTCTGCCATTTTCGGCTGTGCGCGAGGAGGTCGCCCGCGGCGACCTCTCCGCCACCCCGATCCGGGGACTGTTCATTTCCCGTGCTATTATCTGGCGACGGAGCCGAGACTGCTGCCATGCGTGGGGGCCGTTGCGAATTGTCTCGAAAGCACTGTCTACGATGCGGTGACGGCCGATGTTTGTCGGCGGGAAACGAGCGAGGGCGCAATTGCCGCGCGGTTACCAGAACCGGCAGTCTCCTAGCGAAGCTCCGAATAGATCACATTTTGAAGCAAGGGTTTTTGCCCTCCCAGCTCTCTGCCGGCCTCGGTATTGCTCGCGCGACACCGGTGTTATGCTAACAAAGCACTTGCTCCGGCGTGCGCCTTCCGCAGTTTTCGCCTAAATTGATCGTACAGGCTCGGGGGCTTGTCCTGCGCCGCGACAAACAGGAACGCGCAATGAAGGTTATGAGCTTTCATCTGATGCCCTATGCTGATTTGGATATGAAGGTTCGCGAGCAATACAGCAGCGTCTGGATTGTTCTGCCAAATGATCACTTCGATCCAGTCGTCGGCCATGCGCTCTACAATCGCTATCTGGATGAACTGGAGCTCGCGGCGGAACTCGGGTTCGATGGCGTCTGCGTGAACGAGCACCACCAGACCGCCTACGGCCTTATGCCTTCACCGGTGGTCACAGCATCGATGCTTGTCCGGCGGACGCGGGACTGCCGCATCGCGATTCTTGGAAACGCTTTTGCGCTGCGAGACAACCCGCTTACGCTTGCGGAAGAGCATGCAATGATAGACGTAATCAGCGGCGGGCGGCTGATCAGCGGTTTCGTGCGCGGGGTCGGTTCGGAATATTTTTCGAGCGGCGCCAATCCGGTGCATTCTCTGGAGCGCCACAAGGAAGCGCACGATCTCGTCGTTCGCGCATGGACTGAGACCGGCCCCTTCGCCTTTGAGGGCCGATATTATCATTTCGAATACGTGAACCTTTGGCCGCGTCCCTTTCAGCAACCGCATCCCCCGATTTGGTGCCCCTCCATGGGGAGTCTCGAAACCATTGAATGGGCCGCCCACCCTGATCGCCGCCACGTCTATCTACAGAACTACAGCCCCCGTGAGACGGTCTCCCGTTACCTCAACATGTATCGGAGCGTCTGTGAGGAGAAGTTTGGCTATACTGCGGACTCGTCGAAATTGGGCTGGGGAACTCCTATTTACGTCGCCGATACGGATGAGCAGGCGATCAACGAGGCGCGCGAGCATATAGAAAAATTGTTCAACGTATTTCTCCCGAAAACATCGGAGCTTATGTTTTTCCCTCCCGGCTATATGTCGCCTGAATCCCTCAAACACGTGCTCCGTAACAAACGGGCGCACGCGGGCGGCGTGAAGATAGAAACGCTCATCGAACGAGGGATCTTTCTCTGCGGCAGTCCCTCGACCATCCTCAAGTCCATCACCTCAGCGCACGAGGAACTTGGATTCCAGGAACTTCTTGGAATGTTTCAGTTCGGAACCCTGCCCGCGCACCTGACGGAAAAGAACCTTAGGCTATTCGCGTCGGAAGTGCTTCCACACCTGCGGACGCTTGATGATCGTCAGTACCGCGGCTTCCGTAAGGAACGCGCCGCGACCGTAAGCTCATCATGACGAGAGGCAGGCAATGCTGAAAAAAATGCGTCTTGAAGGCGAAGTGGTCGTTGTGACGGGCGGCGGGGCCGGCATCGGAAAGGCCGCAGCCCTCTCGCTTGCCGAGCTGGGCGCCACGGTGGCGCTCGTCGGCCGCACACCTGCAACGCTTGAGGAAACCAGATCCGAAATCATCGCGGTTGGCGGCGCGTGCGAATGCTTCGTCGCGGACGTTTCGCGCGAGCACGATGTGTTCAAAATAGCATCATTGGTCGAGGCCAAATGGGGCCGGGTTAAGGCCATTATCAACAATGCAGGGACAAATTTCAGATCGGAAATCGCAGATCTGTCCACCGAGAAATGGCGCGAGATCAACGCCGCCAACCTCGACAGCGTGTTTTTCATGTGCCGCGCGTTCATCCCGCTCCTTCTTCGGGCGGAGGGCGCATCAATACTGAATGTGGCCTCCTCGTTCGGCCTCATCGGCAATCCAAAGATGCCGGTATACTGCGCGACCAAGGGGGCGGTCGTGAACCTCTCCCGCCAGCTTGCCATCGACTACGGCCGCAAAGGGCTTCGAGTGAATTCGATATGTCCGGGACCAACGCTCTCGCCGCGGGTCCGCGGTTACATCGAAGGCGGGCAGACAGATGGTCGCGCCCTGCAGGCGCAGGTCATGCTGGGGCGCCTTGCGGAATGCCACGAGATCGGCGACGTGGCGGCATTTCTCGTGACGGACGCGAGTTCGTTCATTAATGGCGCCACCATTGTTGTCGATGGCGGGCAGACCATCAATTAACGCGCGCGGGCTGGCGGGATCGCCTATGCTTCAAACGATGATTTATGTCTCCGTGGCGAACCGGAGAAGCTCGGCGACGGATCCAGCGCCTGCAAAGAATTGGGAGAGATACCTATGATGCTTGCGGGTGTTCGCGTCGTTGACCTGGGTTCATTCATCACAGCGCCACTCGCGGCTATGATGCTGGCAGACCTCGGCGCTGACGTCATCAAATTGGAGCGTCCTGAAGGAGATCCATTCCGGCGGTCGCGGGGCTCGAGTTATGGGCCGACATTCCTAGCGTTCAACCGAAACAAGCGCAGCGTCGTCGCCGACACGACAACAAAGGCAGGGCGCGAAATTCAAGCACGCCTGATTGAACGCGCAGACGTGGTGATAGACAATTACCGGCCAAGCGCGTTAACGAAACTTGGCCTCGATCCCGAGCAAATGCGAGCGAGCAATCCCCGCCTGATCCATTGCTCGATAACAGGCTTCGGTTCCACCGGGCCACATCAGGACCGCCCCGCATTTGATTCCGTGGGACAAGCATTTAGCGGCCTTGCGAGCCTTTTCGTCGACCCAGAGCATCCTAGAGCTTTCGGTCCCACAATCGCAGACAATGTTACCGGGATGTATGCCGCCTATGCCGTACTCGGCGCACTGATCGAGCGTGAACGAACGGGTCGCGGCCGCCGTCTGGAAGTAAATATGCTCGAGTCTTCTATGGCCTTCATCCAGGATCTGTTCGTGAATTTTACGCGCACGGGGATCGCAAGCGACAAGTTCGCTCGGGTCAGCCGATCTCAATGCTTCGCCTTCAGCTGCTCCGATTCGCAGTTGCTTTCAGTGCATCTTTCCACATCATACAAGTTCTGGCGGTCATTCCTCACCGCGATCGATGCGAGCCGCCTCTCGGCCGATCCTCGCTTCGCAACCTACGATTTGCGAGTCGCCAACTACCACGACTTGTCGAGCGTTCTGGCCGAGACGATGGCGTCACGACCCCGCGACGAATGGGCGAACAAGCTAGAAGCGGCGGACGTGCCATACGCCCCCATCCAGTCGATAAGCGAAGTGCTGAATGACCCACAGGTGGAGGCTCTCGGGACGAGTGTGCGCATGACGCATTCCTCGGAGGGAGATATCGTTGCGATTGATTGCCCGGTGCTCGCCGACGGCGCGCGTCCAAGATCCGTGATGCAGCCCCCACCGCAACTGGGCGAGCATACGCGCGAGGTCCTGCGAGAACTTGGGCTGAGCGGCGCCGAATAGTGGCTCCGCTCGCCGAGTCGTTCGTCTCCACCTTCAATCATCATCACTGCTGACAGGAGCCGCGCGCCGCGCTCTGCTTTGACCACTCACCAAAGCGATGCGCGCGTTCCGATCAGGCGACCCGTACCGGTTGGCGGGTGAAGCAGCGGTAGCGCCTCTATGTGGTCCGGGCGCCGCCAGATTTATGTCGAAGCGTTATTGTGAAAGCAGCTCCTTCTGTTTCCGGTCTTGCTCCGGCCCCCACACTCCTTTTTCCCGATAATACCGGATCGCGCCCTCATGATAGGGAGCATTCATGATGCTGACAGCACGCTGAAGCGTCCATTCTGCGGCGAGCGGGTGCGCGCTGCGCCAACTGTTATTCTCGAAGATCGTTTTGGTCACCAGATAGACCGCTTCCGGGGAGGTCTTGGCGCCTGCAGCGAGGCCACAAAGAATTTCGATTGTGGGAGCATCATGCGCGTTGCGTAGCGGAGGCGCCCCCGCCTTGACCACGGTGCGGCCCCACACAGGCTCAGCCTTGATAATGGCGTCCTGCACCTCCTGCGTGAGCGGCACGGTGTGCAGCCCCTTGGCTTGCGCAACCTCAATGAGCCCGGGAATAAGCCCAAAGAAAAAGCCGTCGCCCCGCCCGGTCAGCAGCCCCTGGATCGCCTCCTGGGGCGAACGCACCGGAATCACGCGAAGACCTCGGCCCATATCAAGTCCAGCCATCTTCGCGAGAACTTCGGTCGCCACCTTCTGGTCCTCGTGAGCCATCATCGCGAAAATGGTCTTGCCCTTGAGATCCTGTATGCGTCTGACGTTGGGATCGATAACGCTCATCGAAAACGGGAGTCCGTGTCCCGTCACCATGTTGAGTACGTTTCTTTGCCGGCCAATTTTCGCAAATGGCCCTTTCCCGAAATAGGCGTCTTCGACAAGCTTGAAACCGCAATGGGAGCCGAAGTTAACTTCACCCGTCTCCATTCGTGCGGGCCATCCGGCAGCGCCGCCGAACGTTTGCAGCGTAATCCGCTTGATTGGAGTGGTCTCCGTGACCGTATTCGCAATGGCTGCCGTGAGCACATATCCGGTGCTGCCTTCAGGCGGCACCCCCGCCGTCATGATCTCCGGGACATCTGCGATGGCGACGACAGGGACAATGCCCATCAGGGCGCCCGCAATCGCCGGAAGCCAATACCGTCGACGAATGGTTGTTGTGTGCCGTTTCATTGCATCCTCCACTCTTAAAGGCGGCGCTTTCCTGCGCCGGTTCAACGCGCTACTGGCCGACAGACACGAGCCGCCGCTTTCTCCAGGCGACAAGCGTGAAGATGATCGTGGGCGCGATCAGCGCCGCACCTAACATATCCGTGGTATAATCGGGCGAGAACAGCATGAGGCCGCCCAGCCCGAGCACGAAGGCCTCACCAAAACCAAGTCGTCGCAAAAAGAAGAAGCGCGTAAGCGCTCCGCTCAGCGCAACTGTCCCAACTACTGCGGAGGGGAAAGCGCGCAGCAGGTCGCTCGGATGCCCCTCAAAGAGCAGGACAGGATTGTACACGAAGAAGAACGGAATGATGTATGCGACCACCGCAAGCCGGCATGCATTGATGGAGGTGACCCAGAAATTCGCGCCCGCCACCCGCGCCGCGATCATGGAGCATAGCGCGACCGGCGGCGTCAGCATTGACAACAATCCGTAGTAGAAAATGAACATGTGGGCGGCCAACTTCGGCACGCCTGCATCAATGATCGCAGGGGCTACGGTGGTTGCGAGGAGCACGTAGACAAGCACCGGCGGTGCGCCCATCCCAAGTATAATCGCCGAGACGGCGGAAAGGATCAGCAGCAGGAAAAGACTTCCGCCGGCGAGGGCCTGCAGGGCCTGCGGCAACACAGCGCCAAGTCCGGTGAGCGCGAAGCCGCCGGTGATCATTCCCACGGCCGCGCCCGTAACTCCGAGTGCGCCCAGGAGTCGCCCCGATTGTTCAAGAGCGTTAAAGGCTCCGGCAACGCGCAAACCCCGCCGCCTGAGGATGGACAACCCCACAAGCATGATCAGCCCGGCGAACGCAGCCTGATCGACAGGCAAACCGTACCAGCCAAGGGCGACCAGAAGCGCCGCGATTGAGGCGTAGAGATACCAACCGTCCCGCAGCGTCGCGCCAAGAGGCGGGATCTCGGACGCGGGCACCGAGCCGAGGCCGTCCCGGCCTCCTTCGAAGTCGACCATCATGAACACGGCGAGAAAGTAAAGTATGGCCGGTATCAGTGCCGCCTTCGCCACCGTGAGGTATGGCACGCCCAACATGTCAGCCATGAGGAACGCGGCCGCGCCCATAACCGGCGGCATCAGCAGGCCGCCAGTCGACGCTGCCGCCTCGACGGCGCCCGCGAGCGCTGGACGGTACCCGAGGCGCTTCATCGCAGGAATCGTCAACCCGCCTGTCACAAGCACATTCGCAGCGCCGACGCCGCTGATCGTCCCGAACAGGGCGCTGGCCAGCACCGAGACTTTCGCCATGCCGGCACGGTAGCGGCCCGCTATTGCAAGCGCTGAGTCAAGAAAGACATTCCCGGCGCCGGTCGCCGTCAGAAAAGCCCCATAGATCAGGAATATTGCCACCGTGGTGGTGAATATTTCCATTGGGGAGCCGAAGACCCCGTTGCTCGTACCAGCGAAATAAAAATTCTGAATGAGCGCGGAAAAGCTGTTGGGTTGCGTCCGAAGAACGCCCGGCAGCAGATGGCCAACCATCGGATAAATGACAAAGAGCGCTGTCACGCACGTGAAACCAAGACCCAGGCATCTGCGGCACGCCTCGAGTGACACAAGGATCAGGACGGCCCCGAGCACCTCTTCGGCGCCCGTCGGTATGCCGACCCCGAACAGCCAATCATCCCAAGAGAAAAACGCATATAGCGTAGACGTCAGGCCTGCGGCCGCGAGCAGATAATCATACCACGGCACGCGATCTCGAGAAGCTCCCGGGCTGGCGGGAAAGTGCAGGAAGACAAGCACGATAATGAAAGAGTATGCGAGCGCCCTGTGGGAGCCGTAAAGATTGATGTTGAACCAGTTGAGCGACGTTGAGATGTAAACCAGAATATACAATGAGAGTGCGGTCGCGAGAATTCGTGCGGCGAGCGCCTGGTAGCCACTTAACCGCCTTGCCTGCGGTTCGGCCTCACCCGGCGCGCCCTCCAATTTTGCGACCTCAACCATGAGCGCTTCATCCCCCCTCGCCCTTCGGCGCAACAGAAGGCGTTATGCCGCCTTTCTCTCCGCAGACTGCCCTAATGCATTGGGCATCACAAGGCCCTACGCTCGCATCTTGAGCGCCAGATGTGAAAGGCATTGTCAGGGGAGGACAGTCCGGCCTTCAGAAGAATGGAGAGATGTAGCGAGCGCGTATCAAGGAAGGACAGATCCTCCTCAGTTCGAAAATGCGATAAAGCCGGCTTCGTCGTTACCCGGGCAATAACGTTGCACCGCCTGTTATTGTTTTAGCAGTGCATTCATCCGCTCGACGACAGCCGGAGGGGTAGCCATCAGATCAGCAATGATCGCCTCCAACTCGCTGCCGCTGACAACATTAGCAACGGGCAACCGCATTTTCGTGGCGTCGGCCTGCAATTGCGGGTCCTTCATGGCTTGGTCAAACGCACGTCGCAGCGCCTCGACCCGCTCGCGCGGTACACCCGGTGGCGCAAGCATAGGGCGACCGACTTCACTAGACACGGACAAGAGATTCAGCACCTGCTTCTGTTCCTCGGTTTTGGCGAAATCGAAGATAGAAGGCGCGTTGAGGCCCGGAACAGGCTTGCGTTCCAGATTAAACAGGATGCGAATCTTTCCACTTTCAACTGCGCCCGGAAAAGAAGTGAGGACGGATGTCAACGTAGCGAACGTGCCGTGAACTTCGCCCCGTTCAATGGCGAGCGTGATCGCCGATTGTGAACCATACCCCTCGACCAACTTGAATTTCATACCAAGCAAATTTCGAATCACCATCGGCATCGTGCTCACAGCGCTTCCCGCGCCCGCTCCCCCGACAAGAACCTCTTTTTCAAATAGATCAGAGGCAACCTTCACCTGCGCCTGTGACGAAACGATGCTGACAGTCGCGCCGAACTCCGGGTTTCCTATCCAGTTAAACTGCCTGGGATCAAATCCCACGGAACCAGCCTTCATTAAAGCATCGGAGGGGATGTTGCGACCGACCATTCCGATGACGGAACCATCTTTCGGCGCACGCGCAAACATATAGTTTGCGGCGACCAGACCACCTGCGCCGGGCATGTTTTGAGGCACGAAAATCGGTGCGCCAGGCACATACTTAGTGAGATAGGGTACAATCAACCGCGCCCAACCATCATACGCTCCCCCGGGCGTGCTGTGAATGACAAAACGGCCCTGCTTTCCGCGATAAAAATCTTCCACACCCAGCGCTGTAGCGAACGTTGCCAACGGAAAAGAAAAGAAACTGAGCAGCACAGATGCGCGCAGCGCAACGCGTGAAAGTCCTCGCATGGCAAACCCTCCCCCGGATGATCTTTTCGATAGCGTACGCCAAACGTCGCGTTCGTCAATATTCCCAGTTGCAGCGATGAGGCATAGTGTATTCAATCACGAACAGGGAGGAAGGCCAGATGCGCACAAGCAATGATCGCATTTTGACGACACACGTCGGCAGCTTGCCACGCGCGACGGAGCTTTTCGTTCGTCTACGAGCCAGCGAAAATGCGGGAGATGTAATCTCTGATGAACTTGCGCAGATGATCCGGCGATCAGTGGAGCAAGTCGTCCAGAAGCAGGTCGATCTGGGCATAGACATCGTGAATGACGGCGAACATAGTAAGTCTAGCTTTAGCTCTTATACTGCTCGGCGCCTGAATGGATTTGAGCCAGTCGAGACCGTGGTCGACCGAAATGCCGCTTCTCGGGATCGTCGCGCATTTCCCGGGGCCTATGAAGACCATGCCGCGATGTGTGCTGCGAGGCCGCTAAGGCTTGCAACGCCGCGGGCGCGGCAGTCTTGGGCCTGCACAGGACCGGTAAGCTATCGAGGCCATGAGAATGTTGCAGCCGACATCGAAAATCTGAGACGTGCTGTCGGGACGCAACGCGTAAGCGAATGTTTCATCACGGCCCTCTCACCTAACAACGTGGCGCTCTATTATCCCAATCGCTATTATAAAACAGATCAGGAATACTACACTGCCCTGGCGGATGCTATGCGAGAGGAGTTTCTCGCCATTGTCGATGCCGGTTTTACCCTGCAGATCGACGATCCACGACTCGCGACACATTATGACCGCCATCCGGACGTCAGCATTGAAGAATGTCGAGCCTTCATTGCAGAGCAGGTGGAACTTATCAATTACGCTCTTCGCGGCATACCTCCCGAAAAGGTCAGATTCCACACCTGCTACAGCACGAATATTGCTCCGCGCGCTCACGATCTCGAACTCAGACATTACGTTGATTTAATGCTGAAGATAAACGCGGCGGGTTATTCATTCGAAGGGGCGAACCCCCGCCATGAACATGAATGGGCTGTTTGGCAGGAATGTCGCTTGCCAGACGGCAAGCTTCTCATCCCCGGCGTTGTATCCCACTGTGTGTCCTTGATCGAACATCCGGAGCTTGTTGCTCAACGCATTTGCAGGTTTGCGGAAGTGGTTGGACGTGAGCGCGTAATAGCGTCAAATGATTGCGGGTTCGCGACCTCTAGCGCCGGTGACGAGGTTCATCCTGAGGTTGCCTGGGCAAAACTGCGCTCTCTGAGCGAAGGCGCGGAAATCGCGAGCCGTCGACTTTGGGGTAAAGGATAGCCGCGGCGATGTGCGCCATCCTTCGTCGGCCGCACCAAGCTTGGAACAAAGAGCACCAACTGCTTACTCGAAAATCATTGCAACGAAAGACTAGCCAGATTTTTACTGCTCACCAGGGCTCTCCTTAAGTCCGTCACGGAGAAGTTTCCAACCGAACGCCAACATAACTGCGCCCCAGATCAGGAACCCGACGTCCCAATATATCCATTGGTCGCGTGGCGCTGTCTCATTAACGTGGTGCAAGCCCAGCAGATGATGATTCACAGCCCCCTCAACCAGGTTAAAAAGTCCAAACCCCATCAAAATAGTTGCGAATAGCAGTTTATTAGACCACCAAAAGTGCGGCTTGCGTGCGGTCCGCCACAAGATGAAGAGGCCGGTTACCGTGAACAGGTAAGTGCTTGCATGAAATACGCCATCAAGTAGAACGTTAAGCCTCAGATTATCGAGGTTGTCGGCAGGATAGCCTGCGCTGGTCACCATGTGATGCCATTGTAGAATTTGGTGCAGCACGATGCCGTCAAAAAAGCCGCCAAGACCAAGTCCAAGAAGTATTCCTGCGGCGACGGGAAAGCGCTGCTGTTCTGTGGTGCTCCCGCTCATCTTTTTTCCTATATGAGATCAACCGCTTTTAGCACTGGCGTGAGCTTGCCTTCTGTTGCCTTTGGAATCCTCTCAAAGTCGCCCTGTATCGCCTTCAATGCGTACCGCTCCTGATTGATCTCGTCGGCGGTGCGAAAGCCGAGGCGACGTAGCACGGGAACGGGAGGACACCAGCCCTGGACAGCGTGTTGAAAGAGGAAAGCGGTCACAACAAAAGGCAAAGCCAACCAGCGGCGATCGACCGTGATGCCCAGAACAATCCCGGTAAAAGCCAACGTGGAAGCATTTGCCTCGATCACTCGCTCGACGTCCCATTCCTGATCGAGCTCGTGCAGACGGCGATGAACGTCTTCGGGATGATTGATAAAATAAGCGATCCGCGTAATCGCGTTCTGGCGAATCTGTCGGTTGACCTTGGTGGCGGTTTGGGACGAAACGCGCGAGGAAGTTGAGACCATTTTTTTTCCTCCGATGACCGCGTCAATTTTCCAAGCGTGTCAAAGTTCCGCTTGAATATGCAGGATGCGCCAAACGAGGGATTGGCGACCACATCAAGACACCGCCACCTTCACCGCTTGCAAATTAAGGTGGCGCAAACTCGAAAACTGAAGCGCAGCAATTCGGCAGGCTTCGCGCCCCTCTTCTTTCAATTATTCTGGTACACTCGCTCCGCCAGCCGGCCCATTTTCTTCGCCGCCGTTGACAGCCCGGCAGTCGAATGGGAAAGCGAAGCACTGGTTGTCTGGCAACAGCGCAGGACAGCCACCGCGCTCTCGCCGGGCACGGACGGGTGTCGTCGTGCGCCGATTTCGAACGGATTGTGATGGGCATTTGTGTCGGTGCGTTGGGCGACAGAGGACAGATCAAATGAAAGTCGCCGTATTCAGCACTAAGCCCTATGACCGCGAGTTTCTTGCGCAGGCCAATCAGTTGGAAGGCGATGGGCATGACCTGCGTTTTCTCGAGCCGCGATTGAGCATCGAGACTGCTGCGCTTGCGCATGACTCTGCGGCTGTCTGCGGTTTCGTCAACGACGTTTTCGACCGGCCGGTACTGGAGATACTTGCAGCAGAGGGCACAAAAATAGTGGCGTTGCGTTGCGCTGGTTTCAACAATGTGGACCTTGCCGCTGCGCGGGAGTTGGGCATTACGGTGGCTCGGGTGCCAGCCTATTCCCCCGAGGCCGTGGCCGAGCACACAGTCGCCCTGATCCTGTCCCTTAATCGCAACATCCACCGTTCCTACGTCAGGGTGCGGGAGGGCAATTTCGCCCTCGATGGCCTGCTTGGCTTCGACCTCAAGGGTCGCACAATCGGCATCGTCGGTACCGGCAGGATTGGTATCTGCGTAGCGCGGATCATGGTGGGCTTTGGTTGCCAGGTGCTGGGTTTTGATCCCCGGCATGACGCCGAGTTCACGCAACTGGGCGGTAAATACGTCGAACTCGACGATCTTTTGTCTGGATCCGACATCATCACGTTGCACTGCCCGCTGACGCCGCAGACCCACCACCTCATTAATACTAAGGCTATTGCCACGATGAAGACGGGCGTCATGATCATCAACACGGGTCGGGGCGCGCTCGTTGAGACGCGCGCACTGATCAGGAGTTTGAAAAACGGCAAAATCGGCCATGTCGGGCTCGACGTTTACGAAGAGGAAAGCGACCTGTTCTTTGAAAATCTATCCGGGCAAATTATTCAGGACGACATCTTCGCGCGCTTGCTGACCTTCCCGAATGTCCTGATCACCGGTCATCAAGCCTTTTTCACCCGTGAGGCGCTGACCGCGATCGCCAGGACGACGATCGGGAACATCTCGCAGTTCGAGCGCACCGGCCAGCCCACCCACCTAGTCTCGGTCGCAATGCTGGCCTGAAGCATGGCCCCGTGGCTTGCTCTTCTTCCCATCCTTTTGCTGTTGCTCTGCATGACTGCTTTTGGCTGGTCGGCCGCCAGGTCCGGCATGCTGGGCGCAGCTGCGGCTGGGGCGCTGGCGATTTTCGCTTTCGATTATGGAACGGACGGCGCCGACTTTGTCGGCCCCTTGCTTGAGGCCAGCTTCACGGCCGCGACGATTCTTTGGATCCTCTTTCCGGCTCTCACACTGCACGAGATGCAGTCTCGGTCAGGGGCTTCTGAACACATCGGCAAATGGCTGACCTCGGTTTCGGACCAGCCCGCCATCCTCGTTCTAATCCTCGCCTGGTTTTTCGCCTTACTGCTAGAGGGCGCCGCGGGGTTCGGCACGCCGGTGGCGCTGGTTGCGCCCATGCTGGTGGCGCTTGGCTTTTCGCCGCAGCGGTCGCTCCTGCTGGCTCTGATCGGACACGCTGCGGGCGTATCCTTCGGGGCGGTGGGCACTCCGATACTTCCGCTTTTGGACGCGCTGTCTGTCGATTCGAGGCAGCTCTCGCTGACCATTATGCTGTTGCACGCGGCGCTGGGCTGGGCGCTGGTCGTGGTGGTGTTTCGTCTTGCCGCGACGGAGGGCCGTACGGGGCATTGGGTGCTCGCACCGCTGGCGGCCTTTTTGTTCCTGCTTCCCGCGCTGGCGCTTGCATGGCTAACCGGACCCGAACTGCCCACGCTCGGCGGCGCCCTCATCGGCGGAGTGGCGTTCATCGCGCTGGTAAAATGGAAGTGGCCGGTCGGCGCGCGTCCGGTCGCGAGGGCGGGGGGCGGCGTGCTTCTTGCCGCTTTGCCTTATGTCTTGGTTCTTGCGGCGATCCTGGCGAGCCGCACGATTGCGCCGCTGGCTGCGGCCATGCAAGCGTTTGTGCTGGAATGGAATCTGGCCGGTCGTTTCGGCGGCGCGGTCATGCCGCTCTATCATCCCGGCACCTTGTTGCTGCTAGCCCTTGCTGGTGCGGTCATCGTGAGGCCCGCGAGCCGGGCGGTCATTAGGGCGTCGTTTGAAAGCGCAGCCTGCCGCCTGCCTTCGGTGGCACTGGCGCTGGTGTCTGTCTTGCTGCTTTCACGGATCATGGTTCACAGCGGCATGATCGACACCTTGGCCAGCGCAGGGGCAGCGGTCCTTGGATCGGCCTGGCCAATGGCCATCCCCCTGGTGGGAGCCTTGGGTTCTTTCATCACCGGGTCTGCAACGGCGTCCAATATTCTCTTCGGCGGATTTCAGGTTGCCGCGGCAAACGTCTCAGGATTTGCCCCGATGCTTGCGCTTGCTGGCCAAGGCTTCGGAGCCGCGATCGGCAACGTAATTGCACCCCACAATATCGTCGCCGGAGCGGCAACGGTCGGTCTTGTGGGCCGCGAAGGCGCGATACTCAAAACAACGCTGCCAGTCTGCCTCGTTTACGCTTCGATGGGCGGCCTGCTGCTGCTTGCCTTGTCGGCGGTTTGGTAATTCACGCGGACGATGTCTCCGCTGCAGCTATCACGGAACAGGTCGTCACGAAGCTGTCGGGGTTGAGCGAAATCGAATCGATCCCTTCACGGACGAGAAATTCTGCGAAATCGGGATAATTGCTGGGCGCCTGGCCACAAATGCCGATCTTGATGCCAGCGGCATGCGCCTTGCGGATTGCTTCGGCGATTGCGTGCATCACCGCTTCATCGCGTTCGTCGAACATGGCGGCAAGCAGCTCTGAGTCCCGGTCCACGCCGAGCAGCAATTGAGTGAGATCGTTCGACCCGATCGAGAAGCCATCGAACCGCTGGGCGAATTGCTCCGCCAGAATGACGTTGGAGGGGATTTCGCACATCATATAGATTTGCAGCCCGTTCACGCCCCGACGAAGGCCATTCTCAGCCATCACGGCGAGCACGCGGTCGGCCTCAGCCGGCGTCCGACAGAACGGCACCATCACGATGACATTGGCGAAGCCCATCTCCTCGCGGACCTTGCGCAGCGCCCGGCATTCCAGCGCGAAGCCGTCGCGGTAGCGCTCGTCGTAATAGCGCGATGCGCCGCGGAAGCCGAGCATCGGGTTTTCTTCCTTCGGTTCAAAGGCATCGCCGCCGACAAGGTGTGCATATTCATTAGTCTTGAAATCGCTGAGGCGGACGATCGCCGGATGAGGAAAGAACGGTGCGGCCAAGCGGCCAATGCCACGCGCCAGCATATCGACAAAATAATCGGCGGGGTTCGCGTGCCCCCGGAGCAGTTCCCGGATGTGTCGATTGTCGGCAGCCGACACCCGGTCCGGGTGCAAGAGCGCCATAGGGTGGACCTTGATCAGGTTGTTTATGATGAACTCCATCCGCGCAAGGCCGACGCCCTTGGCCGGCAAACGCCACCACTGAAACGCAGCCGCTGGATCGGCGATGTTGAGCATGACCGCAGTTCTGGTCGCCGGAATCGTTGAAAGATCGACATCTTCGACGGTGAAATCGAGCAGACCTTCGAAGATCAGCCCCTTGTCGCCGCTGGAGCAGGAAATCGTAATTTTCTGGCCGTCACGGAATAACGAGGTCGCCGTGCCGGTGCCGACAACGGCCGGAACGCCTAGTTCCCGACTAACGATAGCGGCATGGCTGGTGCTGCCGCCGCGATCGGTGACGATGCCCGCTGCGCGCTTCATGATAGGAACCCAATCGGGATCTGTGTTGCCAGTCACCAGGATGGCGCCGTCCTGAAAATGGGCGATGTCGGCAGCATCGCGGATCAGGCAGACTTGGCCTTTGGCGACCGCGCTTCCGACTGCCACGCCGGAAAGAACCGGCTCCGCCTTGGTCTTAAGGATGTAACGGCGGAAACCTGTTTGGCCAGATCCTCCGTGAATCGTCTCAGGGCGGGCCTGCACCAGATACAGCAGCCCGTTGGCGCCGTCCTTGGCCCATTCCAGGTCCATCGGTCGGCCGTAATGCTTCTCAACGGCAACCGCCCAGCGGCCGAGTTCGAGGATCTCTTCATCGTCCAGCACGAAGGACTGGCGCTGGGCTTCAGTGGAGGAGACGACGCGGGTCTCCCTGCCGCCTTCCTCAGCGTAGATCATGCGGATCGCCTTGTCGCCCAGTGTCTTCTCGATGATTGGGCGTGCGCCGGGAGTGTCAAGCAGAGGCTTGAAGACCACGTATCGGTCGGGGTTTACAGTCCCCTGAACTATGGTTTCGCCCAGTCCCCACGCCGCGCTGACAGTCGCGATTCCGGGGAAGCCGGATTCCGTGTCGATCGTAAACATGACGCCCGAGCCGGCCAGGTCAGACCGCACCATTTGCTGCACTCCCACCGAGAGCGCAACGGCGAAATGATCGAAACCTTTCGTTTCCCGGTAGCTGATGGCGCGATTGGTAAAGAGCGAGGCGAAGCAGCGTCGACAGGCGTCCAGCAGAGCTTTTTCCCCGCGAACGTTGAGGAAAGTCTCGTGCTGGCCGGCAAAACTTGCGTCTGGAAGATCTTCTGCTGTCGCGCTGCTTCGCACAGCGACGGCAGGATCCGCTGTTTGCGTGATCTCGGCGAGCAAGCGATAGGCGTCGCGGATCTGAGCGGCGAAATCGTTGGGTAGCCGGCTGGCCAGAACAAGCTCGCGGAGCGCATGACCGGCATCCTGAAGCGTCTCGTCGCCGGATCGGAAACGCTCGATGTGTTGCCGCATCTCTGCTTCGATCGCGCTGGCCTCGACGAAATCACGGTAGGCCTGAGCGGTCGTCGCAAAGCCGTTCGGCACCCGAACGCCAGCCTTTCCGAGCTCGCGGAGCAGTTCACCCAAAGAGGCGTTCTTGCCGCCAACGGAGGAAATGTCACCGATCGCGATCTGGTCGAACCACAGGATTGCCGGCCGGTTGAGCTGCGTTGCCATGTCTCGTCCCTCCAATGCATCCTGATCGGTCTGCCCCTGCATCAAGGGCCAGAAAGGTGTCCAACTAAAAGAAGGCGCTTCGTCATAAAGCTTTACTCGCGCCCATGGTCGCCGGTCTCCTGATTACTCAATACTATGGTCCTTGTGCTTGTCGGATTAAGTTTGCATGAGTTCGGCGACCGACCATCTAGCGCCACCTTCATATTTCTCGCCTGTCCCAGTTGCTCGCCTGTCGCAATCTCGCTTGCCTTCTTGTCCAGAGTTCCGACAGCAGCTTCTTGATTAGGTCAGCACCGTCCAAAAAGACGTCGGGCGCAAAATCGCCTTCGAAAAAACCGGCGCCAGAGCGGATTATTCACCAAGTAATTTCCTTGCTAGAGCGATAGAATCTGACGAGGACGACACGACTTCCTTCGCGATCTTGTCGAGCGCTGCGCCTGACGTTGGTTCGATCGGTAATTTAAGTTTGTTCGCTTGAGCGAGTAGCGCGGGATCTACCATCGCTTTGTCGAAGGCCTGCCGTAGCATGTCGACGCGTTCTTCGGGGGTGCCCGGTGGAAGGAATACAGCGCGAGAAAATTCGTTAGCACCTGAAATCACGCGAACAGCCGCTTTCTGCTCTGGTGTGTTCGCGAGTTCCAAGAGGGTTGGCACATCTGGCAGGAGGGGATCTCGCGTTAGTCCATCGACGACAAGCGCTGTCAACTTCTTTTCAGTAATATATGCGGGCGTCTGAGCGACTACACTGACCCATGAGCCCCCGCGAGCTTGGATCTCGCCCCGTTCCATAGCAAGATTTAGGTCCGCAACACCATTGTAGCCAAGAACCATCTTGAATTTAGTGCCAGCAAGGATGTTGAGCGCCTGAGGGACGATAAAAGTCGGTGAATTTCTGCCTGTTGCACCAACTATAACCTCAGTTGTCCTTGCCTCTTCCAGGGTGCGGGCGGGAGCTGTGTGCCAGACCGCCAGGACGTTACGCAGGTTGGCCATATTTCCCACCCAGCGCCATCTCGATACATCGTACTTGCCTGCGACCGTGGGTTCAGTGAGCTGACTGATTACATTTGTGTGCTGGGTCATACCCATCACAGTCCCGTCCTTGGGCGCACTGTGCTCGATCTGGATGGCGGTCGATATGCCGCCTCCCACGCCACCAGCCATCTTGACAACGATTTGCGGGTTTCCGGGAATATATTGAGGCATGTGTGCGGCTAGCGTGCGAGCATAAATGTCGTAGCTCCCTCCCGCTCCCGCTCCGACGACGAAACTAATGGTCTTCCCTTGATAGAATTCGTTGGCTGCCTGCGCATTGGCCGCGCCGGGAAGCAACAGAAGCGCCAGCATTCTAAGAGCCACGACATGGTGGGCGATCATTGCAGTCCTCCCTCTTGCAACTTCAGTAGAGCATAATGCTATATTCGCATCAATCTGGAAGTCAGGTGGAGGGAAGCGTCGCCATGGAAGAGAACGTTACTATCATTTCGGATGGACTTAAGCTCTCGGGCGCAATAGGCTTGCCCAGCGACATCCCTCCCGGCGAGACTCGCCCCGCAGTGATCGTTCTACATGGCTTCGGTAGCAACAAGAACGCTGGAAACGTCCAAATACCCTGCAAAATGCTGAACGACTGGGGCTATATCACTCTTCGATTCGACATGAGATCTTGTGGCGACAGTGAAGGGGAGTTCGGGCACATACTCTGTCTCGATCAGGTCGCTGACACCCGAAATGCTCTCTCATTCCTGCAGAAGCATCCATCCGTCGATGCAAATCGGGTAGGCGTGATGGGAAGTAGCTTCGGAGCGGCCGTCGCTCTCTATTCCGGCAGCATCGATGATCGCTTTGGTTGCGTTATTTCCTCAGGCGGCTGGGGCAACGGAGAGCGCAAATTCCGCGGCCAGCATCCAGGCGAGGCGGCATGGAAGAAATTCACCGACATGCTTGATGAAAACCGCTTGTACAAAGCGAAGAATGGCAAGTCGATGATGGTTGACCGCTACGACATCGTCCCCGTCCCCGACCGTATGCGCCATCACATCCTCGAGAAGTCGGTTGAGAAATTTCCTGCTGATACAGCCCAGAGCATGTTCGATTTCAAGGCAGAAGAAGTGATTGATAAGCTCAGCCCGCGCCCCCTTCTGTTGTTGCACAGCTCGGTGGATTCCGTGACGCCTACCGAACAATCGATTCGCTTGTTCGAACGCGCCGGAAAGCCAAAGGATCTGCATCTCTTCAATGAAACCGATCATTTCATGTTTGCTGAATCTATGCCGCGCGTGCGAGCCGTCGTCAAAGATTGGCTCGACCGCTATTTCCCGGTGAACGTTTAAGGAAGGCCCCCATGGCTTCTGAATTGAGCCCTATCACGCGTCCGGTGACTGTTGTTCCTCCGTTGACGCCATTTGATGAAAGCTTACGCGTCGACTATTCCAATCTTGCTCGCGTGATCGACTACGTCGTAGACGACTGCAACGCCAGCATTGTCGTGGCGGCGGGCGTTGAGGCGCAGGAATATCAGTATCTCGACTGGGACAGCCGCAAAGAACTCATAACGCGGACGATTGATCTCGTTGACGGTCGTCGGCCCGTCGCAGTGGGTATTACGCATCCGTCTTTCAAGCAGGCGATCGAACTCGCTCAACTAGCAGAGAAGAAGGGGGCCGCTTTCCTTCAGGTGTTGGCTCCCAATCGCCCGATCGGCGGCCCCACCCCGACATCCGATATCATAGCGTATTTCGAGGCGATCGCTCGCGAGACGAGCCTGCCGCTAATGTTTTACCTCAATCAGGGACCAGGCGCCGACCCCAGTCCGGCAGCGACAGTCGAGATCGCCAAGATCGACCGTGTAAAGTACGTCAAGGAAAGTTCGCGCGATCTATCGCGCGTCTCCCGCCTTATCGTCGAAATTGAACATGCGGGGCACGCGCATTATTTCACCACCATGCAGATGCTGCTTGCCTCACTTCTGCTTGGCGGAACAGGCGTCACCCTGCCCCCGCCAGCCTCGTTTCTGGCCAACAAGATCATCGAGGAATATGTCGCCGGGAATATTAAGGAGGCGGCGCGTTTGCAATTGCAGTTCGCCCTCTTCCCCGCGCGCTGGATGGATGCGGGCATGGCGACGGTGATGAAGCACGCCATGACCTACCTCGGCGTGCCATGCGGCAATCCCTATCCGCCCTACCCTCCGATTACGGGTGAGAAACTCACCCAGCTTCACGCTTACCTGAAAAGCACCGATTTCCAGCCCGCGCGAGTCCACAATGCTTAAAATTGATCGTCTGGCGCTCGAGGACGCACGTATCCTGATTGAGGGCGCAACAAAAAAGTCGCATGACATGGGAATTCCCATGTGCATCGCCGTGGCGGACGAAGCAGGTAACCTGGTTGCCTTCGATCGCATGAACGGCGGAAAGATCAGTTCGATCTCGATCGCGATAGACAAGGCTTTCACGGCTGCGGCAGCGCGCAACCCGACGCACGTCTACAACCAGCTCTGTCAGCCGGGCCAGCCAACGTTTGGTATCCATGTGACCAATAACGGGCACTTCTGCATTATAGGAGGTGGTTTGCCTGTGCGGCTAAACGGAGTCGTAGTAGGAGGCGTCGGCGTGAGCTCCGGAACAGCATTACAGGATGTCGAAGTTGCTGAAGCGGCGCTTCGTTACTTCTACGAAGCGACTGGCCTGAAGGAGTAAGCTTGCGAACGCTTTGCGTCGCCGCTCACCATCCCCCCCCCCCGCTGGCGGGCGTCCGCGTACGTCTCCTGTAGACGCACGCGGACGCGACCATTTAAGGCAATTTCTGATCAAACTTGTTGATCCGCTCGGGCTACTGCCGAACTTCGCCAAACTTCTCGCTGACATCTAGGACGCAAGCAGTGTGTTCTGGCGTCGCGATTTCTATACATCCGCATGGGAAGGTCAGGAAATAACCTGCCAATTTCAAAGACTTCTCTACCTTATACGGAACCATTTCCATACGGCGGCGGTTGGACACAAGCGGAACAAAAGGAAGCAAAAAATGCGTAAGATGTTATTGATTGCGGCACTGTCTGTTGCTTCAATTGTCGCAGCTCAGGCTCAGGGAATTATAGGGGGCGCGGAGCAAGGCGCTAGGGACGGTTCCCGAGCTGCGGGTCCCGTAGGCGGAGTTGTTGGCGGCGTCGTCGGCGGTGTCGGTGGCGGAGTAGCGGGCTTACTGGGCATTGATCAGCGCCCCCGTTTCCGCCAGTACGTCGTTTCAGAGCGTCGTCCGTCTTACGCCTATCGCGGCGAGGTAATCGTAGGGGCCGAACTACCCGAGGCGGGAGTGACATATTACGAAGTTCCCGCAGAATACGGGGCACGCGATTATCGTTACACAATTGTCAACGATAGGCCAGTTCTGGTCGATCCTCGCACGCGACGGATTATGCAAGTAATTGACTAGTCGCTGCGACCGGCGCCCGAGCACTCGTGACGCCGGTGACATAAGCACGCAAAGCAGCCCGTCTATCAAGGCGGGCTGTATCGGCTTTGACAAGTTCACCACAAACGCGCCCGATACCGTTCAAAGCAGGCTGCGCCGCAGCGCAAGCGCATAAGCGCACCCTCGGCTATCGCTGTTGCTATTGATGGATCCTGCTCAACCAGGGGTAAGATGACTTCGGCATTCCAGGTCTGTGAATGGCGAACATCAAGAACCGCGTGCAAACTGAAATAATGCCTGACATCGGCAGAGCATCTCAGTCTTTTCAACCCGTCATTGACGAGCGCCGCCCTCCCCGGCGCTGTCAGTTCTATGGCCCCCAGCGCGCCGACCGAATGATAGGCGTAACGCCGATTGAGCGCGAAACCAGCCATGAGGTTTGCCAGCATGAGCGCCTCAGTTACAGTTTCAGCCGGGTCTGGACGTAGCCCTAACGCATCGGAAAGACGTTGGAGGAGCGGTCCGTGCATAGCTTTTGAATTGCCCCGCCCCATTTCATCCCAGTAGTTCCGTGCCATCTCCAACTTGGGCCGTGATGGAAGCCGCACTTGCGTGATAGCGGTGAGGTCTTCAAAACCAGCCTCTCCCGCTACTTCTTGAGCAAGAAACCATTTCATTTGGTCGAGGTTGGCTCGCTCGGCAAGCCACGGGAACAGGTCATCATGTTGACCTGGCGCGGTGCTTTCAAGCTGCGTGAACCAGGTTAAGAAATGTTGCGGCTTAGTTGGAACCGCAGCGGCCTCGTCCGCAACGACGTCCCGTAAAGTTTCAATGTATTCCCCCTCGATTAGCGACAACGCGGACAGGCGGCGCACGTCCTCGCGCCAGGGGCGGGTCGGCGTCGACGGCGTAAGACGCAAACGATTTAATTCAAGCAGGTCGAATTGAATCTCTCGGTCCCTCGCATCGGCGGTTTCTAACTTGTCAGCTAACAGCATCGTATTCACCCTTTCCGAAACTCAAGAACAACGGCAGCAATCCTCTCAACATTCAGGTACGCTGGTTGATCAAGTTCCTCGCCAAAAACGTCAGGATCAATTTCGTCATACGTCCACGTGGCGCGATGTTTGGAAAAAACCCTTTCAACGCCAGTTCGGAAAATATCTTCGCCGTCGGAAACTGGCGCGCCGGTGTAGATCAGCCCGGAACCGTTAGGGAGTAGCCGTCCAAGAGCGGCATCCAGAATGCGCAAGCTTAGCTCTGTCCCTTGATCTGCTCCGCCGTGCCGATAGGCGCGCTGCGCCGCATCAACCATATAGGGAGGGTTGGCGACGATGAAATCGAAGTCGCCCGGAAGCTGCGCGAGTATGTCGCTGTGATGGATTGAAACATTGGCAATGTTGGCGGCAGCGGCGTTGACGGCGGCAAACTGCAAAGCGCGCTCATTGATATCGCCGAGCACCACGTCTGCTTTCGGATGAGTCCGTGCGATCAGAATTCCTGCCGCGCCAGTTCCGCAGCCAATATCGGCCGCGCGTGTGATTGGCTCAGCGGTGCGCAACCGCCGCAGGACAGCCGATGAAAATCGATACGTATCAGGCCCGAAGAAAACCGCATCCTCTTCGCGCGTTGGATACGCGGAATGAACAAAAAGATGACCGTTGAGTGACGCGACGCGCACATTGCTAAGCCATAATGCATTATTGGGCCTAACCACTTCGGCCGCGTATAGCGATGCGAAAAGATCTGGCGACAGGAGATCTTTATCAAATGGCAGGTTCCAGCCAAACGCATCACGCAGGTTCTTGGCTGCATTGTCACCGCGCCGTTCTATCACGCGCGCATGCGTAGACGGCGTCACAGTGACAAAGGCGTAGCCTTGCCTGGACAGATACTCGAGCAGAGCCGTGACGGCCCGCCCGAAGTCAGAAGGTTGATTTCCCATGCCCGTCAAACTGCCCCGGCAGGACTTTCGTTCCCCGGCCCGGGGTTCGGCTCCCTGCACTGCCGGGCCCGCCTGCAGCCACCTAGGCATGGCCCAGAAGCAGCACGTGATTTCCTCGGCCGCGAAAGGCCGGATCATCGAGATCCGTTTAACCTGCATGCGGACTGGGCCCACTAAGTGGCGACCTCGGGGCAAGACAACGACATGACACCGCGCATTTAGGCGTGCTTAAACCCGCATTCGCTGGAGCCCATTCCTGATCAGCGAGGATATCTGCGCCCTGGCCGCCGGCGACCCTTGCCAAATTGATTAATATCGATGAGGCTCAGGCAAAATTAAACCGATCTCTTCTGAAGATCGGCAGCGGGAGGCGATGCGAATGAAGAGTGCACGAATATTTTCGGTCTCCGGACTTGGCGGCGTGGCCGCTCTTCTTGGCATGACCCTGCTTTCTGTTTCAGCCGCCGCGCAAGACTTCTACGCAGGCAAGCAGGTCAATATGCTCGTCGGCAGCGCAACCGGCGGCGGCTACGATGCCTATGCCCGACTTTTCGCAAGGCACCTGCCGAAGCATATTCCCGGTCAGCCTGTGATTGTCGTGCAGAACATGCCGGCGGCGGGAAGTCTCGCAGCGATGAATCAGCTTGCAAACTCTTCCCCGCGAGATGGTCTCACCATTGGAGCAGTTCAAACACACATCGGCGTCGAGCCCATCATGGGCGTTACCGGACCGACTGAAAACGCGAGATACGATGCGCGGCAGATGAACTGGTTGTTCAGCGCGGCCAAGGAATATCCGGTTGTCGTCGCCTGGCATACGTCTCCGTTCAAAACGTTCCAGGACGTGTTTGAAAAGGAAATGCTTGTGGGAGCCAGCGGCGTCGCAACATCGGATTCGGTGTATGCCCGGGTCATGAATGAACTGCTGGGTACACGATTCAGAGTGGTGGAAGGCTACAAAGGAAACGCCCAGATTCAGCTCGCCACAGAGGGCGGCGAAGTGCAGGGACGCGCAGGCTGGTTCGTCTCGAGTCTTCTGTCATCTCAAGGACAGCAGGTCAGGGAGGGCAAGTATCGCGTCCTCGTGCAGGTTGCACAGGAGAAGCACCCGGCCATTCCTGACGTTCCACTCGTAATGGAATTCATGAAAGACAAGTCGCGCCTTGATCAATTGCTCTTCTCACTCAGCTGGCTCCCGATGGGACGACCCTTCGTCGCGCCGCCGGGGCTTCCCGCCGCAAACGTGCAAATCCTGCGGAACGCTTTCGTGAACACGTCCAAGGATACAGCGCTTCTGGCGGAGGCCCGAAAGATGAGCCTCGAGATCAGCCCCATGACCGGCGAAGAAGTGCAAGCCCTGATCGCCAAACTCTACGAGACGCCAAAGCCGGTCATCGAAAGCGTGCGCGCCATAATGGTGGCTAAATGAGTCCTCGACGCAGCAAAGGTTCGATCATTATCACGGGCGTCGGCAGCGGGATCGGATACGAAGCAGCCCACTGTTTGCTCGCTCAAAACTACCGCGTCATGGGCATAGATCGGCAGCGTGGGCGCTTCGACGAACTGCCCGCTGGCGACCGGGTGTTCCTAGAAGCGGATGTTCGCGATTTCCCACGCCAGCAACAGGCCATCGAGAGGGAGGCGGCAGACCATCCGATCCTTGGACTGGTCGCCTGCGCGGGCATCCTCGTTCGTCGCCCCTATCTTGAACTTGACGAGGCCACGTTCGATCAGCATCTCGACATCAATCTTAAGGGGCCTTTCTTTGCTTGTCAGGCAGTCCTTCCTGCGATGCGTGAACGAGGTCAAGGCAGCATCGTGCTAATTTCATCATCGATTGCACGCAGCGGCTCAGTCGCGGGAGCTCACTACGCAGCGACAAAAGGCGGAATTCTTGGACTCGCGCGCACGCTGGCGCTGGAAACCGCCCGCGACGGCGTCCGCGTCAATGTGGTTTCGCCAGGCGTCACCGACACGCCTATGCCGCGCGGTCATGCGAGCGATGAGGAAGTTATCGCGAAAGGTGCAAAAATTCCTCTCGGGCGCATCGGCAAACCGCGGGATATCGCTGAGACAATCGCATTCCTGATCAGCGATGACAGCAGCTACATCACCGGTCAGGATATTCGCGTCACCGGTGGCGCCGGTCTGTTCTAAGGAGACCTTCATTGAAGACAATCCTGATTACAGGAGCGGCCAGCGGTATTGGACTGGCGACGGCGCGACGCATGTCCGGCCACATGCAGGTCGTCATCGCAGATCGAAACTATGAAGCGGCGGCGCTCGCGGCCGACGGGGTAAAGAGCAATGGCGGACAGGCGTTTCCCGTGGCAGTGGATGTATCCGTCGCGAGCTCCGTTGCGCGCATGGCCGAAGAAGTCGCGCGCTCGGTAGGCGAGGTCCATGCCCTTTTCTGCAATGCAGGCATCAGCCCAAAGAAGCCTTTCGAGGACTGGAGCGAAGCTGATTGGGACGCGGTGATTCACACGCATATCAAAGGCGTCTTCCTTTGCACTCAAGCGTTCCTTCCCCAGATGTGCGCCCGCAAGGACGGAGCGATCGTAACAAGCGGTTCCGATTATTCAATAGTAGGCCACGTGCACGGCTCCGGATACGCTGCGGCGAAGGCAGGCATCTACTCTCTCACCAAATCGATTGCGCTGGAGTTTGCGCATTACAACATCCGCTGCAACAGTGTCGGGCCGGGCCCAATAGAAACCCCGCTCATTCGAAAGGCCATGGACGATGAACAATGGGCCCGACACAAGGCGCAGCGCGGAGAACGGGTGCCCATGGGACGTATGGGCAAGCCAGAAGAGGTCGCAAGCGTCGTGGATTTCTTGGTTAGCGAGCGCGCCGCATACATCACCGGGCAGATCATCCATCCCAACGGCGGCTGCATGATGTGGTGAGTTGGGAGACAAGGCGCCCGGCAACTGCACCACGAAAGAGACGGGCTGTGCGTCGTTCGGCAAATGATCGACGCGTCTCCTGCTTTGTTCGCTAATCTTTGCTGCGGCTATTCTATTTGCAGTTTACATTCTGCGAGGACTTCCGCTCCTGCAGACTTGACGAGTAGGTGAGCTGACGTCGCTCATTCCGTTACGCGATAATATAAAGCTCAACATCATTCAGGTCACTATAAGTCGAGGCCTAACGTCGCCGCTGAGGCGCCTCCTGCATGTTAGGCAACAGAGACCGCCAATTGGCTGCTTCTGAATGAATGATCCATGTCAAGGCGGGCGCCACGGGACTTGATAACAATAATACCAAATATCGGGCAGTATTCTTTGCCGTCAGGACCGCGACATGACTGGAATTATCGATGAAGCCACGCTCAAGAAGCATGCTCTTGATACGCGTGACATGGAAGCGCTTTTAGGCGTCACTTCTCCGGGGTCGGCGCCGGCCTTGCGGCGGCGCACTCTGCTTGTCGTTATTCTCGTCACCATCGCAGTGCTCGCAGCTATTGGTTGGTGGTTCCGCAGCGCAGGCGCTCCGACGGTCAGGTACACGACACGGCCAGCATCTGTCGGCGATCTCGTCGTAACGGTGACCGCGACAGGCTCCGCGCAGCCGATTACACAGGTTAATATTTCGAGCGAATTGTCAGGAACAGTCCGCAAGGTTCTGGTGGATTACAACAGCCCTGTGAAAGCCGGCCAGCCGCTTGCAGAACTCGACGTCGAAAAACTAAAGGCGGCTATAGAAAGCGTTCGCGCACGTATGCTGGCTGCGCAGGCCCGGGTAGCCGATGCAGCAGCGACTGTTGAAGAACGTCGCGGCCAACTGGAACGCAAGAGATCACTGACAGGCAAGGAGTATGGATCCGTCCAGGAACTCGAGCAGGCAAAGGCCGCATATGACCGGGCCATAGCCCAGCACGCAAGCGCCCTCGCAGAAGTCAAGGTTTCGGAAGCCGATCTTCACCTTGCCGAGATCAATCTCAACAAAGCTTGCATCTGCTCGCCGATCGACGGCGTCATTCTGAAGCGCACCGTTGATCCGGGCCAGATCGTCGCCTCATCGCTACAAGCGCCCGTTCTATTCGTCATCGCGCAAGACTTACGCGAGATGGAGTTGCAGGTCGACGTCGACGAGGCCGACGTGGGCCGTGTGAAAGTAGGGCAGAAAGCATCTTTCAGCGTCGATGCCTACCCGGATCGAAAGTTCCCTGCGCAAATTCGCGACGTCCGTTACGGTTCAGAGGTGGTCCAGGGCGTCGTAACCTACAAAGCGGTGTTGTCGATCGAGAACGCGGAACTCTTGATCCGGCCCGGTATGACAGCCACTGCCGAAATCGTTGTCACGGAGGTGAAGAACGCGCTTACGGTGCCGAGCGAAGCGGTGCGCTATTCGCCAGCGACCAATCAGAGAGGCGGCCAGAGCCAGGGTTTTCTTCAAATGCTCTTGCCCCGCCAACCGTCAGCGACGATGCGCCCGCCGAGTCCGCAGGCGGAAAGCGGGCCGAACCGGACAATTTGGGTTCTTCAAGACAATGTTCCGGCCCGCGTTCGAGTGGTATTGGGGCCGACTGATGGACGGCGCACGCAAATTCTCAAAGGCGACATCGCGCCGGGTCAAGCCGTGATTGTCGATGCGACCGCGCCTGCACGATGAGGCACACCCATGATGGACGATAACGTTCAGGCTGCGCCGCCCCTCATCGAACTGCGTCGCGTCGCGAAAATTTATGGCCACGGCGAAGGGGCCGTCCATGCCCTGGACGGCGTCAATCTCCTAATCGGGCAAGGAGAATTCGTCGCAATCATGGGGCCATCGGGCTCGGGAAAATCCACCGCGATGAATATCGTGGGCTGTCTCGATACACCAACCGCCGGAGAGTACTTTTTCAACGGCCTCTCCGTTGGCGCCCTTGGGCGAGATCAACGCACGCTGCTGCGGCGACACTACCTTGGGTTTGTGTTCCAGGGCTTCAACCTTCTGCCCCGCACAACCGCAATCGAAAATGTCGAATTGCCGCTCATCTATCGCGGAATGGGGCAACGCGAACGTCGCACGCGTGCGCTGGACGCACTTCGGCTCGTCGGACTGGAGGGACGTGGAAATCATACATCCGCCGAACTCTCAGGCGGACAGCAGCAGCGCGTCGCCATCGCGCGCGCGATCGTCACCAATCCCATGATCCTTCTCGCGGACGAACCCACGGGTAACCTCGATACGAAAACCAGTCGCGAAATTATGGATCTTGTGACGAGCCTCAACCTCGAACGAGGCATCACGGTCATTATGGTCACGCACGAAACAGACATAGCCGCTTATGCGCATCGGCTCGTACGGTTCGTGGACGGCAAAGTAGAGTTCGACGCGCCACGGCGGGAGGCCGCCTGATGTTGATCGAAGCGATTAAGCTGGCGTTACAGGCGATCAGGCGGAACGCGCTGCGCTCCTTTCTGACGGTTCTTGGAATCGTCATCGGCGTGGCGGCGGTCATCGCGATGGTCACGATTGGGAATGGGACCACGGCGAAGGTCACGGCTGACCTCGCTAAGCTTGGCAGAAATCTGTTATTCGTCCGTCCGGGCCAGTTCGGGCCGGGGCGAGCAAGCACAGACGCCAAGCCGTTCAACATCCGTGACGTGGAGGCTATGCGACTGCAAATTTCCGGCCTCCGCGCATTAGCGCCGGTTAGCCAAAAGGGGTTCACCGTCATCTATGGCGGACAAAATCTGCAAACCACGGTCGTGGGCACAGACAACGAATATTTCATCACACAGGATTGGGGACTCAGCGCGGGTCGCCAGTTCCTGGACGGCGAGGTGCGCGGCGGCCGCGCTGTGTGCGTCCTAGGGGTCACAGTGAGCAGCAAGCTCTTCGGCCGCGAAGATCCGATCGGCCAGAATATGAGGGTCAAAAACGTTGCATGCGAGGTCGTCGGTCTGCTCAACGCAAAGGGCCAGTCCAGTACGGGAACCGATCAGGATGACGTTGTCCTGATGCCCCTGCGCGTGTTCCAACGTCGGCTCGCTGGCAGTTCAGATATAGGTACAATCTATGTGTCGGCTCGCGACGATGTAGATACGGGCAAGGTCCAGGCCGACATCGAGCGACTCCTACGCGAGCGTCGCAACATACAGTCCCGGCGAGATGACGACTTCTCCGTCCGCGACATGAAGCAACTCGCACAAACGCAAACGGCGACAACATCGATGCTGACCGGCTTACTTGCCGCTGTCGCAGCAGTCAGCCTTCTTGTTGGCGGCATAGGCATCATGAACATCATGCTTGTGTCCGTAACCGAGCGGACGCGTGAAATCGGTATCCGCCTGGCGATTGGCGCGCTCGAACGGCAGGTGCTTACTCAGTTCATGGTCGAGGCCGTGGTTCTCTCTCTGTTTGGCGGAATCGCTGGCATTCTTCTGGGACTCGGCTTGGCATGGCTCGCCACATCAGGCCTCGCGGTGCCTTTCGTCATCGACCCGAAAATCATCTCGATTGCCTTCGGTTTTTCGGCGCTCGTGGGCATTGTATTCGGCTATTTTCCCGCGCGTCGTGCGGCGCGTCTGGATCCGATTGAGGCTCTCAGGCACGAATAGTTGAGGCGCCGGACGGGCGCTTGGTTCTGGTGAAACATAGGTTCTCCCGACAGACACAAAGCGCTTCCTCTGCTTTGCGTCGCGTGCGGGCTTGAATCAACACAT
>JAUXWZ010000161.1 GCA_030684835.1 Beijerinckiaceae bacterium
CGGCGATAGGTGGCGTTCAAACCATCGGCGACTGTATCGAAGTCGATCGCCTTCAGCGGCCAGCGCTCCAGCGACAAGGTGGCGAAGTCGAGGTAACGCGACAGCCGTTCGCGCATCTCTGGCGTAAAGCTGGTCTGCTCCGCCGCATCCCTGAGATCGGCCAGGCGGCCGCGGATCTTCTCTGCGGATGTGTCGGAGAACGGTACGTCGCTCTTGCGCAGGTCGGCGAGGGCATCGAGCGCGGACTGCGCGTCGCGGGCGTTTGACAGCGATCGCATCAGTTCGCGCGCTTCGGCGCGCATCAGATCGGCCTGTTCGCCCAGCGGGCGCGCCAGCAGCCTCAACAAGGCTCGCCAACGCTTGAGAGCCTTGCGAACCGCATGCACGGCTTCGGGGTCGGTCAGTTCCGGATCGGTCAGGACCTGACGGGCATCGGCAATAATCAGCCGTGCGGCGGCAGCGAGGCCGTCGCCAAAGCTGTTATTCATCACGCCGGCCCCCATCATGCTCCCCTTTTCCCGCGGTTTCATGACAGGTTCATGAAATGAAGGATTCTGCGCCCTTCCCATCCGCGTCTATGGTTGCTACATAGCCCTCGAAACGCGCGGGCCAACCCCGCGCCTTTCGAATTTTTTGGCGCGGGGTGGAGCAGCCCGGTAGCTCGTCAGGCTCATAACCTGAAGGTCGTAGGTTCAAATCCTACCCCCGCAACCAAAAATTGAAATCCGATCAACAGCTTGGAAACCGGCTTGGCGCACGCCCGCATTGCCTGCGGCAGACCCGCGGCCACGTTCGGACGTCGGCCATCTTTGGAATTTCATCCCGCAACCAATCGTCTGGCGGGCCAGTGGCAACCCGCCAAATCCAGCGACACCGCTGCGCCATGCGCGCGGGGCAATCTATCCGGCAGGCCTATCAGCGATCACGAATGAGGCTGCGGGTGTCGACGGTGCCCGTGCATCCATGCCCCGGATGGCGGGGCAGGCTCACATGGTGGCCGTCGTGCCGGTTGGGTGTGCGACTTTAACGTGCGCCGTCCCATGGCCCGCGCACGGCGCCGTTCTCTGCCCACGCGGCAACAACAATCATGCGACAACTCATCGTCAGTATCGTGCCATAATCGCCTAGATCGGCGGCGG
>JAUXWZ010000163.1 GCA_030684835.1 Beijerinckiaceae bacterium
TTGTGACAGGCGCCGGAGTTTCGCACAGGGCAGGCCAAATGCCTGATTGTATGCAGACGGGGCTGGCGCCGGGGCCCGATCAGCACTAAATTGCTCAGGCGGTGCTGCGGGGCTCGTGAGGATTACTATCCCCGGGGCCTTATCGATCTCAACGGGAGCTGTCCCCGCCCTTGTCCGTGGACTTGGGCATACGGCGCCCACCTACATTGTAGGTTTCCCGGGATCGACCTCCCACGGCCTTGGCGGCTCCGCACCTCATTTTTCCCTGGCGTCGGCAGCTTCTTTGCCGCCGGTAGTTTCTCCGGGCGCGCGTTTGTGGTAGCGGCCCAAAATGACTTCACAAACCGCCGCAGAAGAAAAAGCCCTGATCCGCCGCGCCGCGCTTCAGCGCCGCTCAGGCGTGACCGAGTCGATCCGTCAGGCTTTTGCCGAACGCATCGCCCTTGAGGGCGTCGCCCTTGCCCGCCGCGCGCTGGTGCGCACCGTCGCCGTCTTCTGGCCCGTCGGCACCGAGCCCGACACGCTCATGCTGTTGGCGGCGCTGGATTATCATGACTTTGTCACCGCCCTCCCCTGCACGGGCCCCATGGGCCAGCCGTTGACCTTTCGGCGCTGGCGCGACGGCGATCCGCTGGTGGAAGGCCCCATGCGTATCCCCGAGCCCTCGCCCCGCCTGCCTCAGGTGGAGCCCGATCTTATCTTCGCGCCCGCCGCAGCTTTCGACCGGCGCGGATTTCGCGCGGGCTACGGCGGCGGTTTTTATGACATCACCCTCGCCGCCATCCGCGCCCGCAGGCCCATCCCTGCGATTGGCCTTGCGTTCGCGTGTCAGGAGGTTGAGCACATCCCGGAAGAGGATCACGATCAGCCGCTGGATTTGATCCTGACCGAAAACGAACTCATCGATTGCTCGCTAGCGTGGAGCCAGACCCCATGAACCCGTTCCGCCCGCATCACGCGGGGCTTGCCTGATGCGCATCCTTTTCATTGGCGACGTCGTGGGCCGCGCAGGACGCGCCGCCATCGCTGAGCAAGTGCCCGCTCTGCGCGATCGCTGGAAGCTCGACTTCGTCGTGATCAACGGCGAGAACGCCGCCGGCGGTTTCGGAATCACGGAAGCGATCTGCGACGATTTTCTCGCCGCCGGCGCTGATTGCGTGACGCTGGGCAACCATGCCTGGGATCAGCGCGAGGCGCTCGTCTTCATCCAGCGTCAGCCCCGCCTCATCCGGCCCGCAAATTATCCGCCCGGCACACCGGGACGCGGCGCTAATCTGTTTGAGGCGCGCGACGGCGCGCGCGTGCTGGTGATGAACATCATGGGCCGGGTGTTCATGGACCCGCTCGACGATCCCTTCGCCGCCGCCGAGCGCGAACTGGAGGCCTGCCCGCTGGGGCTCGCCTGCGACGCGGCCATCATCGACATTCACGCCGAGACCTCGAGCGAGAAATGCGCCATGGGCCATTTCGCCGACGGACGCGCATCGCTGGTCGTGGGCACGCACACCCATATTCCAACAGCCGACGCGCAAATCCTGCCGGGCGGCACAGCTTTCCAATCTGACGCCGGCATGACGGGGGACTATGATTCCGTCATCGGCATGAACAAGGCCGAACCCCTGCAACGCTTCACCCGGCGCATCTCGTCCGGCCGGTTTGAGCCCGCCGACGGGCCCGCGACCCTGTGCGGCGTGGCGGTTGAAACCCGGGCGGATGGGCTGGCTTCGATGATCGCGCCCGTTCGGCTTGGCGGTCGGCTGAAGCCCGCCATTCCGCAGGAATGGGAATAGCCAGCGGGACCAGCCCGCGCCTTCAGCTTTGGAGCGGCTCTTGCGAGCGGCGTGCGCCCGTCATAGCAGTGAGCAAACCGCCGGCACGGGGGACGAGCATGGCATCCACGCACGAATTGACTGACCCGTTCCTCAATCCATTCTTCGGCATGGACGCTGCATCGTGCCTGCGCGAGCGCGCCGCGATGCTTGGCGAACGCCCATTCCTGATCTGGGCGCCCTTCGACGCGGCAGGCGAGACGTGGACGTGGGCCCGCTTTGAGGACGACGTCGCACGGACGGCGGGCGGGTTGCTCCATCGCGGCGTGAAGGCTGGCGACCGCGTCTTTATCCAGCTGGAAAATTGTCCTGAAACGCTGATCGCGCGCTTCGCCTGCGCATGGATCGGCGCAATTGCCGTGCTTGGCAACCCGGCGCTTGCCGCGCCCGAAACGCGCGATCTCGTGGAGGCGTGCGGCGCGCGCGCGGCCATCACGCAACCGCGCTTGCGCGACGCACTCGCGGCCTGCCCCGGCGTGGAATGGGTGGCAGTGACCGCCACCGACGCGGGCGCGCCGCCCGCCGTCACCGTCGCGCAGGGCGAAAGCTTGTCGGCGCTCAGGCGCGACCGGGCGCCCGCGCGCGCGCCCGATCCGCAGGCGCCCGCCATGATCCTGTTCACCACGGGCACCACGTCCCGCGCCAAGGGCGTTGTGTGGACGCACGCCAACGTATTGTGGGGCGCGCGCATGGCGGCTACTCAGCAATGTATTCGCGACGACGACGTCTATCACGTCTTCCTGCCGCTCTTTCACGTGGTGGGATTTTCGTGGTCATTTCTGGGCGCGTTCTTTGCGGGCGCGTGCGTGCTTCTGCAACCGCGTTTTTCAGGATCGCGATTCTGGGACGCAGCAATTGCGCATCGCGCAACGCTCTCCTCACAGGTGAAGTTCACCAGCAACGTGCTTTCACAAAATCTGCCGCCGCAGCATTTCTTTCGCCAGTGGACGACGGCCAATCACACGCCCGCCTATGCAAAGGTGTTCGGCGTGCGCGAGGTGAGCGCATGGGGCATGACGGAAATGGTGGCGCAAGGCATGGTTGGCGACCCCTGGTCAGCACAGCCCGCCCGCACCGTGGGCCGCCCTTCGCTGGCCTATCGCATCCACATCGAGGACGACGCAGGCCGCCCTGTCGCGCCCGGTGAAACAGGCCATCTCTTCGTCACCGGCGTGCGCGGCCTTTCGATCTTCAAGACCTATGATGGCGACGCAAAAGCAAGTGCGGAAGCCTTCGATGATCGCGGCCGCTTCATCACCGGCGACCGCGTGATGCTGCTGGACAACGGCTGGATCGAATTTGCCGACCGCACCAAGGACGTCATCAAGGTGGGCGGCGAAGGCGTGTCGGGCGGCGAGGTCGAAACCTGTATCGCGCAGACGGCGGGCGTGCGCGAAGTCGCGGTGGTGAGCCAGCCCGACGATGTGTGGGGCGAGCGAATCGTCGCGTTTGTTGTGCCCACCGCTGCCGCAAGTGACCCGCAAACGTTGCGCGCGGCCATTGTCGATCATTGCGCGGCGTCGCTCGCAAAGTTCAAGCGCCCCAGCGAGGTGCGCATCGTTGATGATCTGCCGCGCGTGGGCTTTGGCAAGATAGCCAAGGTCAAACTGCGCGAACAACTCGCCGCCGAAGCGAACGGGAAAAACTGACGCGATGACAAAGCCGCCCATCGACTTCTACTTCGATATTTTTTCCCCCTTCTCCTACATCGCCGCGACGCAGATTGACGCGCTGGCTGCGCGCCACGGACGCACCGTCGACTGGCGCCCGGTTCTGGTGGGCGT
>JAUXWZ010000171.1 GCA_030684835.1 Beijerinckiaceae bacterium
GCCCGAGGCCATCGCCACTCTGATTGCCCACGTGGAAGCCATCACAGAGACCGAGCCAACGCTGCTGATGGGGCAGCACAGACCGGTCAATTATCAGGGCAGCGGCGAGGCCATCCCCACGTTGCGCGCCGATGAGGGTGATCTGGCCCGAGCCAATGAGAAGGTCTGGAGCCTGCTCATGGCCTCCAACCGCACGCCTTGGGTCTTCCGCTTCGCAGGACAGCCGACATGGGTTGTACCCGACGACGAGGGTCGCCCGGTCGCCGCCGCGATCACCGAGGAGCGTCTCCGCCACATGTTGGCGCGCCTGGCTCGGTGGGTCCGTCTGAACGCCAAGGGCGAACTGACGCCAGCGCCGCCGCCATTGGCGGTTGTGAAATCCGTTCTCGCCACGCCGGATCCGGCGCTCCCTGTCCTCGTGGGAATCGTGAACACGCCCGTTTTCGGCCGGAGCGGGACGCTCATTACCGCGCCCGGCTATCATCCCGACGCGCGCCTTCTCTATGCCCCGGCGCCCGGGTTCGCCGTTCCTGCCATTTCCGCGAGACCGTCGGAGGCAGAGATCGCGGCCGCGCGGACGCTGATCTGTGATGACCTCCTCGGCGATTTTCCGTTCGTCGGTCCAGCCGAGCGCGCGCACGCTGTCGCCCTTCTGTTGCTCGGCTTTTTGCGCGGCATGATCGAGGGA
Source organism: Beijerinckiaceae bacterium (assembly GCA_030684835.1). Lineage (GTDB taxonomy): Bacteria > Pseudomonadota > Alphaproteobacteria > Rhizobiales > Beijerinckiaceae > Terripilifer. The sequence goes on from JAUXWZ010000171.1 coordinate 689, forward strand.
CCGACGCCGTTGCATTTGATCGAGAAGCCGACTCCCGGCTCAGGGGCGACGCTGATGGTTGACGCCATCGCGACGATCCTCACGGGCGCCGGCGCCAGCGTCATGACGGAGGGGCGCGACGACGATGAATGGCGCAAGCGTGTCACCGCGAAATTGCGGCAGATCCCCTCCATCGTGCTGATCGACAATTTGCGCAACAAGCTCGATAGCGCAGCTGTCGCCGCGGCCCTCACCGCGCCATTCTGGGAGGACCGGATACTTGGGCAGTCCGAAATGGCGCGGCTGCCAATACGCTGCCTTTGGATTGCCACCGGCAACAACCCAGAATTTTCCAACGAAATGGCGCGCCGGCTCGTGCGGATTCGCCTCGACGCGCATGTTGAACGGCCGTGGCAGCGCACCGGCTTCCGCCATCCCGACCTGATGTCATGGGTCCGGGCGAACCGCCCCCGGCTGGTCGCGGCCTGCCTCACGCTGTGCCAGGCATGGATAGCCGCTGGACGGCCGCGCGGCGCAAAGATCATCGGCTCCTTTGAGAATTGGGCCCATGTCATCGGCGGCGTTCTCGAGGTCGCTGGTGTCGAGGGCTTTCTGAGCAACCTCGACGAGATGATGGAAGCCTCCGACAGCGAAGGCGCCGCCTGGAATGCGTTCATCGCCGCCTGGTGGGATCGGTACGGGACTGCGGAGGTCGGCGCCACAGACCTGTTGGACCTCGCCATCTCTTCAGATCCAAAACTGCCGATCGGGCGAAGCGGCAAGACACCGGACTCTGCAGAGCTGGGCCGCGCTCTCAGCCGTATGCGGGATCGCATTTTCGACCTCTCGAACCTTCGTGTTTGCCTGACCTACGCAAGATCGCTGCGGCGTTCCCAACGGTGGATGCTGACGCTTGCCGAAAATCTGAGCGCGCAAACCGCCTCACACGCCTCTCCCCAAGCGTGTGAGGTGTGTGAGGTAGGGTGTGAGGTTCAGAATGTCGCACCTCACACCAGTAACCATCTGAAAGAACGCGAAGAAATGAGCTCGTGTGAGGTGTGTGAGGTAAATCCCCGTACCCTTACACATGCGCGCACGCACGCCCGCGTGAATAAGCCCCCCGAAAAGACCTCACACACCTCACACACCTCACATCTTCGCGAAAGATCAGCGGCTTACGGGTGTGAGGATGCATGTGAGGATCAAAAGGCAGCCTCACACGCTGTCGCGCGCCCCTCCTGGCTGACGGAGCTCGACCCATGATCCGCCCGCAAGCGACCGGCCCGCCCAAACAAGGGCGCTGAGCATCAGACGACGGCGGCCCCGACCGCCAAGCCAGTAACCGCCGTCGTCCTCCACCACGACAATCCCCTTTGAACGGAGACCCTCCATGGCTTCGACGACTCTGACTTTGCCTGCCGCCAATGCAAGCCCGCCGGCGATTCCCATCCTAAGTTTGATGCACGGCGCCATCCTCGCGCTCGATCTGGGCACGACCACGGGATGGGCGCTGCGCACATCCGACAGCTTGATCACCAGTGGTACGGTGTCATTCCGGCCCAGCCGCTATGACGGCGGCGGCATGCGCTATGTTCGCTTCCGCGCCTGGCTCGATCAACTCGGCAAGGACGCGGGGCCGCTTGCATCCATCCACTTCGAGGAAGTGCGCCGGCACATCGGCACGGACGCCGCGCACCTCTACGGCGGCTTCCTCGCGACGCTCACCGCCTGGTGCGAGCAGCGCGACGTCGCCTACCAGGGAACGCCGGTCGGCACGATCAAACGGTTCGTTACCGGCAAGGGCAACGCGGACAAGGCGGCGGTGATCGCCGCGGTGCGGGCGCGCGGGTTCTCGCCTGCCGACGACAACGAGGCCGACGCCATCGCGATCCTGCTGTGGGCGATCGAAACGCAGGGAGGCGTGCGATGAGCGCCGATCAAATGCTCGCCCGCGCCAGCGCGGTGATCGGCGAGCGCCGGCAAGCCTACGGCGATCCAAAGGTGGTGATGGCGGCCATCGCAGCCCGCTGGTCGATCACGCTCGGCCGTCCGGTCACCCCGGCGCAGGTGATCCTGTGCATGATCGATCTGAAGGTCGCCCGCCTGGCGCATGACCCTGACTACATGGATAGCGCCGTGGACGTCATCGGCTACGCCGCCCTGCTGCCGGAGGTCATGCAATGACATGGCTTCCCAGAGGCTACGGCGGCACGCGTCGGCCGCCCGAAGACGTCAAACGCGACGGATGGCTGGATCACGGCCTGCTCGCCGTCTCCATCAACGACCAGCGACTGACCTGGCCCGAGCGCGAGCTCGTCAAGCAGCTCGGCCAAAAGCTCTATGGCAGCCGCGAGGAACATTGCCGCGAGCAACATCGCAACATGCGGGAGGCGCGCCGATGATCCGGGGACGCAAAAGAAAACCCGGCGCGCGGCACGCTTGCGGCAAGCGCGTGCGTGGCGAGACCGAACGCGAGGTGATGCAGACCGCCCTTGAAGCGCGCCAGCGCCACTACGGCATCGGAGCAACTCGCGCACGCGACACACGGCTCGGCACATCGCTCGGGCGGCTATCGTTTCAGGAGCTGATCAGCGCCCAGCAATACGACGCGGGTCTGCGGTTCGCCGAGCTCTATCAACGTCACCACATGACGCTCGGCTTGCCCATGCCGCATCCGCAATCGCCGGCGGGACTCATGCTCGTCGGCGGCAGCTTCGGCGGCTCGCTCAGTGAGATCGACCCAGCAGTGATCGCGCGCCTGCGCAACCGCTTCGAGGCCGCGACGAAAGCCATCGATGATTGCGATCGCGCGTATCGTATGGGGCCAGGTCGAAGACCGTCGCTGTTGGTGTATCGTGTGGTGTGCGTCGATGAGGACACGACGTTGTGGTCGATGAGCGACAT
>JAUXWZ010000174.1 GCA_030684835.1 Beijerinckiaceae bacterium
GCCGCAGGCGCCTATCTGGAAGCTGCATACGAAATCCTGCCCGACCTCACGATCACCGCCGGCGCGCGTTACAACTGGGAAAAGCGCAGCGGCGTCGGGCGTTTCACTTTCGAGGCGCAGGGGCTTGACATTTCGACCGACAAGACGGGCAGCTGGGACGCAATTACGCCCAAGTTTGCCATCGAATATCGCACCCCTGGCGGCACGCTTTTCTATGGCAAGGTGACACGCGGTTTCAAATCGGGCGTCGTGAACATCGGCAGCATCAATTCGGTCATCGATCCCGAATATGTGTGGAGCTATGAAGCCGGTTTCCGCGGGGAAACCGCCGACCGGAAATTTGGTTTGTCGGGTGCGGTCTTCTATTATGACTATACCAATTTGCAGGTCGGCTTCGTCAATGCCAACAGCATCGTCGAGACGATCAATGCCGCGTCGGCGCGTAACTATGGGGTCGAACTGGAGGCGACCTTCCGCCCCGGCGACAACACGACGATCCGCGTCTATGGCACCTATCTCAACGCCAAATACAAGGACTTCTGCAACGGCTATTACGCCGCGGGCAATGCCAGCCGCCCGCAATATCCGACGTGTGCGACCGACCCGGGGCTGGTCGACCTGTCGGGCAACCGCTTGTCGAACGCGCCCAAATATACCGTTGCAGCGTTCGTCGATCAGCGTATCAATCTCGGCAATTCCGGCTTCCTTGACCTGTCTGCCGACATCAATCTGCAGGACGAGGTTTTCTTCACCGAGTTCAACAATAATGACGCGCGGCAAGAAGCCTTTGCGCTCGTCAACGCGAGCATCACTTATCGTTCGCCTGACGAGAGATGGTCGCTGGCGCTGTGGGGCAAGAATCTGACCGACAAATATGCGCTGGCGAACACGATTATTGCCGCGCCGCTCTACAGCTTCGTGTCGGTGGGATCGCTGCGGCCGCCGCGGACCTATGGCGTCACCCTCGGGGTCGATTTCTGATCGGAGGATCGCATGATGGACGCAG
>JAUXWZ010000178.1 GCA_030684835.1 Beijerinckiaceae bacterium
TTTCCGAAACTGCGCGTCTGTATCTCGCACGGCGGCGGCTACATGCCCTATTACATGGGCCGCATCGAGCGAAACTGGATCGAGAAACCAACGACGCGGCAGAATATGAAGCGCCCCCCTGCCGAGTATCTGCGAATGCTCTGGTACGACAGCTGCGTCTATGATCCGCGCGCTCTGCGAGTGCTGGCGGAAACGGTGGGCGCCGACCGCATAGTGCTGGGCACCGATTATCCGGTGGGCGACCGCAAGCCAGCCGAATTTATCGTAGCCTGCGGTTTCGACGCCCCGGTGGCGCAGGCGATCTTGCGCGGCAACGCCGAGAAAATGCTTGCCCGACCCTAGCGAAAACGCGCGGCGCCACGCAGTTCTGCGTGTCGCTTCAGCAAGCGAGTTTCGGACGCAAGTTTCCGCCAGACTCCCCTCTGTTTGGCGAGAAACCCTGCCTCCTGCGAGACGCGAGCTTCGATCTCGAACCCGAGCTTAGAGCCAATTATCGGGACTTCTCGTATAAGTGGTGCGCCCAAGGGGAATCGAACCCCTGTTTTCGCCGTGAAAGGGCCATTTAGAGCAGCCGCCCCAAACTAATATGTTGCCATAACCCGTTGTTTCAGAGAAGACTTCGCCCTACCGCAAGCAGCGGCAAACCAGCGCGTCGCCCTTCGATCTTTGGTCGATCTTTGGTCGGCGACGCGCCCTCGGTGGGAGAGCGCAATGGCTGGAGCCGTCAAACACGCGAAGTTGGAAAGCCGCACATCGCGGTCGCGCCTGAAGCGGGGACGCCAGCCCCATTGGCAGGCCCTCCAAGCCGGGGCCATTCATTTGGGCTATCAGCGCCGCCCGAATGAGGCGGCGGGCCGCTGGATCCTCCGCAGGCGCATCGGCGACAAGTACGCCGTCATGGAACTCGGCAGAGCCGACGACGACGCCACGGCGGACGGGGCCGAGGTGCTGGACCACGCGCAGGTGGTCGAGAAAGCCCGCGCCCTGCTCGCCAGCCCCAGCAAGGGCAAGCGCCATCGGTTGAGCGTGCGGCAGGCGCTGGACGATTATGTGGCCTTCAAGCGGGCGCAGGGCCAGCCGGTGAAGGATGTGCTCTCCCGGGCCACCGCGCACATCCTCCCGGTACTCGGCGATTGTGTTGTGGCCGACCTCGAATCCGCTCAGTTGCGAAGATGGTTGGCCGCTCTGGCCAATGCGCCAGCGCAGGTCCGCCCCAAGGCTGGCCAGCCGCAATATCAACCCGCCCCTACCGAGGAAAGGCTTCGCGCCCGGCAAGCCAGCGCCAACCGCGTGCTGACGATGTTGAAGGCGGCGCTGAACCACGCCTACGACGAGGGCCACGTGTCGAACCGGGACGCTTGGGGCCGCAAGCTCAAACCCTTCCGCGACGTGGAGGTGGCCCGCGTGCGCTATCTCAGCGTGAAGGAGGCAAGCCGCCTCATCAATGCCTGCGACGAGGAGCTCCGCCCCCTCGTCACCGCCGCGTTGCTCACCGGGTGCCGCTACGGCGAACTGACGCGGTTGGAAGTGTGTGATTTCAACCCCGACGCTGGCACGGTGGCAATCCGCAAGAGCAAGAGCGGCAAGCCCCGCCATGTGGTCCTGACGGAGGAAGGCGTCGCCTTTTTCACGCGCCATTGCGCGGGCCGTAAAGGCCACGAGATCATGTTCACGAACAACGGTCGCGCGTGGAAGGCTAGTGAGCAGGCGCGCCCTATGGCCGCCGCGTGCGACCGGGCACAGCTCACTCCGCACATCACGTTCCACGGCCTGCGCCACACCTATGCCAGCCTAGCGGTGATGAACGGGGTGCCGCTGATGGTGGTGGCGAAGAACCTCGGTCACACGGACACGCGAATGGTGGAGAAGCACTACGGCCACCTCGCGGAGACCTACGTGACCGAGGCAATCCGCAAGGGCGCGCCTACCTACGGCCTCGTGGCCGACCGAAAGGTGAAGCCGTTGCGGTGATTAACGCGTTGCCGCGTTGTGCTGCGCGAAGGTTCACGAATGTAGCTGCGCAGCAGCGGTCAAGACGCAATGCCAAAAGGAAAATGGCACGAACTACCCCTTGCCAATCCCAGGCGACTCAGGGCATATTAGAGTCGTCTGTAGCACGATGGCGGCTATGTATGCCAGACATCAGTCCGTGCCGCCAAGTTGCCGGGGTCAGTTTATCGCCCGCAGCTTTTACGCGACGAGCCCTTAACGAGGGCGACCAGTCGGGGCGTGAAGACTAGCGCCCGCCGCTGACGCGGCGACGATCAGGGTCCCAACCTTACGCAGCTCAACAGCGCGCGAGGTGGACCGTCTCCAATTTCTCACCTCTCGCGAGACATTCATCCGCCAGCGCGCTCCTAACCCAAGGAGCCTTTGGCTATGGATGAAGTCACCACCTCCGTCTATGCGCGGCTCAATGATGACGCGCAGGCAAAAACGATCAAGCAATTCTGCCAAGCCTACCAAATCTCTTCGGTCACCTTTCATCAGATGGTGAGGGACGGGCGCGGCCCCGAAGTGCTGCACTTCGGCAAGATCGTTCGCATCATGCCCGAGGCAGAACGAGAATGGCTGGCGCGCAGGCGGGCTTTTGAGAACAGCAAGGCGGGTCAGCTTGAAAATGCAAGGTGGCGCGAGATCGCCAAACGTGCGGCTCAGAAGTCGGTGGAAAGTCCGCTTCACCCCATGAACCGCGGCAAGGCCCATCCCAATGAGACGCAATCCACCAAGCGTCGTCGCCAGCAGAGGGGATGAAGCCATGACAAACATAGAAAAGCCCCTGGCGCGTTGGTCGCGCGCCGAGGGGCGATATGGAAGGGTGCTAGCCCTCGCGACTATTCTCGTCCCCGCCCTAGAAGGCAACACGCACGGGGGCGCGTCATGAGCGGGATGGATCATTACATGGAGCTGCTCCGCGACTGGCAGGAGCGCGACGGCAAAGGGCGGCAACCTTTCCACAGCGAACTGGTCACACGAGCGCGCATGGAGCAGCGCGCTGACGCTGTGGCCAAGGCGCTCAGCGGCAGGGCTATTGATCATCGAACTGTCGTCGCGCCTGAACCGGGCGCGCCGAAGAATTCGGAACACACACTCTTCATCCGCGTCAATTCGGATGAGAGCCTGTTCGTGTATTCCTCAATTAATGCCCCGCGCGCTCGGAAGCGTCTGCAAAAGCTCGGTCTGTCCAAAGAAAAGAGCCCGGAACAAGTCGCGCAAGACAAGGCGCACGCGCTTCGGATTTGGGAGACCAGTCGCTCAATTTCAGGCACCCCGGCGGAAGCCTACTTTCGCAGCCGCCGCCTGAATGTTCCCGAGCAGGCGCATGCAGTGTTGCGATATCATCCCGCGTGTCCATGGGATGAGGTACGCGGAACGACCGCGCCATGCATGATCGCGCTATGGCAGAACACTTTGACTGGTGAACCAGTCGCGATTCACCGCACAAGCCTGATCAAGAGCTGGGACGGAAAGACGCAGCGCCGTGCCTTTGGCCCGACGGCGGACGCATCTTTTCGTCTGTGGCCGATAGTCGGGCCGCTCCTCGTGGTAGGCGAAGGGATTGAAACGGTGCTCTCAGGCGCATTGCACTTCGAGGGTCCCGGCCCGCTTTATCCGGCATGGGCGGCAGGCAATACCAACAACCTCAGAGCCTTCCCAGTCATCGACAGAGTGGAAGAACTCGTGATCCTCGTGGACAACGATGCCAATGGCGCAGGGCAGAATGCCGCCGACCAATGCACCTTGAGATGGCGCATGGCAGGCCGAAGAGTGACGCACCTGATACCGGCTGAAATTGGCAACGATTTCAATGATCTAGTTATAAAGGGGCGCTGCAATGCCTAACGATCAACCGAAGTTCAAAGTCATTCAAAAGAAGCTGTTGCCGATTGAGATCGTGACCAATGTTTCGGAGTTGGCCGATCAAATCGAAAGCGCCCTCGTTCTCAACAATGCGCCTGTATTCGTTCGCGGCCGCGCGCTCGTGCAACCAGTGACGAAGGATTACGATACCAAGAAGGGAGGCAAGACGCCCACGACGATCCTGCAACGATTGGGACCGCAAAACATAGCCTATTGCGTGACGAAGTATGCGGCAACGTTCGTAAAACGCGATGGCCGAAGGAAAGACAAGGAGGCGCTGACCGAATGCAAGGCACCGATGGACGCGTTGATTAGCCTGCTGACGCATGGCGACTGGAAAATGTTGAAGTCGATTGCAGGCGTGATCACTGCGCCGACGATGCGGCCCGATGGGTCGATCATCACACACCCCGGATACGATGGGGCAACGCGGTTGTGGCTGACCGATGATCCATCGCTGATCATGCCCACAATCCCCGCCGCGCCGACGAAACAGGATGCGGAGGAAGCTTTGAAGCTGCTGCACTGTCTGTTCGATGAATTCCCGTTCGTCGGCGTCGAAGATAGAGCAGTCGCGTTGGCAGGCTTGCTTTCAGCGATTGGACGCGGGGCGTTTGTGCTGTGCCCGATGTTCATGATCAGCGCGACGACAGCTGGGACAGGAAAGAGTTATCTGGTCAATCTGATATCGGTGATCCTGCGCGGGCTGGAATGTCCGGTTATTACCGCAGGTCGCGATGTTGCTGAGACAGACAAGAAACTCGCTTCAATACTGTTGGAAGGCCCGACGATCATATCAATCGACAATTGCACGACCGACATTGATACAGTGTTGCTATGCCAAATGATCGAGCAACCGTATGTGAAGGTGCGCATTCTCGGTCAGAGCGCAACGCCGGAGTGCGAATGGCGCGGAACGGTGTTTGCGACCGGTAACAACGTTGGTCCGGTTGGCGACATGGTGCGCAGATCGTTTGTCTGTCGGCTTGACGCCAAGTGTGAAACGCCTGAGACGCGGGAATTCAAACGGCCCGACGCTCTGCAATATGCGTTTGACAATCGCGGCGCGCTCATCGCTGCGTGTCTCACCATCATGCGCGCCTATCGAGAAGCCTCCGACAAGGTGACGAGGGATCAATGCCACCCGTTGGGAAGTTTCGGCGAATGGTCGCGGGCCGTTCGGGAGCCGCTGATCTGGCTAGGCGAGCTTGATCCGGTCAAGAGCATGGTGCGTGCCCGCGAAGAAGACTCCGAACGAATTCGCGCACGGACATTCCTTCAACAAGCGCAGTCGATCTTTGGCTCAAGTACTTTCACGCAAGCGGCGGTCGTTGATGCCGCGAATGCATATGATTCGAATGGTAGAATGGGGGCGTATCGTAATTCTGAACTCCGTGCAGTGCTACTCGAAGAAGTAATGGAGAGAGGGGGTAAGGCGGACACTATCGATCCGCAGAAAATCCAAGGATGGTTTCGCAAGATCAAAGGGCAATGGCACGCAGGACTGTCCCTCACAATGGCCACCCGTAACGATAGGAAAGGAGCTCGGTATCGGATTGCTGTGGCGGATAAGGCGGGGGGATAGCGGGGTTTGGGGGGGTAATTTTCGCCAGTCTAATAAATTGGTATTATCTCCTGGTATTTTCGCGCCGAGAATATAAATACCCCCCCGAACCCCCACATACCCCCCCAATCGTCGCTCTGAGACCCTTGGTCCGCGAGGTCCGCGATCTGCCCCCACCACATCCTTAGCTCCAGCTGACTTATCCGTTGCGCAATCCACCGCGCCTTTCAACAAAGCGGATCCACGCGCCTTCGCCCGCGCACGGCGAAAACCTTAGCAACCGCAAACTATCAGAAACCAACACTTGTAAGGCGCTTCTCGCATTTTCGAGAGATAATCATCGAACGAGAAACCAAACTTGCGACCAAACACGGTGCGGAAAAGCGAGACGAAAGCCCCCAGATTGCGGCCCCGGCTACCCCAGGGACGCAGCCGCTTGACGAACGAGCGCCACGCGCTGCCCAAGGTCGATGGGCGCACGCTGATCGCCCGTCGCTACCGGGACATTCTCTCGCAGCTCGCCGAGGACCAAGGCGGCGCTGATCGCTTAAGCGAGGCGCGCCTCCAATTGTGTCGTCGCTTCGCAGCCTCGGCATGTCTAGCCGAGGCATTGGAGGCGCGCCTCGTCAACGGCGAGGACATCAACCTCGCCGACCACGCCCTTCTCTCCTCAACACTCGTAAGGATCGCAAGCCGCATCGGCATCGAGCGCCGCATGCGCAGCGTCGTTCCCATCTTGAGCGACTACCTCGAAGCCGCCACGCAACAACCGTTTCCAGACGACGACGATGAGAACGAGGGCTTCGACCGTCGCTCAGGCTTGGAGCTCAACCCGTGAACATTCTCGCAGCCATCGAGGACCCCAACCTGTTCCGCCTGTGGTTCCATCGCAAGGGCCGCGACGCAAGTTCCTGGGCCGCGTGGCGCGCCATCCTCGCCGCCATCTTCGCGCTGCCCATGGACGAAGCGCAGCTGGCGACCTATCGGGAGCTCACGGGTCGCACAGCCCCGCCCACCAAGCAGGCGCGCGAGACGTGGCTCGTGTGCGGCAGGCGCGCAGGCAAGAGTTTCATCCTCGCACTGGTCGCGGTTTACCTTGCCTGCTTCCATGACCATCGCCGCTACCTTCAACCCGGAGAGCGCGCCACCGTGCTCATCATCGCCAGCGACCGGCGGCAAGCGCGCGTGATCTTTCGCTTTGTGCGCGGCTTGCTGATGAACACCCCATTACTCAAGGCGATGCTCCAGCGCGAAACGGCCGACGCCTTCGACCTCGCAGGGCAAGTGAGCATTGAAATCAGCACCGCCAGTTTCCGCAGCACGCGCGGATACACGTTGGTGGCCGCCTTGTGCGACGAGATCGCGTTTTGGCAGCAGGAAGGCAGCGCCGCGCCCGACACTGAAATCCTCAACTCCCTCCGTCCAGCAATGGCCATGATCCCGCAGGCCATGCTGTTGGCCGCGAGCTCACCGTTCGGGCGCCGCGGCGCACTGTTCGACGCGCACAAGCGCCACTACGGCATTGACGACGATCCGACCCTAGTCGTGCACGCCCCCACGCGCGCCCTCAATCCTTTGGTGCGGCAATCCATCATCGACGAAGCGATGGAAGCCGACCCCATCGCCGCTCGCAGTGAGTTCTATGCCGAGTTCCGCAGCGACGGTGACAGGCTCGTGACCAGCGAGGCAATCCAAGCCTGCGTCGCCGAGCGCACCTTTGAACGCGCCCCCTCGCCTGATCACCGGCACTGGGCTTTCGTGGATCCCAGCGGCGGCAGCGCCGACGCCATGACACTGGCCATTGCGCACATGGACGCTAAGGGGTTCGCGGTCCTCGATGCGGTGCGCGAAGTGCGCCCGCCATTCTCGCCCGAGGCGGTTGTGCAAGAGTTCGCGAGCCTGTTGCGCCACTATGGCGTGACGACAGTGACCGGCGACCGTTACGCGGGCGAATGGCCACGCGAACAGTTCCGCAAGTGCGGGATCAAATACGCGCCCAGCGAGCGCACCAAGTCGGAGCTTTATCTCACCTTGCTACCACTGCTCAACTCCGGACGCGTGTCGCTGTTGGATGACAAGCGCCTCATCGCACAACTCACCGGGCTGCAACGCCGCACCGCGCGTGGGGGACGCGACAGCATCGACCATGCCTCGGGCGCGCATGATGACATTGCCAACGCCGTCGCAGGCGCCCTCGCCTTGGTCGCCCGGCCGAAGGCCAGAGTGTTCTACGGCATGCACGCCATCATAGGCGCGCCGATCCACTGGCTAGAAGTGACTCAAGAAGACAAACCCCGCGCATGGCGACGCGGCTCAGTTGTGGTCAGCAACGTTCGCGTGAACTGAGAGGATATAGAGATGGCCAGCCGCGTTCCCCTAAGCCTCGATCATCGGACGATAGATCAACACTTTGAACGCGATCCACGCACTCGCCTGACCATTCAGGACGACGCGTTGAGCGAGTTGTCAAAGGCGTTCGCGGCAGCGCACGATCTCGGCAGCAAGATCGAGGGCGCAGCCTCCGCCATTATGAGCGACGAAAGCAGGCCGTTGGCCCAGCGCCAGATCGACGCGAAGATGACGATCAAGGTTCTCGCCGAGCAAGCGACCAGGCGCCTCGACGGCGCACGAGCGCGTGCTGCCAAGGAGCTGGAACAGATAGCACAAGACTCAGCCCCACCCTCCGAGCCGCGCAACGCGCAAGAGATACGCAATGCCCTGCGCTCCTTGCCCCGCGCCGAACGCGCACAGATCATCGCAGTGGCAATCGAGCAAGGCGACCATGCGACGATCTCATCAATGCTGAACGCGCCTTCATGGTTGTCCGGTCTCACCGAAGAGGAAAGGGCCATGCGCCAGCACGGTTGGCGGGCCAAGCACCACGCCGATGCACTCGCCCGTGAGCAACGGTTGAAAGCCGCGATGGAGGATTTCGACCGAGGCGGACGGGCGTTCCTAGATTTCGTCGCGCACGTGACGCCGCAAGCCGATGCAGCCGTCGCCGCAGCCAAGGCTGCCAACAACGCGATCCACGACGCGACTCAAAACACCATCGCCAATCACAAGGCGGCAGCCGAGTAAGGAAAAGCGCAATGTCCATTGAACTCTCATTCAACGTCGATCTAGAAGAACTCAAGGAGCGCGCGGAGCGTCTTTCCAGCACCATCGCTTCGGCTGACGAAATATCCGAGGGGTTGCGCAATTTCTACGTCGAGAGCGACGAAGGCAAGTTTGTGCTGGACCCCACCATCCGCGACCACTTCGTTCGCGAGATGGACAAGGCCATTGCGCACAACAGATTGAAAAATGAAAACGCGCATCTCAAACGGGCCAATGACGCCGACCTGATTGCTTCCAGTGTGCGCGCCGGCTTACGAAATGTAGGCGTTAAGCCACATCTTCTAGACGCCGCTTTTCACACATTTATGGCCCGCCACAAGTGCGCGGTTGACGCGCAGGGCCGCGTGGTCGTCGTCGGCAAGTATGGGGCGGCGAATGCTGTTAGAGCCGCTGTGCTCTTCATGAACGAGGACGATGCCTCGCAGGCTTTCGCCGAGTTGGACGCTACACCGCAAGGCGGGCTGACGGATGCGCTGCGGAAGATGATGAATTGACGGGACGAAAGGCACGGCGCATTTACTGCCTAAAGGTGTTAAGAGCTGATGAAGACTTTGCGTTTAGGGGAGCTGAGATGCGGTACATACTTGGACTTGTAGCGTTACTCGCATCGGCACCCGCAAGCGCGGCAGATTTAATGCTCTGCACCGTCGAAAACATTTATGAGATGTCGAAGCAAGGGGCCATTCAGAAGGATCTAAAGAATGCTTCCGACATAATCGGCGGCAAATTCAAATTCGATCGTGCTTCCGGGTTTGTGGACGGCCAGTTTATATGGCGGGAAGTTAAGTGGACGATTGTCAGGCGAGGCAACTTTAATAGCTCCTGGATCCTCACTTCTTCCGATGAGCGCCTTCCCCTGCGATTCACCTTAACTATTCACACTTGGATGAAGGGGTATCCGTTCATGTTGTATGATGTGGGGATCGGCGATATCAGTTCAGGAAGCTGCCATTAGCACATTATCAAGCCGCACTGGGGTTCCGCTTATGAAAATGTCGCTTGTTGTCAGTCTCGCTGCGGTGGCAGCCCTCATGTCGAATGTAGCTTCGTCCGAGGAGATGATCCTGAATTGCAGCGGGCGAACCATCTTCTATGAAAAGGGAGAGGTCAAATCAAACCGCGAATGGACGGGCGAAATCATCATTATCGATACAATCAAGAAGACCGTGCGTCACAATGCAGAGCCGGAAGGGCCAACAATCACTAGCATTTCACGCTCGCACATCACGTGGAGTCAGCGTGCCACTCTGATCACAGAAGGCTGGTTGGATCGCATCAACGGAAAGGCCGAGGAACGCATGACCACCTCTGTTCCTGGCTGGCTCGCAGTAAATTACTTCGAGATCTGTGAAAAGAGTCCGGGAGCGAGGTTCTAGCCGACGCAAAAAAAACCTATGTCTTCGAGCGCTGGCGAACCTTCTCGGGGAGTGTGTATACATACTCCAGAAACACACGTGTGAAGGCGGCGAGATCCTCAATGTCATTTGAACTCGGTTCGCCCTGATCATGGGCGCTGCCGTTGCCAATTGTGCGGACGATGTGCGCCCATTCCGTCATTTGCCGCGTCAGGGCACCCGTCTTTGATAGGCTCTCAAGCTTCTCGTACAAGTTTCGCGGCGCTACTTCTAAATCAGAAGAGCAATCCTTCACTGCCAATTCAAGCGTTCGCCGGTACCCCATCCCGGCAAGCTCATAATCCTTGCGCGCCGCTGCATTCTCCGCTTGCGCGAACGCACGCCCGATGGGGGGAGGAACATGGTTCGGAGCAGCTGGATCTTGTACTTTAGGCCAGATTTTTATGACGGCCCAGTCAGCGCGCTCAAGAGTTCCGTCGAAACGCTGAATTGCGCTCAGGTCGTGCTGTGACGCCTGCCTAGGCGTGACCCAAGCGCTCACAGGCATTTCACAAGCTGGGCATTGAAAAAAGCAACAATGATGCGCCCAGCTGACTTGGTCACCGGTGCAGTGCAGCTTTGCATGCTGACCTTGTCGGCCAAGCAATGGGGGCATTTCGTCACTAAGAGAACCATTGAACTAGCCTTATGTCCACGAATCTAGCTTACTCGACTTGAGCGAAGCTCACGCAAGCATCTTTGATTTTCCGAGTCTGCGCTGCGATTAAACAGCTCACAGACGGCATTTTCGATCCGGTCACGCCGTTTCCGCGAGATCCTGCCGGTAGCGCAGAGCCCATGGGCCATCAAAAGATCCTCCGCGAGTGCTGTTGCGTTCCAAATGGGGTTCGTCTGGGAACGGGCACCGAGATAAATGGCCATGTGCCTGTTCGCCCGTGCCCTTTGAACAGCGTGTTGAAGAGAGATAACGTATCCACTGTGGGGCAAAGCGTGAGCTTCGCTCACCTCCTTCATTGCGTTCAGAATCTCCGTGACCAGTGCGTGCCGCCGATCTTCGACGGGGATGCGCCAAGCATGCTTGAGCGTGTTCTTCACCGACCATTCGAAAACTGCTCCGAGCAGCCAACCCATTGGGAGCTCCCCTCCAAGGTGACCCACCCTGCGTACTGAAACCTCGTCCGTTGTCACGGGTTCCAGCCCCAAGCACGGACCTTCAATCTCGGGTCGATCTTTGGTTGGGAAGTCTCAACGCGAGATTTAGATATGATAAGTCATTGAATTCATTGGTGCGCCCAAGGGGAATCGAACCCCTGTTTTCGCCGTGAAAGGGCGACGTCCTAGACCGCTAGACGATGGGCGCGGGCTCAAGCTGCGTGTGTGCTGCGAGCAGCGCCCGTATAAGCGCAGGGGCCCCGGTTTGCAAGTGTGGATTGCCGCTCGGGGGCTTGAGAGACGAGCGGCGGGTTGTCGCAAACAAAGTATGGCCCGCTAGCAGGGCTGAAATTG
The DNA here is from genome assembly GCA_030684835.1 of Beijerinckiaceae bacterium. Taxonomy (GTDB): domain Bacteria; phylum Pseudomonadota; class Alphaproteobacteria; order Rhizobiales; family Beijerinckiaceae; genus Terripilifer. The sequence goes on from JAUXWZ010000178.1 coordinate 11,407, forward strand.
TGACAAGCGGGCGTTGCGAGCGACAATTGCATTGCCAAGAATCTGGCGAGCGCCCAGCCCAAGCCTGCCCACAGACCTACACCCGCCGCGCCACGTCGACGATTCGCAGGCTCGTTTTTTCGGCGCCGCCCCATCTGTCGAGCGACAAGGTTCCCGCCACGTGCAGCGCTTCGCCGCGCGCGCCCAGAAGCGCCTTGCCGAGCGGCTGGTCGGCGCACCGGAAGGCGATCGCGCTGAGCCGCGATCTGTCGCGTGATTCGAGACGCACCCGCACGTGCGAGCCCCCGACGATGGCCGCGTCCGCGACGATGTGGTCCGGGAAGGCGAAAATGGGGTCTGGGCTGCCCGAACCAAACGGCCCTGCCCGTTCGATTTCATTGACGAGTTCAGGTCGTGCGCCGCCCGCAGTCAGGGCTGCGTCGATCAGCAACGCGTTGTCGCGACGCGCTTCCGTGACGGCGGCGGCAAGGCGCGCTTCGAGAAAAGCGCGCAGGTCACCCAGCCGCGTCCGCTCGATGGTGAGGCCCGCCGCCATGGCGTGGCCGCCCCCCTTGATGAGCACGCCAGCGTCGACAGCGCCGCGCACAGCAGCGCCGATGTCCGCGCCGGGCACAGACCGCGCCGATCCAGTCCCCATCGACTCGCCCAGCGAGATAGCCACAGCCGGACGGCCGAATCGCTCCTTTAGCCGCGCCGCGACAAGCCCGACTACGCCGGGGTGCCAGCCTTCAGCAGCAGTCACGATCACGCTGGCGTCGTCAGCGTCGCCCAAAGCGGCCAAAGCCTCCGCGTAAGCTTCCGCCACCGCTACCGCTTCAATTTCCTGTCGCTCCCGGTTGAGAAGATCGAGTTCGGCGGCGATGCGGTCCGCCTCCACGTCGTCGTGCTCCAGCAGCAGCCGGGCGCCAAGACCCGCGTCGCCAATGCGCCCACCCGCATTGATGCGCGGGCCAATCAGAAAGCCCAGCGCTTGCGCCCGTGGGGGGCCGCTCGCGCGGGCGGCATCGAACAACGCCCGCAGGCCGGGCCGGCCACGCTGATGCATGATGTCCAGCCCACGCAGCACGAAGGCGCGGTTGAGCCCCTTCAAAGGCACGACGTCAGCCACCGTCGCCAGCGCAACGAGATCCACCATCGCCATGAGATCGGGCGCGGGCCGCGAGGCGGTCCAGAACCCGCGCTTCCGTAGAATTCGGTTTGTCGCGACTAACGCCATGAACGTGACGCCCGCAGCGCACAAATGCCCAAGGCCCGACAGATCGTCCTGTCGATTCGGATTAACGATGGCGTGCGCCTTCGGCAGATCGACCGGCGCCTGATGGTGGTCCAGCACCACCACGTCCAGGCCGACAGCCGCAGCGTCCGCCAACGGGCCGTGGCTTGTCACGCCGCAGTCAACCGTGACGAGCAATGATGCGCCGCGTTGGCGCAGGGCGCGGATTGCGTCGCTGTTGGGACCGTATCCCTCGAAGATCCGGTCGGGGATATGGATCATGTTCGGTGCCCCACACGCGTTTAGAAACTGCGCGAGCAAAGCTGACGAACACGCTCCATCTACGTCATAATCACCAAAAATAGCGACCGTCTCGCCCCGTTCGGCGGCATGCGCAATTCGAGCAGCGGCGCTGTCCATGTCGGCGAGCGCCGAGGGATCGGGCATCAAGGCGCGGATGGTCGGCTCGAGAAACGCAAGGCAGTCATCGCACCCCACGCCACGCCCCGCGAGCACGCGTGAGAGCGCGTCGGGAAGACCATGCTGCTGGACGATTGCCTCAGCCATCGCGCGGGCTTTCAGGTCCAGACGATCGCGCCAAGGACGGCCCAGGACGGAGTTCTCGACGCCCAGGAATGACGCTGGTCTGTTCTCAATGAGCATCGCCAAACCGTAAAGGAGTCGCCAGAGTGCGGCAATTGCGCAACGGGTTCAAAGCACGTGTTCGCAAGAACACAAATTTCATCCAGCCAAGTTCGACACCCGGCAATCAGGGCGATATATTGTCAAGATAAATTGCTTCCCTTGGAGACCGGTGAATGACCTCGCGTAGACTACTGAGCCTGCTTGCCGGCGCTGCCGCGATTGCCCTTCCCGCCTCAGCATCTGCGCAATGGGAAAGCCCGTTTTCTTTTCTCTCCGGCGATTGGACCGTTACGGCGCGCGGCAACGTGGTCGCCTCGCCGAAATATCCGGGCTCGGACGAGTTCACCGTCTTTGGCTTTCCAAGCTTCAAGGTACGGCGCGCGGGCACGCTGGACACTTACGGCGCCCCCGATGATGCGATTTCGATGGCGCTCATCAGGTCGGGCGGCCTGCGCATGGGTCCGTCGTTCCGTTATCTCGGCTCACGCTCATCCTCCGACGACATCGAGCTTCTTGGCTTGAACAAGGTGCCGTGGACGCTTGAGTCCGGCGCTTTCGTCGAATATTGGCCGACAGATTTTATCCGTGGTCGCGTCGACGTTCGCTACGGCTTCCATGGACACAAGGGTGTGGTCGCAGACTTTGGCGCCGACGGCCTCTTGCGGTCTGGCTCCTGGACGTTTGCTCTTGGCCCGCGGGCGCGCATCGCCAGCAGCAATTACCAGAACGCCTATTTCACAGTGACTCTGCCTGAATCCGTCACCAGCGGCCTGCCCGTTTACAGGGCCAGCGCCGGTCTCAACTCGCTCGGCGTCGCCGGCTTTGCCAGCTACAAGTTCAATCCGCAGTGGGAACTGACGGGCTACGCCCGCTACGACCGGCTTGTGGGCGACGCGGCTGACAGCTCCATCACGCGGCTGACCGGTTCCGCAAACCAGTGGACGTTCGGCGCGATCGTTGGTTACTCGTTCGACATCCGCATTCCCTGATCGTCGCACACGAAGGCGGCCAGCTTTTCGCGCAGCGCCGCCTCGTCCTTCAACTCGCACTCCCACACGATCAACGCTCGCCAGCCCTGCTGCGCGAGCGTTGTCATGTTGACCTCGTCGCGCGCATGATTGCGGGCAATCTTCGCCTGCCAATAATCGGCATTGGACTTCGGCGCCCGGGCGCCGCGTGCGCAATTATGGCCATGCCAGAAACAGCCATGCACGAAGAGCGCACGCTTCCTCCCCGGCCAGGCGATGTCCGGCTTGCCGGGGATATCCGTGCGATGCAACCGATACCCCGGCGCAATCGGCCGAAGGAGCGCTCGCACCTTTCGCTCGGGCGCAGTGTTGCGCGACTTCACCGCGCGCATCGTCGCGGAGCGGACAACTGGATCTTCCGCGCGCGTCATGCCGCTGCGCCGCGTTGCGCGGCTGCTTCTAGCAACGGCTCAAAAATGTGCTGCGCCAGGTGACGCACGACGGGCGGCGCGACACCATCCCCCAGCAAATGATAGGCGTCGGTGTAGCGGTTCGGCAGACGATACTCGTCAGCCAAACCCATCAGCCGTGCGGCTTCACGTCCGCAAAGCAGACGCGAGCGAATCCGGGCGCCCTCTACGAAGATCAGAAATTGACGGCTTGATCCGCCGCCCGGTGTACGCAGACACCCCGCAAGACCGTCGAAGCGGACCTCCGCTCTCTGCGCCTTCCCTCCTGCGCCATCAGCGCGCGTGCGCCGGTAGATTGCGCCAACCTGCATGGCGCCTTTGGCTTGCGCCGCATGCATCTTGGCGAGATTGGCGGGCGACATCAGGTCCAGCAATCGCTGGGTCTGCGCGGGCGTGTGCCACGCCACATCAGTTGGCTCGCGCTCGATCACGTCGATGAGTTCGGTGTTACGTGCGGCAGGCGCGGGCGGCGCCCACCAGACCCAGTCGTGCAGCACGTCAGGCGCCATGAGAGCGCGCGCGCGCAGCAAGGCGGGCGGCGCGTGGGCCGGGTCGGGCGAGCGCGCAATGAGGGCGCTCGGAACGCGAAGATCGCCCCGCACGGCTACGACAAACAAACGCGGGCGCGATTGTGACGTAAAGAGCGCAGCATCAATGACCATTGCGCCGACCCGGTAGCCCAGCGCGTGAAGCGCCTCGCACAGAACGGCAAAGTCCCGACCTCCCTGAGAGGTGAGCGCGCCCACGACGTTTTCCAGCGCGAGAATTGCAGGCGCCCTGCCCTGGTCCGCGAGCTTCCCAATCAGGTCACGATAAGCCCAGAACGCGCCCGACCTTGCGCCTGATAGTCCCGCCTTCGCGCCTGCAAGCGACAAATCCTGACAGGGAAAAGACGCCCACGCGAGATCTGCGCGGCCCGGCAGATCGCCCGCCTTGAGTTTGTGAATATCCCCAATGCGAAGAGAATCAGCGCCCCAGTTGGCCGCGTACGCTACGCCCTTGGCAGGGTCGAAATCGTTCGCGAACAGGCACGACCAGCCCGCGCCCAACCCGGCGCGCGCCATTCCGCCTCCAGCGAAGAATTCATAGAAGGTGAAATGTCCCATTCCAGCGCCCGGATTCGCGTCCGCGACCGTAGGCGACTATGCCCACATCGGTCTAGCGCCCTCAGCGCTTGCAATCGTACTCGCCGCGCACCAATCTCCGCCTCGAGCTTCTGACCAGAACAACAAGGGAGGAATACATGAGCTCGATATCACGCACGGTTGCGCTTGCCGCAACGCTCACCATCGCGCCGCTGGCGGCGCAGGCGCAGTCGCCGGAAGAATTTTGGCGCAGCAAATCGATCGACTACATCGTGCCCACTTCGCCCGGCGGCGACTACGACCTGCGCTCGCGGCTTATGTCGCGCCACTTCCCGCGCCTGCTTCCCGGCAACCCCAACGTCGTTGTGCGCAATATGCCCGGCGGACTTGGTATCGCGGCCGCGAACTTTCTCGCCAAGGCGGCGCCGCGCGACGGCTCTGTCCTGCATACGATCTTCCAGAATATGCCGACGCTTCAGGCCATCGGCTCCAAGGAAGTGCAGTTCGACGTGCGCGAATTCGGCTGGATCGGCAACACGACGAATTCACCGAACGTCCTCAACTCCTGGCACACGACCGGCATCACCAAGATCGAGGACGTGTTCACCAAGGAGCTGGTGGTCGGCGCGCCAGGCGCGGCCTCGACGTCCGCGATCTATCCGCAGGCGATGAACCAGATCCTTGGCACGAAATTCAAAGTGGTTACCGGCTATCCCGGCGGTAACGACGTCAACCTCGCGATGGAGCGCGGCGAAGTCGGGGGGCGCGGCTCGAACTCCTGGCATTCGTGGAAAGCCAACCACCCGCACTGGCTCGCGGAAAAGAAGATATTCATCCTCGTTCAGGTGGCGCTGGAGCGCGCGCCCGACTTGAAGGATGTG
>JAUXWZ010000143.1 GCA_030684835.1 Beijerinckiaceae bacterium
CCTCGCGTTCGTCTAAAAGGGCACTAAGTCGGGAAAGTAATATCACTGGGGTATCCGTCTCACTCGCTAATCTTTTTAGTGAGGACATCACCCGTTCATATCTTTCTGCTCCGTCCTCATTTGGATTGGAAGACCCTATCGACTGAAGATCGTCGATGACAATCAAACCTAGCTTTCCATGCCGCGAAATGAATTCGTGACATGCAGATTTGATCTCGTCTGCTGACTTAGCGGGAGACTCGTCGATATAGAGTGGGAATCCTTTCATTTTTTCAATGGCTGCATTAACCGCTTGGCGGTCGGCCTCGTCCATAACTCCAGTCTGAAGCTTGAGAAGTGGCCCCGTTTGTTTGAACAACTTTCCCCGATTTATAAGTGGATTCCGGGCGGGTTGTGAGCGGTGTCTCGGGGCGCACCAAAGAATTCATCTTACGCGGCCAACTTCAACTGCGGCAAGACAGCCCAGTATTTTTCATGCGGCGTCAGTCGCTCCAGACTCGAGTGCGGACGATGCGTGTTGTACCAGTTGAGGTAGTCGGCAATGTCCGCCCGAGCCGCGCTCACGCCGTCGTAGGCCTTCAGGTAGACGCGTTCGTATTTGACGCTGCGCCACAGGCGCTCCACAAAGACGTTGTCCCGCCAGGCGCCGCGCCCGTCCATGGACAGCTTGCAGCCGCGGGCCAGAACCGCGTCGGTGAACTCGATCGCGGTGAACTGGCTGCCCTGGTCGGTGTTGACGATCTCAGGGGCGTCGTAGCGGGCGAATGCCTGCTCGATCACCTCTTTGGCGTGCATGGCTTCCATCGTAATCGCCACCTTGTGCGCGAGTACTTTTCGGCTGGCTACGTCCACCACGGCGGTGAGATAGACGAAGCCCCGCGCCATGGGGATGTAGGTCGTGTCCAGCGCCCAGACCTGGTTGGCGCGGATGATCGCCAGCTTGCGCAGCAGATATGGATAGACCTTGTGCCCGGGCGCACGTTTACTGGTGCCGGGCTGCGGCGTCAGCGCCTCAATGCCCATGCGCAGCATCAGCGTGCGGATATGCCGCCGGCCAGTATGGATGCCCTGCCGGGCCAATTGGTCGCGCAGCATGCGCGCTCCCATGAAGGGGTGTTCCAGGTGCAGTTCGTCGAGTCTGCGCATGAGCGTCAGATCAGCCGGGCTAACCGGTTGCGGCAGGTAATAGACCGTTCCTCGGCTGATGTTCAGCAGGCTGGCTTGACGCGTGATGCTGAGTTTATGGTCTCGGTCGATCATGGCTTTGCGCTCAGCAATCCCGCTTTGGTGAGCGCGCTTTCTAAAAAATCATTCTCCAGCGCCAGCTGGCCGATCTTGGCATGCAGCGGGGCCAGATTCACCGGCTCGGGTGACGCACCGCCGGCAAATACCTCCGCGGCATGCTCCAGCAACTGCTTCTTCCATTCGCCGATCTGGTTCGGATGCAGCTCGAACTGTGCGCACAGCTCGGCCATGGTCCGGTCTTCTCGCAGGGCGGCCAAGGCCACTTGTGCCTTGAACACCGGATTGTGGATACGGCGCGTGCGCCGTCCCGATGCCTTCTTCTTCATCAAAAACTCCTTATTGCCAGACCGGTCTCGGTCCGGCATTGTGCCCGGAGTTTCCACTTATAGCGTTGTTCAGATTTGCGGGGCCACTTCTCTGGGATCGTGCCAAACATGCGAGCCGCGACTCCTGGCAGCGTGTAAGCGATTCCGTCGAGCGTGCGGTCCCCGGGGATTCCGACCGGGATGGAAAGTAAGCATTTCTGTTCCAGCTCAGCACCCGGAATGCGGACACCCGCGTGAAGCCCGCTCGAGTCCAAACCTGGCATCCGACCAAACGCCTGAACATGGGCATTGGGTTGAGTGTCGGCGGCGTGCTGATCTGGCGTGGAAAACTTCGTTAGCGAACACCATGCTACACGCTTCACAGCGTTGGATTTTCTAGAG
>JAUXWZ010000190.1 GCA_030684835.1 Beijerinckiaceae bacterium
GTATCGCTTCGCCCTGAGCCCCGGGAAGCGGCGCCTGCGAGACGAACACGTTGGGCTGATAGAGCGTGCCGGTCTTGTGCGAGCCGCGCCAGTACATCATCGCGCCGTTATCCTTCGGCACCGGATCGACCGGGATCCACAGCACGCAGCACTGATCGCCGTCGATCTCGAAATAGGTGGCGTCCTGGTGGAAGGCGGTACGGGCGGCGGTGCCGGGCTCCTTGACGAAGATCTGGTCGCCAAAGAAATTGACCTTGTCGCTGCCCAGCAGGGCGGCGGAGATCTCCGGGCCGGGGCCGTTCAGGGTGAACCGCTTGAACTCACGAAGACGCGCGCCGATACCGGTATCAAGCAGGAAGCTGCCTTTGCCGCTGGCGGCTTCGTCCTTGAGGAACGGCTTTCCGGTGGACAGGATGTGCTCGGCGATCGCGGCGACGTTGTGCTGACCTTCGCTCTTCGATTCCAGCGTCGCCTTGTCGTAGGCCTCGATGGCGCTGGTGAGCTGGCTGAGATTGTAGCCGGCCGCGCTCTGTTCCATCGTGCGCACGGCCTCGTCGATGCTGCGGCGAAGCGAATTCACCGTCGCGAGGTCGATAACGCCGCGTAGCAGAACGACGCCAGCCTCGCGGTAGGCGGCGACCTCGTCCGGGGTGATCGGACGTGCAAGTTTACTCATGACTTTTACTCCTGATGACTGGTTCATTCTCACGTGAATGCAAGTTGCCGGGCGGCGACGCGCTGTGCTTCAACATCGTCGACGTGCTCGGGAAGGTCCGGCCATCCGACGTATTCAAGGACATCGTCGATGACGTGCTGGCCGACTGGCCAGCGGATGGCGATGCATTCGCCGCCGCCGGTAACGCCGCGACCGCCGCCGTAGGGATGCGACAGACCGAGCGGGATGGTCTTGGTCGACATCTCGACAAAGCTGCCGAGAGCGCCGGCATCGATGACCGTTTGCAGGTAACTCAACTTCTCTTTGATCGCCCACTGGAACAGCGCAATCA